>JAEWYT010000065.1 GCA_023458595.1 Pseudomonadota bacterium
AACCACGTCTGAAATTCCATCTGCCGCTGCCTGTCTGGGGGCGCCATGCCCGAAAGGCGGTGATCTTACGCCGACACACAGGACCGGATGGCCCCCGGGGGGACAGGTCTCGACCGCCCATGCTACGCTGCCGGCCATCATGCTTTTCAACCCCACGCAAGCCGATGTGCGCCGCTTTTTCTGCAGCGTGCGCAGCAAAATGAAGAATGACGCCCCGATGGAGGCGATCGAGACCCTGGCCAGCCTGTGGATCGCGGAGCACCCCGAGTACTTCGCGGAACTGGACGACGTGGACGCCGCCGTGCAGCGCGACTACGACCTGGAGCCGGATCGCACCAACCCCTTCCTGCACCTGTCCATGCACCTGTCCATCAGCGAGCAGTGCAGCATCGACCAGCCGCGTGGCATCCGCCAGGCCGTGGAGCTGCTGGCCAAGCGCCGCACGGACCTGCACACCGCCCACCACGAGACCATGGAATGCCTGGGCCAGATGCTGGCCGACAGCCAGCGCCACGGCCACCCACCCGACGGCAACCAGTACGTGGCCGCTGTGCAGCGCCGCGCCACGCGCGACTGAACACCAGCCACACACCACAAAAAAAGGCCCGCATCAGCGGGCCTTTTGGTTCACGGGCACTACTTCCCGGTCAGCGGAAATGCGCCTGGGGCACGGTCTGCAGATCGCCGGGCAGCTTGCCGATGTAGTTGGCCAGTTGCTTCAGCTCCTGGTTGCTGAACTGCTGGGCAATCGGCGCCATGATGCCGTTGCTGCGGCCCACATGGGGGTTGTTGGTGGTCTTGTACTGCTTCAGGGCCACGTACAGATAGTCAGGGTGCTGGCCCGCCACTTTGGGGTAGCTGGGGTCGATCGGCTTGGCAAAGCCCTGTCCATGGCAGCTGAAGCAGGCCCCCTTCTCGATCAGGGCCGCCACCTGGGCCGGCGGGTCATGCGGCTGGGCGGAGCTGGCGGACGGCGTGGTGTGCGCCTGGTAATAGGCGGCCACATCGGCGATGTCCTGGTCACTCAGGGACTGCGCCACGGCGCGCATGGACGGGTGGCTGCGGTCCCCCTTGCGGTAGGCCTCCAGTGCGGAAGCGATGTAGGCCGCCGACTGGCCGGAGATCTTGGGCACCTTGTGCACCTCCGGAAAACTGGCCTGGTAGCCGGCGATGCCATGGCAGCCAATGCACATGGCCACCTTGCCAGCCCCCGCCTGGGGATTGCCTTGCACAGCCTGCGCGGAGGCGGACGACGTCGCACAAGCGACAAACATTGCAAACACCGTGGTCCATGTTTTCATCATTTTGTGCACACAATCCTTTGCAAATTCAGCCTGGGATCTGCTTGGAGACACTGGCACCGCCCGGCACATCGACAATGTGCGCTGGCAGCGAAGTCCCTGGACGCTGGCCGTACCCGCAAGTACGCCCGATCCAGGTGCTCACGCCGCCAGGGTGGCGCGAATGGCTCCCATGGTTCAAACCATTATGAAAGCAGCTGTCAAGGCACCACATCAATGTTTACGCTGATACCAAGCCCATGAAATTCCAAGGTTCCGACAACTACGTGGCCACGCAAGACCTGATGCTGGCCGTGAACGCCACCATCCAGTTGCAGCGCCCCCTGCTGGTCAAGGGCGAGCCCGGCACCGGCAAGACCATGCTGGCCGAGGAAGTGGCCGCCGCGCTGGACATGCCGCTGCTGCAGTGGCACATCAAGTCCACCACCAAGGCCCAGCAGGGCCTGTATGAATACGACGCCGTCAGCCGCCTGCGCGATTCGCAGCTGGGCGACGAGAAGGTCAAGGACATCCAGAACTACATCGTCAAGGGCGTGCTGTGGCAGGCCTTCACCGCCGACCGCCCGGTGGCCCTGCTGATCGACGAAATCGACAAGGCCGACATCGAGTTCCCCAACGACCTGCTGCGCGAACTCGACCGCATGGAGTTCTACTGCTACGAGACGCGCGAGCTCATCAAGGCAAAACACCGCCCGCTGGTGTTCATCACCTCGAACAACGAAAAGGAGCTGCCCGACGCCTTCCTGCGCCGCTGCTTCTTCCACTACATCAAGTTCCCCGAAGCGGAGACCATGCGCCAGATCGTGGCCGTGCACTTCCCCACGCTCAAGGGCGACCTGCTCAGCGCTGCGCTCAAGACCTTCTACGACGTGCGCGGCCTGCCGGGCCTGAAGAAAAAGCCTTCGACCAGCGAGCTGATCGACTGGCTCAAGCTGCTGGTGGCCGAGGACATTCCGCTGGAAGCGCTGCAGTCGCCCGACCAGAAGGTGTCCGTGCCGCCGCTGGTGGGCGCCCTGCTAAAGAACGAACAGGACATGAGCCTGTTCGAGAAGCTGGTGTTCATGAACCAGCGCAACCGCTGACACCGCACTGACAGCCCTGTTGCAGGCTTGCCCCGATGCGCAAAACCGCCGTTTGCCCTAACTTTGCAGTTTTCACCACAACGAATTGGGGAGACTGACCATGGCTTCTGCGCAAAAAATGCTGCTCGAAGGGGTGTCCGACGCCGTCTGCTTTGTCCTGGGCGCGCTGGCCGGCTACGGCCTGGGCCAGGCCGTGGGCATCGACATCTTTGCCGATGGCTACAGCGGCGCCGGCATCGTGGGCATCCTGATGGTCGGCCTGGGCGGCGGCGCGGGCCTGCACATCGCCCGCATCTGGCGCGGGCGCCAGCAAGCCAAAGATCGATTGACAGAAGCCGAGGCCGATTGACCTCCCCTCCCTGCTCCCCCTGCCATGCCTGATGCACTGACTGCCACACCGTTCGCCTCCCCCACCCCGCTGCAAGGCTGGGGCCTGCGCCTGGAACCCCTGAGCCTGGCGCACACCGCCGGCCTGCAAGCGGCGGCCGCCGACGGGGAGCTGTGGCAGTTGCGCGTCACCTGGGTTCCGCGCCCCGAGGAAACCACCGCCTACATCCAGCTAGCCCTGGACATGCAGGCCCAGGGCCCGCGCTGCCCCTACGCCGTGCTGGCCGCGGCCAGTGGCCGGGTGCTGGGCACCAGCAGCTACCACGACATCGTGCCCGCCGTGCAGCGCCTGGAGATCGGCTACACCTGGTACGCCGCCAGCGTGCAGCGCAGCCACGTCAACACCGCCGCCAAGCTGCTGCTGATGCAGCACGCCTTCGGCCCCCTGGGCTGCGCCGTCGTGGGCTGGCGCACCGACATCCTGAACACGCGCAGCCAGCAGGCCATCGCCCGCCTGGGTGCGCAGCGCGACGGCGTGCTGCGCCACCATGCCCTGCGCCGCGACGGCAGCGTGCGCGACACGGTGATGTACAGCATGCTGGCCGCAGAATGGCCGGCGGCCTACACGCGCCTGCTTGAAAAACTGAAGCAGCTTGCGCCTGGTATTGCTTGATTTCAGGCATAAAAGCCTTTGAAACACAGTAAACACCTTCGCTGACAGCTTCATTTTTTGAAAGCCCTTTGCCATGCTGATCGATTTTTTCTACACCTTGCGTGCCGCCAAGCTGCCGGTTTCGGTCAAGGAATACCTGATGCTGCTGGAGG
>JAEWYT010000066.1 GCA_023458595.1 Pseudomonadota bacterium
GGGTTTGGGGGGGCCCCCACCTGGCGGCGGCCCGGCTTCTTCTCCGGGGGCCCAAACAGCCTCTCCACCCGGCCGGAGCGCCCTACAGCACGTAGCGGCTGAGATCCGCGTTCCTGGCGAGATCGCCGATGTTCTTGCGCACGTAGGCGGCGTCGACGATGACCGTCTGGCCGTTCCTGTCCGGCGCGTCGAAGCTGATGTCGTCGAGCACGCGCTCCATGACCGTCTGCAGCCGCCGCGCGCCGATGTTCTCCACCGACGCGTTCACCTCGACGGCGATTCTGGCGATCTCGGCGATGGCGTCGTCGGTGACGTTGAGGATCACGCCCTCCGTTCCCATCAGCGCCACGTACTGCTTGATCAGGCTCGCCTCGGTCTCGGTCAGGATGCGGCGGAAGTCCTCCTCGGTCAGCGCCCGAAGCTCGACGCGGATCGGCAGCCGGCCCTGCAGCTCCGGCAGGAGGTCGGAGGGCTTGGCCACGTGGAAGGCGCCGGACGCGATGAACAGGATGTGGTCGGTCTTCACCGGCCCGTGCTTGGTCGACACGGTGGTGCCCTCGATCAGCGGCAGGAGGTCGCGCTGCACGCCCTCGCGCGACGGGCCGGTGTTGCCCATTCCCTCGGAGCGGGCGGTGATCTTGTCGATCTCGTCGAGGAAGACGATGCCGTTGTTCTCGGTCGAGTGGATCGCCTCCTGGACGATCTGCTCGTCGTCGAGGAGCTTGTCGGATTCCTCCGCGATCAGCAGCTCGTAGGAATCCTTGACGCTGACCTTGCGCGTCTTGGTCTGGCCGCCGAACGCCTTGCCGAGCATGTCGCCGAGATTGATCATGCCGACGGAGGCGCCGGGCATGCCGGGGATCTCCATCTGCGGCATCGACAGCGACGCGGCGCGCAGCTCCACCTCGATCTCCTTGTCGTCGAGATCGCCCTCGCGCAGCTTCTTGCGGAAGGATTCGCGTGTCGACGGGCCGGCGCCGGGGCCGACCAGGGCGTTGAGCACGCGCTCTTCCGCGGCGAGGTGCGCCTTTGCCTGCACCTCCTTGCGGCGGCGCGCGCGCACGAGCCCGATCGCCGTCTCGAGGAGATCGCGGACGATCTGCTCGACGTCGCGGCCGACATAGCCGACCTCGGTGAACTTCGTCGCCTCGACCTTGATGAACGGCGCGTCGGCGAGCCTGGCGAGCCGGCGCGAGATCTCCGTCTTGCCGACGCCGGTCGGGCCGATCATCAGGATGTTCTTCGGCAGCACCTCCTCGCGCAGGCTGTCGTCGAGCTGCTGGCGCCGCCAGCGGTTGCGGAGCGCGATCGCGACGGCGCGCTTGGCGTCCTTCTGCCCGACGATGTAGCGGTCGAGCTCGGAGACGATCTCGCGGGGGGAGAAATCGGTCATGCGATGGTCCTCTTGCCCGGGCGGCCTGGGCCCCGGCTCACGTCGCGTCGAGGGTTTCGACGACGACCTTGTCGTTGGTGTAGACGCAGATGTCGGCGGCGATCGCCATCGCCTTGCGGGCGATCTCCTCCGCCGAGAGGTCGGTGTCGGCGAGCGCGCGGGCGGCGGCGAGCGCGTAGTTGCCGCCCGACCCGATCGCCGCGAGGCCGTTCTCGGGCTCCAGCACGTCGCCGTTGCCGGTGACGACGAGGCTGATCGTGGAATCGGCGACGATCATCATCGCCTGCAGGTGCCTGAGATACCGGTCCGTGCGCCAGTCCTTGGCGAGTTCCACGGAAGCGCGCATCAGCTGGTTCGGATACTGCTCGAGCTTCTTTTCCAGCCGCTCGAACAGGGTGAAGGCGTCGGCGGTCGCCCCGGCGAAGCCCGTGATCACCGATCCGTCGCCGATCCGCCGCACCTTGCGGGCGCTGTGCTTCATCACCGTGTCGCCGACCGAGACCTGGCCGTCGCCGGCGATCACCACCTTGTCGCCCTTGCGCACGGTCAGGATCGTGGTCGCGTGCCACTGGGTGTCGGAAGACCTGGAATTCATGGCTGCTCCTCATGCCACGCCTGGAACGGCCCCCGGGGCAGGCCGTTCGCGCGCCGGGGCCACATGTATGCCGTTACGGGGCCGATTCAACTTGTACCGGGCGCCCGGCAGCTATGCCTCTGACGCGATTCGGGAATTCGGCCCGAAAGCGGCGCTTTCATCCGCGGCGATCGCCTGATAAAAGGCGCCCTCTGTCACTTCCTCGAGCGAAAGTCGAGCCGATGAGCAAGGCGCGGACCGCGAAAATCGCGCGCAAGACCGCCGAGACCGACGTCAGGGTCTCGGTCGACCTGGACGGCGAAGGCACGTCGAAGATCGCGACGGGCATCGGCTTCCTCGACCATATGCTCGAGCTCTTCGCCCGTCATGCGCTGATCGACGTCGACGTCGCCGCGAAGGGCGATCTCCATGTCGACCTGCACCACACGACCGAGGACGTCGGCATCGTGCTCGGCCAGGCGGTGAAGGAGGCGCTCGGCGAGCGCCGCGGCATCGCCCGCTACGCGACGGCCCACCTGCCGATGGACGAGACCCTGAGCCGGGTGGCGATCGACGTGTCCGGCCGGCCGTTCCTCGTCTGGCGCGTCGCCTTCCCGGCGCCGAAGGTCGGCGACATGGATACCGAGCTGTTCCGCGAGTGGTTCCAGGCCTTCGCCATGAACGCCGGCATCACCCTTCATGTGGAGTGTTTCTACGGCGACAACAGCCACCATATAGCGGAGAGCTGCTTCAAGGGCCTCGCCCGCGCGCTGCGCGCCGCGATCGCCGTCGATCCGCGCGAGGGCGCCCGGGTGCCATCCACCAAGGGTAGCCTGTAAGGGCCTGAAAAGCCCGTAGAATCAAGGGTGTGCCATGAAGGTCTACACCGTCCACGAGCCGCCGGAAGGCGATGGAGCGCGGATGGACCGCATTCTCTTCGTCAAGGAGGGATTCTGCTGGCCGGCGCTGTTCGTGCCGATGCTGTGGCTGATCTGGAACCGCATGTGGTGGGTGCTGCTCGCCTGGCTGGCGATCGGCGCGGGCCTCGGCGTCCTCGGCGAGCTCGTCCGCGAAACGAACGTCATCGTCGCCGTGGTGAGTCTGGTCTTCGCCTTCTGGTTCGCCCTGGAGGCGAATGCGCTCAGGCGCTGGAGCCTCGTCGGGAAGGGCTGGCGCCAGCTCGGCGTCGCCGCCGGGCGTGACCGGGAGGAGGCCGAGCAGTCCTTCTTCCGCCGGTATCTCGCGGCCGCGCAGCGTCCGGCGCCGCGTTCCGCCGCCCCGCCCGCGCCGCGTCCCGCCGCACCGCCCGCGCCACGTCCCGCCGCACCGGCGGCCCATCAGCCGGTCATCGGCCTGTTTCCGCAACCCGAGTAGCCCGCTTCCGACCAGATCCCATGCGCGTCGCCATCCTAGACTACGGCTCCGGCAACCTGCGCTCGGCCGAGAAGGCCTTCGAGCGCGCGGCCCGCGAGAACGAGATCCGCGCCGACATCCGCGTCACCGACGATCCGGAGATCGTCCGCGTCTGCGACCGCGTCGTCCTGCCGGGCGTCGGCGCCTTCGCCGACTGCAGGCGCGGGCTTGAGCGGGTCGCCGGCCTGCGCGAGGCGCTGATGGAGGTCGTCGAGGAAAAGGGCCGTCCCTTCCTCGGAATCTGCGTCGGCATGCAGCTGATGGCCGATTTCGGCCGCGAATACGAGGTTTCGGAGGGATTCGGCTGGATTTCCGGCGACGTCGTCCGGCTCGCGCCCTCCGATCCCGGCCTCAAGATCCCGCACATGGGCTGGAACACGCTTCGCGTGATTTCCGATCACCCCCTGCTGGACGGCATCGCGACCGGAGACGACGGTCTCCACGCCTATTTCGTCCATTCCTATCATCTGGCCGCGAAGGACCGTTTCGACGTCGTCGCGGAATCCGACTACGGCGGCCCGGTCACGGCGATCGTCGCGAAGGGAAACCGCGCCGGCACCCAGTTCCACCCCGAGAAGAGCCAGAAGCTCGGCCTGGCGCTCATCGGCAACTTCCTTGAGTGGGCGCCGTGAGAATTACAAACCGGTTCGGCGTACGTTATATTGATATGAGACTGCATGCTGGAGCAGGAGGCCCGAGTGGCATCGAAAACCGAGAAACGTGGGACGCAGGAAAAGGTCGTCTATTCGCTGAAACCGGCGAAGGAAGGCAGAACCACTTTCTCCGACGTCAAACTCCCGAACGGCACTACGATCCGGCGCGTCGACGAGAGCGTACACCGGCGCGCGCTGACAAATGTGTCGCGCGCGGCTAAGGAAAAAGCTTCGTGAATGAGAAGGATGAAGGGGCAAAAGAGGCCAACCAGACCTCAGCGGCACTGATTCCCGACGCGGACTACAATCGAGTTCTAGAGTTCTATGTGAACGACGAGAGCGATGAACTCGATCTCGTCGGCCTCATCGCTTATTCGCTCTACAAGCGACAGAAGCGCGATTGGATCGTAAAGCACCGAAAGGACTACGGTGGCAAGAAGCCCGATCCGTCTGAAACGGCCGCAGTCACCGACCACTTCCTGACGGACGACGTTCGCGCCACCTTGCGAGAACGAGCCGCCGATCTCCTGAGCGCTTATGCGGAAACCTACGTCGAGGCGGTCGAGCCGCAAATACGTGAGGCGGCCGTCAACAATGAGACGCTTCGGCAGGCCCGCGCCATTGAGCAAGCGCTTCGCTCGAACTCGGGATTCTGGCAACAGGTCGGTACTGGATTGTTGTCGACGGCAATTTGGACCTTGGTCGTAACGGCAATCGTCGTTACGGCTTACGCATTCGGCTCCGACGTTGTCGACGCTTGGATATCCACCCGCGACATTGCCAATTAGAGAATTGATGATCCTCTTCCCCGCGATCGACCTGAAGGACGGGCGCTGCGTGCGCCTCGTGAAGGGCGACATGGACGCCGCCACCGTCTTCAACGACGATCCGGCCGCCCAGGCGCGCGATTTCGAGGCGCAGGGCTTCGAATGGCTGCACGTCGTCGACCTGAACGGCGCCTTCTCCGGACACAGCGTCAACGGCCCGGCGGTCGAGGCGATCATCGCGGCCGTCACGATGCCGATCCAGCTCGGCGGCGGCATCCGCGACATGGCGGCTATCGAAGGCTGGCTCGGCAAGGGCATCCGTCGCGTCATCCTCGGCACGGTCGCGGTGCGCGATCCCGCGCTGGTGCGCGAGGCCTGCAGGACCTTCCCCGGCCGCGTCGTCGTCGGCATCGACGCGCGGGCTGGCCAAGTCGCCGTCGAGGGCTGGGCCGAGACCTCGGAAATGACGGCGGTCGATCTGGCGCGGAAGTTCGAGGACGCAGGCTGTGCCGCGATCGTCTACACCGACATCGACCGCGACGGCGTCCTGACCGGCCTCAACATCGCCTCGACGCTGGAGCTCGCCCGCGCGGTGTCGATTCCCGTCATCGCCTCGGGCGGCCTCGCCTCGATCGACGACGTGAAACGGCTGCTGGAACCCGACTGCGCCGTCCTGGAAGGCGCGATCTCCGGCCGCGCGCTCTACGACGGCCGCCTCGATCCGGCCGAGGCGCTGGCGCTGATCAAGTCCGGGAGGGTTTCCTGATGCTCAAGGCCCGCGTCATCCCCTGTCTCGACGTCAAGGACGGCCGCGTCGTCAAGGGCGTGCAGTTCGTCGACCTGATCGACGCCGGCGATCCGGTGGAAGCCGCGGTCGCCTACGACGCCGCCGGCGCCGACGAGCTCTGCTTCCTCGACATCACCGCGAGCCACGAGGACCGCGGCATCCTGCTCGACGTCGTCACCCGCACCGCCGAGCACTGCTTCATGCCGCTGACCGTCGGCGGCGGCGTGCGCACCGTCGACGACATCCGCGTGCTGCTCAGGGCCGGCGCCGACAAGGTGTCGATCAACACGGCGGCCGTGAAGGACCGCGCCTTCGTGAAGGCCGCGGCCGAGAAGTACGGCGACCAGTGCATCGTCGTGGCGATCGACGCCAAGCGCGTCTCGGCCGAGGGCGAGGACGCCCGCTGGGAGATCTTCACCCACGGCGGCCGCCGGCCGACCGGCATCGACGCGCTGGAGTTCGCGCAGGAAGTCGTCTCGCTCGGCGCCGGCGAGATCCTGCTCACCTCCATGGACCGCGACGGCACCAAGGCGGGCTACGACATCGCCCTGACGCGCGCGGTCTCCGACCGGGTCCACGTGCCCGTCATCGCCTCGGGCGGCGTCGGCACGCTTCAGCATATGGTCGAGGGCATCCGCGACGGCGGCGCGAGCGCCGTGCTCGCCGCCTCGATCTTTCACTTCGGGCAGCATACGATCCGCGAGGCCAAGGACTACATGGCCGCCGCCGGCATTCCGATGCGGCTCGATCCGTAGACCGGCCGGGAACGCAGAGATGGCTCGAGAGACACTGAGCGTCGAGGAACTCGCCAGGATCGTGAAGTCCCGCAGGGACGCCGATCCCGAGACCTCCTATACCGCCAGGCTGTTCGCGCGCGGCATCGACCAGTGCGCCAAGAAGTTCGGCGAGGAGGCGGTCGAGACGGTGATCGCCTCGCTTTCCGGCGACAAGCAGGCGATCTGCGCGGAGACCGCCGACGTGCTCTATCATCTGGTCGTGCTGCTCGAGGCGGCCGGCGTCGATCTTCAGGACGTCTACGCCGAGCTCGGCCGGCGCGAAGGCACCTCCGGCATCGAGGAAAAGGCGGCGAGGCGTCACACATGAACCCGCAAAGTCTCGCAGTGACCGGCGACCTGCCCGCGGCGAACGACCGCGTCCCCTCGCCCTATCGCACCTTCACCCGCGAAGGGTGGGCGAAGCTGCGCGCCGACACGCCGATGACGCTGACGGAAGCCGAGGTGCTCCGCCTGCGCGGTCTCAACACCAAGCTGTCGATCGACGAGGTCATCGAGATCTACCTGCCGCTGTCGCGTCTCCTGAGCCTCTACGTCCACGCGACCCAGGACCTGTTCAAGGCGACCCGCTACTTCCTTGGCGCCAGGGACGGCAAGGTCCCCTACATCATCGGCGTCGCCGGCTCGGTGGCGGTCGGCAAGTCGACGACCTCGCGCGTCCTCCAGGCGCTGCTGACGCGCTGGCCCAACACGCCGAAGGTCGATCTCGTCACCACCGACGGCTTCCTCTTTCCCAACACGGTGCTCGAGCGCGACAACCTGATGCACCGCAAGGGCTTCCCGGAGAGCTTCGACGTCGCCGCGCTGCTGAAGTTCCTCTCCCGCATCAAGGCCGGCGAGCGCAACGTCTCCGCGCCCCTCTACTCGCATTTCGCCTACGACGTGCTGCCGCCCGACCAGGTCGTGGTGGTCGATCAGCCCGACATCCTCATCGTCGAGGGTCTGAACGTCCTGCAGCCCGGCCGCATGCCGCGCGACGGCACGGCGGTGCCGTTCGTCTCCGACTATTTCGACTTCTCCGTCTATATCGACGCGGAGACGGAGACGGTCGAGCGCTGGTACGTCGAGCGCTTCATGACGCTGCGCCAGACCGCGTTCCGCGATCCCGGCGCGTATTTCCACCGCTACGCCTCGCTGACCGACGAGGAGGCGCTGGAGACCGCCCTCGACATCTGGCGGCGGATCAACCTCGTCAATCTGCAGGAGAACATCCTGCCGACCCGCCAGCGCGCCGACCTGATCCTGAAGAAGGGTGGCAACCACCTCGTCGAGGAAGTCTGGCTGAGGAAGCTGTGAGCGCGGGCGAGCCGGCGCTCACGCCGTGGTCGGAGCTGACCGGGGCGCGCCAGACGGAGCTGCGCGTCGCCTATCAGGCCGAGCTCGACGCCCTGCCGCCGACGTGCTCGCTCGAAACGAAGGTCGCGCGCTTCGCCCGCTGGCTCGCCGGCCGCGGCGTGTCGTTCTCGATGGCCGACATGCCGGGCGGGCGGCGGTAGGGGGCCGCGCTCTGGCTTCGGGACGCGCCATCGCATCCTTCCCGCCTGCCGCCTTTGGGTCCCGGATCGGGTCCGGGACACGCGTCTTCATGTGTCGCCGAGGTTGAGCCCTGGATACAAAGGCGTGCCCTGGACCCGATCCAGGGCCCATACGGCGGTTGCGGTCGTTCGCGGCGGCTCCCGGTCGGGTCCGCGTGAACGCGCCTGCCGCTAGACCGGCAGGCCGTTCTGCCCGGCGAGTTGCTCGAGGCTCACCTGCGGGCGGGCGCCGATATGGCTGATGACCTCGGCCGGATCAGGTCCGGGACACGCGTCTTCACGTGTCGCCGAGGTTGAGCCCTGGATACAAAGGCGTGCCCTGGACCCGATCCAGGGCCCATACGTCGGTTGCGGTCGTTCGCAGCGGCTCCCCGGTCGGGTCCGCGTGAACGCGCCAGCCGCTAGACCGGCAGGCCGTTCTGCGCGGCGAGCTGCTTGAGGCTCACCTGCGGACGGGCGCCGATATGGCTGATGACCTCGGCCGCGGCGAGGCCGCCGAGCCTCGCGCAGGTCTCCGGATCCTGGCCGCGCGCGAGGCCGAACAGGAAGCCCGAGGCGAAGAGGTCGCCGGCGCCGGTGAGGTCGACGATCTGCTCCACGGGCGCGGCGGGAACCGCGACGCGGGCGCCGTCCTTCAACACCACCGCGCCCTTCTCCGAGCGGGTCACCACGGCGAACCGGCAGTCCTTCTCGAGCGCGGCGAGCGCGGTGTCCGTGTCGGCGGTCTCGTAGAGCGAGTGCAGCTCGGATTCGTTGCCGAAGAGCAGCGTCACGGTGCCCGAGCGGATCAGCTCGAGGAACTCGGCGCGGTAGCGGTCGACGCAGAAGGAATCCGACAGCGTCAGCGCCACCTCGCGGCCGTGCTTCCTGGCGATGTCCGCGGCGTGCAGGAAGGCCTTCTTGGCCTGCGGCGGGTCCCACAGGTAGCCTTCCATGTAGAGGATGCTCGACTGCGCGACGACGTCCTCCTCGACGTCGTCCGGCCCGAGCATCTGGCAGGCGCCGAGGAAGGTGTTCATGGTCCGCTCGCCGTCGGGCGTCACCATGACGAGGCAGCGCGCGGTCGAGGGGCCGGCGGTCAGCGCCGGCGTGTCGAAATGGACCCCCAGCGCGCGGATGTCGTGGCTGAAGACCTTGCCGAGCCCGTCCTTCGCGACCTTGCCGAAGAAGGCGCCGCGGCCGCCGAAGGAGGCGAGCCCGGCGATCGTGTTGGCGCCGGAGCCGCCGGACATCTCGGTGGCGGCGCCCATGGCGCCGTAGAGCGTGTCGGCGCGCGCCTCGTCGATCAGGTTCATCGAGCCCTTGACGAGCTTCTCGGCGACGAGGAAGTCGTCCTCGGCGCGGGCGATCACGTCGACGATGGCGTTGCCGATGCCGACGACGTCGAATTTCGTTTCAGCCATGATGCGGAAGAATCTCTGTTGCGGTCGGTCCGCACTATAGTCGGTGCCGTCCGCCCGGCAACCCCCGCTAACCGCTGATTTCGCAAGGGAAATTTCCCCCGCGAATCCTGGTATCCTGCCCACGCCCCGCCCATTCGTTGCGGATCGCGCCCGCCCCGCCTATCTCAGGGATGCCGGTGGGCCGCCCGCGCCCCCTCCACGGAAAGGCCGCAAGGAGCGCGAGCCCATGATCGAAGACGCGATTGCGGCGCTGTCCGACGTCGTCTCCAGGCCTTTCCGGGCGATCCTCCTGCGCACGCTCGGCCTGACGCTCGCGGGCCTCGTCGCGCTCTGGATCGTGCTGATCTGGCTGTTCCGCCATTTCGTCGCGCTGCCCTGGGGCTGGGCGGACACCCTCGCCGACGTTCTCGCCGGCGCGGGCTTCGTCGTCGCCCTGGTCTTCCTGGTCGCGCCGGTCTCCTCGCTGGTCGCCGGCCTCTTCCTCGACGAGATCGCCGAGAAGGTCGAGCGCACCGCCTTTCCCGCCGATCCGGTCGGCACGCCCCTGCCGCTCGCCCAGGTGCTCGTCTCGTCGGCGAAGTTCTTCGGCGCGGTGATCCTGGCGAACCTGCTCGCGCTGGTGCTGCTGCTCCTGCCGGGCGTCAACCTCGTCGCCTTCCTGCTGGTCAACGCCTACCTGCTCGGCCGCGAGTATTTCGAGCTCGCCGCCCTGCGCTACCGTCCCTACGAGGACGCCCGCCTGATGCGCCGCGCCAACGGCGGGCGCATCTTCGCCGCCGGCCTCCTCGTCGCCGGCTTCGTCATGATCCCGGTCGTCAACCTCGCCACGCCGCTGTTCGCGACCGCCTTCATGGTCAGGCTGCACAAGCGGATCTCCGCGGAGGCGCGGACCGGGGTTTCCCGCTAGGCGGCGCGCGAGAACACCATCCACGTCCAGGTGACGCCCGCCGCCCGGTTCCAGTCCTGGATCGACTCGCGCGGCTCGCTCCATACGAGGCTGAAGCCGCTGGCGGCCGCGAGGTCGATCGCTTCGTCCACGGTCGGCTCGAAGATCAGCTGCCCCGGTGCGCCGGGCCCGTGCCGCAATGAGAGGACGAGGCGCCCTCCGGGCGCCGTCAGCGCCGCGATCGCCGGCATCGCGATGCGGCGCCCGGCCGGATCGACGTGCTGCCAGACGCCGTTGACGATCACGACGTCGAAGATCCGGCCGCGCTGCGGAACCCGAGATAGTTCCGGAAGCGAATCGTCCAGCCATACGAGCCGCGGCGACCGGTGTCGCGCGAGTCCCGCCGCGCGGAACGCGGCGACGGGCTCGACCGCCAGGACGTCGAACCCCCGGTCCGCGAACCAGGCGGCGTCGCGTCCCGTGCCCGCGCCGACGTCGATCACGCGGCCGGGCGGATCGGGCAGGAGGGGCAGGACCGGCGCGAACAGATCGGCGGTCGAGATCGCCTCGTACCGCTCGATCAGCCGCGCCGCGGCGTCGGCATAGGTTTGAAGGATTTCCCGGGTCATTCTCCCCGTTTGCTCCCTGTCCGACAGCGGATGCCCCAACCCCTCGCCCGGGCCTTCGGCCGTGCCGCGGATCTCTGTGCGCGCGCGATTCCGGCCGTTCCCGCGAAGGAGGGAAGACCGTCTAGACGGTCTTGTCCGGATACCTGCACACGTCCGCGATCACGCAGCGCTGGCATTCGGGCCTGCGCGCCTTGCAGATGTAGCGCCCGTGCAGGATCAGCCAGTGGTGGGCGTGGAGCAGGTACTTCCGCGGCACCACCTGCAGGAGACCGAGCTCGACGTCGAGCGGCGTCTTGCCGGGCGCGAGGCCGGTGCGGTTGGCGACCCGGAAGATGTGGGTGTCCACCGCGATCGTCGGCTCGCCGAAGGCGACGTTGAGCACCACGTTGGCGGTCTTGCGCCCGACGCCCGGCAGCGTCTCGAGGAAATCCCGGTCGCGCGGCACCTCGCCGCCGGTCTCCTCGACGAGCCGCTTCGACAGGGCGACGACGTTCTTCGCCTTGTTGCGGAACAGGCCGATCGTCTTGATGTGCTCGCGAACGGCGTCCTCGCCGAGCGCGACCATCCTGGCGGCGGTGTCGGCCCTGGCGAACAGCGCCCGCGTCGCCTTGTTGACGCCGGCGTCGGTGGCCTGCGCCGACAGCACCACGGCGACCAGCAGCGTGAACGGGTTGACGTATTCGAGCTCGCTCTTCGGCGCCGGATTCGTCTTCTTCAGGGCCGCGAAAAGGCGCTCGATCTCGTCGGGCTCGAGCAAGGTCGCCTGTTTTTTGGGTTTTTTCGCCGCGGCAGGACCCTTCCGGCCCGCGGTCCCGGCCATGGCCGCGCCGGCGGCAGCGGATTTTTTCGTGGGCTGAATCCTGGACATCGACTATCTATAGTCGCGTCCATGGATACCGCCAGCCCGGAAACGGATCGGGAAGTCTTTTCCGCCGTGATCGCCCCGCACCGCTCCCTGTCGCGGCGCGGCTTCGTCGCGTTCATGCTCGCCGTCGGCGGCGTCAGCTTCGCGACCGGCCTCGTCTTCCTGTCGATGGGCGCCTGGCCGGTCTTCGGCTTCTTCGGCCTCGACGTGCTGCTGATCTTCCTCGCCTTCCGCTCGAACTACATCTCGGCGCGCGCCCGCGAGGAGATCCGGATCACCGAGACCGAGGTGATGGTGCGCCGCGTCTCGGCGAAGGGCGCGGTGGCCGAGTGGCGCTTCAATCCCTACTGGGTGCGCGTCGCCGTCGGCCGCGACCACGAAGGCGACCTGCAGAGCGTGTCGCTGACCTCGCACGGCCGCAGGCTCGAGATCGCCGGCTGGCTGTCGCCGCCGGAGAAGGCGGATTTCCTCGCCGCGCTCTCCGCCGCCCTGTCGACCGCCCGGCGCGGGCTGGATCGCTGAGTCTTTCGACGTCCACGTCGTTGCCGGGCTCGACCCGGCGATCTCGCGGAACGGGCACGGCATGCCCGCACCAGGCACGGGCGTGACGGGAGGGCGGACGATCCGGAATCGGGTGTCGCGACCGAACCGGCGCGCCTAACCTGGCGCAACCTCGAATCCAGGAGGCGCGCTATGATGAACATGATGACGCACGCGATGACGAAGACCGCCGACCTGCCCGCCGAGCCGCTGAAGGCCGCCCCGAGCGACTACGACGCGGTGCGCCGGACGATCGAATACATCACCGAGAACTGGCGGGCGCAGCCCTCGCTCGAGACGATGGCCGAGCATGTCGGCATGGAGCCGACGCGGCTGCAGAAGCTGTTCCGCCGCTGGTGCGGGCTGACGCCGAAGGCCTTCGTGCAGGCGATCACCCTCGACACCGCGCGCGACCTGTTGCGCGATTCCGCTTCAGTGCTCGACGCGACATTCGAGGTCGGCCTCTCCGGTCCCGGCCGCCTGCACGACCTCTTCGTCACCCACGAGGCGATGAGCCCCGGCGAATATGCCAGTCGCGGCGAGGGCATCGACATTGCCTGGGGCTTCCACGCCTGCCCGTTCGGCGAGGCGCTGGTGATGGCGACGCCGCGCGGCCTCGCCGGCATCGCCTTCGCCGACGGCGAGAAGGAGCGCGCCCGCGTGCTCGCCGACATGACGGCGCGCTGGCCGAAGGCGCACTTCCACGAGGATCGCGCCGCGACCGCCTCCTACGCCAGGCGCATCTTCGACCCGCACCTGTGGCGTCCGGACGATCCGCTGCGCGTGGTCTTCATCGGCACCGATTTCGAGATCCGCGTCTGGGAGACCCTGCTGCGCATCCCGCTCGGCCGCGCCACCACCTATTCCGACATCGCCGAGAAGCTCGGCAGGCCGACGGCGGCCCGCGCGGTCGGAACGGCGGTCGGCCGCAACCCGATCTCCTTCGTGGTGCCCTGCCACCGGGTGCTCGGCAAGTCGGGCAGCTTGTGCGGCTACCACTGGGGCCTCACGCGCAAGCGCGCGATCCTCGGCTGGGAAGCCGGCATGGTCGGCGCGCCGGCCTAAATCACGCTGATCGCATGGAGGCGGCAGCGCACGCCGTCGACGTGCGTCTCCCGCTCGAACCGCAAACCGGCGCGTTCCGCCGTGCGGACCGATGCATCGTTGCCCGGAAGGATGAGGGCGACCAGGCGCGGCAGCGCGAGCGTCGTCAGGCCATGCTCCACGAGCCCGGCGGCGAGCTCCGCGCCGAGGCCCTGGCCCCAGAGCGCCTTGTCGAGCAAATAGGCGATCTCGATCTCGTAGCGGCCGTCGATCGCCCAGGGGAGGAACCCTGCCCGGCCGGCGAAGCGGCCCGAGGGCTTGTGGATCACCGCCCAGAGCCCGAGCTTCGGAAACGCCGGGTCCCCGCCGCCGGCGAACCAGTCGAGCTCTTCCTTCGTCCTGGCCCGGTCGAGCGTGCCGCTCGGATAGAAGCGGCGGACGTCCTCGTCGGCGTAGAGGCGGGCGAGGTCGTCGAGATCGCCTTCCTCGAGGCGCCTGAGCGCAAGGCGCGGCGTCTCGAGGATCACGGTCATGGATTGTCGCCGCTCAGGCCGCGACGTCGACCCGCTGCTCGACCGTCGAATCCGCGGCGAGCCGGTAGACGATCGGCTCGCCGGTCGCGAGCTCGCGCTTGACGATACCCTCGGGTCCGAGCCGCTCCAGCACCATCACGATCGAGCGCAGCGAGTTGCCGTGGGCGGCGACCAGCACGCGCTCGCCGCGCAGCACCCGGGGCTGAATCTCGGCGACGTAATAGGGCAGGGTGCGCGCCACCGTGTCCTTCAGGCTTTCCCCGCCCGGCGGCGAGACGTCGTAGGAGCGCCGCCAGACATGCACCTGCTCCTCGCCCCACTTCGCCCGCGCGTCGTCCTTGTTGAGGCCGGTCAGGTCGCCGTAGTCGCGCTCGTTCAGCGCCTGGTCGCGGAAGACCGGGATGCCCGTCAGGTCCATCTCGTCGAGGATGATGTCGAGCGTGTGCTGGGCCCGCGTCAGGACGCTGGTGAAGGCGACGTCGAAGGAAAGGCCGGCGGCCTTCAGGCGCTGCGCGGTCGCGTGCGCCTCGGCGAGGCCCTTCTCCGTCAGGTCGGGGTCCTTCCAGCCGGTGAACAGGTTCTTCAGGTTCCAGTCGCTCTGCCCGTGGCGGACGAGCGCGAGAAGGCGGTCCATTCGGTCACTCCAGTCTTAGTCGGAAAGGCCGAGCACGTCGGCCATGGAATAGAGCCCCGGCCTGCGGCCGCGCGCCCAGAGCGCGGCCTTGATCGCCCCGCGCGAGAAGATGCCGCGATCCTCGGCCTTGTGCGAGATCTCGATGCGCTCGTGCGGCCCGGCGAAGATCACCGTGTGGTCGCCGACGACCGTGCCGCCCCTGAGGGCCTGGAAGCCGATGTCGCCGCGCTTGCGCGCGCCCGTGTGCCCGTGCCGCGTCCACACCGCATGCTGCGACAGCGCCACCTCGCGGCCCTTCGCCGCGGCCTCGCCGAGCATCAGCGCGGTGCCGGACGGCGCGTCGACCTTGTTGCGGTGATGCATCTCGACGATCTCGATGTCGAAATCCGGGTCGAGGGCGGCCGCGACCTTCCTCGTCAGCGCGACGAGCAGGTTGACGCCGAGGCTCATGTTGCCGGCCCGGACCACCACCGCGTGGCGGGCGGCGGCTTCCAGTTTCCTGCCGTCGGCTTCGCTCAGGCCCGTGGTCCCGACCACGTGGGCGATGCGCGCCTGCGCGGCGAGCTCGGCGAAGGCGAGGGTCGCCGCCGGCGCGGTGAAGTCGATCACGCCGTCGGCGCGCGCGAACACCGGCAGCGCGTCGTCGGTGACGGGAACGCCGAGATGGCCGACGCCGGCGAGCTCGCCCGCGTCCGCGCCGATCTCGGGCGCGCCCGCGCGCTCGATCGCGCCGACCAGCGTCGCGCCCTCGGTCTCGGCGACGGTGCGGACCAGTTGCCGCCCCATGCGCCCGCCGGCGCCGGTGACGATCAACCGCATGTCGGTCATGGAAGTCTCCCGGTTCGGCACGCTCGTGCCCGGGGCCGGTATAGCAGGCGGCACCGGCCCCGCAAGTACCGGCCTATTCGGGCTGCGGCCCGTCGTAGCCCTCGACGACGGCGAGGTCGACGTCGCCGGCATCGCCGCGCTCTTCGATCGCGAACTGGTATTCCGGCGAGTTGTAGCAGTCGAGCGCGGCCTGGTAGCTCGGGAACTCGATGACGACGTGCCGGTCCTTCAGCGTGCCGAGCATCGACTGCGACTGGCCCGCGCGCACCAGGAAGCGGCCGCCGTATTTCTTGAACGCAGCGCCGTTCGCCGCCTGATAGCGCTTGTAGCGCTCCGGATCGTGAACGGTGACGTGCGCTACCCAGTATCCCTTGGCCATGGCGTTTCTCCTTGATGCGTGTTGGTCGTTTCGTGAGCGAATCTACTCAAGCGCCGCCTCGATTTCGGCGACGATCGCCGCGGCGGCCGCGCACGGATCGTCGGCCCGGATCACCGGCCGGGCGACGACGAGCCGGTCGGCGCCGTCGCGGATCGCGCTTCCGGGCGTCGCCGCGCGCTTCTGGTCGCCGGGCTCGGCGCCGGCCGGCCGGATGCCCGGCGTGATCAGTTCCAGCGCATGGCCGATCGCGCCACGGATCGCGGCGGCTTCCACGGGCGAGCAGATGAGCCCGTCCATGCCGGCCTCGGCGGCCTGCCGGGCGCGGCGCAGCACCAGGTCGCCGACGTCGCTCGCATATCCCGCTTCCGCCAGGTCGGCGTCGTCGAGGCTCGTCAGCACCGTGGCGCCGAGGAGCTTGAGGCCCGAATCCCCCCGAGCCGAGACGGCGGCGCGCATGGCCTGCGGATAGGCGTGGATCGTCGTGAACGTGACGCCCATCTTCGCGATCGCCTCGACCGCGTGGGCGACGGTATTGGGGATGTCGAGCAGCTTCATGTCGAGGAAGACGTTCTTGCCGTCCTCGGCGAGCTCGCGGGCGAAGCCCAGCCCCCCCGAGAAGCTGAGCTGCATGCCGACCTTGTAGAACGAGACGGCGTCGCCGAGCCGCGCCACCATCCTTTCGGCCTCGGCCTGCGAGGACAGGTCGAGCCCGACGATCAGCCGGTCGCGCGCGGCGATGGTCCTCGGGTTCATGGGCCACTCCTCGGTTCCGGGAAGACGCCGGACGGCGCGGAATGGTTTGTGAATCCGCGAGGGCCGGCTGTCAATGCCGGAAGCCTGCCTTCCGGGTGGCGCGGCCCATCAATATCGGTTCGGGATGAAAAGCGCGGTCAGGACGCTGTCGTAGACGATCGACGCGCCGCCGGTGCGCGAGCACACTAGATATATCGCCGTGTTGCCGGCCGGGACCTCGTAGAGGCGGCTCCCGGAAAACGGCATGTGCAGAGTAACGCTCGCCGGAGCGTAGCCCTCGATCGCATGGGTAAAATCGACCGACGCGTTCAGCGAGATCGAGCACGTCGTCAACGACGACGCGTCGAGCGAGAAAAATCCCGATGCATTCGCGAGAACCAGCCCCGCCGACGGCGCGCTGATTACGACGGCCCGCACGACCGCGGGCGCGGCGGAGACCGGAAAGGTCTGGCCTCCTTCGGCGGAATCCACGCCAGCCGGCTTGGCCCCGGCGCCGAGATCGACCGGTCCGATACTGCCGTCCCGGATCTTGGCGCCGGTGACCGCGCCGCCGCCTATCTTCGTTTCGGTTACGGCACCATCCCCGATCTTGAACGTGTTCACCGCCTTGTCGCGGATCTTCGCGGTGGTGACGGCACTTCTGCCGAGATCGCGCTTGCCGACGCAGCCCCTGCATCTCAGGTCCGTGGCCGTCTGCGCGTTCGTCGATGCGGCGGCACATACGGCCAGCACCGCGGCAGCCGCCATCCGAACTGTCGCGCCGGTCGGGACGGATCTGGACATTGCTGCCTCCCTGCCGCGGAACGGGTGCGCTTCGACGTTTCGCCGATTACGCTACGGCAGCTTCCCACGTGTGACGGGGAAGGTCCAGTTGCTGGCGCGGCTAATATTAACGGCCGGCGATCAGTCCGCGAACGTCTTCGCCATCGAGACGAGCCGTTCGGCGACCGTTCTGAGCATCGCCGCGGGACGCTCGGCGACGAGCCTGCCGGCCTCGTCGAAGGCGCCGTCGGCGGCCGGCACCGACACCATTTCCGGCACCATGAGCGTTCCGAGCGCGTTCTGCAGCGAATGGCGCAGCTGGAGCAGGCCGCGATAGCCGCCGAACTGGCCGTTCGAGACGGCGCCGAGCGCAAAGACGCGGCCCTTGAAGGGGCCCGGCCTGTGGTCGGTCACCTTCGGCCGGGACACCCAGTCGATGGTGTTCTTCAGGAGCGGCGTGATGCCGCCGTTGTATTCCGGCGCGACGATGAAGATGCCCCGGCTCGCGACGAACCGCTCGGCCAGCCGCTTCGCGTTCTCCGGCGGGCCTTCGGCCGCCTCGAGGTCGCCGTTGTAGATCGGCATGGGATAGTCGGCGAGCGAGAGGTGCGTGACGTCGCCGCCCGCCTCCGCGATCGCCTGCGTCGCGCAGACGGCGAGCTTCTCGTTGATCGAGCCGGTGCGGATCGAGCCGGCGAAGACGAGAATGGCGGGCCTGGTCACGTTTTCCCCTTGGATTGAAGGCGTTCACCGCAAACTAGGGCGCTGCCGGGAGGCTGCCAGACGGCGGGGAAGGCGGGAAAGCGGATCAGCCGCGCGAGTAGACCCAGACGGTCGCCGGCGGCAGGTTGAACAGGACGCGCCGGCCGCGGCGGACGTCGAACCTGCCCTCCTGCGCGGGAACGGGCGCCTGCAGGGCGTAGGTGAACTGAACGACCGGCATGCCGGGTTTCAGCGCTTTGACGCCCGCCTCGATCAGTTCGATGCGCCGCGCCATCGGCCGGCTGAGCAGCGGCAGGCCGGTGACCACCGCCGAGAGGTCCGTGATGCCGTGCGCCTTGAGATGGCTGTTCAGCGCATAGGCGTCACCCTGGATGATATGCACGCCGGGAAAGCGCCTGGCGAGCAGCCGGCAGAAGTCGGGATTGTACTCGATCAAGGTCAGCCGCTCGGGTCTGACCCCATGCTCGATCAGCGCCTTGGTGAAGACGCCGGTGCCGGGCCCGAGCTCGACCACCGGGCCGTCGTCCCCGGCGTCGACCTCCGCCGCCATGGCGCGCGCGAGCCAGCGGCCGCTCGGGCTCACGGCCCCGGTCCTGAGCGGACTGCCCGCCCATTCGCGCAGGAAGATCAGCTCGTCGAGGACGGTCCGTTTGCGGGTCTGCGAAGCGCCTGGGAACATGGCTGGCCGGCTCCTGTGTTTCTCAATGATCAGCGGGCGATTGCGGCGAAATGCGGATCAGCCGCTCAAATCGTCCCAGAACTCTTTCACCTTGGCGAAGAAACCGGAGGATTCGGGGTTGGTCGTCTCCGAGGACGCCTTCTCGAATTCCTCCAGCAGCTCGCGCTGGCGCCGGCTCAGGTTGACCGGCGTCTCGACCACGGTCTGGATGTAGAGGTCGCCGAACTGCGGGCTGCGCAGCACCGGCATGCCCTTCGCCTTGAGGCGGAACTGCTTGCCGGTCTGGGTGCCGGCCGGCACCTTCACCTTGCTGCGGCCGCCGTCGAGGGTGGGCACCTCGATCTCGCCGCCGAGCGCGGCGGTGGTGATCGAGATCGGCACGCGGCAGAACAGGTCGGCGCCGTCGCGCTGGAAGATCTCGTGCGGCTTCACCGACAGGAAGATGTAGAGGTCGCCGGGCGGTCCGCCGCGCACGCCGGCCTCGCCCTCTCCGGCGAGCCGGATGCGCGTGCCGTCCTCGACGCCGGCCGGGATGTTGACCGACAGGTTACGCTCGCGCGTCACCCGTCCCGCTCCGCCGCAATCGGCGCACGGGTCCTCGATCACCTCGCCGCGGCCCTGGCAGTGGGGGCAGGTGCGCTCGATCGCGAAGAAGCCCTGGCTCGCCCGCACGCGGCCGGCGCCGCCGCAGGTGGTGCAGGTCGTCGGGCTGGTGCCGGGCTTGGCGCCGGAGCCCGAGCAGGTCTCGCAGGTGACGGACGTCGGCACGCGGATCTGCGCCGCCTTGCTCGCGTAGGCTTCCTCGAGCGTGATCTCCATGTTGTAGCGCAGGTCCGCGCCGCGCCCGCGTCCGCCGCGGCCCCGCCCGCGTCCCGCGCCCATGAAGTCGCCGAACAGGTCGTCGAAGATCGACGACATCGACGAGGCGAAGTCCGAACCGAAGCCGTGGCCGCCCATGCCGTCGAAGGCGGCGTGGCCGAACTGGTCGTAGGCGGCGCGCTTCTGGGGATCGCGCAGCGCCTCGTAGGCCTCGTTGATCTCCTTGAACTTGTGCTCGGCCTCGGAGTCGCCCGGGTTCTTGTCCGGGTGGAACTTCATGGCGAGCTTGCGGAAAGCGCTCTTCAGGTCGGACTCTGTGGCCGACCGGCTGCAGCCCAACACCTCGTAAAAGTCGCGCTTGGACATCCGCTTCAGTTCGCCCGCCCGGCGCCGGCCCGCCCGTGGGCCCGGTTCGCCGTCACTTCGAATTCCGAAATGGAACGGCCCTCGATCCGGCGAGAGTCACGCGTCTCGACGAATGAGGGCCATCCCTGGTCTCTTGTGCCGTCAGGCCGACTTCTTCTGGTCGTCGTCCTTGACTTCCTCGAAGTCCGCGTCGACCACGTCGTCGTCGGACTTCGCTTCGGCCCCGCCACCTTCGGCTTCGGCCTGCGAGGCGGCGTACATGGCCTCGCCGAGCTTCATCGCCGCCTGGGCGAGCGCCTGCGACTTGGCCTCGATCGCCTCGGGATCGTCGCCTTCCATCGCCGACTTCAGGTCGGCGACGGCGCTCTCGATCACGCCCTTGTCGGAGGCCGGCACCTTGTCGCCGAACTCGGCGAGCTGCTTCTCGGTCGAGTGGACCAGCGCCTCGGCCTGGTTCTTGACCTCGACCAGCTTGCGCCGCTTCTTGTCCTCGTCGGCGTGCGCCTCGGCGTCCTTCACCATCTTCTCGATGTCGGCGTCCGAGAGGCCGCCCGAGGCCTGGATGCGGATCTGCTGCTCCTTCGAGGTCGCCTTGTCCTTGGCCGACACGTTGACGATGCCGTTGGCGTCGATGTCGAAGGTCACCTCGACCTGCGGCATGCCGCGCGGCGCCGGCGGGATGCCGACGAGATCGAACTGGCCGAGCAGCTTGTTGTCGGCCGCCATCTCGCGCTCGCCCTGGAAGACCCGGATCGTCACGGCCGTCTGGTTGTCCTCGGCCGTGGAGAAGACCTGGCTCTTCTTGGTCGGGATCGTGGTGTTGCGGTCGATCAGGCGCGTGAACACGCCGCCGAGCGTCTCGATGCCGAGGGAGAGCGGGGTGACGTCGAGCAGGAGCACGTCCTTGACGTCGCCCTGCAGGACGCCGGCCTGGATCGCCGCGCCGATGGCGACGACCTCGTCCGGGTTCACGCCCTTGTGCGGCTCCTTGCCGAAGAAGTTCTTCACCACTTCGTTGACCTTCGGCATGCGGGTCATGCCGCCGACCAGGACGACCTCGTCGATCTCGCCGGCGGACAGTCCGGCATCCTTCAGCGCCGCCTTGCAGGGGGCGACCGTCTTCTGGATCAGGTCGTCGACCAGCGCCTCGAACTTGGCGCGGGTGAGCTTCATGGTCAGGTGCTTCGGACCGGTCTGGTCGGCGGTGATGAAGGGCAGGTTGATCTCGGTCTGCGTGGCGCTCGAAAGCTCGATCTTGGCCTTCTCGGCGGCTTCCTTCAGCCGCTGCAGGGCGAGCTTGTCGCCGCGCAGGTCGATGCCCTGCTCCTTCTTGAACTCGTCGGCGAGATAGCCGACCAGGCGCATGTCGAAGTCCTCGCCGCCGAGGAAGGTGTCGCCGTTGGTCGACTTCACCTCGAACACGCCGTCGCCGATCTCAAGAATCGAGATGTCGAACGTGCCGCCGCCGAGGTCGTAGACGGCGATGGTCTTGCCGTCCTTCTTGTCGAGGCCGTAGGCGAGCGCGGCCGCGGTCGGCTCGTTGATGATGCGCAGCACCTCGAGGCCGGCGATCTTGCCGGCGTCCTTGGTGGCCTGGCGCTGGGCGTCGTTGAAGTAGGCGGGAACCGTGATGACCGCCTGCTCGACCTTGCTCCCGAGGAAGGCTTCCGCCGTCTCCTTCATCTTCTGCAGGATGAAGGCGGAGATCTGCGAGGGCGAGTACTTCTCGCCGCGGCTCTCGACCCACGCGTCGCCGTTCGACGCCTTGACGATGTGGTAGGGGACGAGATCCTTGTCCTTCTGCGTCATCGGGTCGTCGTAGGTGCGCCCGATCAGCCGCTTGATGGCGAAGAACGTGTTTTCCGGATTGGTGACCGCCTGGCGCTTGGCCGGCTGGCCGACGAGCCGCTCACCGTCCTCGGTGAAGGCGACCATCGAAGGCGTGGTGCGCGCGCCTTCGGCATTCTCGATGACCTTGGGAGTCGACCCTTCCATCACGGCGACGCACGAGTTGGTGGTGCCGAGGTCGATACCGATCACTTTACCCATTTTCGAACCTCTCTTTTCAGGCAGGCCGCTGGAGCCCTCGTTGCGAGGCACCCCTGGCCCGGACATCCCGTGGGGAACGGGGTTCCGGAACGGCCCCCAAAGAACAATGGATTTCGCCCCGACTGGAAACGAGGCGATGTTCCGCGCTGATATAAGGAGAGGGCCGGTGCGCCGCAAGGCGGCAGACGCATTGTTCGCGGTGCGACAGGAGGCGGGTTGACGCCGCGACCGCGTTGAACAGGATGGCGGCCCTGGGGGGCTGACGGGAGCATCCATGGACACCGACGAATTCCGCCGCCGCGGTCACGCGCTGATCGACCGCATCGCCGACTACTGGGAGGGCATCGAGGCGCGGCCCGTCCGCGCCAGGGTCAGGCCCGGCGAGATTGTCGCCGCGCTGCCGCGGGAAGCGCCCGAGACCGGGGAGGGATTCGACGAGATCCTCGCCGATTTCGACCGGGTTCTCGATCCGGGCCTGACGAACTGGGCGCATCCGCGCTTTTTCGCCTACTTTCCCGCGAACATCACCCCGCCGGCGGTGCTCGGCGAGGTGTTCGCCGCGGGCCTCGGCCAGCAGGCGATGCTGTGGGAGACCTCGCCGGCGGCGAACGAGCTCGAGGCCGTGACGATGGTCTGGCTCGGCAAGGCGATCGGCCTGCCGGACGGCTTCGAGGGGACGATCCAGGATTCGGCCTCCACCGCGACCCTCTGCGCCCTGCTCGCCGCCCGGGAAAAGGCGCTTCAATGGTCCGGAAACGCCGACGGGCTGTCCGGCAAGCCGGCGATGACGGTCTACGCCTCCTCGGAGGCCCATTCCTCGATCGACAAGGCGGTGCGGATCGCCGGATACGGCATCGCCGGCCTGAGGCGCGTCGAGACGGACGCGCGTTTTGGCATGAGGCCCGACGCCCTCGACGCGATGATCGCCGCCGACAGGGCCGCCGGCCGCCTGCCCGCCGCGATCGTCGCGTCCATCGGCGCGACCGGCATCGGCGCGGTCGACCCGGTCCGCGCGATCGCCGGGGTCGCCGCCAAGCACGGCGTCTATCTGCATGTCGACGCGGCCTGGGCCGGCTCGGCGCTCGTCTGCCCGGAGTTCCGGCATATGGCCGACGGCATCGAGGGGGCCGATTCCCTCGTCTTCAATCCGCACAAGTGGATGGGGGTCAACTTCGACTGCTCGGCGCATTTCGTGAAGGATCCGGACGTCCTGCGCAAGGCGCTGTCGATCCTGCCGGCCTATCTCGTCTCCGAGGGCAGCGGCGCCGGACCGGAATATCGCGACTGGACGATTCCGCTCGGCCGCCGCTTCCGGGCGCTGAAGCTGTGGTTCGCGCTCAGGAGCCACGGCCTGGAGGCGATCCGCGCCATGATCCGCAATCATGTCGCCTGGACCGAGGAGCTGGAGGGCCTGATCGCGGCCGAGCCGGGCTTCGAGCTCGCCGCCCCGCGCAGCCTTGCGCTCCTCGCCTTCCGCCTGCGGCCGGACGGCGTCGAAGGCGAAGACCTGGACGCGCTCAACGACCGGCTGATCGCGATCGTCAACGAGACCGGATTCACCTATCTGACCCGCACGCTGGTGAAGGGCCGCGTCGCCGCGCGCGTGTCGGTCGGCAACCTCCTGACCGAGCGCCGCCACGTGCTGGAGGCCTGGGATCACATCCGTGACGTCGCCGGAACGCTTTCCTGAGGAACTGGAGATCGCGCCCGGCTGCCGCTATGTGCCGGGCTTCCTCGACCGGGCCGCGCAGGAGGCGCTGATCGCGGACCTGCGCGCGGTCGTCGCCGAGGCGCCGTTCTTCACGCCGAGGATGCCGCGCACCGGCAAGCCGTTCTCCGTCTCGATGACCAATTGCGGCCCGCTCGGCTGGGTTTCCGACCGGGACGGCGGCTACCGCTATCAGGCGACGCACCCTGAAACGGGAAGGCCGTGGCCGCCGATGCCGCGGCCGCTGCTCGGAATGTGGGAAAAGCTCGCGAACCATCCCGCGCCGCCCGAGGCCTGCCTCGTCAACTGGTACCGGCCCCCGGCGAAGATGGGCCTGCACCGCGACGAGGACGAGGAGGATTTCTCCGCTCCGGTCGTCTCGCTCTCGCTCGGCGACACCGGCGTCTTCCGCGTCGGCGGCGCGGAGCGCAGGGGAACGACGCGGTCGGTGAAGCTGCAGTCCGGCGATGCGGTGGTGCTCGGGGGCGAGAGCCGGCTCGCCTATCACGGCATCGACCGGATCCTGCCGGGGTCCTCGACGCTTCTCGCCGGCTGGCTGCCGGAGGGCGGCCGCATCAATCTCACCCTCCGGCGCGTCACGCGGCTCGGTGGTGACTAGCTGTGGAGCCTCAACAGGTTGTCGCCTTTTAGGCCGAGGCGACTGATTGGCGGCTTCGAGTTTAGGCTGCCATGGGGTCGATGCCAATTGTACATGTGGTTCCAGACCGGCAGTTCGGCGGCG
>JAEWYT010000067.1 GCA_023458595.1 Pseudomonadota bacterium
CCCCCCCGCTCCCCCGAACCTTCAAACGAGTACCGGGCGGAGCCTCAAATGGCCCCAATCACGATCGCCGCCACGAAAAGGAACGCCGCGCCTACGACGACCATCTGAACCTGCCGAACTATGGTCATGGTCCCGCTCCCTAGGCTTCCCCCAGTCACAAAAGATTAACTTGACCGGGCCGATCCGCGAAGCGCTTTTGTCGCTGCGCCGCAATATCGCCAGACGAATCGGCTACCGGTTGTGGAAGAAGGTCGGCATCCTCTTACGCCATAAGGCGAATCAGCGGCGGTGCTTCTGCCATGAGACCTCGCTTCTTCGAATCGCTCATCGGGCTGGCGCTGGTTCTGGCGGCCGGGACCGGTATCGCGGCGACCGCCTCGGCGCTCGAATCGATCCCGCTGCCGAGGGTGCGGCCGGATGCCGCCGCGGCGCCGGTGCCGCCGGAGAAGCCGGTCGAAGCCGGTATTCCCCTGCCGCGCGAAAGGCCGCGTCTCGCGGCCGCGGAACCGGAAGCGGCGTCGCCGCGCCCCCCGGAGAAACCGGCGCCGGCCGAAGCCTCCGAACCGACGCCCGGCACCGTTCCCGTGCCTGCGGCGAAGCCGCAGACCGCGACGCCCAGGGAAAAGCCCGCCGCGCCCGCCGCGCCCCAGGCGCCGCCGCCGGTAGCGACACCTTCCGACAGGCCGGCCGAACCGGATGCGCAGGACGAGGCCCGGGTTCCCGGGCCGCCGGAGAAGCCGCCCGTGCGTCTCGGTCCGCCGCAGGGGGCGCCGTTCTTCGCCGCGGACGCGATGTCGCCGGCCTGCGCGCCGATCGAGGAGGGCCGCGTGTCCGGCCGGCCGCTGAAGCCCGTCGAGGATCTCTCCGGCTGCCTCGTGCCGGCGCTCTACGCGGTCTCCTCGGTGGGCTCCGAGCGGGCGGTGGCGCTTTCGCCGGAAGCCGAGCTCAACTGCGCGATGGTCGACCGGCTCGATACGTTCGTCGAAGAGGTGATGGAGCCGGCCGCGAAGGATATCCTGAAGAGCGATCTGGTGGGGTTAGGCATCGCCGGCTCCTATGTCTGCCGGCCGCGCAACGGCCAGGTCGGCGCCAAGCAGAGCGAGCACGGCTTCGCCAACGCCGTCGACGTCGCCCGCTTCGTGCTCGCCGACGGACGGGCGATCTCGGTCGCCGAGAGCTGGAAGGACGAGGGCGATGCGGGGCGGTTCCTGCGCGCGGTGCACGAGAAGGCGTGCGGGCCGTTCACGACGGTGCTCGGGCCCGACAGCGACGAATACCATACCGACCATTTCCACCTCGACCTGCAGCCGCGCGGCAAGGACGGGCGGACGACGTTCTGCCAGTAGCTATTCGGTCGACTCCGGGTTCCTGGTGTAGCCGGGGCCGATGGTGAGCGGCTTGTCGGGCAGCACGTCGGAGCCGATCTTCGACGAATAGGTCTTCTCGTGGGTCTCGATCACCGCGCCCGCGGGGTCTTCGAGCGTCAGCTTGACCTTGTAGGACCTGCCGGCGACGACCCCCCTGATCGGCGGCGAGCTGATCGCGAAGCGCTTCTGCTGCTCGCGCGCGATAAGCTTCACGGCAAGGGGCGGGCCGCCTTCCGGGTTCTCGAACTCGGCGACGAACACCGTTCCCGGCGGCACGGCGCGCCGCGCGGTCGCGACGAGACCGTAGGTCGCTTCGGCGATGCGGTAGTTGAACAGGAAGCCGCCGCCGGTGATCTCGACGTAGTCGCCGGTCGCCTGCTCGCAGCCGGCGAGCCCCAGCGAGACCACGATCAGGAGGGCTAGACGTCGAAGCATCGGCAAATCAACGGCTCCACGACTGCGGCTGCAATTATAACCTGTGAATGCGCGTATGCTAGTCATGTATCGGCGCCCTGGCGGTGCGTTTCGTAATAGCGTTGCGCCTTGGCGCGGTTGCCGCAGGTGAGCATGTCGCACCACAGGCGGCTCATGTTCCTGGACCGGTCGACGAAGATCCAGCTGCAGTTCGGGCACGTCTTCAGGCGACGGATGGGCGGTGAGGCGGCGAGCGTCAGGGCGGAATGGGCGATGGCCGCGCGGGCGCTGACGGGCGTCGGCGACAGCGCGTCTGGAAGCACCGGCATTAAGCCTTCCGGGCCGACGGCGATGTTCGTCTGCGACAGCGTGCTGCCGAGCTCGAACAGCACACGGCGGAGCGACAGCGCGGAGGGGGCAAGGCCGGTCGCCACGGCGCGGAACAGGTCGTCGACCGCCTGGCGGAGGGTCAGCATGTCGGCGACGTCCGAGGTCCCGAAGGCATCCGCCGGCACGGCGAGCAACGGTGCGCAGGCGCCCGCCGAGCCGAACCGGCGGGCGGCGTCCAGCCAGCTCGCGATGTCGCCCGCATCGCGCAGCCGGTCGCCCCGCCGGTCGGCGTCTTGGGCGTAGAAGACGGTGTTCGCGAAGTCGAGGCACAGGGCGCCGCCGACGAACTGCCGTTCGGTCCAGGCGAAGGGCATTGTCTCAAACCGGTGTTTCCATTAATGAGAGTTAGATACTCGTATTCCGAACCGGCCGCAACCGGTATCGCGGCGGCGATCCCACAAGGATCCTTCCCCGCGCCGGCGGCCATGCCGCGGGAACGACGGTGACCGGTCATTTCGAGCCGCTCTACCTCGCCCAGCAGGGGCTCAACGCGCTGCAGGTGAGCGCATTCTACCTGCTGATCGCCGTCGCCTACGTCCTCTTCCACGGCATCGCCGGACGCTTCAACCTCGCCTTCGGCGCGCTCAGCATGTGGGCCGGCTACATCACGGTCGCGGGGCTCGCCGGCGCGAGCACGGGGGCGCTGCCGGTCGTGCTCATCGTCCTGCTCGCGGGCCTCTACGCGGCAACCGCGACCGGCGTCCTCGGGGCGTGGATCGGCCGCGTCGTCGCCGCGCCGCTGATCCGGCAGCCGCCGCTATCCATGCTGATCGCGACGATAGGGGTCGCGATCTGTCTCGAGGAGGTGATGCGGATCGCCGCCGACAGTCGCGAGCTGTGGGTGATGCCGCTCCTCGCAACGCCGCTCTTCCGGTTTTCGCAGGGCGGCTTCACGATCCAGGTGACGGCGATGCAGGGGCTCGTGTTCGGCCTCTGTCTGGCGCTCGCCGTCGGGCTCGTCGCGGTGATCGAACGCACGTCGTTCGGGCGACTGTGGCGGGCCTGCGCCCAGGATATACGCATGGCGGAGCTCCTCGGCGTCGACACCGCCCGCGTCTTCGCGCTGACCGCGCTATTGTCCTCCTTCTACGCCGGGGCGGCGGGCGCGCTGATCGGCGCCTACTACGGCTCGGCGAGCTTCTACGTCGGGTTCATGATCGGCATGAAGGCGCTCTATGTCGCGATCCTGGGCGGGCTCGACTCGATCCGGGGCTGCTTCGTCGGCGCGCTCTTCCTGGGGACGTTCGAATCCTTCTGGTCGGCGTGGTTTCCCGGCGATTTCCGGGACGTCGCGGTGTTCGCGGTGATGACGGGAATCCTGGTTCTGCGCTCGCCGGGCGAGCTGGACAGGAGCGGGGCGGTCCGGCCGGGCTGATCCAGGGAGGCGGGCAGCTCCGGTTAAGCCTAATTTAACCCTGTCTTTTTACCCGGCATTTGCATCAAGTTCGAATGATCCGGCCCATGCATCGCATGACGGCCGTCCTTCTCGTGTTCTCGCTCCTCTATCTGTTCGGCTGCGCCGACCGGAGCCTCTACTCGTGGCGCGACCAGGCCTGGCGCAAGGACGCCGAGGCGATCTGCCTGGCCAAGGGGGGCTACGAGACGAGCGCCTTCGTCCAGCGCATGAGCCGCATCGACGACAAGGGCGCCTGCGGCATCTGGTATCCGCTCAAGGTCTCGGCCGCGCTGCAGGGCTATGTCGGCTTCTCGACGAGCGCGACGCTGAACTGCCCGACGACATCGGCCGTCGACGGCTGGCTCTATCACGTGGTCGAGCCCGCCGCGCAGCGCGTCTACGGCGCCTACGTGCGCGAGGTGCAGGTGCTCTCCTCCTACTACTGCCGCACCCGCAACAGCAAAGCCTATGGCAAGGCGTCCGAACACGCGTTCGGCAACGCCATCGACATCGCCGCCTTCAGGCTCTCCGACGGGCGCACGGTCACCGTCGAGCACGGCTGGCGCGGCGACGGCCAGGAGCGCGCCTTCCTGCGCGAGGTGCATTCGGGCGCCTGCAAGATCTTCACCACCGTGATCGGCCCGGACGGCGACCGGCACCACTACAACCACTTCCACCTCGACCTCGCCCGCCACGACGCGGCGGGCAAGTACCGGTACTGCAAGTGAGGCCATCGAAGGCGCTGGGTGTGGAGTTCGTCCGGCCGGCGTCGTAAAATGTCCAACAGATTCCTCTCACCGCAAATGCATACAGGAGCCGTCGCCATGCTCGACCGGGTCATCCCGAAATCCGCCTCCGGCTGCCGCGCGGGCGTTGCCCTAGCCCTTTCGGCGGCGCTCGCATTCGGACCGACCGCCGCGGACGCCTGCACACGCTTCGTCTATCTCGGCGCCGGCGACACCGTGATCACCGGCCGGTCGATGGACTGGAGCACGGACGTCGGCACCAACCTCTGGATGTTCCCGCGCGGGATGGAGCGAAGCGGGGCCGGCGGGCCGAACACGGTGACCTGGACGTCGAAGTACGGTAGCGTCATCGCCTCCGGCTTCGAGGTCTCGACCAGCGACGGCATGAACGAGAAGGGGCTCGTGGCGAACCTGCTGTGGCTCGTCGAGTCCGAGTATCCGGCCTACGACGGTTCGAGGCCGGGCATATCCATCGCCGCGTGGGCGCAATACGTGCTCGACAATTTCGCGACGGTGGAGGAGGCGGTGACCGCGCTGTCGGCCGAGCCGTTCGTCGTCGTCACGGACATGGTGCCCGGCGAGAGCAGGGTCGCCACGGTCCACCTGTCGATCTCCGATGCGACGGGCGACAGCGCCATCGTCGAATATATCGGCGGCAAGCAGGTCATCCACCACGACCGAAAATACCAGGTGATGACGAACTCGCCGACCTTCGACAAGCAGCTAGCGCTCGTCGAATACTGGAAGGGGATCGGCGGAACCGTGTTCCTGCCCGGCACCAACCGCGCAGCCGACCGCTTCGCGCGCGCCGCGTTCTATGTCGACGCGATCCCGAAGTTCGACGATCCGAATCTCGCGGTTGCGGGCGCCTTCTCGGTGATCCGCAACGTCTCCGTGCCGCTCGGCATCTCGACGCCCGACCAGCCGAATATCTCCTCGACCCGCTGGCGCACGGTTTCCGACCAGGCCCGCAAGCTCTATTTCTTCGAGTCCGCGCTGACGCCGAACGTGTTCTGGGTAAACCTCAACGACATCGATTTCTCGGCCGAATCCGGCAAGGTCAAGAAACTCGATCTCGGACCCAACCAGAGCCGGACCTATTCGGGCGATGCGACCGCGTCGTTCGTGGAGGCCGAACCGTTCGTTTTCCTCGGAAAGTGAGAAGCTGGACGCCATGAAGAAGAAAATCGCGCTGTTGGCCGTGCCACTGGCGCTGTCGCTCGCCGGCTGCGTTTCCAACGAGCAGGCAGGCCCCACCTCCTATTCGGCGCCGGCTCCGACACCGGCCCCCGTCGCGACCGCAACGCCGCCGGCGGCCACGGCCATGCCGACGGCGCCGGCAAACTGGCGCTCGATCAAGCCGCGCGCGCCGTCGGGCGCGAACGCGGCGGCGGAATCGCTGTGCGTCAAGGCTGTGCAGCAGCAGACCAACGCGGTCGGCGTCGGCGTGCTCACCAGCGCGGCCGCCGCGGCCGGGACGGAGGTCTGGCTCGTCTATCCGGCGACGGAAGCGCCGTGGCGCTGCCTCTATTCCAACGCGCGCGTGACCGAGATCGGCCCGGTGGCCGGCCAGGGCTGACCGGCGCCGGCATAGCGGGTGCCGGAGCCGCACCGCCCCGACCGGGCTCCGCCGGGCCGGGGATCGCGATCAGGGCCGTCGGAACGGCGATCTTCGCCGCCGGGAACGGGGTCATCGGACGACGACCCCGTTCCGGCGTCTGCTCACTTGGCGTCCGCTGCAGCCTTCATGGCCTCCTGAAGCTTCTTGACGTCCGCCGCCGAGAGCTGCGGGCGGTCCATCCTGATCGTCAGCTTGTCCAACTTCGCGGTCAGCGCGAACGGGGGCTGGTAGTCGGCGTCGTTCACGCCGGTCAGCGTGTCGGAGCCGATGTCGAAGCTCTCGTCCCACTGCAGGATCATCGGCAGCGTCTTCTCCATCTTCTTGGTGTCGACGACCTTGCCGTCCACCTTGAGCGTGCCCGTGCCGCCGCGGCCGACGCCGCTGAAGTCGTTATAGGCGAGGGTGCCGGTGCCGAGCCCGTCGTACTCGAAGTCGAACTCGATCGTGTGCTTGCCCGGCGTCAGCGCGTCGGGTCCCTCCCATTTGATCCGCTCGAGATCGACGAGGTTCCACAGGAACACCGGCTTGCCCTTCAGGAGGTAGAAGCCGTAGCCCGCGAACCGGCCGCCCGAGGTCAGGATCATGCCCTCGGCGCCGTCTTCGGGCACCTCGATCTCGGCCGCGATCGTGTAGGAGGTGTTGAGCAGGAGCGGGGAATCGCCCTGCGGCAGGCCGACCATGGGATGCGTGTAGACGAACTCCGTCCGCCCCGCGGTTATGTTCGGGCGCGGCGCGACGATGCGGGCGGCGACCGACGCATCCAGCGGGAAAACCTGATATTTTCGGGCTTCCTCGATGAAGAGCTGCTTCAGCTCCTTGACCTTGTCGGGGTGCTGGTCGGCGACGTTGGCGGTCTGCGAGAAGTCGGAATCGAGATTATAGAGCTCGAGCACCTGGTTGTTGAGCGGATCGGGATTGGCCGGTCCGAACGCCTCCCAGGGGGCCCGGTTGACCTCGGTCGAGAGGAACCAGCCGTCGTGATAGAGCGCCCACTGGCCCATCATCTCGAAATACTGGGTCTGATGGTGCGAGGGCGTATCGGCATTCGCTGCGTCGAAGGTGTAGGCGAAGCTGGTGCCCTCGATCGGCTTCTGGGGAATGCCGTCGACGACCGCCGGCGGCTGTATTCCCGCGACTTCCAGGATGGTCGGCACCACGTCGATGACGTGGACGAACTGCTTGCGAAGGGCGCCCTTGTCCTTGATGCGCGCCGGCCAGGAAACGGCCATGTTCTGGTTGATGCCGCCGAGCTTGGAGGCGTTCTGCTTGAACCAGGAGAACGGCGTGTCGAAGGCCCATGACCAGCCGGCCGACATGTGGTTGTAGGTTTCTTCCGTGCCCCACACGTCGTACCACTTCATCTGCACGTCCACCGGCATCATGTTGATGCCGTTGAAGAATGCGACCTCGTTGGGCGTGCCGAGCGGACCGCCCTCGGCGCTCGTGCCGTTGTCGCCGTTGATGTAGATGATGAGCGTGTTGTCGAGCACGCCCAGATCCTCGACCGCCTGGATGACGCGGCCGATCTCGTGGTCGCTATAGGCCGCGTAGGCGGCGAAGACCTCGACCTGGCGGATGAAGAGCTTCTTCTCCTCGGCCGAAAGACCATCCCATTCCTTCAGAACCTCCTTGGGCCATTCGGACAGGTTCGCATCCTGCGGAATGACGCCGAGCCGCTTCTGGTTGGCGAAGATCGTCTCGCGCAGCTTGTTGTAGCCCTCGTCGAAGAGGTGCATGTCGTGGATCTTGTCGACCCACTCCTTGGTGGGGTGGTGCGGCGCGTGCGTCGCGCCGGGCGCGTACTTGATGAAGAACGGCTTGCCCGGGTTGGTCTGATGCATCCGCGTCATCCAGTCGATGGCGTCGTCGGCCATCGCCGTGATGAGGTTCCACTCGCCTTCCTTGCCGTCGAAGGGATAGATCTGCGTGGTGTTGCGGAAGAGGTTGGGCTGCCACTGGTTGGCGTCGCCGCCGACGAACCCGTAGAAGTACTCGAAGCCCATTCCCGTCGGCCACTGGTCGAAGGGGCCGGACTGGCTCGCCTCGAAGGCGGGCGTGTTGTGGTCCTTGCCGAACCAGGACGTGTTGTAACCGTTGTCGAGCAGGATCCGGCCGATCGTCGCCTTGTCCTTGTCGATGATGGAATTGTAGCCCGGGAAGCCGGTCGACTGCTCGGAGATGACGCCGAAGCCGGCCGAATGGTGGTTGCGGCCGGTGATCAGCGCCGCGCGGGTCGGCGAGCAGAGCGCCGTGGAGAACATCCGTGTGTAGCGCAGGCCCTCGTTGGCGATGCGGTCGAGCGCCGGGGTCGGGATGACGCCGCCGAAGGTGCTGGGGACAGCGAAACCGGCGTCGTCGGTGATGATGAGCAGGACATTCGGCGCGCCTGTGGGCGGTACCACGCGCGGCGACCACCAGGGCGTCGACGTGAGGGCGTCATCGTCGATGGCGCCGCCGAAAGGCAGGTCCGGCGCGGGCAGCTGCAAGCCGTCGAGTGACATCGTCGCGTCCGGCGCGCCGAAATCCCTGAAGGTCTGCTGATCGGCGGCAAACGCCGGGGCGGCCAGCGAAACGGCAACAACAAAGGATATCGAACCCAGCAGACTCGTCCATTTCCGTCGCATCGCAATCTCCCATTCCCGGTTTCGGGGTCCACGTGCCGGGCGGCCGCTCGCCGAAGCGACGTCACCCCAATTTATTATCCGGTTACATATTATCCGCGTCTTGGCCAGACCGCCGTTGACCTGTCTCAATAGCAGGGCGGATAGGGGTAGTAGCCGCAGCGCGGCGCATAGGGCGGATAGGCGTACGGCGCGGCAGCTCCGGCCGCGACGGCGGCGCCTGCGGCCGCGCCGGCGTACCACGCCCCGCGATAGGCGGTGCGGCGTGCGACCCCGGCAAACGAGAGCGGCGTGCGCGGCAGGCCGATGATGTCGATGAAGACGGAGGCGGGGCCTTCACCGCCCTCGAGGCTACCCTCCAGCACGTCGACTGCGAAGGTCAGCTTGTCGCCATCGAGCTCGGGCGACTTCAGGACGACGACCGCGTCCCACACCTTGCCGCCGTCCGCGCCAAGCACCGAGACGGTCGCGTTCGGCGGATCCTTCGCGAAGCTGTCGTCGAAGGACCACTCCTTCAGGAGGTCGCTCGTCAGCGCATGGCCGGCCGAACGGACCGGGCGATCGGCGAAGACGATCGAATTCGGCGATACGCCCGTAAGGGTCAGGGTGTCGCCGCTCAGGGTCGCACCGCGTGAATTCATGACGATCAGCGAGGGCACGATGTCGGGACGTGCCTGGCCGATCGTCTTCTCGAGGGGACGATGCGGCGGCGGCGCCTCCTGGGCGAGCGCGAGCGCCGGCGCGCAAGCGATCAGCAGGGCGAGTTGAAGCGGGGCGAAGATCGTTTTCATGGATTCTCCCGAAGGTTCGCTATTTGCTCTGAAGGATCTGCAGCGCCTCGCTGAGCGGCGCGGTGCAGTCCGTGCTCGCCCGGGAATTGTGATCCATTCCCTGGTCGCGAAGCTGATAGACCTGCTCCTTCTCCGCATCGGTGAGCTGGACGGTCTTCAGCAGCTCGTCGATCTGCGCCACCATCGCGTTGCAGTCCTGCGCGGACGAAGGGGAGGCGGGGAGGGCGAGCACGATGATGGTGAGAAGCAGAAGGCTGGTTCCGCGAAGAAATGTCATGGCGTTCTCCCCCGAGGTCTTGTCGCGTGGGGCGGTGCGGGGATCTCCCCGTCACCGCGTTTTCCGTTCGCCACCGGAGCCGTTGCGACCCGGTGGCCCGTCGAAGTTCTCCCGAAAGCGAGGCAGGCCGACCTGCATCCGCGGTCCCGTCGCCGAAGGTTGCTCGTGCGGCTCTCGACGCCGGGTGCCGTCAGATCGTCTTGGACTCTTTTCGGTGAGCAACTAGTATCAATTGCCAAGCCGCCTTTCTTGCCATTTGGCGCCAATGGATGGTTGGTCGATGTCGAACGAGGAGTTCGCGCACAATCCCCGAACCTTGCTGCATGTTGCTGCGCAACTTCGGCGGTGCGGTATTTCGCCCGTCGAGATTTTCAAGAACGTCGGCCTGTCCCCCGCGCAGCTGCTCGACGGGAGCCGCTGGATCCCGCGGACGCTTTGTTTCGCGCTCGGCCAGGAGGTTGCGACGGTTTCCGGCGACCCGTTTTTCGCCTCGAGGATAGGGGAGTCGTATCAGCTCACCGAATTCGGCGTATGGGGGCGAACCATCGAGGCGGCGGAGACGGTGGGCGACGCTTTCTCGGTCGCCGCCAAGGGTATCGGCCTGCTGCACCGGGGCACGAGCCTGCAGCTCTTCGTTTCCCGCGATGAGGCGCAGCTCAGGTTCGCCTACCGGGGACACCTCGGCTTCGATCCGCGCCAACACCGGATCGGAACGCTCGCGGTTCTGCGAAAAATAGCGCTTCTGGGGAACGTCCCCGACGCCGTTCACGTGCATTTCTCGATGCCGTACTCGATCGGGGCCGATCGCCTCGAGGAGACGCACGGGAGCCGGCTGACGTTCGGCTGCGACCACGACGCCATCGTCGTAGATCGCGAATTGCTGGAGATGCGCCTCGCCATCCCGGGCGGGCCGGCACTTCGGAATCCGGACGAGCCGCCCGACACCGCCGAGCAGGTCGGCGGGCTCATCCGAAAGCTCCTGCCTTACGAGCGCGCGAACCTCCGTACGGTTGCCGCGAGGCTGCACGTCAGCAAACGGACGCTGCAGAGGAGGCTCGGAGACTGGGGATTTGCCTTCGAGGAGATACTCGACGACACGCGCCGGACGGAGGCGCTGAAACTGGTCCGCTCGGGCGAGCACAGCGCGATCGAGATCGCCTTCCTGCTCGGCTACTCGGATGCGGCGCACTTCACCCGTGCGTTCCGCCGCTGGACCGGTCTGGCACCGCGAGAATACGCCCGTGTCGTGAGCGGTGGCATGGCGTAGCAAGGGCGCGGGATCCCGCATTCGGCGGGATACCGATCACGCCCGTCAAGCGACGGGGCGGACGGTTCGGACCCGGCGCGGGGAGTTTTATACGCGCTGCCCCCGCGCTTGCCCCGCCCCCGATTATCCCCGACACTCCGCGCCCCGCCGATCGTCAGCCAGGCAGCCATGTCCCAGTCCGCCCCGCCTCTCCGCCTGCCGTTCTTCTACGGCTGGGTGGTCGCGGCCGTCGCCTTCGTCACGATGGGGGTTGCGGTGAACGCGCGCACGGCGTTCTCGCTGCTCTATCCGCAGATCCTCGACGAGTTCGGCTGGCAGCGCGGGGAGACGGCGGCGGCCTTTACCGTCGGGTTCCTGGCCGCGACGCTGTCGGCGCCCCTCTACGGCATCGTGATGGACCGCTGGGGGCCGCGCGTGGTGATCCCGATCGGGGCGACGGTCGTCGCGTCCGGCTTCGTCGCGGCGACGTGGATCACGACGCCGCTCACGCTCTATCTCAGCCTCGGCCTGCTCGTCGTCGGCGGCTCTGTCGGCATGAGCTATGTGGGCCACTCGATGTTCCTGCCGAACTGGTTCGTCCGGAACCGGGGGCTCGCCATCGGCATCGCCTTCTCGGGCGTGGGTGTCGGGGCGATCGTGCTGCTGCCGCTCGTGCAGGCCTATATGACCGCGGCCGGCTGGCGGGCGGCCTGCGTGGCGATCGCGGTCGTCATCGCCGTCGCGATCATTCCGCTCAACGTGATGCTGCAGCGCCGACAGCCTTCCGACCTCGGCCTGGAACCCGATGGCGGCGAGCGGCGCCGGAAGGACGGTACCAGGGCGGAGGCTGTCGACACGATCGTCGACCGCGCCTGGGCGGAGACCGACTGGACGCTGCCGAAAGCGGCGCGCACGGCGAGGTTCTGGTGGATATCGACCGGCTATTTCGCCGGACTGTTCGCCTGGTATTCGGTGCAGGTCCACCAGACGCGCTATCTGATCGATATCGGGATGGGGGCGACGGAAGCCGCCTTCGCGCTCGGTCTCGTCGGCCTGTTCGGCATCGCCGGGCAGATCGGCATCGGCGCCCTGTCCGACCGGATCGGCCGCGAGGCTGCCTGGGCGCTCACCTGCCTCGGCTTCGCCGTCGCCTACGTGGCGCTGATCGGGCTCGGCGAGACGCCGGCCCGCTGGCTCGTCATCGTGATGGTGGCCTCGCAGGGCCTGCTCGGCTACGGGCTCGCCTCGCTGTTCGGCGCGATTCCCGCGGAGATCTTCGCGGGCAGGCGCTTCGCGACGATCCTGTCGGTCACGGCTGCGGCCGGCAACGCGGGCGCGGGCATCGGGCCGTGGGTCACCGGCGTCATCTTCGACGCGACCGGCTCCTATCTGCCGGCCTTCCTGCTCAACCTCGCAATGTGCGCGGTCTCCGCCTTCGGTATCTGGATGGCCTCGCCGCGCAAGGTCCGGCTCGTCGCGGGTCAGGCGGCGAAGCGGGCGCGCGCTGCGGCGACCTTACCCTGAACTCCCGGGTCTGGCACACTGGATCGATGAAACACCGTCACTCCTTCGTTGGGGGCGGGGGGGGGGGGGGGGGGGGGGGGGGGGGGGCGGGGGGGG
>JAEWYT010000068.1 GCA_023458595.1 Pseudomonadota bacterium
CGGCCGGGATGCCCCGGCCGCGCTTTCCGTTTCAGTGCACCGCCGCGTACATGATCGCTTCCTCGCTCGCGGTCCGGCGGTCCATCTCCTCGACGATCTTGCCCTGGCGGGCGACGAGGATCCGGTCGCTCAGAGTCAGTATCTCCGGCAGATAGGAGGAGATGACGACGACCGCGATGCCCGAGTCGGCGAGTTCGTTTATGAAGGCGTGGATCTCGACGATGGCGCCGCCGTCGACGCCGCGCGTCGGCTCGTCGAAGATCACCAGCTCGGGCTGCTGCACGAGCGCCTTCGCGATGACCACCTTCTGCTGATTGCCGCCCGACAGTTCGATCACCTTGGCGTTGGGATCGATGGCGCGGATGTTCAGGCTCTTGCGCCACACCTCGGCCAGCGCGCGCGCCTGCGCCATCGAGACGATCTGGAAGCCGCCATAAGCCTGACCGCCGATCTTGCCCATGTAGATGTTCTCGGCGATCGACATCGTTTCGAAGAACCCCTCGGCCTTGCGCTCCTCGGTGACGTAGACGATGCCGTCGTGAACGGCCGGTGCAGGGACCCTGTACCGGACCGGCCTGTCGTCGAGCTTCACTTCGCCGCCGTGGAAGAAATCGCGTTTCAGGACGCCCGACACGACTTTCATCGTCTCGGTGCGTCCGGAGCCGACCAGTCCGAACATGCCGGTGACCTGGCCCGCATAGATGGAGAACGACGTATTGCGGACCATGCTGCCCATCGAGAGGTTCTCGACCGACAGGACCTTTCGCCCCCGCCCGCGGGGAGGGCCGCCGCGGCTGTGCGATCCGTAGATCTCGTCGCTGAGGTTGCGGCCGACCATCGCCTGTACGATCTTCTGCCGGTCGAACGCGTCGGCGGCGTCGGTGGCGACCAGCCTGCCGTCCCTGAGGATCGTGATGCGATCGGCGATCTGCAGCGCTTCCTCCAGGGCGTGCGAGATGAAGATGATCGACACGCCTTCCGCCTTCAGCTTCTTGATCAGCTTGAAGAAGTAGCTCTTCTCCTCGGGCGTGAGCGTCGCGGTCGGTTCGTCGAATATGATGACGCGCGCCTTGTGGTGGACGGCGCGCGCGATCTCGACCATCTGCTTCTGCGCCGCGCCGAGCGCGCCTACGACCGCCGCGGGATCGACATGGAAGTTCAATGACTGCAGGAATTGCTGGGCGGCGATGTAGATGCCCCTGAGCCGGTTCAGCGGCTTCTCGTTGCCGAGATAGATGTTCTGCGCGACCGTCATGGACGGCACCAGGCTGTTCTCCTGGTAGACCATCGCGATGCCCTTCCCGAGGGCCTCGGACGGCGTTGCGAACTCCGTCTCCTCGCCGTCGACCAGCAATGTGCCGGAACTGAGCGGATAGACCCCGGCGATGATCTTGGTCAGCGTCGACTTGCCGGCTCCGTTCTCGCCGAGCAGCGCGTGTATCTCGCCCTTGCCGAGGATGAAGTTCACGTCCGAGAACGCTGCGATTCCACGGAAATCCTTCGTCGCGTCGCGCAGTTCGACGATCGGCGTCATGCCGGCTCTCCTGTGAACTGAAGGTCGTCCGGCTCTTCCAGCCCGGTCTCGGCGAAGACGATGACCTCGCCCCTCCCTTTCGATGCGGCGACGAGCCCGGCCCCGGTCTCGACCAGGGACGTTATGCCGTGCCTCAGGCCGTTCGCCCGGCTGTGGAGGCTCCAGACGGGCCGGGCATGCCCGTCGAGACGGACGACGAGCCCGTAGGACCGTGTCGGCGCCCAGGGCTTGTGCACGCCCAGCCGGATAACGCCGCCCGCCTGCAGCGGCTCCTTGAAGCTCCTGCCGCTGGACAGGGCCGGCGCGATCCAGAAGTCGGGATCGACCTCGGCCATCATCTTGTTGCGGTACCTGTCCTCGCGCAGCACGAATTCCTGAAGCTGGGAGCGCGGCGCAAAGCAGCTCAGCCAGTAGCCCCCGGCACGGCCGCCGGTGATCCGCCCCGGATAGGCCGGCAGGGCGGCCAGCGCCTCCGAAAGGCCGCTCTGCTGCGTTCCAAGCCGGATGATGCGATGGCGCCATGCCTCGGATACCAGGAGGGTGGCCGGATCGTCCTTCTCCGCGCACAGGCCGGCAGGGAAGGCGAGGTCGTTGGCCAGCGTTCGCGAGCTTCCGCTGTCGAGGTCGATCAGGACGACCGATCCGCCGCGCCCCCCGTGCAGGAGATCGTGCCGCCATTGGGACGGGGCGAAGCGGGCCGATCCGTTGGCGACCGCCAGGCGGTCGTGGTCCAGGAACGCGGCGGCGGTCGGGCAGGACAGAGCCGACGATCCAGCCCGGTCGAGCAGGACGCCGTCGTGCCGGCCGCCGCGTATGAGGACCCCTTGCCCTTCGATGCCGACGGCCAACGCCCCGTCTCCGTCGGTCGCCAGGCAGGAAACCGGCCCCCCTGCCTCGAACATGGTGCGGACGGTGCCGTCGGCTCCGACGGAGACAATCCGGTCGCCGCTGCTGCACAGGAGCTCGTCGCCGAACGACACCAGATTGTCCGCATGGTCGATCATCGCGACCGGGTCCGCCCGTTCGAGCCTGTCGTTCGGTTTCAGCGCGCCGTCCATGACGGGAACGGTGATCGAGTGTTCGCCCCGTCCGCCCACGACGCGGTCCACGCTCCGGCGCAGGATCGAACCGATGCTCATGCCTTCGCCCCCCAGTAGGCACGCTGCGACGTCCAGTCCGGATCGGTATCGGCGAGGCGAAGCCGGCCGATCCGGTCGTTGTAGAGCCCGCCGAGATAGAGGTGGCCCTTGTGCTCGCGCATGGAGGTCACCATCGGGTGGTTCGTGCCGCCGAGGTCCCACAGGGCTTCGAGCACTTGTCCGGCGTCGGTGAACTTGAGGACGCAGCCGCTGTTGATGTTCGGAAACAGCCATTCGTCGCGCGCGACACGCTTGGCCATGCGCTTGCGCATCGAAGGCATCCGCAGGGCGAGGTCGAGCGCGGGCGAGCGCATGCCGACCAGCGCCACCCAGAAATTGCCGTCGGAGGCCCGGTTGATGTTGTCCGGGTATCCGGGCAGGTCGGCGATCACGACTTCGCGCTGCCCCTTGCGGGGGCCGTCGAACCAGTAGCGGTTGATCCGGCAGCCCCAGGTCTCGGCGAACAGGAAGGACTGACCGTCCCCCGTCATGCACACGCCGTTCGGAAACTGCAGGTTGCGCAGGATCGTCCGCGTCGACCCGTCCCTGGGATCGTAGCAGATCAGGCGTCCGTTGCCGCGGCTCTCCAGCGCGTCGTAGGGCCATTCGTGCATGTCGTAGCGAATGGTCGCCTCGGAGAAGAAGATGCGGCCGTCCGGTGCGATGTCGAGGTCGTCGGCGAGTTTCAGCCGGGAGTCGTCGATGATCGAGAGCAGGGTCCGGTTGGTCTCGTCGGTCAGCTTGACCACCGTGCGGTCGGGCCTGACCTGGTAGAGGCCCATGCCGCCCACGCAGACGTTGAGATTGTCGTCCCGGTCGAAGGCCATGCCGAGCGGATGACCGCCGATATGGGCGAATATCTCCCAGCGGGTGTAGTCGGGGGCGAGGAAGCGCACGATGTCGCCGTGGCGGTTCGGGCAGTAGAGATGGTCCTGGCGGTCGAAGATGACGTCCTCGGGACCCTCGATCTCGCCCTTGCCGATCAGGGAAACGCCCTTCAGGCGGTCGTTCAGCGCGTAGGGACTTTGTGTTCCCGCGTCGGTCTCCGGAGCGGCGGGAAGCCTGAAATAGGCCGGGGAGACGTACACCTTGTTGAGGATCTTGTGCCGGTTCTTGAGCCAGCGGACGTCGACCGCGACGACGAGCAGCAGGACCACGCCCAGGATGGTGGAGCTGATGCCGCCGCTGACGCCGATCCGGACCATGCTGTCGGTGAAGACGAGGATGACGACGGCGCCGAGAATGGATTTCGCCACCGAGCCGCGCCCGCCGCCGAGGCTGTTGCCGCCGAGCACCGCGGCGGTGAGCGCCGCGATCTCCAGCCCCACGCCCGTGTCCGATCCCGCGCTGTTGAGGCGGGCGGCGAAGAAGATTCCGGCCGTCGCGGCAAGCAGGCTCGAGCACACGTAGGTCAGGAACACGGTCCGCTTGACCTTGAGTCCGGCATTGAAGGCGGAGCGCCGCCCGCCTCCGACCGCGGTGATGTGCCAGCCGAAGCGCGCCCGGGTCAGGACGACGTGCCAGGCGACGACGATTGCGCAGGCGACGATGAAGGAGAAGGGAACGCCCATGACGCTGCCTTCGCCGATGAAGAACCAGAGTTCGGAATCCGGGAACGACGCCGAAATCTGGACGGCGTACCGGAGCAGGATGATATCGACGATGGAACGGATGATGATGAGCGTGACCAGCGTCGTTAGGAACGCCCTGATCCTCAGGTAGCCGATCAGAAGCCCGTTCACCGCCCCGCACAATCCCCCGACGAGCAGGGTTCCGCCCACGCTCGCCCATACCGGCCAGCCCAGCAGGTTTATGCAGATCAGGGCGGTTATGTTGGCGAGGGCGAAGACGCTGCCGACCGACAGGTCAAGCCCGCCCGCCACGAGGACGATGCCCATCGCCACGACGACGAGGGTGAACTCGGAGAGCTGGCGCGACGTCTCCGTCAGGCTGGCGAGCGTGAAGAAGCCGAGATCGTGCCAGAGGAAATAACCGACGACGAGCACCGTGGCGAACACCGGAATGATGTTGTCGCTCCAGCGCTTGGTCAGTATCTCGCCGAGAAGCTTCTCCGGGAAGTAGCGGAAGTAGAGGCGTTCGAAGGTTTCCATGGGTGCCCGTCACGCAGCCGCGCCGCGGCCGCCGCGAGCGCCGCGGCGGCCGGCCTTGCATTCCGCAAGCCTCACTTCTTGAGGACGTCGAGGTCCCAGCAGCTGTCCTGGGTCATCGTCTCCTTGGAGATGATCTTGTTGGGCGTGTAGAGCGCGAACTTCTGCTCGCCGGCGGCCGAGGGAGACTGCAGCAGGATCTTGATCGTGTTGTTCAGATCCCGGCCCTGGCCCGGAACGTCATAGGAGATGACCTCGTCGAAGGTGCCGTTCTCGACGCCCTGGCAGGCCGTCTTGTTGCCGCCGCCGGACGTGATCAGGTAGATGTCCTTGCCGGACTCGGCGATGGCCGCGCCGGTTCCCGCGTCCATCACGTCCCAGAAGCCGACGATGCCGCACAGGTCCGGATTCTGCTGGATGACGGTCTGGGCGATGCCGCGCGCCTTGGACTGGTCCCAGTCTCCCGTCTGGCTGGAGACGATCTGGATCTCGTCGCTTCCCTTCAGCGTCTCGGAGATGGCGTTGAGCTGATAGACGCTGGCGGCGGCCGTCGCGGGGCCCTGGATGAGGGCGATCTTGCCGCTCTTGCCCTTGGATTTCCCGCACTTCTCGATCATCCGCTGCGCGGCGTACTGGCCTATGCCGTACCAGTCTGCGCCGACGAAGGCGTCGGTCTGGTAGCTCGACTTCATGTTGACCTGGATCACCTTGATGCCCGCGTCGACGGCGCGCTTGAGCGAGCGCGCATAGGAGGCCACGTCGAAATTCTGCACGACGAGAATGTCCGGCTTCTCGGTGATGACCTGGGTGATGGCCCGGGTTCCGGTGTCCGTGCTCCAGTTGGCGTCGCGGATGTCCAGCTTGTAGCCGAGGCGGTCGGCTTCCTTGCGCATCACCGCAGCCCAGCCCTCCGGGAGGTCGAAGCTCATCGACATGGGCACGAAGACGACGGTCTTGCCCTCCAGCGCGTCGAGCGTCGGCTGGCGCAACTCGTCGACCAGCCCTTCCTCCGCCTGCGCGGAACTCAGCGCCAGCATTGCGACGGCCGTGGCGGTTGCAACTATGCTCCTGATTCTCATTGGTATTCCTCCCGTTGATTGTTCGGTTCAGATGTCGCCCTGCTGGGACGTCTGCTCGTCCCTCGGATTGAGAAGGGCGTCCACGACCAGCGCGCCGAGCAGCACCGAGCTCTTGATGAGGTTCTGGACCGTGTAGGGGATGTCCATGATCGTCATGCCGTTGAGCAGCAGGCCGATGAGCACGGTGCCGACCAGGACGTTGCGGACCCCGCCGCGGCCGCCGGACAGGCCGATTCCTCCGAGGATCACCACCAGCAGCACGTCGTAGATCATGGTGGAGTTCACGACGCGCATGTTCATGCTGGCGACCGAAGCCGCGGTGACCGCCCCGGCCAGGAAGGCCATCAGCCCCGACAGCACGTACTGCATGATGACGACCGGACGAACCGGGATGCCCGTGATGCGGGCGGTGGAGGGGTTGTCGCCGATCGCGTAGACGAAGCGGCCGAGGCCGGTCGTGCGCAGGAACAGGTATACGGCCAGGGCCGTGATCGCGAAGATCCAGATCGGCACGGGGATGCCGAGCACGCTTCCGCGTCCGATGAAGAGGAACCAGTCGAGGCCGCTGGGGACGTTGTTGACGTCGAGATCGGCGATGACGCCGCGGCCGAGGCCATAGACGATCGCGCCGACGGCGAGGGTGGCGAAGATGGCGGGAATCTCGACATAGGCGATGAGGAAGCCCATGACCGTGGCGACGACCACGACGAAGGCGAGCCCGATGAACAAGGCGGCGACGAAGTCGACGCCCCGCGTCGCCAGGACGATCGAGACGGTGAGGGAAACCGCCATCACGGCGATCAGCGACAGATCGACCCCCCGTCCGATCACCGCGATGGCCATGCCCAGGCTCAGCATGCCGAGCACGGCGACGTTGCGGACGAGCGTGATCAGATTGGCCGCCGACAGGAAGTTGTCGAGGACGAGCGAAAAGACCACGACCAGCGCGACGGACGTCAGAAGGACGATGACCTCCTGCGTCAGCGCCTTGCGCGCGAAGACGCCTGCGGCCCAGCCCGGATGCTCGACCTGCGCGGTCACTCGCGCTCCTCCGGCTTTCTGTTCGCCCGCGCCGCGAAGGCGGCAAGCCCCTTCCTCGCGTCGTCGCTCGTGAACGTCCTTTGGCCGAGGATCGCTTCGCGGGCGAACGCCTCGGCCCAGGGCAGGTCCTGGAACGTCAGCACCGCCTCCTTGATGGTCTGCACGGCGCTCGGGCTCAGCGCGGCGATGCGCTGCGCCGTCTCGTGAGCGACGCGGTCGAGGTCGGCTGGCGCGACGACCTGGTTGACGACGCCCCGCGACAGGAGTTCCGCGGCCGAGAAACGGCGGGCGGAGAGCAGGATCTCCATCGCATGGGCGTAGCCGATCTGCCGGACGAGCCGCACGAGGGTCCCGCCGGCGGGCACGAAGCCGTGCATCGGCTCGGGAAGCTGGAACTGCGCGTCGTCGGCCGCGATGCGGATGTCGGTGGCGAGCATGATCTCGAAGCCGCCGCCGATGCACAGGCCACGGACCGCGCAGACGATGGGCTTGTAGAAGTCCATGTTCTTCAGGTGCGCCGGATCCCAGGCGCTGATGTCGAACCGGCCGCTGGCGAGCGCGGGAATGGATTCGGTCAGGTCGGCGCCGACGCAGAACGCCTTCTCGCCGGCGCCCGTCAGCACGACGGCGTGTATGTCGGCGTCGTCGCGAACCTCCGCGAAGGCGCGGCCGAGATCCTCGTACATCTGCAGCGACAGAGCGTTGAGCTTGTCCGGCCGGGAGATCGTGACGGTCGCCACCGCACCGCTGCGGGTGAGTTCGATACCCATCGTTCAGATCGCCCCGATCTCGGCCAGCCTTTCGACCTCCTGGCTGGTCAGGCCGGCGAGGCGCGAATAGACGAAGGCGTTGTGCTCGCCCGGCCGGGGCGCTTTTTCGCAGGGGTTGCCGGGCGTGTTGGACAGCTTCACGGGCAGGCCGAACATGCGCACGAGCTTGCCCGCGACCGGGACGTTGACGATCATCTCCCGCGCGGCAATGTGCGGGTCCTCGACGACCTCGGCGATGGTCTTGATCGCGCTCAGGGGGATACGGTCGCCCGCCATGTCCTCCAGTTCCGCCTTCGTGTAGGCGCTGAACCAGCGTTCCAGGATCGGGTTGACCCGCTTCTCGGCGACGACGGGATCGAACCGCTTCTCCATCGTGTCGATCTCGGGATCGTCGGCCAGTTCGGGCTCGCCGAACATCTCGCAGGTGAGCCGCCAGAACTTGTCGGTGTATCCGCCGAAGAAGACGAACCCGTCCTTGCAGGGGAACTGGCCGTAGGGGCGCACGAAGGGATGGTCGTTGCCGAGCGGCGTCGCCACCTCTCCCTTGGTCGTGTAGCGCACCACGGCGTTCTCGGTGAGGGTAAGGACGGAGTCCTGCTGCGAGATGTCGACGACCTGGCCCTGGCCGCTGTGCTCGGCCTCGCGCAGCGCCGCCAGCGTCCCGATCGCCGCGTAGAGAGACGCGGCGAGGTCACCGATGATCGTACCGACGCGAACCGGCGGCATGCCGGGATAGCCGTTCATCGACCAGAGGCCGCCGGTGGCCTGGCCGGTATTGTCGAAGGCGGGCCGCGAGGAGTTCGGGCCGGTGCGGCCGAAGCCGCTGATGGCGGTGTAGATGAGCCGCGGGTTCTCCTTGGTCAGCACCTCATACCCGAGCCCGAGCCTCTCCATCGTGCCCGGGCGGAAATTCTCCACGAGCACGTCCGCGCGCCGCACGAGAGTCTTCAGCAGGGCCCTGCCTTCCTCCGATTTCAGGTTGAGCGTGATGCCCAGCTTGTTGCGGTTGAACTGCGCGAAGAAGGCGGAGAAATCGCCCTCGTCGCAACTGACGAAGGGCGGGAAGGTGCGCGCATAATCCGGATCGTCGGGGTGCTCGACCTTGATGACCGTGGCGCCGAGGTCGGCGAGCAGCATGGAGCAGAAGGGCCCGGCCACCACGCGGGTGATGTCGAGAACCGTCACGCCCTTGAGCGGTCCCGAGCCGGTGATGCCGTTGGCGGTAGCTGACTTGTCGTCAGACATCGAATTCCTCCCTGGTGAAATTGTTCGCGATCCCTGTCGGATGAACAATGTCGGCCTGCTACACCAATCGCATCGGCCGAGGTAGGTTGTTCACAGGGCCCGGCGCGAGTCCTCGCCGGCGATGGCCTGCGCCGCTTTGGAAGCGGTCGGCCGTCCCAGATGCCGCGATATGAACGCGCCGGCCGCGGCGACCTTGCGGAGGTCGACGCCGGTCTCCATCCCGAGGCCATCCAGCATGTAGACGAGATCCTCGGTCGCCACATTGCCCGACGCCCCCGGCGCATAGGGGCAGCCGCCCAGTCCGGCGACCGAGCTGTCGATCGTCCTGACGCCGGCCTCCAGGCAGGCCAGTATGTTGGCCAGCGCCTGGCCCCGCGTATCGTGGAAATGAACCGCCAGGGCGCCGATCGGCAGGTCGGACGCGACGGCCTCGAGCATCCGGCGCGCGTCGCGCGGCGTGCCGACGCCGATGGTGTCGCCGAGCGATATCTCGCGGCATCCCAGCGCCGCGAGACGCCGCGACACGTCCACGACCGAGTCCAGCGGCACATGCCCCTCGTAGGGACAGCCCAGGACGCAGGACACGTAGCCCCGTACCGGGATGGAGCGCGCCGCCGCCAGCTCCATCACCGGGCCGAAGCGCTCGATGCTCTCGCCGATCGAACAATTGATGTTGCGGATGGAGAAGGTCTCGGAAGCGGACGCGAAGACGGCGATTTCGTGGACGGGAAGCTCCACGGCCTCGCGTGCCCCCTGCTCGTTGGGTACGAGCACGCTATAGACGACGCCGTCGATGCGGGGGAGCGCACGCACCAGATCGGCCGTTCCCGCCATCTGCGGGACACGCCGCGGCGACACGAAGCTTCCCGCCTCGATCCTGCGCAGCCCGGCCTGCGCGAGCAGTTCGACCAGTCGCACGCGCACATCGACCGGGACCGCGACCGCCTCGTTCTGCAGGCCGTCGCGCGGTCCCACCTCGACGATCGAGACACGCTCCGCCATCCGTTCCTCCACGACCAGCCCCGACAAGTCCGGAAAGTAACAAGCGGCCGAGTGGGCAAAGAATATGGATCAACGACACAATGGACGCTGTACTGTGTAGGGTTTAGACATACTCGGCGACGAGGTCCGGTTGTTAGATTGAACATAAAAAAGGTGTTCGGGAGGAAGCGATGGGAGCCAGCGTCGGCCGGATCGCGCGAGCGGTCCGCCAGTGCGACGAGCGGGAATACTACCGGCGTATCCTGAGCCTGCTCGACGCGACTGAAGCCTCGCCCGGTCTGGAAAAGCTGGGCGCGGAGATACGGCAGCGCGCGCAGGCGGGCGAACTGCCGCCGTCGATGGGTGCGGACCTCGAGATCGCGCTGAGGCTTCAGGAGAACTTCGAGAACAAGCGCAAGCGGGAGCGGGAACTGTCCGCCCTCTACGAGACGGCGCGCGATCTCTCGGCTCTGCGCAACACCGATCAGGTCCTCCAGGCGATCGTGCAACGCGCGCGCCAGCTCGTCGGCAGCGATATCGCCTATCTGTCTGCCGCCGACGACGAGCGCAACGACTTCTACGTGAAGGCGACGGAAGGCGTCGTCTCCCAGGATTTCGCGCGCATCAGGGTCCCGCGCGAGATCGGCGTGTGCGGGAGCGTGGCGCGGACGCGCAGGCCGTTCTATTCGAGCAACTATTCGAGCGACGCGGCTTTCGCGCACGATCCTTCGATCGATCAGGCCACGCGCGGGGAGGGTGTCGTATCGATCCTCGGTATCCCGCTCGAGGTCGATTCCCAGGTGATCGGCGTGCTGTTCGTGGGGGACCGCTACGTGCGCTCCTACACGCCGCACGAGATGGCGGTTCTGTCCTCGCTCGGCACGTTCGCCGCATTGGCGATCGAGAACGCTCGGCTGTTCGAGGAAGCGCGCCGCGCGCTGCAGGCGGCGAAGGACGCCAACGCGGCCCTGAAGATCCAGGCGGACGAGGTCGAGAGCGCGGCTGCGGCGCATGAGCACCTCACCGAACTGGTCGCCCGCGGCGGGACGCTGGACGATCTGGCCAGGCGCGTCGGCAACCTGCTGAACGGCCAGGCCGCGGTGCTGGACGATCGGATGAAGCCGATCAGCGGCAAGCTGCCGCCCGGATGCTCCGAGGACGATATCGTCCGCGCAGTCCGGGAAAGCGACCGAACCGGACGGTCCGTGCGGATTCGGTGCGAGGACGGCGACATCGCCCTGGTCGCCGCCGCCATCGGCGGCAGCGCGCGGCTTGGTTCGCTCGTGTTCAAGAGGCGGCGGCCGTTCTCCGCGCCCGAGATTCGGACCTTCGAGCGCAGCGCCATCGTGACGGGCATCGTTCTGCTCTCGATCGAGCGCGTGGCCCAGTCCGCCCATAGGAGCGCGACGGACGCGATATCCGCCCTCGTGCGCGGGGCGACCGACCCGTTCGCCGGCGGCGCGCTGCGTCAGCAGCCGGGCGCGAGCACGGTCGCATGGCCGCTGACGATGATGGTCGTCGATCTGGCGGACCTGTCGTTCATGCAGGTCGCCGCTCCCGCGCGCGCCGCGCTGTCGGGGCGGGAGACGATCTTCGCGGAGTTCAACGGCGATCTCGTCGTGGCCACGAGCAGCGACCGGCCGCTGGATGTCGCCGCGCGCCTGTCCGAAGAGCTGCAGGCGGCCACGCAGCGCCGCCTGACGATCGTCGTCTCCGAGCAGGTCGGGGCGATCGGCCAGGCGCCGGCCCGGTTCGAGTCGCTGCGGCGCTGCATCGACCTCGTGCGGGCGCTCGGCCAGACCGGCCGCATCGTGTCGGAAAGCGCCATGGCGATGTACGCGACGGTCTTCGCCGGCAAGCCCGACAGTGCGATCGACGCCTTCGTGCGGGCCACGGCCGGCGCGGTCATCGATCACGACCTGCGCAAGGGCAGCCAGCTGGTCCGCACGCTCGCCGTCTATCTCGATTGCGGACGCAGCCTGCAGCGGGCGGCCGGCGAGCTCGGCATCCACGTCAACACGATGCGGCAGCGTCTCGACCTCGTCGGCCAGCTCGGCGGCGCCTGCCTCGATCCCGCCCACGGTCTCGAAACGCACCTGGCGGTGCGCCTGCACCTGATGAAGTCCGAGGGGTAGCGCGCCGCCCCTGTTTCCTTCCTACGTCGGGACCACGGCCGCCTGTATCTGATCCACATTGTTCGTGCCCGGACCTCTCAATAGGCTCCTTCACCACCTGTCTGGAGGAACCTTGTTTCATGGTGACGAGCAGTCGTCTTCCCGGATTCTACAAGTTGTCGCCGTCCGAGCGGCTGAGCACGGTCTCGCAGGCGACCGGCCTCGAAAGCGGCCAGCTGGCGGCTGTCGTGCCGGCCGACGAGACGATGCTGGCCATCGCCGACCGGATGATCGAGAACGTGATCGGGACGCTGTCCGTCCCGCTCGGCGTGGCCGCGAACTTCACGATCAACGGCCGGGACTACCTGGTCCCCATGGCGACCGAGGAGCCCTCGGTGGTCGCCGCCGCCAGCAACATGGCTTCGGTGGCCCGCCTTCACGGCGGATTCCACGCCTCCAGCGACCAGCCCATCATGATCTCGCAGATCCAGGTGGTCGGCGCGCCCGATCCGCACGGCGCGCGCATGCGTCTCTACGAGAGGCGACGGGACATTCTCGATCTGGCCAACGAGCAGGATCCGTTCCTGGTGAAGCTCGGCGGCGGCGCCAAGGACATCACCGTCCGCATCGTCGAGGCGGCGGACGCTACCTATGTCGTGCTCCATCTCATCGTCGACGTCCGCGACGCGATGGGCGCGAACGCCGTCAACACGATGGCCGAAGCGCTCGCCCCGCTGGTTTCCGAGATCACCGGGGGGCGGGTGCGCCTGCGCATTCTGTCGAACAAGGCCGACCTTCGGCTGGCGCGCGTCAGGGCCGTCTATGACAGGGACGCGCTGGGCGGCGAGGACGTCGTCGCCGGCATCATCGACGCCTACGCCTTCGCCGCCGCCGACCCCTATCGGGCGGCGACCCACAACAAGGGCATCATGAACGGCATCACGGCGGTCGTCCTCGCCACCGGCAACGACACGCGCGCCGTGGAGGCGGGGGCGCATTCCCACGCTGCGGCAAGCGGGCGCTACAGCGCGCTCTCCCACTACGAGAAGGACGCGAACGGCAATCTCGTCGGCACGCTTGAATTGCCGATCGCGGTCGGCCTCGTCGGCGGCGCGACGAAGACCCATCCCGTCGCCCGGGCCAGCGTCAGGATGCTGGACGTCAAGAGCGCGCAGGAGCTCGCCGAGGTGATCGTCTCGGTCGGGCTCGCACAGAACACGGGCGCGCTGCGGGCGCTCGCGGCCGAAGGCATCCAGAAGGGACACATGTCGCTTCACGCGCGAAATGTCGCGATCGCAGCCGGCGCGGACGGCGACGAGATCGAGCGTGTCGTAGCGCGGCTGAAGGAGGCCGGTCACGTCCGTCTGGATGTCGCCCAGAAGGTGCTCGGCGAGGTTCGAGCGTCGGCGGAACCGGCGACGATCGCCGCGGAGGCGAGCAGCGAGTGATTTCCTGCCGAGCCGGTCTTGGGCGGTGACGCGGGGCCTCTTGGGGAGGAGGCGCACGAAAGGGGTCTGCCGCGTGCCCGGCGGACGGCCCATGGTGTGGAGGAATCATGAATGACGGCATCATTCTTGCCGCCGAAAATCTGACCAAGGAGTTCGGGGGCTTCTTCGCCGTGGACGGCGTGAACCTGAACGTGCGGCGCGGGCATGTCCACGCGCTGATCGGCCCCAACGGCGCCGGCAAGACCACCTGCTTCAACCTCCTGACCAAGTTCCTGCCGCCGACACGCGGCAGGATCACCTACAAGGGCGTCGACATCACGACCCTGTCGCCGGCGGATATCGCGCGGCTCGGGCTCGTGCGCTCGTTCCAGATTTCGGCGGTCTTCCCGCACATGACCGCCCTGGAGAACGTGCGCGTGGCGCTGCAGCGCAAGCGCGGCCATTCGTTCGACTTCTGGCGCTCGCAGAGGGTGCTGTCCCGGTTCGACGAGAAGGCAATGTCGTTGCTCGCCGATGTCGGGCTGGAGGAACTCGCCGCGGTCGACGCGGGCGACCTGTCCTACGGGCGCAAACGGGCGCTGGAGATCGCCACGACGCTGGCGCTCGACCCGGAGATGCTGCTGCTGGACGAGCCGATGGCCGGTATGGCGCAGGAGGACATCGAGCGCATTTCGGCGCTGATCGAGCGTATTTCCGTCGACCGCACGATCCTCATGGTCGAGCACAACCTGTCGGTCGTCGCGTCGCTCTCCGACACGATCACCGTGCTCGCGCGCGGCAAGGTGCTGGCGGAAGGAGACTACGCGGCCGTTTCGAACGACCCGCGCGTCGTGGAAGCCTACATCGGAGCCGGACATGGCTGAGGCGGCCCGGGCGATGACGGGGCATGCCGGCGCCGGCCGGCCCGTCCTGGCGGTGCGGGGCCTGCAGGGGTGGTACGGCGAGAGCCACGTCCTGCACGGTGTCGACTTCGACGTCGCGCCCGGCGAGGTCGTCACGCTCCTCGGGCGCAACGGTGCCGGCAAGACGACGACCCTCAAGGCGATCATGGGCATCCTGCAGAAGCGCTCCGGGTCCGTGACCTTCGACGGGCGCGAGACGATCGGCCTGCCGGCGCGGGCCATCGCCCGGGCCGGAATCGCCTTCTGTCCCGAGGAGCGCGGCATATTCTCCTCGCTGTCCGTGGAGGAGAACCTGATGCTGCCGCCCGAGATAAAGCCGGGCGGGCTTTCGGTCGCACAGGTCTTCGAGCTGTTCCCCAACCTGAAGGAGCGGCTGTCGAGCCAGGGCACGAAGCTGTCGGGCGGGGAGCAGCAGATGCTGGCGATCGGCCGCATCTTGCGCACCGGCGCAAAGATGCTGCTGCTCGACGAGCCGACGGAGGGGCTGGCGCCCGTCATCGTGCAGCAGATCGGCCGCACGATAGCCACGCTCAAGCGGGACGGCTTCACCATCGTCCTGGTCGAACAGAACTTCCGCTTCGCCTCCGCGATCGCAGACCGCCACTACGTGGTCGAGCAGGGAAGGGTGATCGACATGATCCCGAACGGCGAGCTCGACGGGAACATCGGCAAGATCGAAAGCTATCTCGGGGTGTGAGCGGATGGTCGAACTCCTAGGCATCCCTCCGCAGGCCCTGTTCGGCCAGCTTCTGCTCGGCCTCATCAACGGCTCGTTCTACGCCATGCTCTCGCTCGGGCTGGCGATCATCTTCGGCCTGCTCAACATCATCAACTTCGCTCATGGCGCGCAGTACATGCTCGGCGCGTTCGTGGCGTGGATGCTGCTCAACTACCTGGGTTTTGGCTACTGGCCGGCGCTCCTGCTCGCGCCGGCGATCGTCGGCATCTCCGGTGTCGTGACGGAGCGGCTGCTGATAGCGCGGCTCCATCAGCTCGACCATCTCTACGGCCTGCTGCTCACATTCGGGCTCGCCCTCGTCATTCAGGGCGTGCTGCGCAACCGGTACGGCATATCGGGTCTGCCCTATTCCGTTCCCCCGCAACTGGCCGGCGGCCAGAACCTCGGCTTCATGTTCCTGCCGAACTACCGCGCCTGGGTGATCGTGGCCTCGCTGTCCGTGTGCGTCGCCACCTGGTTCGCGATCGAGAAGACACGGCTCGGCGCCTATCTGCGCGCCGCCACGGAAAACCCGGCGCTCGTCGGCGCCTTCGGGATCAACGTTCCGCGCATGATCACGCTCACCTACGGCTTCGGCGTCGGTCTGGCGGCCTTCGCCGGGGTGCTCGCGGCACCGATCTACTCGGTCAATCCGAACATGGGCGCGGACCTGATCATCGTCGTCTTCGCGGTGGTCGTCATCGGCGGCATGGGCTCGATCCTCGGCTCGATCGTCACCGGCTTCGGTCTCGGCCTGGTCGAGGGCCTGACGAAGGTCTTCTATCCGGAGGCCTCCTCGGTGGTGATCTTCGTGATCATGGCGATCGTCCTGCTGGTGAAACCGGCCGGCCTGTTCGGAAAGGCGGCGTGATGTCGGCGGCAAGCGAAGCGGGAACCGCCGACGTCCTCGTAGCGCGGGCGGCGGATCGCGTACCGCGCCACCACGCCGCGATCTTCGTCGCATTGCTGGCGATGGGGCTCGTCGCGCCGTTCCTCCTCTACCCCGTCTTCCTGATGAAGGTGATGTGCTTCGCGCTCTTCGCCTGCGCGTTCAACCTCCTGCTCGGCTATGGCGGGCTGCTCTCGTTCGGCCACGCGGCCTATTTCGGCGGTGCGAGCTACGTCTCGGCGCACGCTGCCGCGGTCTGGGGCCTGTCGCCGGAGCTCGCCATTCTGTCGGGCACGGCGGCCGCCGCCGTTCTGGGAGCGGCGATCGGTTCGCTCGCCATTCGCCGGCAGGGCATCTACTTCGCGATGGTGACGCTGGCCTTCGCGCAGATGGTCTATTTCTTTTCGGTGCAGGCGCCGTTCACCGGTGGCGAGGACGGTATTCAGGCGGTGCCGCGCGGCGATCTCGTCGGCTTGCTCGACCTTCGGTCCGACCTGGCGCTCTATTTCGTCGTCCTGGCGATCACCTTCGGCGGCGTGCTTTTCATCTACCGCATCGTTCATTCGCCCTTCGGCCAGGTGCTGAAGGCGATCCGCGAGAACGAGCCGCGCGCCGTCTCCCTCGGCTACCGGGTCACCCGCTACAAACTCGCCGTCTTCGTCTTGTCGGCGACGCTGGCCGGGCTCGCCGGCGCGACCAAGGCGATCGTCTTCCAGCTCGCCTCGCTCACCGACGTGCACTGGACGATGTCCGGCGAGGTCGTGCTGATGACCCTGATCGGCGGCATGGGTACCGTCTTCGGCCCGATCGTCGGTGCCGCCGTCATCGTCACGATGCAGAACTACCTGGCGACCTTCGGCGCCTGGGTGACGATTATCCAGGGCTGCATCTTCGTCGTCTGCGTCATGCTCTTCCGCAAGGGCATCGTCGGCGTCATGGCGAAGGCGGTCAGGAAGTCGCTGTAGCGCCGGCCGTGGCGGCCCTCGCGCGCCGGCGATTACGGATCTTTCTTCTCCGTCTTCTCTCTCTCGCGGTTGATCGGATAGCCGCTCGCCGGCCCGCGCAGCGGCTGCAGCAGCATGCGGTCGAGCCACAGGTCGCGGCGGGTACGGAACTGCTCGATGCCGATCGTCATGCCTTCGTGGCCGTCGCGCGGCTGCGGCCGATACGTTCCCAGCAGCCGGTCCCACCAGGGCAGGTTGAAGCCGAAATTGCTGTTCGTCTCGCTCGGATGGATCGAGTGATGAACGCGGTGCATGTCCGGCGTCACCACGACGAGCCGCAGGATGCGGTCGACCGCGGGCGGGATGCCGATGTTCGAATGGTTGAACATCGAGGTGGCGTTCAGGAGCACCTCGAAGACCAGCACGGCGACCGCCGGCGGCCCCAAGACGGCGACCACGGCGAGCTTGATGCCCATCGACAGCAGGATCTCGATCGGGTGGAAGCGCAGCCCGGTGGAAACGTCGAACTCGAGATCGGCGTGATGCATCCGGTGCAGCCGCCACAGGGCCGGGACCGCATGGAACATCACGTGCTGCAGATAGATGGCGAGATCGAGCGCCAGCACCGAGACGACGAAGGCGATCCAGAATGGCACGTCGAAGACGTTGAGCAGGCCCCAGCCGCGCTCGCCGGCGACGACCGCGAGCCCGACCGCCACGACCGGGAAGGCGAGGCGTACCAGCAGCGTGTCGATGACGACCATGCCGATATTGTTGCTCCAGCGGATCAGGCGCGGGATCTCCCGCCGCCGGCGCGGCGCGGCCACCTCCCACAGCGCCATGACCAGAAGGATGCCGAGAAACAGCGCGATCCGGATCAGCGGCTCATTCTGCAGCAGCAGATCGGTCATCGAAAACCTTGCCGATCCCGTTGGAGCATAATAGAATCAATTACTTACTGGAATGATATAATGTTCGCGATCGGCCGGTGTCAATCGCTCCCGCTCCGGCGCTCCATTCCCGGTTCGCGTCTCTCGCCCGTGCGCTCGCCGCCGGTCGCGGGAGCGTGGCCGTTGCCGCGGCCGGTCGTGTGTGGTGTGCTTCGAGGCATTTATTCCCTTATGCTCCAATGGGAGCGGCGCCCGCAGGAGCGGCCGGCCGAGAAACGCGGTCAGCGAGCGTCGCGGAGCGGACATCCTCCGGATATCCGATCGCAAGCGTCTGATGCCGAGTGTTCTTCATTGCGACCGGAGTGATCCATGCCCGCCACCGTCTACGGCATCAGGAACTGCGACACGATGAAAAGGGCCTTCGCCTGGCTCGACGCGCACGGCGTCGCCTACGCTTTCCACGACTACAGGAAGCAAGGCGTGACCGCGGAGGCGCTGCGGCGCTGGTGCGCCGCCGCCGGCTGGGAGAGGGTCCTTAACCGGGCCGGCACCACGTTCCGCAGGCTCCCCGACGAGGAGAAGGCCGGGCTCGACGAGGAGAGGGCCATCCGGCTGATGCTCGATCAGCCCTCGATGATCAAGCGCCCCGTTCTGGAGAAGGGCGGGACGATCGAGATCGGCTTCGCGCCGGAGCGCTACGCGGCGTTGTTCGGCAACTGACCGCGAGACCGAAGCCGCGCCGTGGCCGGCCCGCCGGTAGCAGTACTTCGTGCCGCCCGCCTTCGCCGGGCGCTGCCGGGCCCGGGAGGAGGGGGCGTATGGCACGGGACCCATCCAGCCTGAACG
>JAEWYT010000069.1 GCA_023458595.1 Pseudomonadota bacterium
GCCAAGGAGACAACATGGCCCAGACCGACAGCCTGCAGCGTGTGCGGGACAGCTTTGCACTGCAGGGCGCCATGAGCACGCTGGGGGCGCAACTCACCCACCTGGCGCCGGGCGCGGTGGACATCAGCTTTGACTGGGCCCCAGGCCTGACGCAGCAACACGGCTTCATCCACGCCGGCATGTTGTCGGCGGCGCTGGATTCCGCCTGCGGCTATGCCGGCTTCAGCCTGATGCCGGAAGACGCCGGGGTGCTGACCATCGAATTCAAGATCAACCTGCTGGCGCCCGCCAAGGGGCAGCGCTTTCGCTGCGAAGGCCGGGTGCTCAAGCCCGGACGCACCATCGTCCTGGCCGAAGGCCGGGCCTTCGCGATCGACGGCGGGCAGGACAAACTCTGCGCCACCATGCACTGCACGCTGATGGCGGTGCAGGGGCGCCCAGGGATTGCGGGCAAATAGGCGGCGCCGATCGCCAGCCCCGGCACAGACACCGATACACACAAGGAGACACCACCATGAGCCAACTGCCAGGACTGAACTTCCAGCTGGGTGAAGACATTGATGCGCTGCGCGACGCGGTGCGCGAGTTCGCGCAGACCGAGATCGCCCCGCGCGCCGCCGAGATCGACCGCAGCGACCAGTTCCCCATGGACCTGTGGCGCAAGTTCGGCGAGCTGGGCGTGCTGGGCATCACCGTGCCCGAGCAGTACGGCGGCGCCGACATGGGCTATCTGGCGCACATGGTGGCCATGGAGGAAATCTCGCGCGCCAGCGCTTCGGTGGGCCTGTCGTATGGCGCGCACAGCAACCTGTGCGTGAACCAGATCAACCGCAACGGCAACGCCGCGCAGAAGGCCAAGTACCTGCCCAAGCTGATCAGCGGCGAGCACGTGGGCGCGCTGGCCATGAGCGAGCCGGGCGCGGGCTCCGACGTGATCAGCATGAAGCTCAAGGCCGAGGACAAGGGCGGCTACTACCTGCTCAACGGCAACAAGATGTGGATCACCAACGGCCCCGACGCCGACACCCTGGTGGTCTACGCCAAGAGCGAACCCGAGCTGGGCGCGCGCGGCGTGACGGCGTTCCTGATCGAGAAGGGCATGCCCGGCTTCTCCATCGCCCAGAAGCTGGACAAGCTGGGCATGCGCGGCAGCCACACCGGCGAGCTGGTGTTCCAGAACGTGGAAGTGCCCGCCGAGAACGTGCTGGGCCAGGTCAACGGTGGCGCCAAGGGGCTGATGAGCGGCCTGGACTACGAGCGCGCCGTGCTGACCGGTGGCCCGCTGGGCATCATGCAGAGCGTGATGGACAACGTCGTGCCCTACATCCACGACCGCAAGCAGTTCGGCCAGAGCATTGGCGAGTTCCAGCTCATCCAGGGCAAGGTGGCCGACATGTACACCGTGCTGCAGGCGGGCCGTTCCTTCGCCTATACCGTGGCCAAGAACCTGGACATGCTGGGCACCGATCACGTGCGCCAGGTGCGCAAGGACTGCGCCAGCGTGATCCTGTGGTGCGCCGAGAAGGCCACCTGGATGGCCGGAGAAGGCGTGCAAATCTATGGCGGCAATGGGTATATCAACGAGTACCCGCTGGGCCGTCTGTGGCGGGATGCGAAACTCTACGAAATTGGCGCCGGCACCAGCGAGATTCGCCGCATGCTCATCGGCCGCGAACTGTTCGCGGAAACCTGCTGAAGGCACGCTCGCTGTCCGGCGCATGTTCCATGCAATCTGAAAAGGAAGGCCACATGACCACTACCTCCATCGATGACCTGTTTGTGCACAACAAGGAATGGGCTGCCCAGATGGAGCGCGACCGCCCCGGGTTCTTCACCGGGCTGATGTCGCAGCAAAAACCCAAGTACATGTGGATCGGTTGCTCGGACAGCCGCGTGCCTGCCAACCAGATCACCGGGCTGGAGCCGGGTGAAGTCTTCGTGCACCGCAACGTGGCCAACGTGGTGGTGCCCAGCGACCTGAACTGCCTGTCCACCATCCAGTACTCGGTCGACCACCTCAAGGTCGAGCACCTGATGGTCGTGGGCCACTACGGCTGCGGCGGCGTGCTGGCGGCACTGGAAGGCATCCGCCTGGGCCTGGCCGACAACTGGACCCGCCATGTGCGCGACGTGCGCGACAAGCACTATGACCTGATCAAGGCCACGCCCGTGCAGTACCGCCACGACGTGCTGTGCGAGCTGAACGCCATCGAGCAGGTGATGAACGTGGCGCAGAGCACCGTGATGCAGGACGCCTGGGCCCGCGGTCAGAGCGTGTCGCTGCACGGCTGGTGCTATAGCCTGAAGAACGGCCACATCACCAACCTGGAGATGACCGTCCCCGGCGTCGGTGGCCTGCATGAAATCCACCAGCGCGCTGTGCAGCTGGTGGCCGAGCGCCAGCGTGACTGAACGGCGGGCTAGTGGCCGGCCCCGGGCCCTGCGCCTGGGGCGTATTGGCGTGCGTTGAGCCATGTTTCCCCAGCAGCTGGACGCTCCCCAGGCCTTTGGCATCGCCCAGGCGATGATGGATGGCTTTGACCGCCATTACCGCCTGTTTCGGGCTGAATCGGCCCGCGCCAAGCGCCGTTTCGAACAGGCCGACTGGAGCGGCCAGCAGACCGCGCAACGCGAGCGCATCGCGTTCTACGATCTGCGCGTTACCGAGTGCGTGCAGCGGCTGGAGACCGAGTTCCACGCCGGCCTGCTGCCCATGCCGGTGTGGCAGCAGGTCAAGCTGCACTACATCGGCCTGATGGTGGAGCACCTGCAGCCGGAGCTGGCGGAGACCTTCTTCAACTCCGTCACCACCAAGATCCTGCACCGCACCCACTTCCACAACGATTTCATCTTCGTGCGGCCGGCTGTCAGCACCGAGTACCTGGAGAGCCGGGACCCGGACGATGCGCCCACGTACCGTGCCTATTACCCCGGATCGCTGGACGCCTTGCCGCAGGCACTGCAGGCCCTGGTGCAGCAGCTGCAGCTGCAAGCGCCGTTCGAGGACCTGGCCCGCGACATCGCCGTACTGGCCGCCCGCATGCGCGAGCGCTTGGCGGGCCTGACGCTGCGCGCTAACTTCCAGATCCAGGTGCTGTCCAGCCTGTTCTACCGCAACAAGGGCGCCTACCTGGTGGGCAAGATCATCACCGGCTACACCGAGCTGCCGCTGGCTATTCCCATCGTGCACAGCACCCAGGGGCAACTGGTGCTGCACGCGGCCTTGTTCGGCGAGGATGACCTGCACGGGCTGTTCAGCTTTGCACGCGCCTATTTCATGGTCG
>JAEWYT010000070.1 GCA_023458595.1 Pseudomonadota bacterium
GCCGCATCCTTGGTGGCCTGGCGTTGCGCATCGTCGAAGTACGCGGGCACGGTGATGACCGCGCCGTAGAGGTCATCGTTGAACGTGTCTTCCGCGCGGTAACGCAGCGTGGCCAGGATTTCGGCACTGATTTCCACGGGGCTCTTGGTGCCAGCGCGGGTCTGCAGGCTGACCATGCCCTGCTCGGCCTGCGGCTCGAAGGTGTAGGGCAGTTGCTGCACCTGCGCCCCCAGGTCGGACAGGCTGCGACCCATGAAGCGCTTGACCGACACGATGGTGTTGGGCGCATCCTCCACTTCGTGTCCACGCGCCTCGTAGCCAATCTGGCGCTTGCCCTCGGGGGCATAGCGCACCACGGATGGCAGCAACACCCGCCCTTGGTCATCCGGCAGGCACTCGGCCACGCCGTTGCGCACCGAGGCCACCAGGGAATGGGTCGTACCCAGGTCGATCCCCACCGCGATGCGGCGCTGGTGGGGATTGGGCGATTGACCGGGTTCGGAGATTTGCAATAAAGCCATGTTCATCAGTCTCTGTGTGAACGGAATGCTCCGCTCTGGACGCCCGCACCGGGGTGTGCTGGACGCGACGTTGCATGCAACGACTGGGTTATTGTTCCAGTTGCTCGCGGCGGCGTTCGATGTCTTGCGCAAAGCGCTCAACAAACATGAGGGATCTCACCACCTGTACGGCCTGTGCCGCCCCCTCCGGCGACGCCAGCAGACGCTCACAATTTTGAAGCATCTGACGCTTGACCAGCATGACCTCATCGGCCAAAGCATCCACATCCGCTTCGGAGTCGGCTTCTTCCAGCGCCTCGCGCCATTCCATCTGCTGCATCAGGAATGCCGCAGGCATCGCCGTGTTGTCCTCGGCACGCACAGGCACGCCAAACAATTCACACAGGTAGGCCGCGCGCTTGAGCGGGTGTTTCAGCCGCTGGTAGGCCTCATTGATGCGCACCGACCATTGCATGGCCACCCGCTGCGCCACACCGCCTTCACCGGCAAAGCGGTCGGGGTGGGTCTGCTTTTGCAGCTCTTTCCAGCGCTCGTCCAGCAACGCGCGGTCCAGCGCAAACTGCCGGGGCAGGCCCATCAATTCGAAATCGTCAGACTGAAGGTTCATGTCAATAAAAAACCGCCAGCACTGCTGCAATGGCGGTTTGAAAAATCAGGGGCAGCACAACCGCCCTTCAGCAATCAGATCCGGAAGCTTTCTCCACAGCCACAGCGATCACGCTCATTGGGGTTGTGAAACTTGAAGCCCTCGTTCAAACCTTCGCGCACGAAGTCCAGCTCCGTGCCGTCGATGTACGCCAGGCTCTTGGGATCGATCATCACCTTGATGCCATGGCTTTCGAACACCACATCCTCAGGTTCGGGCGCATCCACGTACTCCAGCTTGTAAGCCAGACCGGAGCAGCCGGTGGTCTTGACCCCCAGACGCACCCCGATCCCCTTGCCACGCTTGGTGAGGTAACGCCCCACGTGGCGTGCAGCAGCATCCGTCAGCGTGACAGCCATGGTTATGCAGCCGAGGCAGTTTCGCTGTGCTTGGCGCGGTAGTCGTCGACCGCAGCCTTGATGGCATCTTCCGCCAGGATGGAGCAATGCACCTTCACGGGGGGCAATGCCAGCTCCTCAGCGATCATGCTGTTCTTCAGCGCAGCCGCTTCGTCCAGCGTCTTGCCCTTCACCCACTCTGTCACCAGGGAGGACGAGGCAATCGCCGAGCCGCAACCATAGGTCTTGAAGCGCGCATCTTCGATCACGCCCGTTTCAGGGTTGACCTTGATCTGCAGCTTCATCACGTCACCGCAGGCGGGCGCACCCACCATGCCGGTACCCACGCTGTCATCGCCTTTTTCAAACGAGCCAACGTTGCGGGGATTTTCGTAGTGGTCAATGACCTTGTCGGAGTAAGCCATGATGTCTACCTCTTCAAATTCAATCTATGTGACGGCTCAGTGCGCAGCCCACTGGATGGTGCTCAGGTCCACACCGTCCTTGTACATTTCCCACAGCGGGCTCAATTCGCGCAGCTTCTCTACGTTCTTGCGGATGGTCGCAATCGCGTAATCGATCTCTTCCTCGGTCGTGAAGCGGCCGATGGTCATGCGCAGCGAGCTGTGTGCCAACTCATCGCTGCGCCCCAGGGCGCGCAGGACATAGCTGGGCTCCAGGCTGGCCGAGGTACATGCCGAACCCGAGGAAACGGCCAGGCCCTTGATACCCATGATCAGGGACTCACCTTCGACGTAGTTGAAGCTGATGTTCAGGTTGTGGGGCACGCGGTGCTCCATGTCCCCGTTCACGAACACCTGCTCGATGTCCTTCAGACCTTCCAGCAGGCGCTGCTGCAGGCGCTTGGCGTGGTCGAAGTCCTGCTGCATTTCTTCCTTGGCGATGCGGAAGGCTTCGCCCATGCCCACGATCTGGTGCGTGGGCAGGGTGCCCGAACGCATGCCACGCTCATGGCCGCCACCGTGCATCTGGGCCTCCAGGCGCACGCGGGGCTTGCGGCGCACGTACAGCGCACCAATGCCCTTGGGTCCATAGGACTTGTGCGAAGCCAGGCTCATCAGGTCAATGGGCATGGTCTGCATGTCCAGCGGCATCTTGCCCGTGGCCTGTGCGGCATCCTCGTGGAAAATGATGCCCTTCTCACGGCAGAGATTGCCGATCGTGTTCTGGTCCTGGA
>JAEWYT010000071.1 GCA_023458595.1 Pseudomonadota bacterium
ATTTCGGGCCAATGCCGGCGCTGTCGTCCTCGACCGTATCCAGATACGCTTTTCGTCCGCCGGCTTGGCCTTGACCCGAAATCGCCACGTCAGAATGGTTCCATTTGACCATGAGAGGCTCTAAATGGACCTGACGCTGGAATTCTATCTCCCGGTCGTCTGGGCCGGCCTGATCGCGACCGCCGTCGCCATGTACGTGGTGCTCGACGGCTTCGACCTCGGCATCGGCATCCTCTTCCCCTTCGCGCGCAAGGAAACCGAGCGCGACCAGATGATGAACTCGGTCGCGCCCTTCTGGGACGGCAACGAGACCTGGCTGATCCTCGGCGGCGGCGGCCTGTGGGTCGCCTTCCCCAGGGCCTATGCGATCATCATGCCGGCGCTCTACCTGCCGGCGATCGTGATGCTCCTGTCGCTGATCTTCCGGGGGGTGTCGTTCGAATTCCGATGGGTGGCGAAGCCGCGCCACGGCCATTGGGACTTCGCGTTCTCGGCCGGCTCGACGATCGCCGCCTTCTGCCAGGGGCTGATCCTCGGCGGACTGATCCAGGGCATCGAGGTGGAGAACGGCGCGTTCGCCGGCGGAACCTGGGACTGGCTGACGCCGTTCTCGGTGATGTGCGGCTTCGGTCTCGTCTGCGGCTACGCGCTGCTCGGGGCGACCTGGCTCATCATGCGCACCGAGGGCGAGGTCGCCGAGCGGGGCCGGCGGCAGGCGCGCACCATCCTGCTCGTCGTGCTCGTCTTCATCGCCGTCGTCAGCATGTGGACGCCCTACGCCTTCGAGCGGATCGCCGAGCGCTGGTTCTCCGAGCCGAACATCTACTATCTGTGGCCGGTGCCGCTCCTGACCGCCGGATTCTCGATCCTGCTCTGGGTCGCGCTCGATCGCGGCGGCACGGCGACGCCGTTCCTGTCGGCGCTGGCGCTGTTCCTCCTGTCCTATCTCGGCCTCGCCATCTCGACCTTCCCGCTGATGGTGCCGCCGAGCGTCACGGTGTGGGACGCGGCGGCGGTCCCGGCGAGCCAGATCTTCACCCTGATCGGCGCGATCTTCATGCTGCCGATCGTGCTCGGCTACACCGCCTTCGTGTACTGGACGTTCCGCGGCAAGGTGAAGCCCGGCGAGGGCTATCACTGATTGTCGCGGGGAGCCTCGGAGGTCGGATGCGTTTCTCCGGTAAGTCGGTCCTGGTCACGGGCGGCGGCAGCGGAATCGGGGCGGCGGTCGCGCGGCGGATGGGATCGGAAGGGGCGAGTGTCGCTCTCATGGGCCGCCGGCGCGAGCCGCTCGAGGCCGTGGCCGCCGAGATCGGCGGCCTCGCGGTCGCGGGAGACGCCGCCGACACGCGGAGCGTCCGCGCGGCCGTCGCGGCGGCTCGCGACGCGTTCGGCCCGCTCGACATCCTGATCGCCAACGCCGGCGGTCACGGCATCGGCCCGACCGTCTCCATGAGCGACGAGACCTGGGCGGAGTCGGCCAGGGCGAACCTGAACACCGCCTTCGTCTGCGCCCGCGAGTGCCTGCCGGACCTGATCGAGACGAAAGGCAATATCGTCATCGTCGCCTCGATCGCCGGTCTGTTCGCCGCGCCCGACGCGGCGGGCTACGTCACCATGAAGCACGCGCTGATCGGCCTCGGGAAATCGCTCGCCCGCGACTACGGCCGCAGGGGCGTGCGCACCAATACGGTATGTCCCGGCTGGGTCGCGACGGCGATGGCGGACGAGGAAATGCGGATGCTGGTCGAGGAGCGGGGGCTTTCCTCGGTCGAGGAAGCCTACGCGCTCGTGACCAGGGACGTGCCGCTCGGCCGGCCGGCGACGCCGGAGGAGGTCGCCAACGTCATCTGCTTCGTCGCCAGCGCCGAGGCGGCGATGATGAACGGCTCCATCGTGACCGTCGACGGCGGCTCGACGGTGGTAGACCTGCCGACGCTGGCTTTCGCCGGATAGGTCAGGCGGCGGGGGCGAGCTCGCTCAGCGCTTGGCCGACCGCGACGAAATCGGACTTGCGCGCCGAAGTGCGCCGCCAGGCCAGGCCGATCTCCCGGCTCGGCTGCGGGTCGCGGAAGCGCAGGAGCGCGGTCCGATCGTCGCGCACTTCCGCATCGATGGCCATTTCCGGCAGGAGCGTCGCGCCGAAGCCGTTGGCCACCATCTGCACGATCGTCGTCAGGCTCGTCGCGCCGAGCTCTCCGAGCGTCTGGCGGTCGGCCGTCCGGCACAGGCTCAGCGCCTGGTCGCGCAGGCAATGGCCCTCCGACAGAAGGAGCAGCCGGCGCTCGTCGAGGCTCGAAATATCGACGCGCTTGCGCTCGTCGAGCGACTCGTCGGCCGCGGTGACAAGCAGGAACCGGTCGTCGAAAAGATGCATGGTCTCGATGTCCGGCGCCTCGATCGGCAGCGACAGGAGCACGAGATCGAGCGTCCCGCGCGACAGGTCGTCGACGAGGTCGGCAGTCTGCGCCTCGCGCAGTTCCAGCGTGATGTCGGGGAAGCGCGCCCGGATCAGCGGCAGCGCGCGCGGCAGCAGATAGGGCGCGATCGTCGGGATGACGCCGAACCTGAGGGTGCCCGACAGCGGCCGGTCGGCGTGTCGGGCGAAGTCGACGAGGTCGTCGGTCGCGCGCAGGATCGCGCGGGCTCGTTTCACGATCTCGTTGCCGGCGGCGGTCAGGGCGAAAACGCCGCGGCCGCGCTCGACCAGGGCGACCCCGAGCTCGCCTTCCAGCTCCTTGATCTGCATGGACAACGCCGGCTGGCTTATGCGGCAGGACGCCGCGGCGCGGGCATAGTTCCGCTCGCGGGCCAATGCGTCCAGATATCTAAACTGCTTCAGAGTGGGCACTATAAGTTCAGCTTATCAATTCTTATGGAATTCTAATTTGCGCTGATTGGCGCGACGCGTCAATATCAGCTTAGAACGCTTCAAAATCGAGGAGGGCCTTCGTGGCCGGGAATCCGAACGTGGCGGCCGCCGCCGGCACGTCACACTAGCTCGATAAAGAAAACACCGAAAAACCACAGACAACGAACGGAGACAGATGATGGACGCGAAGGCCGACAAATCAGGCAAATGCCCGGTGATGCACGGCGCGGTTACCGAGGTCGGCAGTTCGGTCATGGACTGGTGGCCGAACGCCCTCAACCTCGACATCCTCAATCAGCATGACACGAAGACCAACCCGATGGGGAAGGACTTCGACTATCGCGAGGAGCTGAAGGAGCTCAACGTCGAGGCGCTGAAGAAGGACATGCACGCGCTGATGACCGACAGCCAGGAATGGTGGCCGGCCGACTGGGGTCACTATGGCGGCCTGATGATCCGCATGGCATGGCACGCCGCAGGCTCCTACCGTCTGGCCGACGGTCGCGGCGGCGGCGGCACGGGCAACCAGCGCTTCGCTCCGCTGAACTCCTGGCCGGACAACGTCAGCCTCGACAAGGCGCGCCGCCTGCTGTGGCCGATCAAGAAGAAATACGGCAACAAGATCTCGTGGGCCGACCTGATCATCCTGGCCGGCAACGTCGCCTACGAATCGATGGGGCTGAAGACCTTCGGCTTCGGTTTCGGCCGCGAGGACATCTGGCATCCGGAGATCGACACCTATTGGGGCGCGGAGAAGCAATGGCTGGCGCCGAGCGACGACCGCTATGAAAACGTCGACGATCCCTCGACGATGGAGAACCCGCTGGCGGCGGTGCAGATGGGCCTGATCTACGTGAACCCGGAAGGGGTCAACGGCAAGCCCGATCCGCTGAAGACGGCGGCCCAGGTGCGCGAGACCTTCGCCCGCATGGCCATGAACGACGAGGAGACCGTCGCGCTGACCGCCGGCGGCCACACCGTCGGCAAGACCCACGGCAACGGCGACGCGAAGGCCCTCGGCCCCGATCCGGAATCCGCCGGTCCCGAGATGCAGGGCCTGGGCTGGGCGAACCCCAACCAGAACGGGCTGGCGAGTCACGCCGTGACCTCGGGCATCGAAGGCGCCTGGACGACGCATCCGACCCAGTTCGACATGGGCTACTTCAAGCTGCTGTTCGGGTACGACTGGTGGCTGCAGAAGTCGCCCGCCGGCGCCTGGCAGTGGGAGCCGGTCGGCATCAAGGAAGAGGACCGACCGGTCGACGCCAGCGATCCCTCGATCCGCCACAACCCGATCATGACGGACGCCGACATGGCGATGCGGTTCGACCCGGCCTACAAGGCGATCTGCGAAAAGTTCATGGCCGATCCCGAGTACTTCAAGGACACCTTCGCGCGCGCCTGGTTCAAGCTGACCCATCGCGACATGGGACCGAAGGCCCGCTACATCGGCCCGGACGTGCCGAAGGAAGACCTGATCTGGCAGGATCCGATTCCCGCCGGCCCGACCGGCTACGACGCTGACGCCGTCAAGGCGAAGATCGCCGCGAGCGGCCTGAGCGTCGCCGACATGGTCGCCACCGCCTGGGACAGCGCGCGTACCTATCGCGGCTCGGACATGCGCGGCGGCGCCAACGGCGCGCGCATCCGCCTCAGCCCCCAGAAGGACTGGGAAGGCAACGAGCCGGCGCGGCTTGCGAAGGTGCTGTCGGTGCTCGAGCCGATCGCCAAGGAAGCCGGCGCCAGCGTCGCCGACGTGATCGTGCTCGCGGGCAATGTCGGCGTCGAAAAGGCGGCGAAGGCGGCCGGTTACGACGTCGCGGTGCCGTTCGAGCCGGGCCGTGGCGACGCCACCGACGCGATGACCGACGCGGAGTCCTTCGACGTGCTGGAACCGCTCGCCGACGGCTACCGCAACTGGCTCAAGAAGGACTATGTCGTCAGCCCGGAAGAGCTGATGCTCGACCGCACCCAGCTGATGCGCCTGACCGCGCCGGAAATGACGGTTCTCGTAGGCGGAATGCGGGTTCTCGGCACCAACCACGGCGGCACGAAGCACGGTGTCCTCACCGACCGGGAAGGGGCGCTGACGAACGACTTCTTCGTCAACCTGACCGACATGGCCTACACGTGGGTGCCGGCCGAGAACGGCCTCTACGAGATCCGCGACCGCAAGACGGGCGCCACCAGGTGGACCGCGACGCGCATGGACCTCGTGTTCGGCTCCAACTCGATTCTGCGTGCCTATTCAGAGGTTTACGCCCAGGACGACAACCAGGAGAAGTTCGTGAAGGACTTCGTGAAGGCCTGGACGAAAGTGATGAACGCGGATCGCTTCGACGTCGTCCACTAGCGGGCGGCGATCCGGCGACGACGACCGGCGGGCCGGGGAGCGATCCCCGGCCCGTTTTCCTTGCGCGATCCGAAGCCGACAGAGCCTCGCCCCGCCTTCGCCCCGCCGTCTCGCCGGCTTCTCCCCGCCGTCGCCCCGCAGCAGCCCGGTACCGCCCGTCGCCGCCGCCGCATTTTTGAGCGGCCGTGGTCCTGTTTCCGCTTCCTCCCGGAGCCCCCTCGTTGCTATTGTGACGTCAGTCGGCGGGGGCGGACCGGCGAAAGCGGATACGGGATGCGGCACATACTCAGGGTTGTGGCAGGACTGCTGGCGGCGGCGGTCACGGGATCGCTCGCGGTGGCCTTCGTGGCCGCGCTCACGGGCGCGCCGGCCCGCGCGGACGATCAGAACAGGGGCGGCCGGAATGCGGGCGGCCAGGACATCGTCCTGCGCGGCAAGCTCTACGCCGCCGGCGACTACATGATCGGCGGCCGCGTGCCCTCCTGCGGGCGCACCCGCACCATCGTGACCGCGGACCTCGGCGACTACGGCGCCTCGATCGGCGCGTTCATCGTGCTCAATCCCGTCAAGCTCGACCGGCTGTCGGCGACGACGCGGCTGTTCGTCTACACCCACGAATGCGGCCACCAGCTGAACGGGCCCGGCGAGACCGAGGCCGACTGCTACGCGGCCAAGCGCGGCAAGGCGGAAGGCTGGCTGCGGGAAGGCGACATCGACCAGGTCTGCCGCATCTTCCCGCACAAGAGCAGAAGCGCCGAGCATCCCGACCGCGCGGAGCGCTGCGCGGCGATCCACGCCTGCTACGCGGCGGCGAAGGCCCCGCGCTCTGCGGCGATTCCCGCCGCCGGCTCCGGACCGGCCGGCCGCATCATGCGCTAGACGGCCGGGAGGCTGCCCCCCCCCCCCCGGGGGGGCCGGCCGGGCCGCGGCGGCCGCGGGACTTGATTTCGCGGGCCCGTCGCCCCAAAACAGGGCCGACCGAAAGACGCGCCCACCGCGCCCATCGCGCCGAACCGAACGGACCGCACGCCAATGGACAAGTTCACCACGCTCACCGGGGTCGCCGCGCCGCTGCCGCTGGTCAACGTCGACACCGACCTGATCATCCCCAAGCAGTACCTGAAGACGATCGAGCGCACGGGCCTCGGCAAGGGCCTGTTCGCCGAGCGGCGCTTCAACGAGGACGGCAGCGAGAACCCGGACTTCGTGCTCAACAAGCCGGCCTGGCGCAACGCCAAGATCCTGATCGCCGGCGACAATTTCGGCTGCGGCTCGAGCCGCGAGCATGCCCCCTGGGCGCTGCAGGATTTCGGCATCAGATGCGTGATTGCGCCGTCCTTCGGCGACATCTTCTTCAACAACTCGTTCAAGAACGGCATGCTGCTGATCAAGCTGCCGCAGGAGCAGATCGACCTGCTGATGGACGATGCCGGCCGCGGCGCCAACGCCACGATCACCGTCGACCTCGAAAGCCAGACCATCACCGGGCCGGACGGGGGCACGATCCATTTCGACGTCGACCCCTTCCGCAAGCACTGCCTGCTCAACGGCCTCGACGACATCGGCCTGACGCTGGAGAAGGAAGCGCGGATCGGCGGGTTCGAGAAGGCGGTGGAAGCGGAGAGGCCGTGGTTGTGAGGTTCCGCTGAGCCTCACTGGTTCATCGTCGTGCCCGGGCTCGACCCGGGCATCGCGGCGGCGAAAGGCGATTGAGGCTTCCACAACTCCCGGTCGTCGGCTCTAATATTCCTGTCTCGGGGGGACGATGAGCCAGCTTCTTATCCAGACCTACCTCAACAAGCTCGACGAGCTGCACAAGATCACCGGCGTGAAGACCGAGCAGGTCATCCGCCCGGCGTTCCGGCGGCTGTTGGACGACTGGGCGCGGTCGAAGAACCTGATCTTCGTCGAGGAGCTGGAATACGCGACTCCGCTGAAGACCAAGGTCTATCCGGACGGCACCATCCTGCACGACCTGCGCGTGCCGCTCGGCTTCTGGGAAGCCAAGGACACCAATGACGATCTCGACACCGAGATCGCCAAGAAGCTGCGCAAGGGCTATCCGCAGGACAACATCATCTTCGAGAATTCCGAGATTGCCGTCCTGATCCAGAACCGGCAGGAGGTGACGCGCTGCTCGATGCAGGACGTCGAAGCGCTGGAGCGGCTGGTCGAACTGTTCTTTTCCTGGGAGCGGCCGGAGATCGCCGAGTTCCGCAAGGCGGTCGAGCAGTTCAAGGCCGACCTGCCGATGGTGCTCGACGCCCTGCGCGCGCGCATCGACACCGCCTACGCCGAGAACGAGGACTTCCGCGCCGCCGCCGACGCCTTCCTCGCGCAGGCAAAGCAGACGATCAATCCGTCCATCGGCGAGGCGGACGTCAGGGAGATGCTGATCCAGCACATCCTGACGGAGGAGATTTTCACCCATGTCTTCAACGAGGGCGACTTCCACCGGAAAAACAACATCGCCAAGGAACTGTACGAGCTGGAGGAGAAATTCTTCACCGGCGCGGTGAAGCGCGAGACGCTCAGGGCCCTCGAGCCCTACTACGCGACGATCCGCTCGAACGCGGCGCTCATCACGAGCCACCACGAGAAGCAGACGTTTCTCAAGGTCATCTACGAGAACTTCTACAAGGTCTACAACCCCAAGGCCGCCGACCGGCTCGGCGTAATCTATACGCCGAACGAGATCGTCCGCTTCATGATCGAGGGGGCGGACTGGCTGTGCCAGGCGCATTTCGGCAAGGCGCTGATCGAGCGGGACGTGGAAATCCTCGATCCGGCGACTGGCACCGGCACCTTCATCTGCGAGCTTCTGGAGCACTTCCGCGGGCAGAAGGACAAGCTCGCCTACAAGTACCGCAACGAGCTGCACGCGAACGAGGTGGCGATCCTGCCCTATTACGTCGCCAACCTGAACATCGAGGCGACCTATTACGGGCTCACCGGCCAATACGCCGAGTTTCCGAACCTGTGTTTCGTCGACACGCTGGACAACACGGCCGGCCTCGGCATCCGCGCCGGCCACCAGCCCGACCTGTTCGGGGCGCTGTCGGAGGAGAACGTCGAGCGCATCAAGCGGCAGAACCGGCGGAAGATTTCCGTGATCATCGGAAACCCGCCGTACAACGCCAACCAGAAGAACGAGAACGAGAACAACAAGAACCGCGAGTACCCGGAAATCGACAAGCGGATCAAGGCCTCTTACGTCCGCGCCTCGACCGCGCAGAAGACCAAGCTCTACGACATGTATGTCCGCTTCTTCCGCTGGGCTTCGGACCGGCTGCACGACGATGGCGTGCTGGCGTTTGTGTCCAACAATAGCTTTATAGACAGCCGGACTTTCGACGGTTTTCGTCGAACAGTAGAGAAGGAATTCTACGAGATCTATATTATTGATCTTAAAGGTAACGCACGGACGAGTGGGGAGAGGAGGCGTCGCGAAGCGGGCAATATATTCGACGATCAAATACGGGTAGGAGTATCTGTTAGTTTTTTGGTGAAAAAGAAGAATTCAAGAGGATGCAATATTCGATATGAGGCTGTTCGCGATTATGCAAAACCTGAAGAAAAGAGAGATTTTCTTACTGTAACCCCTCTATCACAACGGGACTTTAGAATTATTGAGCCCGACAAAGATGCTAACTGGATAGATCTATTAGAAAATAACTGGAGCGCTCTATGCGCGATCGCTGACAGCAAGACAAAATCCGCTAAATCAAGTTCCGTGGAACGAGCTATATTTAAGTTTTACGGCAATGGAGTGAATACAGCACGTGACGAATGGATAATTTCCCATGATGTTAAAACGCTGAACGAAAAAGTTAAATATCTTTATACTCGCTACAATGCTGTTATTTCTATAGGAGAAACTTTTGATGATAACATTAAATGGTCCGCAGATTTGACTAAGAAATCTAAATCAGGAGTAGTTGAATCTATGAGTGATAATAATATTTCATATTATCTATATCGACCATTCTTGAAAATGTATATATATAATTCGCCTTTATTTACCGAAAGGCCGGGATACCTCGCGTCGCAAGGCGGGCCGGGGAACCAACACGTAGCATTTCCAAATGGTGGAGAGTTCAGATGTCTTGCTGCACAAGGTGCTGTTGATTTCCACTTCATTGGCGATGCTAGGGTCGTATCGCGCTACCGTTACGCCTCTTCTGGCGAACGCCTCGACAACATCACCGACTGGGGCCTCAAGCAGTTCCAGAGCCACTACGGCAAAGACAAGAAACGGCCGATCACGAAGGACGCGATCTTCCACTACGTCTATGGCGTGCTGCACGATCCCGTCTACCGCGAGAAATACGCGCTGAACCTGAAGCGCGAGTTCCCGCGCATGCCCTTCCAGTCCGATTTCTGGGGCTGGGCCGAGTGGGGCGAGAGGCTGATGGCGTTGCACATCGGCTACGAGACGGTGGAGCCGTGGCCGCTCGAACGCATCGACACGCCCGACGAGAAGGCGCGCGAGGCCGGCGTCGCGCTCAAGGCGATCCTCAAGGCGGACCGGGAAAACGGAATCATCGTCCTCGACAGCGAGACGCAACTGACCGGCGTGCCGCCCGAAGCCTGGACCTACCGGCTCGGCAATCGCTCAGCGCTCGACTGGATTCTCGACCAGTACAAGGAAAAGACGCCGCGCGACCCGACGATCCGCGAGAAGTTCAACACCTACCGGTTCGCCGACTACAAGGAGAAAGTGATCGACCTGCTGACGCGCGTGACGCGCGTCAGCGTCGAGACGATGGAAATCGTCGGACAGATGCGCGAGGCGACCGATCTGGCCGAATGACGGTTATTTGAGCTTACGCAAGGCCCCGACCCGTCGACCGGTGTCGTATACATAAGATCCCAGGCAGGAGGGGCGCCGGTCGGACCCGGCATCCGGCGCAACACGCCGAAGGGAGAGACACCATGACTATCGCAAGCAGATTCGCGAGGCCGACCGTCTTCGGCGCGCTGGTCGCCGGCGCGATGATCCTCGCGGGGGGCGCTCATTCTGTTCCGGGCGCTCGGGCCTCCGACGTTCCCGCCACGGCCGAGGGCGGCGGCGATCTCAGCTTCGTCACCGTTCAGGGCGATTTCGCCGAGGTGGCGCTCGACGTGGAGGACGCGATCGTCAACCGGGGGCTCGTCATCGACTATCACGGCTTCGTCGCCGACATGCTCGCGCGCACGGCGGAGGCGGTCGGCGCGGATCAGGGCAGGCCGATCTACGCCAACGCCGAATACTGGCAGTTCTGCTCGGCGGCGCTGTCGCGGGCGATGATGGAGGCCGATCCGCGCAACATCGGCTACTGCCCCTATACGATCGTCGCCTACGAGCTCGCGGCGTCGCCCGGCGAGATCCATGTCGGATACCGCCGGCCCGGCGCCGCCGTCCCGGAGGCCTCGATGAAGGCGCTGTCGGACGTCGACACGCTGCTCTCCGGGATCGTCGCGGACGCGACGAAATAGGCGGGCGCGAGGGGGAGCGCCGCGCGCCGCGTGCCGCCGCGCCCCTCAGTGCTCCTGCTGGCGGGGCGGGCCCGTGCGGTAGAACACGTGGGCGCCGATCTGGGCGATCTGGAGCAGCTCGCGGCTCCAGACGGGCTCGACGCTCGCCGCGTGATAGTGGGTCGCCGCGCCGACCGACTCGTCGAAATAGCGCCCCGACAGCGCCTCGCCGGCGATCAGGATCGCGCGCTTCCAGGCCCTGACGTCGTCGATGCCCTCCGGACGCCCGTCGCAGGCGAAGGAGAACTGGCAGCGGTTCGGCCGCTCCCGGTTCTGGAAGACCACGTCGCAGACGGTGGAGGGATAGCGGCGGTCGGAGACCCGGTTGAGCACCACCTGGGCGACGGCGCGCTGGCCGTTGCCCGGCTCGCCGCGCGCCTCGAAATAGATCGCCTCCGCCAGGCAGCGGCGCTCGCGCGCGAAACCGACGTCGAGATCGGCCCGCGGGAAGCCGAGGACCATCGCGACGTTCACCAGCCGGTCGCCGGCCACGGCCTCGACGGGCGCCGGTGCGGAGACCGCGACGTCCCGGGCCCCGGCTTCCCGGACCCCGGCCTCCCGGGCCTCGAGAGCCGCGACGTTCACCAGCCGGTCGCCGGGAACGGGAGCCGGCACGGGGGCGGCCGAAACCGGGGTGCCCGACAGGGGGGTGCCCGACAGGGGGATGGCCGGCAGGGGGATGGCCGATACGGGGGTGGCCGGCACGGGTGGGGGCGGCATCCGACCGGCATGGACCGGCTTCGGCCGCAGGGCGGCCATGCCGCCGCCGATGCAGCCCCTGCAGGCCTCGACGATTTCGGGGGGCGCGGCGCGGACCACGCAGCCGTGGCATTCCTCCGGGTCCGGGACGATGACGCAGCCCTTGCAGACGATGACCGTCGTGCGGGCGTGCGCCGGCGCGGCGTCCGTGGCGGCGAGAAGCAGCAAGCCGCCGACGAACGCCATCGAAAGATGGACATACGCGAACATGACTAACCTTCCCTCTGGCCGGTACGCGGCGGGTTGGCCCGCCATTATCCGACTGGCCCGATGTGTAGCCGGGGAAGTCTGTCCATTCGGTGAGGAGAAAGGCGCGGTTTTTAACTAAACTATTCCTTGGGACCGCTCCGGCGGGGAAGGGCGATATTCAAGTATTCGCGGCGGGGAGGCGGATCATTTGACGCGACCCGCCGTCGCCGGCCGCGTCCTCTGGGAAGGTGGCGGCGGGATTCATCATGGACGCGCGGTAAACGGGCGCGGCGAAACGGCTACCGCAGGGTCGCCCGGCGGCGTATAGTAGTTTCGCCGACTAACTTAACCCGGAAGGGGAGGGACGAAATGGCCAAGTACATCGCGCTGATCAACTGGACGGAGAAGGGCGTGAAGGCGGTGAAGGACTCGCCCAAGCGCGCCGACAAGGCGCGCGCGCTCGCCAAGAAGCTCGGCGGCAGCTTCGAGCAGCTCTACATGACCATGGGCGCCTACGACCTCGTCGCCGTCCTCGACATGCCGAGCGACGAGGCGATGGCGACCTTCGCGCTGACGACGGCGTCGACCGGCAGCATCCGCACCACGACGCTCAAGGCCTTCGACGAGAAGGCCTACCGCAAGATCGTCGCCGGCGTGTAGCCGCAGGGCGGACGGGGCGGCGCCGCGAGGCCGCCGTCCCGGTTCCCGCGGGCACGGGCTTGTGCAAATTAACCATTCCCCGACGGACCCGTCGCGGAGGGCGCCATAATCTGGCACCATTAACCTCAGTTAATGATGCGGCGTAAGGCGTTGCCCCGTTTTCGCGGGCGAGGGGTTAATCATGCTGCGTCAGGCCGTTTCCAGCCTCGATCTGACCACCAGGCTCACGCTCGCCGTGCTGGCGCTGGCGAGCGGGGTCTACACGTATCTGGGCGTGCGCGAGCTGCTCGACGGCTCGGCGATGCTCGTGTTCTTCGCGGCGATCATCTATTCGGCGGCCGTCTCCGTCGGCATCTACGCGTTCTGGTCGTTCATGATGCGGTTCATGCCGCATGTGCGCGACGGGGTGAGCCGGGCGCTGCTGCTTCTCGCCATGGGCCTCGGCGCGATGATGATCGTGGCGATGTCGTCCTGGCTGAACGCCGCCGCGCTCGCGGGCTCGGCGGCGCTCGAGCAGCACCTCGCCAACAAGCTCGAGAGCTTCGTCGGCGACCTCGACAAGGCGCATTCCAACGCGCTTTCCGCCCAGAGCCTCCTGCCCGACATCCAGATGGCCTCGCTGCGCTTCGCCCGGCTCGCCGAGGACGAGAAGCGGCAGGGCTCGCTCACCGGCACGTCGGGATCGGGCACCGTGGTGCAGCTCCTCACCCAGATGTCGCGCCAGCTCGACGGGCTCGGCGCCGAGGTGGAGGCCTCGGCGGGGCGCGTCAGCCAGCTCTACGAGGAGGGCGGGCGGCACATCGCGCGCATGCGCGAGCTCGTCTCGGCGCGCGGGCCGATCAATCCGCGCGCGGATGCGTTCGCGGCGGAATCGATGGCGCTGATGGGCGTCATCGCCTCGCTGCAGCAGACCTCGGTTGCGCCGGCGGTGAAGCGGGCGGCGGAGGATCTCGCGCGCGGCTTCATCGCGCCGATCGCCGACGGCGGCACCGCCGATCTCGCCGAGCGGCAGACCGCGATCGTCGGCAACGTCGAGGCAGCCGTCGCCGCGCAGTCCGAGCAGCTCGCCGGCGCGGCGGAGCAGATCCTGGCGGCTGAGCCGGTGCGCCCGGAGCGCTTCGAGCCGCTGACGACGGCGGAGGCGGTGCTGCGCTACGCGCCGGACTTCCTGCCGAGCTGGGCGGGGGCGATCTCGATCGACCTGATGCCGGCGGTACTGGTGCTGATCCTCTGCGTCGTCCATGCCGGCATACGGCGCGAGGGCGAGCCGATCGCCGACGCGCGCACCATGTCGGCCGCCGACCTGCTGACCGCCATGCGCATCCTGCGCGAGGTCGAGGACGAGGGCCGCAGGGCGGTCGCGGTTGCCGATGAGCAGCGCGACCTGCCGATCGAGCCCGCCGCGAGGGCCGATCCCGACAAGCCGATACCGGTCGGCGTCGTGACGCCCTTCGCATCCGGCCGGCCGGAGAAGAAGGATTGAGCGAAAAGGCCGACATCGCGCGGCGGGAGAGCCGCTTCCGGCGCTGGCTGAACGGCCGGCCGGACGAGCACGTTCTGCTATGGTCGTTCCGCGGGCTGCTCATCGCGACCTTCGTCGTGCTCGGCCTCGATCTCGCCGACCTGCAGAAGCAGATCCCCGAGGCGGCCGATCCGGTGTTTCCGGGCCTTCTCCCGCCGGGCGAAACGACCAGGGCCGAGCCCTACCTGCCGTCGATCCGCAAGGACCTGCCCGGCCGCACGGTCGAGAATCCCAAGACCGTCGCCGCGCTGCGCGATCCCGCCCGCTTCGAGCTCGTCGACGGCGGCCGCCTGTTGTTCGAGGGCGGCATCGAGCCGGGGGCGGCCACCCGCTTCGCGGCGGAGGTCGAGAAGCGCGGCGGCTACATCAAGACGGTGGTGCTGAGCTCGCCGGGCGGCTCGGTCGCCGACGCGCTGGCGATCGCGACGATGATCCGCGAGCACGGCTTCGACACCGAGGTCGGTGCGGGCAGCTATTGCGCCTCGTCCTGTCCGCTGGTCTTCGCCGGCGGCAGGCACCGGATCGCCGCGCCGACCGCCTCGATCGGCGTCCACCGCGTCTTCGCCGCCGACGCGGCCGCCGGGACGCCTGCGACCGGCATGGACAACGCCCAGGAGATCTCGGCGGAATGCCAGCGCTTCCTGATCGAGATGGGCGTCGATCCGCGCGTGTGGATCCACGCGATGGAGACGCCGAAGGAGGAGCTGTTCTATTTCACGGCCGAAGAGATGGTCGAATTGAAGCTCGCGACGAAGATAACGCAGGCCGTCGCCAGGGCGGACTAGGGACGTCGTCGCCGACGCGCAATCGACGCCGGCGGCGCGCGCCGGCACGGTCCGGCTGGCGAGACCGGCGAAACGCGGGGCGAGGGCAGGCGCATGGCGGAACCCGACGTGAGGCGAGAGATGGAGCGGCTCGTCAGAGACGTGCTGATCGGCTCGCCGGTCGCCCGGTCGCTCGGCATCGGGCTTGCGGAGATCGCGCCCGATCGCGTCGTGCTCAGGCTGCCGTTCTCGCCCGACAACATAACCGTCGGAACGATCGTGCACGGCGGGGTCATCGCGACGCTGATCGACACGGCGGCCGCGTCTGCGTCGGCGTCGGGCCTCGTCGAGATGCCCCGGGGGGCGGCGACCTCGAACATGACCATTTCCTACCTGGCGCCGGCCGACGGGACCGATCTCACGGCGGAGGCGGTGGTCATCAGACGCGGAAAACGGCAGACCGTGGAAGAGGTTGCCGTGCGCGGCGCCGACGGTACGCTCGTCGCCCGGGCGCTGGTCACGAGCCAGATCTTCTGACCTCGCGGCCGGCGGCCTGCTGCAAAGTTGGCGCGGACGGGGCACTCGCCTAATCTGCGGTCAGCGATTCCGACTGGACCTCAGGCCGCGCCGCTGTGACCGAAACCGACACTCAGTTCGCCGACGGGGCGGGACGGCGATGATCGCCCAGTCGACCGCCGGCTTTCTCGCCCAATCGCTGACCTTGACCGCGATGGTGCACGTGGCGCTCGTGCTGGCGATCGCGATCCGCGTCATCATGAAGAGGCCCGCCACCGGCGTGGCGCTCGCCTGGCTGCTGCTGGTCACCGCGGTGCCGTTCGTCGGGGCGGGGCTCTACGTGCTGATGGGCGAGCGGCGCATCGGCGGCAGGCGGGCCCGCGAGCTCGGCACCCTGCGCGGCGACATGCGGCGCCTCAGCGAAAGCCTCGTGCGCCACGGCGGCGGCGAGGTCGATTTCCTGCCGCACGGGCCGGCGGCGGCGGGGCTCGACAGGCTCGGCCGGTCGATCGCCGGCACGGCGGCGATCGCCGGCTCCGAGTTCGAGCTCCTGTCGGAACCGGCCGACATCCTGCGCGCGATCGCCGCCGACATAGACGCGGCCGAGACCAGCGTGCTGATGGAGTTCTACATCTGGAACGAGGGCGGCGACGCCGATCTCGTGGTCGAGGCGCTGAAGCGGGCCGCCGCGCGCGGCGTCCATTGCCATGTCCTGGTCGACGCGCTCGGCGGGCGGCCGTGGTGGAAGGGGCGCCAGCCGGCCGGGATGAAGGCGGCGGGCGTCGACGTGATGCCGGCGCTGCCCGTCGGCCTGTGGCGGGCGCTGTTCGGGCGGACGGACCTGCGCCTGCACCGCAAGATCGTCGTCGTCGACGGACGGGTCGGCTGGACCGGAAGCATGAACCTCGTCGACCCGCGCTTCTTCAAGCAGGATGCCGGCGTCGGCGAATGGGTCGACGCGATGGTGCGGCTCGAGGGCAGGGCGGTGACGCTGCTGGCGGCCACCGTGCTCGGCGACTGGGCGATGGAGGTGGACGATCCGGTCGACCAGCTCCTGCACCGCACGAAGCTCGGCCTCGCCGCGCCCAAGGGTGACACCGACATGCAAGTGATCGCCTCCGGGCCGGGCGAGACGGGCGATGGGCTGCTGCTCATGCTGCTCTCGCTGATCAACGCCGCGCACGAGGAACTGATCCTGACGACGCCCTATTTCGTGCCGGACGAGGCCCTGCTGCGGTCGCTGCGCGGGGCGGCGGGACGCGGGGTGAAGGTCGTGCTCGTGCTGCCGGAGCGGATCGACTCCTTCCTGTCGCGGCACGCCAGCCGCACCTATTACGACGAACTGATCGACATGGGCGTCGAGATCCGCCTCTACCGCGACGGGCTCCTGCACACGAAGTCGATCACCGTCGACGGCGCGTTGGCGATGTTCGGCACGGCCAATCTCGACATGCGCAGCCTGTGGCTCAATTTCGAGGTGTCCCTGTTCGTCTACGACCCCGACTTCACCGGCAAGCTCAGGGCGCTGCAACAGCGCTACGTCGCCGCCTCAGACAGGCTCGACGCGGAGACCTGGGCGAGGCGGCCGTTCCACGAGCGCCTCGTCGACAACACTCTGAGGCTGGTCAGCCCGCTGCTGTGAGCGGCGGGCCATGTGACGCAATCGCGCACGGCTCCGGCTTGGATGGTTCTCCCGAACATGGTTGGAATGCGTATCGACCCGGCGCGCGAAGAAGAGGGAGCTGCATGACGGAAATATCGGCCGCAGGCAGGGCAGCGGTGCTCGGCGCGGGGCTCTTCGGCTTCTGCGGGGTCGCGGCGGCGGCCGCGAGCGCGCATGCCGCCGCCGATCCGCAAATGCTGGGCGCGGTCGCGCTCGTCTGCCTCGCCCACGCCCCGGCGCTGCTGGCGATCGGCCTCTCGGGCCGGCGCGACGTCGCGCTTGTCCTGGCGGGCCTGCTGCTCTTCGCCGGATCGATCCTGTTTTCCGCCGACGTGGGCCTGAGGGCGTTCGGCCACGACCGTCTCTTTGCGATGGCGGCGCCGACCGGCGGGACGATCATGCTGCTCGGCTGGCTCGTCGTGGCGGCGTCGGCCCTGACGATGCGGCGGCGCCCGAGCGATCCGCCCCGCTAGAGGCGCGCGCCGTGCCTCAGTACCGGTTCGGCACGAATAGGGCGGTGATCTTGCGGGCGCCGATATAGGCGCCCGTCCCCTCGTCCTTGCAGTTGAGGTGGACGGCGGTATCGCCCGCCGGGACGGCGAACGTGCGGACGAGCCCGCCCGTTTCCCGGTAGTTCGTGTTCGTGCCCGACAGCATGATGTCGGGAGCGCCGTCGGCCACGCCGGCTTCGGTGCCGAGGTAGCAGCTCGCCGACACGCCGGCGCCGGTCGAATAGAACCAGCTGGCGAACACGACGGCGAAGCCCGGCACCGGCGCTGTGAGCGTGGTCGAGATCATGCTGCCGACCGAATCGGGTATCGCCGCGGTAACGGGGTCTTCGGCGAAGTCGACGCCGGTCGGCTTTGCGGCGGCGGCGAGGTCGCCGGGACCGACCGAACCGTCCCGGATCGCACGGGAATCTATCGCTCCGGTCCTCACGCTCTTCTTCGTCACGGCGTTGCGGCCGATGTCCTTGGAGCCGACGCAGCCTCTGCACTTGAGGTCGGCGGCGACCTGGGCGTTCACCGCCGAGGAGAGGGCGAGCGCCGCTGTGGCGAGGGTTGCGGTCGCGATGAATCGAAGCGCGAGCTTGCCCGCAGTCATGGAAGAAACTCCCGGGGTCCTGTCGTGGGGCTCTTCGTTCGCGAATGCGGTTCGCCGGGGAAGAGGCGGAACGGCCCGGCCGGGAGCCGGCGTGGCGGAGCCTGACCGGGTCTCGACGCGGAGAGCACTAGGGGCCTCCGGTTGCGCCCCGATTTCGCCGGCGTTTCAGGAAGGTAACAGTCGGGCGACGCTGCTCCGGCAGCGGTTCGGCCGAAAGGAAATCTGCCCTAGCGGTAGTCTCGCCCCTCGGCATGCCCTAGGTATCGTCGGATGCCGGGGGGAACCCGCAGGGAGGACCGACGATGACGACCGGCCGCAAAGCACCGCCAACCAACCGGGCGACCAAACGGGCGATCACGCGGGCGATGATCGACGCCTACGACGAGTACACCCATCTGACGCTCGACCGGCGCGGCTTCATGGAGAAGCTGACGAAGCTCGCCGGCTCCACGGCGGCGGCCGCCGCGATCGCGCCGATGCTGGCGGCGAACGCGGCGAAGGCGGCGATCGTTCCAGCCGACGACGCGCGGCTGACCTCGCAGACCGTGTCCTTCGAGACCGAGGCCGGCACCGCGAGTGGATATCTGGCGATGCCCGCCGACAAGGGCGGGCCGCTTCCCGGTATCGTCGTCGTCCATGAGAACCGGGGCGTGAACGAGCACATCCGCGATGTCGCCCGCCGCGTGGCGCTCGAGGGGTTCGTGGCGCTCGCGCCCGATTTCCTGTCGACGAGCGGCGGCACGCCCGCCGACGAGGACAAGGCGCGGGAGATGATCTCGAACCTGCCCGCCGACGGCGCCCTCGCCATCGGCCTCGGCGCCATCGCCTTCCTGGCCGACAATCCGGAGACGACCGGCAAGGTCGGCGTCGTCGGCTTCTGCTGGGGCGGCGGCATCGTCAACCGGCTCGCCGTGCGTGCGCCGGGGCTCGGCGCCGCCGTCGCCTACTACGGGCGCGTGCCCGATCCGGCCGACGTGCCGAACATCAAGGCCAAGCTGCTGTTGCACTACGCCGGCCTCGACGAGCGCGTCAACGCCGGCATCCCGGACTTCAGGGCGGCCCTCGATGCGGCGGGCGTCGACTACACCGTGTACGTCTACGACAACGTCAACCACGCCTTCAACAACGACACGTCGGAAGCGCGCTACGACGAGGCGGCGGCGACGCTCGCCTGGGAGCGGACGATAGCCTTCTTCCGCGAGACGCTCGGCTAGAGTTTCAGGGGACGAGCGCGGAGCCGGCGATCCGCCGGATCAGGCCGAGAAACGCCAGTATCCAGGCCGCGAGCGCGACGAAGACCAGCACCTCGGGAACCGGATCGAGGAACCCGTAGCCCATGGCCCTGTCGAACTGAAAGGTGCTGGTGGTGTACATGCCCAGGGGAAACACCATGCCCCAGACCGCCGGTTCGTAGGTGAAGCGGTCGCGCTTCCAGAAATAGCGCCAGGCCATCAGCGCGAAGAGGAACGGAATCCACCAGCTCGCCACGGCCCAGAAGAAGAAGGTGAAGCCGCGCAGGAAGGGCAGCAGCGGGCCGACGAGCGGCCAGACCTCCGCCCGCAGGATCAGGATCGAGCCGGCCAGGGCGCTGATCGCCACGGCCCCCATGTTGATCCAGTAGGGCGGGCTGAAGTCGGCATGGCTGAGCGGCACGAAGGTCAGGCGGTAGAAGATCATCGGGATGATCGCGAGGTAGAGCATCGCGCCGATCATGAACATCGCGATGACCTGAAACTGGACCGGCACCGGCGGCGGGCCGCTCGCGTCGATGACGCCCCTCAGGACGACGACCGCCTGCGTCGAGACCGCCGCGATCAGCCAGGCGCCGTTGATGCCGCGCGCGAGCGTCGGTTTGGTCCGCCGAACCGTGACGGCGGTGAAGAACATGTACATGATCGCAAACCACAGCCCGAGGCCGAGCCACCACAGCACGGTGGCGACGTCGAGCGCGTCCATCACGACCATGTTCTGCGTCCCCAGAACGCATGTTCCGGCAACGATGGTGAAGAACCCCGGCGCGCGCTGGTGATCGGAGATGTCGCGCATCAGCAGGTCGCGGAATCTGACCGCGCGCACCAGCGTTAGCGCCCAGAGCAGCGGGTAGGCGCCCCAGTTCACCACGACGAGGGCCACGGCCACGGTGCGCATGCCGATGAGCTGGCAGGCGATCGAGACGACCCCGGTGGCCATGACCAGCGCGAAGTACCCGGGGAACAGGGAGGACGCGCCCTCGAGGAAGAGGCGGCGCAGGTTCAACACGGCCGTCCGCGTCGGGAAACGGCGGCGCCGGGCGGGTCTACCGCTGCGCATAGCGCACCAGCAGGTCGAACTGGAGGAAGAACAGGACGAAGGCCGCGTTCAGCCCCCAGGCGAAGGTCAGCCATCGCGCCAACGTGCCCCAGAACGGATCGGCGTCGCGCGCGCAACGCCAGATGACGACGAGGATCCACACGGTATAGGCGGCGGAGACCAGGACGAGGATCTGCAGCGTCGGCCATTGCTGCAATTCGAGCGCCTTGACATGGAGAACCAGCAGGACGGTGCTGGCGAACACGCCGTAGACCCAGAAGGCGAACGCCAGCGGCGTTTCCCCGCGCCAGGCCCGCGTCTCGGGGCCGAAGAAACGCTTCCGGAATTTCCGAAGCTCACACCGCGTCGTCGTCATCGGCAACCCGTTTTCAAGACCTTCCGCCGATGCGGGGCCGCCGTAAAGGCGGTATTCTGACGCGCCGGCAAGGGGCGGGAACGTGGCGGCCGTCCCCGAACTTTCCCGATTGCGGGAGCCGCCGCGGCGGCGTTAGACATGGGGCGGTCCGGAGGACACCACCCATGCCGCTCGACGTCCTGCTGCTGTTCATTCCCGCCTGCTTCGCGATCAACATCTATCCCGGGCCCAACAACATGGTCGCGCTCGGCAACGCCGCGCGCTTCGGCTTCGCCCACGCCTTCGTCGCCGCGCTCGGGCGGCTGCCGGCCTTCGCGCTGATGATCGGCCTCGTCGCCGTCGGCCTCGGCATCGTGCTGTCGGCGTCGGAAGTCTTCTTCACCGCGCTCAAGTGGGTCGGCGCGGCCTATCTCGTCTGGCTCGGCATCAGGATGCTGCGCGCGCCCGTCGACCTCGCCGCCCTGGCGAACGCGGCCGCCCGCGAGCCGGTCGGACGGCTCGCCGGCCGCGAGTTCCTGGTGGCGGCGACGAACCCGAAGGCGATCGTCACCTTCACCGCCTTCTTCCCGCAGTTTCTGACGCCGGGCGGCGACTACGTCACGCAGATCGCGCTGATGGGGGCGGCCTTCATCGGCTTCGAGGCGATCTCGATCTCGGTCTACTCCTTCGCCGGCGCCCATGTCGGCAAGCTCGCGAACACGGCGGCGCGGATGCGCTGGGTGAACCGTGTCTCGGGCACCGCCCTGATCGGCGCGGGCGTGCTGCTCGCGCTCGCGCGCCGGCCGCAGTCGGCGTGAGGCCGGTTCACTCGCTGTTCCTGATGCGGGAGGTCGACTGGGGCCGGCCGTAGCCGGCCCCCGAATGGTTGCGCGGCGTGTGCGATGCGCTCAGCCGCGCAACGCACACCGCGCCACGTGTCCGCCCGTCTGCGCCGCCGGATCCGTGAAACGCGGCTCACCCGGCGGGGCTACCGGGAAACTCCCCGGTGCGTCGACGGCTCAGTATTGATTGGGGACGAACAGTGCGGAGATCTGCGGCTGCGAGACGGCCATGTTGCCGCCGTTCTTCTTGCAGTTCAGGTAGAAGGTGTTCGCCCCGGCAGCCACAGGGAACAACTGCGTGATCGAGCCGCCGGAATAGTGTGTGGAGTCGCCGACGTCGGCTTCCGAATAGGCGTACTTCAGGCCGCCCGTGTCGGGGGTGTCTTCGAGGTAGCAGGAGGCGGAGCTGCTCGCGGTGAACGTGTTCCACGTCCAGTTGGCGATCACGAAGGCAAACCCGCTCGACGGAGCGTTCAACGTGATCGAGACGATGTCGTCGAGGGCCGCGCCCAGATCCACGTCCAGGCCGGCCTCTTCCGCGTGGGCGGCGCCGGACGGCTTGGCGTTCGCGGCCAGATCGGCCGGCGACACCGATCCGTCCTTTATCGCCGCGGAATCGACTGCATTCGGCTTGATGTGCTTGGAGCGGATCGCCTTCTTGCCGATGTCGCCGCCACCGACGCAGCCTCTGCATTTCAGGTTGGTCGCCGCCTGCGCGTGCGCGGACTGCGGCCCTGCCGCGGCGGCGAGGACGAGGGATGCGGTGGCGAGACAATAGAGTATGTGCTTGCGTGCATTCACGAAATTGGCTCCTGGATCAAGTAATGTGAATTCCGCCATCGGAAAGGAAGTCGCGGCGGCATTGAGGCGGTCGGAAAATTACGGGATTCCTTCCGTTACGCAAGCAACGGCGGGCGGCGGCCGGCAACGCCGCGATGTTCACTTTATGTTCTTGACATGGGCGCCGGACTCGATTCCACTGACGCCATGACCAGGGACATTGCCGACGGCCTTTTGCGGCGCGAGGACGGGGTGGTGTCGTGCCGCTGGCCCGGCGCCGATCCGCTCTACGTGAGCTATCACGACCGCGAATGGGGGATGCCCGTCGCCGACGACAGGCTGCTGTTCGAGAAGCTCTGCCTCGAAGGGTTCCAGTCGGGGCTGTCCTGGATCACGATCCTTCGCAAACGGGAGAATTTCCGGAAGGGCTTCGCGAACTTCGATGTCGAGACGGTCGCCCGCTTCGGCGAGAAGGACGTGGGGCGGCTCCTGAAGGACGAGGGCATCGTGCGCCATCGCGGCAAGATCGAGTCCGTCATCAACAACGCCAGGCGCGCGCTCGAATTGAAGGAGGAGGCCGGCTCCATCGCCGGCTTCGTCTGGCGCTACGAGCCCGAGCCGAGGGCGCGGCCGAAGCGGCTCGACCACGCGACGCTCGCGGCCATGCCGAAGACGGCGGAATCGACGGCTTTGTCCAAGGAGCTGAAGAAGCGCGGCTGGAGCTTCGTCGGGCCGACGACGGTCTACTCGTTCATGCAGGCGATGGGTCTCGTCAACGACCACATAGAGGGCTGCCACTGCCGGGACGTCGTCGAGACGGCGCGGGCAAAGTTCAAACGGCCGGCGTGAGGCGGCCGGGATGCCCGGGTCGGGCCCCGGCATGACGTGCCTTGGTTCTCGTCGTTGCCGGGGCTCGATGCGGCAATCTCCCGCGGCAGCCCGCGGCCCGGCGTGACAGCGCCGCGAAAATCCGGCATCACGGCGCCATGCGCCTCGACATCTCCGACATCGCCGCCGACTTTCCGGACTTCCGCGTCGCCGCCGTGGTGGCGACGGATCTCGCGATTCCCGATAGCCGCTCGCGCGAGCTCGACCGCCTGATCGGCGAGCGCGAGGCGGCGTTGCGGGAGCGTTGGGCCGGCATGGAGCTCTCGGAAATCCCCGGAGTCGCCGCCTGGCGCAGGGCCTATCGCGCCTTCGGCATCAAGAAGACGAGCTACCGCTCGTCCGTCGAGCGGCTCGTCAAGAACGCGCTCGCCGAGCGGCCGCTGCCGGCGATCAACCCCTTTGTCGACTGCTACAACGCGGTGTCGCTGGCCCATGTCTTTCCGCTCGGCGCCGACGATCTCGGCAAGGTCGAAGGCGATATCGCCTTCCGCTATTCGCGATCCGACGACAGCTTTCTCGACATGGGCGCGGAGGGGGAGGCGAACGATCCGCCGAAGCCCGGCGAGGTCGTCTACGCCGACGCCGAGAAGGTGCTCTGCCGGCGCTGGAACTGGCGCCAGGACCAGCGGTCGCTGGTTTCGCCCGGGACGAGGCGCGCGGTCGTGACCGTGCAGGCGAACGGGTGGGGCGACCTCGACGCCGCGGTCACCGATCTCGTCGGCCTGCTCGCCCGGTTCTGCGCTGCCAAGACGGCGGCGACGATTGCCTCGGCGGGCGAGCCCGTCGTCACACTCCGGGTGCCCTGAGGAACGCCATGTCTCATCCCGCCGTCACCATCGAGCGCCGCGCCCGGACGGGAATCGTCCGTGTCGACCGCAAGGGCCGTGCCAACGCACTTTCCTTCGACATCATGGACGCGCTGACCGAGGCCGCGCGGGGCTTCGAGGGCGACACGGAAACCGCCGCGGTGATCCTGACCGGCACGGCGGAAATCTTCTCCGCCGGCATGGACCTGCGCGACCCGGCCTTCGCCCGCCTCGACGCCATGAGCCTCGCCGAACTGCGCGCGCTTGCCGAGCACGGGCCGCGCATGGCGCGGGCGTGGGCCGGAATCGAGGTTCCGACGATCGCCGCCGTCGAAGGGCCGTGCCTCGGCGGCGGGCTGGCGCTGGCCGCGATGTGCGACTTCCGCGTGGCGGGGAGAAGCGCGCGGTTCGGCGCGCCGGAGGTCGCCGTCGGCGTCAACATGGGCTGGCATTCGGTGCCGCGCCTGACGGGTCTCGTCGGGGCGCAGGCGACGCGCCGGCTTCTCATGCTCGGCGAGGAATGGAGCGGGGAGGACGCCTCGCGCCTCGGCTTCGTCGACCGGCTCGTCGAGGCGGAATCGGCGCTCGACGCGGCGCTGGAGATGGCGGCCGCGCTCGCCGCCCGGCCGGCGATGGCGACGCGCATGGTCAAGCGCCAGATCGACGCCGCCGCGCACGGGCTCGACTTCATGGCGAGCGCCTACGACAAGGACCAGCACGCGCTGACCTTCCTGTCGGAGGACTTCCGGGAGACGCTCAAGCGGTTCGGGAAGCCCTCCTGACGGGCTTCTGTCACATCGCCGGCGGCACGGTCGCCTTGACGCTGTCGCGCCCGGACATCCGGTCGAACCATGCCGAAAGGTTCTTCGCCCCCGGGACCCTCTCGCCGCCTTCGGGCGTGTTCTTCAGGTAGTGGACGATGGGAACAAGGTTGAGGTCGGCAAGCGTGAGCGCGTCGCCGGCGAGGAAGGGCGTCTCGGCCAGTGCCGCGTCGAGGACGCCGATCTGCCGGTCGAGATCGGGCAGGCAGGCGCCGATCGCGGCGCGGTCGGGCTTGCCGTCGGCGCCTTGGGGGAAGAGGTAGGCGAACAGGAAGCGGCGCACCATGAGCGGGTCCATCACGGTGTTGACCACCGAGACCCACTGCTCGACCCGGGCGGCGCCCGCCGGATCGGCGGGCACCAGCGGCGGGCCGTCGAAGGCGCGGTCGATGTAGTTGTTGATCGCGCTCGACTCGTAGAGCTCGAGGTCGCCGTGGCGCATCACCGGCACCTTGCCGAACGGGTGGATCGCCAGGACGGCGGGCGCGTGCGGGGGCTCTGCGGCCAGGTCGTAATCGACGCCCTTCTCGTGCGCCGCCAGCCGGGAGGTGCGCACGTAGGTCGACTGCGGGATGCCGATGATCTCAAGCCTGGGCATGATGCGTTCCTTTGCCTTCGGGCCCCTTCAGGCGGCGGCCCTCTTCTCGAGCAGGCGCTCGAGGCAGTCGAAGCTCGACGCCCAGCCCTTGACGTGATTTTCGCGGCTGGAGGCGTCCTGGAATGCCTTTTGGAGAAGCCGCATGCGGGTGCCGCCGTCGGCGGCCTCGAAGGTCACCGTGACGACCGTCTCGTGGCCGCGCGAGCCGTCGTCCTGCCGCCAGGCCCATGTGAATTCCAGGCGGTGCGGCGGCTCGATCGCCCGGTAGACGCCGCTGACGTGGTGAAGCTTGCCCTCGGGCGAGCGCATCGTCGTCTCCCAGGCGCCGTCCTCGCGGACGTCCAGCGAATGGTAGGGCGTGTCGAAGCCATCGGGGCCCCACCACAAGAGCAGCAGCTCGGGGCGCGTCCAGGCCTCGAACACCCGGTCGGGCGTCGCCTTGATGAAACGCTCCATCGTAAGAACGCGGTCGTCGCTCATTTTCCGTCTCCCTGTTGGTCGGCGAGCAGCCGTTCGAGCCTGTCGAACGAGCCCGTCCAGAACGCGCGCTGAGTTTCGAGCCAATCGGCCATCAGGTTCAGTGCCTCGGGTTTCACCGACACCCGCCGCCACTGCCGGTCGACCTTGCGTTCGATCAGTCCCGCCTTCTCCAGCACGGCGAGGTGGCGGGAGATGGCGGGCTTGGAGATGTCGAACGGCTCGGCGAGCTCGCCGGCGGTACGGTTGCCCTCGCGCGCGAGCCGTTCGACGATGGCGATGCGCGTCGGGTCCGCGAGGGCGGCGAAGACGGTCGGCAGGTCGGTGGCGGTGGTCAGCATGATTTCCAATCGTGTTAATTAATTGGATTGTTAAATGACAACTACGGGGAGGACAAGGGGCCGGCGTTCACGGTTTCGTGTGGAGCCGCCGTCGCTGCGCCTTTTGGGGCCTGTCGCATGCCCGGCCGTCATGGCCGGCCCGCCGCCGGCCTTCCACCGGCGGCACGGAAGGGCTGCCGGTGGATGCCCGGGTAAGCCCCGTAGCGACGTCGGAACCGGGAGCGGGGCTTCCTACCTGCGCCCTCGCGGCGGCAGCGGATTCGCGCGGGTCTCGTGCCAGCCGACGCGGGCGTCGGGTTTCGAATCCACCGAGGCGTGGTAGGGCTTGATGTCGAGGAGCGGCGTGCCGTCGTAGCAGTCGATGTGGCGGATCGTCAGGCCGTCCGCGTCGACCCCGACGATGTCCACCACGGCGAGGCCGATCGGGTTCGGCCGCACCGGCGCGCGCAGGGCGAAGACGCCGTGGGCGACCGCGTCGTTCGGCGGCGTGAGGGTCAGCACGTCGCGCGGGGCGCGGTCCAGCCAGTAGAGCAGGATCGCGTGGGTGCAGGTCTCGAGCGACTTCAGGCCGGCGCGATAGGGCTCGTCGACTTCGACCCGGCACTCGACGTCCGATTCCATCGCGTTGTGCGGGCACTCCCCGGACTTCGTCCAGGGCGTGCGGATCCGGCCGATATAGGTCAGTTCAGGCATGCTGCCGGTCGTTCTAGCGGCAATCGCGGCGATTTCCAGCATTGTTTTCACGTTTCGGCAGGGCCCCTGCGACGCGGGAGCCTTCGCCGGGCGCGGAATCGACAACGGCCGGCCAGAGGGAGTTGACAATATAAAGATATCTTTATATCGCTATCACCAGCTTGGAGACACGGATGCTGCCGATCTCGACCGACAACCTGCTGACCGCGCTGCGCGCCGCCGGGGAACCGACGCGGTTGCGCATCCTGGCGCTTCTGGCGGAGGGCGAGCGCAGCGTGAAGGACCTGACCGACATCCTCGGGCAGAGCCAGCCGCGCATCTCCCGCCACCTCAAGCTGCTCGTGGAAGCGGGGCTGCTGCGGCGCTACGCGGAGGGGGCGTGGGCCTTCTTCCGGCTCGCCGATTCCGGTCCGGCCGCCGAGATCGCGCGCAACATCGTCGCCCGGCTCGACCGGTCCGATCCGGTGCTGGTGCGCGACCGGGCGCGGCTCGAGGCGGTGCGCCGGGCGCGGCTGGAAGAGGCGAGCGCCTATTTCCGCGAGCACGCCGGCCAGTGGGACCAGATCCGCTCGCTGCACGCCAACGACAAGGAGATCGAGGCGGGCGTGCTCGATCTCGTCGGCGAGCAGCCGCTCGGCCTCGTCGTCGATCTCGGCACGGGCACCGGCCGCATGCTCGAGCTGCTCGCCCCGCACATCGATCGCGGCATCGGCATCGACGTCTCGCACGACATGCTCACCTACGCGCGCTCGCGCCTCGAGCGCGAGGGCCTGAGGAACTGCCAGGTCCGCCAGGGCGACATCTACAGCCCGCCCGTCGAGGACGGCTCGGCGGATCTCGTCGTCATCCACCAGGTGCTGCACTACCTCGACGATCCCGACCGGGCGATCGAGGAGGCGGCCTATCTCCTGAAACCCGGCGGCCGGCTGCTCGTCATCGACTTCGCGCCGCACGGGCTCGAATTCCTGCGTGCCGACCAGGCGCACCGCCGCCTCGGCTTCTCGCGCGGGCAGATCGCCGAATGGATGAAGGCCGCGGGCGTAGAACTTGTCAGCCACGTCGATTTCCCGCCCGACGACGTCGACATCGCCGAAGTCGGACGACTCACGGTCTCGATGTGGCTCGGCAGGGACACCGGCAGCCGCGTTCCCCGCGGTGCATCAGAGGAGGCAGCCTGATGGCTTTGTCGTTGCCCCCAACGCGACAGGGCTCTGCGGGCCTGTCGGTGTCCTTCGAATTCTTCCCGCCGAAGACGGAGGAGATGGAGGCCTCTCTCTGGAACGCGTTCCAGAGGCTCGGCCCCCTCGGGCCGAAATTCGTGTCGGTGACCTACGGCGCGGGCGGCTCGACGCGCGACCGCACGCACCAGATCGTCGGCCGGATCCGCCGGGACTCCGACGTGGAGCCCGCCGCGCACCTGACCTGCGTCGATGCGAGCCGGGCGTCGCTCGAAGAGGTGATCTACGCCTACCAGAAGATCGGCGTGCGCCACATCGTGGCCCTGCGCGGCGATCCGGCGGAGGGCGTCGGCGGCACCTACGTGCCCCATCCGCAGGGCTTCCAGACGACGGCCGGTCTCGTCGCCGCGATCAAGCGGGCGGGCGATATCGAGGTTTCCGTCTCCGCCTATCCGGAGAAGCACCCGGAATCGCGCGATCTCGACGCCGACATCGACGTGCTGAAGGCCAAGGTCGACGCGGGCGCGAGCCGCGCGATCACCCAGTTCTTCTTCGACAACGCGCATTTCTACCGCTACCGCGACAGGCTCGCGCAGCGCGGCATCGACATCCCGGTCATCCCGGGCATCCTGCCGGTGACGAACTTCGCCCAGGCCGCCCGGTTCGCGGCGCGCTGCGGCACCGAGGTTCCGGCCTGGTTCGCCGCCCGCTTCGAGGGCCTCGACGCCGATCCGGACACGCGCCGGCTCGTCGCCGCCTCCGTCGTCGCCGAGCAGGTGTTCGACCTCGTCGCCAACGGGGTCTCCGACTTCCACTTCTACACGCTCAACCGCGCCGAGCTCGTCTACGCGACCTGCCACATGCTCGGCGTGCGTCCCGCGACCAGGGCGGCGGCGTAGCCGCACGCCGGAACCAACACAAAGCAAGAGGCCAGTTATGTCCGAGTACCAGTCCGAGACCGAGCGCGACCTGCGCCGCCTCGCCGCCGAGCGCATCCTGTTCCTCGACGGGGCGATGGGCACGCAGATCCAGGCGCTCGAGCTCGACGAGGCCGGATTCCGCGGCAAGCGGCTCGCCGGCTGGACGAAGCCGCTTTCCGGCAACAACGACATCCTGAACCTGACGCAGCCGGGCGCGATCCGCGACATCCACCACGCCTATTTCACGGCGGGCAGCGACATCGTCTCGACCAACACGTTCAATGCCAACGCGATCGCGCAGGCCGACTACGGCGCCGAAAGCCTCGTCGTCGAGATCAACCGTGAAGGCGCGCGGCTCGCCCGCGAGGCCGCCGATCTCGCGAGCAGGGAGGACGGCCGTCCGCGCTACGTCGCCGGCACGCTCGGCCCGACGAACCGCACCGCCTCGATCTCTCCGGACGTGACCGATCCCGGCTACCGGGCGATCACCTTCGACCGGCTCGCGGACGTCTACGCAGAGGCGACGCGGGCGCTGATCGCGGGCGGATCGGACCTGATCCTGATCGAGACGATCTTCGACACGCTGAACGCCAAGGCCGCGATCTACGCGATCGAGACGGTTTTCGCCGATATCGGCCGCCGCCTGCCGATCATGATCTCCGGCACGATCACCGACCTGTCCGGCCGTACCCTGTCCGGCCAGACGCCGACCGCCTTCTGGCATTCGGTCCGCCACGCGCGGCCCTTCACCGTGGGCCTGAACTGCGCGCTCGGGGCCAAGGAGATGCGCCCGCATCTGGCCGAGATCGCCCGCGTCGCCGACACGCTCGTCTGCGCCTATCCGAACGCCGGCCTGCCGAACCACTTCGGCGGCTACGACGAGGGGCCGTGCCAGACGGCCGAACTGCTCGGCGAGTTCGCCGCGGCCGGCCTCGTCAACGTGGTCGGCGGCTGCTGCGGCACGACGCCCGAGCACATCGCCCATATCCGCGAGGCCGTGGAAGCCCATCCGCCGCGGGCGATCCCGCAGGCGAAGCCGTTCATGAAGCTGTCGGGACTCGAGCCGTTCACGCTCACCGACGAGACCAACTTCGTGAACATCGGCGAACGCACCAACGTCACGGGCTCGGCGCGCTTCCGCAAGCTCGTCAAGGAGGGCGACTACGCGGCCGCCCTCGACGTCGCCCGTAGCCAAGTGGAGAACGGCGCGCAGATCATCGACGTCAACATGGACGAGGGGCTGCTCGATTCCGAGGAGGCGATGACGACGTTCCTCAATCTCGTCGCCGCCGAACCGGACATCGCCCGCGTGCCGGTGATGATCGATTCCTCGAAGTGGTCCGTCATCGAGGCGGGCCTGAAGTGCGTGCAGGGCAAGCCGGTCGTCAACTCGATCTCGCTGAAGGAGGGCGAGGACGCCTTTCTCGAACATGCCGAGAAGGTGCGCCGCTACGGCGCCGCCGTCGTGGTGATGGCCTTCGACGAGGCCGGCCAGGCCGACACGCTGAAGCGCAAGACCGAGATCGCCGAGCGCAGCTACAGGCTGCTCGTCGAGAAGGCCGGGTTCGCGCCGGAAGACATCATCATCGACCCGAACATCTTCGCGGTCGCGACCGGCATCGCCGAACACGACAACTACGGCGTCGATTTCATCGAGGCGACGCGCTGGATTCGCGAGAACCTGCCCCATGCGCAGGTGTCGGGCGGCCTGTCGAACCTGTCGTTCTCCTTCCGCGGCAACGAGCCGGTGCGCGAGGCGATGCACTCGGTGTTCCTCTACCACGCGATCCACGCCGGCCTCGGCATGTCGATCGTCAACGCCGGCCAGCTCGGCGTGTACGACGACATCGACCCGGAACTTCGAGAGCTCTGCGAGGACGTGGTGCTGAACCGCCGGCCGGACGCGACCGAGCGGCTGGTCGAGGCCGCGGCCAAGTGGAAGGGCGACGGTTCCGCGGAGCGCGAGGAAAAGACGCTCGAATGGCGCTCGCTGCCCGTCGACAAGCGCATCGAGCACGGCCTCGTCGCCGGCATCGCCGACTTCATCGAGGAGGACGTGGAGGAGGCGCGCAAGGCCACGACCCGTCCGCTCGACGTGATCGAGGGGCCGCTGATGGCCGGCATGAACGTCGTCGGCGATCTGTTCGGCTCGGGACGCATGTTCCTGCCGCAGGTGGTGAAGTCGGCGCGCGTGATGAAGAGGGCCGTGGCCTATCTCGAGCCGTTCATGGAGGCGGAGAAGGGCGAGGGCGGCAACCGCCCGCCGGCCGGCAAGATCGTCATGGCGACCGTGAAGGGCGACGTGCACGACATCGGCAAGAACATCGTCGGCGTCGTGCTCCAGTGCAACAACTATCAGGTGGTCGACCTCGGCGTGATGGTGCCGGCGGAGAAGATCCTGGAGATCGCGCGCACCGAGGGTGCGGACCTGATCGGCCTGTCGGGCCTGATCACGCCGTCGCTGGACGAAATGTGCAACGTCGCCGCCGAAATGGAGCGCCAGGGCTTCGACCTGCCGCTGCTGATCGGCGGGGCGACGACCAGCAAGGTGCATACCGCCGTCAAGGTCAGCCCTCACTACCATCGCGGCCAGGCGATCTACGTGACCGACGCGAGCCGCGCGGTCGGCGTCGTTTCCTCGCTGCTGACGGCCGAGGGCCGGGCGAGGGTCTACGGCGAGACCCGCGCCGACTACGAAAGAATTGCCGAGGGCCATTCGCGCGCGCAGGACAACAAGATCCGGCTGGCGATCGAGGACGCCCGGGCGAACAGGCTTTCGCTCGACTGGGCCGGCTATCAGCCGCCGGAGCCGGGCTTCCTCGGGGTACGGGCGTTCAGGGCCTACGATCTGAAGACGCTCGCCGAATACATCGACTGGACGCCGTTCTTCCAGACCTGGGAGCTGTCGGGACGTTTCCCGGAGATCCTCGACGATCCGCGCCAGGGCGAGGCCGCGCGCCAGCTCTACGCGGACGCGCAGGCGATGCTCCACAAGATCATCGCGGAGGACCTGCTCGAGGCCCGTGCGGTCGTCGGCTTCTGGCCGGCCAATTCCGACGGCGACGACATCGAGCTCTACACCGACGAGAGCCGGACGACGCATCTGGCGACGCTGCACACGCTGCGCCAGCAGATGTCGCGGCGCGGCTCGGACCGGGCGAATGTGGCGCTCGCCGACTACGTCGCGCCGAAGGCGACGGGGCTTGCCGACCATGTCGGCGGCTTCATCGTCACGGCCGGCCACAAGCAGGACGCGACCGTCCAGCGCTTCGAGCGGGCGAACGACGACTATTCGAAGATCCTGTTCCAGGCGCTGTCGGACCGTCTCGCCGAGGCTTTCGCCGAGCACATGCACGCCCGCGTGCGCCGCGAGCTGTGGGGCTACGCGCCGGACGAGGATCTTTCGAACGAGGAGCTGATCGCGGAAGGCTATCGCGGCATCCGCCCGGCGCCCGGCTATCCGGCCCAGCCGGACCACACGGAGAAGCGCACGCTGTTCGAGCTTCTGGATGCGGAAAGGCAAGCGGGCGTCACGCTTACCGACTCCTGCGCGATGTGGCCCGGATCGTCGGTGTCGGGGATCTACTTCTCCCACCCGGAAGCGCGCTATTTCGGCCTCGGCAAGATCGAGCGCGATCAGGTGGAGGACTACGCCGCGCGCAAGGGCTGGAGCATGCAGGATGCCGAGCGCTGGCTCGCGCCGGTGCTCGCCTATCAGCCCAAGACGAAGGCGAAGGCGGCCTGACACCGGCTCCCGCCGGCGCAGACCGACAACGCCTCAGCCCCGGGCCGCAGCCCGACCGGGTGTCTGTCCGGTGCAGACAATCGAGGGCGCCGGCACCAACCGGCGCCGCACCCCCGCAACAACAAACGAGTAACCGGCGGAGCCG
>JAEWYT010000072.1 GCA_023458595.1 Pseudomonadota bacterium
CTCCATATGGATGCAATTCCTCAAACCGAAACTGATACAGAAATCCGTCACAAAACCATAGAATTAGTAGAGTTTTTACACGATGTTCTCAAGATAGAAGAATTTCCTTGGGCAGATTTCCAGCATACGGTGGCTATCCATAATTCCTGCAGTTCTATCCGCGGCTTACACATTGCATCCCGTTTTGAGTGGCAGGAACCTTACTTTAATAAAACCGAAGATCTGTTAAAGAAGGTGTCAGGAGTTAAAGTAGAAACGATTGACAGGCCACAAGAATGCTGTGGCTTTGGTGGGACGTTTTGTGTAACCGATGAAGCGGTGAGTGCCAAGATGGGGCAGGACAAAGTTGCTGATTATACAAGACATCAGGTCGAGTATGTAGTTTCGCCGGATATGTCTTGCCTGATGCATCAGGAAGGCATTGCCAAAAGAGAAAAATCAGACCTCAAATTTGTACATATTGCTCAGGTTTTGAATAACGGACCATTCTAAAAAGACAAACAATGGGAAAAGTAAACGTAGAAGATAATGCGAGAAAATTCATCAAACAGGATGATATTCACGAGGCGCAACACGATAAAAATCTTTATAATACTATCATTAAGCGTAGTAAAGTATCCTCTGAGATTCCGGAATGGGAAGAGCTTAGGAATCTGGCTTCACAAATTAAGGAACATGCGCTGACGCATCTGGATCACTACATAGACCAGTTTGCAACAAAAGCAGAGGAAAACGGTATCACAGTTCATTTTGCAAAAGATGCCGATGAACATAATGCTATTGTTTTTGATATTTTGAATTCTCACGGCGCAAAGCGCATCATCAAAAGCAAATCGATGTTGCAGGAAGAATGCGGGATGACACCTTTTCTTGAAGAAAGAGGAATTGATGTCCTGGAGACTGATCTGGGTGAGCGAATCCAGCAGCTATCAGATGAGCGCCCAAGTCATATTGTAATGCCTGCCATCCAAAAAACGACGGAAGATATTGCCAAACTATTTGCAGATAAAATTGGTACGGATCCCAACGATGATGATCCGCATTCTCTCGCAGAAGCAATGAGGAACAATGCCCGGCCCAAATTTTTGGTGGCAGATGCCGGGATGACAGGCGCCAATTTTGCCGTTGCCGAAACCGGTACTTTTGTAGTCTGTACTAATGAAGGTAATGCCGATCTTACTGCAAGCATTCCACCGCTTCATATTGCCAGTATTGGTATAGAAAAGATCCTGCCGAAGGTAGAAGATCTGGGTGTTTTTATCAGACTACTTTCCCGCAGTGCTTTAGGGACGCCGGCAACGCAGTATACTTCTCATTTTTCAGGCCCAAGAGAAGGATCTGAGATGCACATTGTACTCACAGATAATGGCAGGAGCAAACGATTGTCTATGGACAAATTCTGGCATTCTCTCAAATGTATCCGTTGTGGTGCCTGTATGAATACCTGCCCGGTGTACAGAAGGAGTGGCGGATTGTCTTATGGTGCTACTTATTCCGGCCCGATTGGGATTATTCTGGATCCTACTTTTGATGAAGACACCTATTCAGAATTACCTTTCCATTCATCGCTTTGCGGCTCCTGTACAGAGATCTGCCCCGTTCATATTAATATTTCGGACCAGATTATCGAGTGGCGAAAAGTGATGATGGAGAAAAAGAAAACACCTTTTGGCAGAAGGCTGGCATTTGCTGCTGCTGACAGAATGCTGGGCAGTGCAACTGCTTTTAAAATGATGGAAAAGACCACTTACAATATGCTGAATATTCTCCCAAAATCTCTATTGGAAAACAGCACGTTGGATCCTTGGGTAGAAGACCGTGAATTGCCTGACGTGAAAAAAGAAACCTTCAGAGACTGGTACAAAAAAAACCGAAAAAACAATGACTAAAGAAGAATTACTGAGTTCGGTAAGAACCAATCTTGCTAACCGCGAAAAAGTGGATTATCCCGCCATCCCGGATTATAAAAAGCCAGGGACAGATCTTAAAGCTGTTTTTGAAATTAACGCCAAAATTGCTGCCGTCGATTTTTATGATGTCGCATCGGTAGAAGAAGCGCAGGAAATTATGCGAAAAAAGCTTCCTGATGCTAAGGTCACTTGCTCTGCAACGCCTGAATGGAGAGAGAATAAAGATATACACGTGCAAAAGCCCGCGGATCTTAATGATGTGGATTTGGGTATTTTCCGTGCAGAGTTTGGTGTGGCGGAGATGGGAATGGTCTGGGTCACCGAAAAATCTCTGGTTACCAATTCATTAGGTTATTTATCTCAACACCTCGCTGTTTTGCTGGATCCTGAAGATTTGACCGAAAATATGCATACCGCCTACAAAAGAGTAGATTTTCCACACTCACATTATGGCTGTTTTGTGATGGGGCCATCTGCAACAGCGGACATCAGCGCCGTTTTGGTACACGGTGCACAGGGCGCACGGACATTGACTTTGTTCTTTCTGAAAAAACCTGTGCCCTAAAATGACAATTAACGGAAAGCTTTACAGCAACATCCTTCTGGTTTTTCTGCGGATGTCTTTTAAATAATTTTCAGGATTACTGATTGGTTTTTTGGCTGTCATAATAAATCAAATTTAATTATTTTTTTGTTCTGTTTATTATGAAAACACTATCTTA
>JAEWYT010000073.1 GCA_023458595.1 Pseudomonadota bacterium
GGCGGCCTGACGGCGGCGCGCACCCGCTGGCGCGTCGAGCCGCTCGCCCCGGCCGGATCCGACGCACCCGTCTTCGCCCTGCCGCCGCCCGCCGGGGGGGTCGATCTCGAGCGCAACTCGACCCGCCCCGGCGGCCGCTTCGCCCTGACCTGGAGACCCGATGAACGCCTCTTCGCCCCCCCGGACGTTGCCGCAGACACCCGCGCCGGGACCGGAGCCGGGCCGGCGCTTCCTCGCCCTGCGCCTGCCGCGCCTGCCCGTGGAACGGCTCGAGGGGGAGCGGCCGGGCAGGACACCGGCCGGATCGTCCCTCTCCGCCGGGCCGGCTAGCCGGCCGCGCGCGGCGCCACGCGCCACGATCGCGACGGTCGGCAACGCCGTCCGCCTGACGGCCGTCGATTCGGCCGCGGCCGAGGCGGGACTGGAGCCCGGCCTGACGCTCGCCGACGCCCGCGCCCGTCTGCCGGCGCTGGAAACCTTTCAGGCCGACCCCGACGGCGACCGCCGCGCACTGCTTTCGCTCGCCGAATGGGCCGGCCGCTATACCCCGCTCGTCGCCCTCGACGCGCCCGACGGGGCTCACGGCCTCATCCTCGACGTCACCGGCTGCGCCCATCTGTTCGGCGGCGAGCCGGCGCTGCTCGCCGACCTGGCGGCCCGCCTCGAACGGCGCGGGCTGACGGCGGAGACGGCCGTCGCCGACACGCCCACGGCCGCCCGCGCGGTGGCGAGGGTGAGATCCGGCGCGGTCGTGCCGGCGGGCGGCAACGCCCGCGCCGTCGCCGGCCTGCCGGTCGCCATGCTCGACGCCGCGCCGGAAACCGTCTCGATGCTGGAACGGCTCGGCCTGAAGCGCATCGGCCAGCTCTTCGGCATGCCGCGCCCGGCGCTCGCCGCCCGCTTCGGCACGGACCTGCTGACCCGCCTCGACCGGGCGCTCGGCCGCGCCGACGAGCCGCTGTCGCCGCTCAGGCCGCCGCCGGTCTTCGTCGTCGAGCGCGTCTTCGCCGAGCCGATCCGCCTCGTCGAGGACATCGAGCGGATCGCGCGGGCGCTGGCCGGGAGCCTCGCCGAGCCGCTGACGCGTCACGGCCGGGGCGCGAGGCGGCTGGCGCTCACCCTGTTCCGCCTCGACGGCGAGGCGTTCCGCGTCGCGGTCGGCCTGAGCCGGGCGACCCGCGAGCCCGCCCGAATGGCGGGCCTGCTCGTCGAGCGGCTCGGCACCTTCGATCGGGACCTCGATACCGGCGAGGGCATCGAGCTCGTCCGCCTCGCCGCCGAGGCCGTCGAGCCGCTGGAGGCGGCGCAGGCGATCGCCGGCGATCTCGCCGGGGAGGGGGAAGCGGAGGATGCCGAGGCGCTCGCCCGCCTCGCCGACCGGCTGACCGCCCGCCTCGGGGCGACGCGCGTCGTCCGCCTCGTGCGCCACGACAGCCACATCCCCGAGCTCGCCGTCGCCGCCCGCCCGGCGGTCGCCGGCCCTTCCGGCAGCGCGGCCGCATGGCCGGAGGCCTCCCCCCGTCCTGGCCGGGACTTCGGACTGGACTTCGGGCGGGACTTCGGGCGCGCGCCGGAGCGGCCCCTGCGCCTGTTCGACCGGCCCGAGCCGATCGAGGCGATCGCCGAGGTGCCCGACGGCCCGCCGGCCAGCTTCCGCTGGCGCCGCGTCCTGCGCCGCGTCGCCCGTATCGAGGGCCCGGAGCGCATCGCGCCGGAATGGTGGGCCCCGAAACTGTTCAACGGCGAGGCCGAGGCGCTGACCCGCGACTATTTCCGCGTCGAGGACGTCGAGGGCCGCCGCTACTGGGTCTACCGGTCGGGCCTGTACGATCGCGAGGCGATCGCGCCGCGCTGGTTCCTGCACGGGCTTTTCGGATGAAGTCCCCGCCCCCCTACGCCGAGCTCGCCGCGGCGACCAATTTCTCGTTCCTGCGCGGGGCTTCCCATCCCGAGGAGCTGGTCGCCCGGGCGATCGCGCTCGGCTATCCCGCGCTCGGCATCGCCGACCGCAACTCGCTCGCCGGCGTCGTGCGCGCCCACGTGGCGGCGCGCGAGAAGAATTTCCGCATCGTCGTTGGCTGCCGTCTCGTCTTCTGCGACGGCACCCCGGATATCCTCGCCTGGCCCGAAGATCGCGCAGCCTATGGTCGCCTGTGCCGGCTGCTCACCGGCGGCAACCGCCGCGCGGAGAAGGGCGACTGCCGGCTGACGCTTTCCGATCTCGTGGAATGGGGCGACGGCTTCGTCCTCGCCGTCGTGCCGGGCGCCTCGACCCATGCCGGAGCCCTTTTGGCCGGTATGAATCCGGCTAACCTGAGTAAGCCGGCTTTGGAGCCCACGCTCCGCACTCTCGCCGGGCGCTTCCCGGGCGCCGTCCGTCTCGCCGCACGCTTCGCCTATGACGGTGGCGACCGCGGAAATCTCGGGTTTCTGGCCGATCTCGCCATGCGCTGCGGGACACCGCTCGTGGCGATCAACGACGCGCTCTACCACACCCCCGAGCGCCGCGCGCTGCAGGATGTCGTCACCTGTATCCGCAGCCATGCGCCGTTAAACAAAGCCGGCGTATCGTTAATAGCCAATGCGGAGCGGTTCCTTAAATCTCCGGCCGAGATGGCGCGGCTCTTCCGCGACCATCCGCGGGCGATCCTTGCCGTATCGGAGCTACTAAGCCGCATTTGTTTCTCGCTGGACGAACTTCGCTACGAGTACCCGGACGAGCCTTCCGGCGACGATTCGACCCCCCAGCGGGCCCTGATCCGGCTCACGGAGGAGGGCGCGCGGTTTCGTTATCCCGGCGGAACCCCCGAGAAAGTACGCCGACTCATAGATCACGAGATCAATCTGATCGGCGAGCTCGACTACGCCCGCTATTTCCTCACCGTCCACGACATCGTCCGTTTCGCCCGCTCGCGCGGCATCCTCGCGCAAGGCAGGGGCTCGGCGGCGAATTCGGCGGTGTGCTTCTGCCTCGGCATCACCGAGGTCGATCCCGCCCGCATGGACCTGCTGTTCGAGCGCTTCATCTCGGCGGAGCGGCGCGAGCCGCCCGATATCGACGTCGATTTCGAGCACGAGCGCCGCGAGGAGGTGATCCAGTACATCTACGGGAAGTACGGCCGCCACCGCGCCGGCCTCGCCACGACCGTCATCAGCTACCGCGCCCGCTCCGCCGTGCGCGAGGTCGGCAAGGCCTTCGGGCTTTCGGAGGACGCCGTCGGCGGCCTCGCCGGCGCGATCTGGGGCTGGTCGGAATCCTCGATCACCGAGACGGACGTGCGCCGCCGCGGCCTCGACCCCGCCGATCCGTCGCTGACGAATGTATTGGCCCTGTCGCGCGAGATCGTCGGCTTCCCCCGCCACCTCTCCCAGCATGTCGGCGGCTTCGTCATCACCAAAGGCCGGCTCGACGAGACCGTGCCGATCCAGAACGCGGCGATGGCGGACCGCACCGTCGTCGAGTGGGACAAGGACGATCTCGACGCGCTGGGCATCCTCAAGATCGACGTTCTGGGCCTCGGCATGCTCACCTGCGTGCGCAAGGCCTTCGATCTCCTGAAGCGGCACTACGGCGAGGACCTGACGCTCGCCACGATCCCCGCCGAGGACCCCGCCGTCTACCGCATGCTGCAGCGTGCCGATTCGATCGGCGTCTTCCAGGTCGAGAGCCGCGCCCAGATGACCATGCTGCCGCGCCTGAAGCCGAAGGATTTCTACGACCTCGTCATCGAGGTGGCGATCGTCCGCCCCGGCCCGATCCAGGGCGACATGGTGCACCCCTACCTGAGGCGCCGCCAGGGCGTCGAGCGGGTGGAGTTTCCCGCTCCCTCGCCCGAGCACGGCCCGCCGGACGAGCTTGAGAAGGTGCTCGGCAAGACGCTCGGCGTGCCGCTGTTCCAGGAGCAGGCGATGCGCATCGCGATCGTCGCGGCGGGTTTCACGCCGTCGGAGGCCGACCGCCTGCGCCGCGCCATGGCGACCTTCCGCAGGGTCGGCACCATCGGCACCTTCCAGGCGAAGATGATCGACGGCATGACGAGGCGCGGCTACGACCGCGACTTCGCCGAGCGCTGCTTCCGCCAGATCGAGGGTTTCGGCGAATACGGCTTCCCGGAGAGCCACGCGGCGAGCTTCGCCCTCCTGGTCTACGCCTCCGCCTGGCTCAAGTGCCATTACCCCGACGCCTTCGCCGCCGCGCTTCTGAACAGCCAGCCGATGGGCTTCTACGCCCCCGCCCAGATCGTCCGCGACGCCGTCGACCACGGCGTCCGCGCGCTGCCGGTCGACATCAACCTGTCGGACTGGGACAACGGATTGGAGGCCGAGAGGCTTCCCGGGTCGCGACCCCCCTCCCCATCCCTCCGGGGAGGGAGGCATATGCCGATGGGCTTCTCAAAGGAATGCTCCTGCGAATCGACCGGCGATATGCTCGTCGAGGATCACGTCGAACTCCCCCCTCCCCCCTTGCGGGGGAGGGATGGGGAGGGGGGTTGGGGAGGCGCCGGGCG
>JAEWYT010000074.1 GCA_023458595.1 Pseudomonadota bacterium
GGGTACCAGCTGCTGGCCGCTGCTGTCCTTGAGGCCTTCCAGCGTTTCGGCAATCGCCTTGGGCTGACCGGGCAGGTTGATGATCAGGCTGCGGCCGCGGACCACCGCCACCTGGCGCGACAGGATGGCCGTGGGCACGAACTTCAGGCTGATCTGGCGCATCTGCTCGCCAAAGCCGGGCATTTCCTTGTCGGCAATTGCCAGCGTGGCTTCGGGTGTCACGTCGCGCAGGGCCGGGCCCGTGCCGCCGGTGGTCAGCACTAGGTTGCAACCGGCATCCACCAGCTCCACCAGCGTCTGGCTGATGGTGGCCTGCTCGTCGGGGATCAGGCGCGCGTCGAAGGTGATCGGGTTGTGCAGTGCGCGTGTCAGCCAGTCCTGCAGCGCGGGCAGGCCCTGGTCGGCGTACACGCCGCTGCTGGCACGGTCGCTGATCGAGACGATGCCGATCTTCACTGCGTCGTGCAGGCTCATGTCTCGTCCTCGTCGTCCAGCAAGTCGTCGTCCACGGCGGGCTCTGCGGTGCCGGCCGTGCCGTTGATGTGCGCCAGCAGCAGCTGGAACAGTTCGCGGTAGGCCTTGCCCTTCTTGGCCGGCGGCAGGATGTGGCCCTTGGCCTCGGCCTCCTTGGCCTTGGCGATGGCGGTGGCATCGTCCTTGCGCACCTGGCGCATCAGCGTGCGCAGCTGCTGCACATCGGTGGCGGGGAACTGGTCCAGCCAGACGCCCAGGTGGTCGTCGCTGACGATCAGGCGGTCGCGCCACTGCTCGGCCACCAGGATGTGGGTCTGCTCGCGGCTGACGCCGGTGCGCTGCTCTTCCAGCGCGGCCTTGGCGGCTTCGACCTGGGATTCGTCCAGCTTGCGCATCAGCTTGCCGATGAACTGCATCTGGCGGCGCTTGGCTTCAAAGTTGGTCAGGCGCTTTTGTTCGGCCAGGGCATCCACCAGCTTTTCCGGCAGTTGCAGGCGTTCCAGCAGCTTGGGGCGCAGGCCCAGCAGGGCTTCGCCCAGGTCTTGCAGGGCGTCGCTTTCCTTCTTCAGGTCGGTACGGGTCGCGTCCCATGTGCCTTTGAGTTCGGCCTTCAGTTCCAGGTCGCGGTCGCTGCCTTCGGCAACGAAAACGCCTTTGACGTAATAGCCTTTTTTGGGTTTGCGTGACATGTTGTGTCTGGGGGAATGAGGGTGGCAGCGCAGGGTGCGCCGCAGTGCTGGGTATCATATCCGCCGCTATGAATAAACCTCGCTCCCGCGCCACAAGCACCACCGCCGCACAGGCCGATTCCGGCTTCAGCTACAGCCGTTCGTTTTTTGAGGGTCTGGTGGACCAGGCCCTGGCCCATGCCAAGAAGCTGGGCGCCACCGACGCCGGGGCCGATGCCTCGGAAGGCTGTGGCCTGAGCGTGAGCGTGCGCAAGGGCGAGCTGGAGACCGTGGAGCGCAACCGCGACAAGTCGCTGGGCGTGACGGTCTACATCGGCCAGCGCCGCGGCAATGCCAGCACCTCGGACTTTTCGGAAGCCGCCATCCAGCAGACGGTGCAGGCGGCGTATGACATCGCCCGCTTCACGGCCGAGGACCCCACGGCCGGCCTGCCCGACGCGGACGACATCGCCCCGCGCGCCACGCACCGTGAGCTGGATCTGTTCCACCCCTGGGACGTGAGCAGCGAAGAGGCGGCGCGCATTGCGGTGGAGTGTGAGGCCGCCGCCATGGCCACGCACAAGCGCATCACCAACAGCGAGGGCGCCAGCGTCTCGGCCCAGCAAAGCCATTTCTTCAGCGCCCACACCCGGGGCTTTGCCGGCGGCTACGCCAGCTCGCGCCACAGCGTGTCGGTGGCGCCGATCGCCTCGCTGCCCGGCCGCCATGGCGAGATGCAGCGCGACTTCTGGTACAGCTCTATGCGCAATGCGCAGGACCTGGCCTCGCCCGAGGCGATTGGCCGCTACGCTGCGCAGCGCGCCCTGAGCCGCCTGGGCAGCCGCAAGATTCCCACCACCGAATGCCCGGTGCTGTTCGAGTCGCCCCTGGCCGCGGGCCTGCTGGGCGGTTTTGTGCAGGCGGTCAGCGGTGGCTCGCTCTACCGCAAGAGCTCCTTCCTGCTGAACTCCCTGGGCAAGCAGATCTTCCCCAAGCACATCCAGATCGAGGAAGACCCCTTCATCCTCGGCGGCAAGGGCAGCTCGCCCTTCGATGACGAAGGCGTCAAGGTGCAGCAGCGCATGGTGGTGGAAGACGGCCGCGTCCAGGGCTACTTCCTGTCGAGCTATTCGGCGCGCAAGCTGGGCATGAAGACCACGGGCAACGCCGGGGGCTCGCATAACCTGACGCTGACGTCCACGCGCACCAAGCCGGGCGATGACCTGGACGCCATGCTGAAGAAACTGGGCACCGGCCTGCTGGTGGTCGAGCTGATGGGCCAGGGCGTGAACTATGTGACCGGCGACTACTCGCGCGGCGCCTCGGGCTTCTGGGTGGAGAACGGCGAGATCGCCTTCCCCGTGCAGGAGATCACCATCGCCGGCAACCTCAAGGACATGTACAAGGGCATCCAGGCCGTGGGGGCCGATGCCTACAACTACGGTGCCAAGACCGTGGGCTCCATCCTGATCAATCGCATGAAGGTGGCTGGCAGCTGATTCGGCAGGCCTGCCTCCCCCCCAGCAGCCTGCGGGCTGCTTTTTTCATGCCGGTCGTGGGCTGGCACACCCTCCAAACCTGTGCGAAAAAAGGAGCTGCTGGCGCTGGCCCAGCAAGCGCTGGAGGCTGTTTTGATCAAGATTTTCGCCCGAACCGAACAGCCCTGCTGCCGAGTGGGCGCCGGACGGGCGCCACCTGGG
>JAEWYT010000075.1 GCA_023458595.1 Pseudomonadota bacterium
TTCGAGATCAGCGCGCCGAGCGGGTCGCCCTTCGCCGCCGCGACGGGCGGCACGGAGCCGGTCGCCTCGCCGGAGGGCGCGGCGCGCAGCGGGCTCGGCAGCGGCTGCGGCGGGGCGCTCAGGCTCGACATGCGCACGTGGGCGAGCAGCTCCTCGGACGGCATGCCGGTCTCGGCGAGGCCGGCGGCGCCCTCGTAGTCGCGGATCGCGGCCTCGGTATAGGGGCCGTACTGGCCGTCGACGGCGCCGGAATAGAAGTTGCGGCGGGCGAGCTCGATCTGCAGGTCGCGGGTCAGCGCCATCTGCCTGGCGACGAGGCGGGCCCGGTCGGCCTCCTCGGCGCTGGCGGGATCGATCTTGGTCACCTGGCGGCCGGGCTTCGCCGGCGGCAGCGCCGCGGGTATGCCGGCGAGCGCGTCGCGGCCGAGGAACGGCGCGGGATGCGGCCCGGTCTGCAGCCACATGGCGTTGACCGAGATCGCACCCCACGACCCCGCCACCGCCAGCGCGGCGAGGACGCCGAGAGGATTGCGGATGACCACTCCGATAAACCTGCCCAACATGGTCCGTCCCCAGTTCAGACTACGCGCTCAACCTCAATTCCGGCGAAGCCTCCCGCTCCGCCGCGCCGTCGGCGTGCGCGCCCGCCAGCGCGCTGCGCGGCAGGCGGACCGTCACGCGCGTGCCGACGCCGAGCTCGCTTTCGATCTCGACCTCGCCGCCGTGCAGCGCCGCCAGCCCCTTGACGACCGAGAGGCCGAGGCCGGTGCCGGCGTGGCGGCGGTCGAAGGCTTCCTTGAGCTGCACGAAGGGATCGCCGAGCCGGGCGATCTCGTGGCGCGGAATGCCGATGCCCTCGTCGGCGACATAGATCGCCGCCCCCTCCCCGTCGCGGTGGGCGCCGACGACGATGCGGCCGCCGGGCTTCGAGAACTTCACCGCGTTCGACAGGAGATTGAGGACGATCTGCTTGCAGGCGCGCCGGTCGGCGTAGAGCCCGGGCAGCGAGTACGGCAGGTCCGCCTCGATGCGCAGGCCCGCGGCCTCGGCCTCGCTCGCCACGACCTTCCGGCACCCGTCGACCAGCTCGGCGGCGTCGAAGGGCTCGGGATGGACCTCGAAGCTGCCGGCCTCGATCTTCGACATGTCGAGGATGTCGTTGACGACCTCGAGCAGATGGTTGCCGCTCTCGTGGATGAGCCCGGCATATTCGCGGTGCTTGTCGTTGTCCATGCGGCCGTAGAGCTCGCTCGTCAGGATCTCCGAGAAGCCGATGATGGCGTTGAGCGGCGTGCGCAGCTCGTGGCTCATGTTGGCCAGGAACCGGCTCTTGGCGATGTTGGCGCGCTCGGCCTCCTCGCGCGCCTCGCACAGGGCGATCTCGGCCCATTTGCGCGCGTCGGCCTCGCGCAGCACGCCGACGATGTCGGGCGTGCCCTCGCAGCCGGGAACGGGGCGGCAGCGCATCTCGACCCAGACGAAGTCGGCCGCCGTGTCCAGGCCGCCGCGGCGCACCCGGAACTCGACCGCCGAGGGATTGCCGGCCGCCGCCTCGTCGAGGGCGGTCAGGTAGTTCGGCCGGTCGCCGATGTGGACGCGGGAGAACAGGCCGTCGCCGTCGAGCGTCTCGCCGCCGGTCCCCAGCAGGGTCGCGGCGGCGCCGCTCGCATAGGTGACGTTGCCGTTGCGGCGCAGCGTGAGGAGGACGTCGCCGGCGGCGTCGACGATGGTGCGCAGCCGGTCGACGCCTTCGCGCTGACGCTCGGCGAGCGCGCGGGCCATGGTGCCGCCGCGGGCGGCGAGCGCGCCGGCATAGAGGATCGCCGGCAGCGCCCCGACCAGGGCGAGCGTCCAGGCGGGAAGCGGGAAGGCGAGCGCGGGGGGCAGCAGCGCGGCGGCGTCGAGCCCGATCAGCGCGACGAGCGCGGCGGCGGCGATGCCGGTGGCGGCGAGGACGACGCGACCCGACCCCGACAGGGCGGCCTCGGCCGGGACAGCGACGAGCCACGGCAGGAGCGCGGACGCGGCGCCGCCGGTCCAGGCCGAGGCGAAGACGACGAGGCCCGACAGCGTCGAGGCCGACAGCAGATGGGCGACGGCGAGACGGCCCGTGCGCGAGAGATAGAAGGCGACGGCGAGCGGCGCCGTCAGCCATGCGAAGCAGGCGGCCGCGAGGAGGTCGGGCGCGCCCCACAGCGCCAGATAGACGGGAAGCGCCACCACCGTGACGACGCCGCCGATCAGCCTGGTCGCGATGAAGCTCGCGTGGAAAGCCGCGCGGATCGGATCGTGACGCACGCTCTCGTGCACCATCGACGCGACGACCCGGGAAAACGGCGAACTGGACTCGAATACGCGCACTGACAACTCCGACCGCCCCCCGCATCCCCGCCAGGGCGGCGCACTGCACCTCACGGGATGAAAGGTACGGTCCGGACTATGCCAGCGGCCCATTAAGGGAACGCTAAATCGCGGCCTCCGGAGCCCTCCAAACCGGGCCGAATTTATCAGGGTTAACAAGCACATAACGCCCGGAAAACCGAGCCGGACCGGGAACTTGAGTCGCCCTCGCCGGGCGCCCCGGCGGCCTTAGTCGGCGAATGATTCAAATTTTATCCTTTCCCCAAATCCGATCTCAAACACGGCCCGGTAGGGTGTGCTCCGATCGGCGCGAGAAGCGTCGGCAAACACAGGGCAGACGTCATGTTTCTCATTCGCACAGCATTCTGGCTGTCGCTCGTGATCCTGTTCATCCCGACCGGCGAATCGGCCGTTCCGGGCGACGAACAGGCGAGCGATACGACCCAGGTCTCCGCGTTCGAGGCGATCGCGGCGGCGCAATCCACCGTTTCCGACTTCGCCGGCTTCTGCGACCGCAACCCGCAGACCTGCGAGACCGGCTCGGACGCGCTGAAGGTCTTCGGACAGAAGGCGCAGTACGGCGCCCGCAAGCTCTACGAGTACATCGCCGAGGCCAACGCCGAGCGGAACGCCGCTTCCGCGCGCGACGGCATCGACACGCTGCTCGAGCAGGACCGCGACGTTCCCTGGCAGGGACCGGGAACGCAGGGCTGAGCCCAACCTGAACAGTTTCGTCGGGCCGAAAGGCACGGCGACCCGGCCCCCGGGGGGGGGGGGCGGCGGGACCCCCCCCCCGCCGG
>JAEWYT010000076.1 GCA_023458595.1 Pseudomonadota bacterium
CGGCTGCGGTTTGCTGCGGCCGGGATAGGAAAGCGGTGGGGATGGCCGGCGGTGGCTTGTCCATGCCGGGTGGAGGGGGGGCTTTGGCTGGGCGCAGCCCCGGGGGGGGCGGGGCCGGCCCCCCCGCCCCCCCCCCCCCGGGCTGGGGCCGGGGCGGGGATCGCGTCAGGAAAGCCGCGTCCACCGTCTCCGGGCACGCGTCCATTCTGGATATCTATTCGGTCGAAGCCGGGCGCGCGTGCGGTAGCGTCACCCTGTCCGGAGTTCTTTCCGTGGAGGGGGAGGCGTTCCGGGCGATCGGGGACGCCGTCGTCGATCCTGACGTGGGCATGGGCCGCGCCGGATGTGCCGCGGCAGAGGGGCCTCCGTCGGCTTCGCCAATGACCGACCGTCGTCCGTAGGCGACAGCGCCTGGCCATCCTGGCGTGGACGCTTGGCTCAGGACGTCACGGCACAAATCTGGGACTACCAGGGAGGAAACAAGATGCTCACGAGAAGAACGCTACTCAAGTCTGGCGCCGCGACCGTGGTGGGGTTGTGCGCCCTGCCGGCGTTGGCGTCCGGCAAGCCGATCAAGATCGGCTACGTCAGTCCGCAGTCCGGCCCGCTCAGCGCGTTCTCCGAGGCCGATGCGTACATGATCTCCCGGTTCGAGAAGACGGCCGCGGCGCAGGGGCTGAACGTCCAGGTCGTGGTCAAGGACAGCCAGTCCAACCCGAACCGCGCCGCCGACGTCGCCCGTGAGCTGATCGTGCGCGACGAAGTCAACCTGATCTGTGTGGCCTCGACGCCTGAAACCACCAACCCGGTTTGCACCATCGCCGAGGCGGAGGGGGTCCCGGTGATCTCGGCCGTGGCGCCCTGGCAGCCATGGTTCATCGGTCAGCAGGGCAACCCCAACGATCCCTCGAGCTGGCAGGAGTTCGACTACGTCTATCACTTTTTCTGGGGGCTGGAGGACAACGTCTCGGTCTTCATCAAGATCTGGAACGCCATCGCCAACAACAAGAGCGTGGCGATGCTCTATCCCAACGATGCGGACGGCAACGCCTGGGTCAGTGACCAGGGCCTGCCGCCGGTGGCCACCACGGCCGGATTCAAGCTGACCGACCCGGGGCGGTTCCAGGTCCTGACCGATGATTTCAGTGCCCAGATCAACGCCTACAAGAATGCCGGCGCCGAAATCGTCACCGCCTGCGTGATCCCGCCGGATTTCACGACCTTCTGGACCCAGGCCAAGCAGCAGGGCTTCGCGCCGAAGGTGGCCACGATCGCCAAGGCTCTGCTGTTCCCCGAGGTCGTGCAGTCGCTGGGAGACCTCGGCCACAACATCGCCGTCGACACCTACTGGACGCCGCAGTTCCCGTTCACCTCGTCGCTGACCGGCGAAAGCTGCGTCGATCTGGCCGCCGGGTTCGAGGAGGCGGCTGGCCGCCAGTGGACCCAGCCCGTGGGCTTCACCCACGCGCTGTTCGAGGTGGCGGCCGACGCCATCAAGCGCGCCGACGATCCCACCGACGGCGATGCGCTGGCCGAAGCGGTGGCGTCCACCAACCTCAACACGGTGGTCGGCAACATCGCCTGGGGCAAGGACAACGTGCCGGAATTCGCGCGCAAGAACGTCGCCAAGACGCCGCTCGTGGGCGGCCAGTGGCGCCGGCGGAACGATGGCGGATTCGATCTGGTCATCGTCGAGAACGGCAACGCGCCGAAAGTTCCGCTCGGCGGCACACCGGAAGCGCTCGTCTGACGGCGTCAATGCCGGCGCCCCCGCAAGGCGCCGGCACCATGACGGAGTGCCCGATGCCCATCCTCTCGCTCAGGTCGGTGTCCAAATCCTTCCGCGCGCTCAAGGTCACCGACGACGTGACCTTCGATGTGACCGAAGGCGAAGCTTTGGGCATCATCGGCCCGAACGGCGCCGGGAAGTCGACATTGTTCAATCTGATCACCGGCGACCTGCGGCCGAACTCCGGCACGGTGATCCTCGACGGGGTGGACGTCAGCCGGCAGAGCCCAATGCAGCGTTGTGCCTCGGGTGTCGGCCGGTCCTTTCAGATTCCGCAGCCCTTCGGCCATCTGACCGTCTACGAGAATCTGATGGTGGCCGCGCAGTTCGGCGGTGGCAAGGACGGCTCGGCCGCGCCGGCCTTCTGTATGAACATCCTCGAACGCACCGGCCTTGCGCGGCTGGCGGATGTCGAGGCGGGCGGCCTGCCCCTGCTGCAGCGCAAGCGGTTGGAATTGGCCCGTGCCATGGCGACGGCGCCCCGGCTAATCCTGCTCGACGAGATCGCCGGAGGTCTGACCGAGGCCGAATGTGAGGAATTGGTCGAGACCATTCGCGGCATCCACGCCGAGGGCACCACGATCATCTGGATCGAACACGTGCTGCATGCGCTGACCTCGGTGGTCGGGCGGTTGATGGTGCTGAACTTCGGCAAGGTGCTGATGATCGGCGAACCGGCCGAGGTGATGAACTCGCCCGCGGTTCGCGAAATCTATCTCGGGATAGAAGTATGATCGCGCCGCTGCTGCAAATCCGGGACCTGACCGCTTTCTACGGCGACTTCCAGGCGCTGTTCGGTGTCGATCTGACGTTGAATGCGGGCGAGACGGTGGCCATCATCGGTGCCAACGGCGCCGGCAAGACCACGCTGATGCGCGCGCTGACGGGGCTTCTGGCGCACGAGCCGGGAGCGATCCGCCTGAAGGGGGAGCCGCTCGGATCGCTGGGCGCCCCGGCGATACTGGCGCGCGGCATCGCCATGGTGCCCGAGGGGCGCAGGCTGTTCGCCTCGCTGTCGGTAGAGGAAAACCTGCTGATCGGCGCCGACACGCGCACGGGTAACGGTTACTGGAATCTCGAGACGCTCTATGGCCTGTTCCCGGTGCTCAAGGAGCACCGTCGCACCCCCGCCACCGCGCTGTCCGGCGGGCAGCAGCAGATGGTGGCGATCGGCCGGGCGCTGATGTCGAACCCGGAAGTGCTGCTCTGCGACGAGATCAGCCTCGGCCTCGCCCCGGTCGTGATCCGCGATGTCTACGCCGCGATCCCGAGGATCAGGCAGAGCGGTGCCTCGCTGATCGTGGTGGAGCAGGATGTCGGCCAGGCGATGAAGGTGGCTGACCGCGTCTTCTGCATGATGGAGGGCCGCATCACGCTCGAGGGCCGCCCCGAAGAGCTGTCGCGCGAAGCGATCCACAATGCCTATTTCGGGGTGAGCGCATGATCTGGGTCGATACCATCGTGCAGGGTGTTCTGCTGGGCGCGCTTTATGCGCTGTTCGCGGCCGGACTGAGCCTCGTTTTCGGCGTCATGCGGCTGGTCAATCTCGCCCACGGCGATCTGATCGTGCTTGCCGCCTATCTGATCCTGGTCGTCACGTCGCTTCTCGGCCTGAACCCCTTCATGGCCACGCTGATCGCCGCCCCGGTGATGTTCGCCCTGGGCTGGCTGCTGCAGACGCATGTGCTGAACCGGGTGCTGGGCGAGGATATCCTGCCGCCGCTTCTGGTGACGTTCGGCCTGTCGGTGGTGATCCAGAACGCCCTGCTCGAGGGCTTCACGGCCGACAGCCGGAAACTGACCGCCGGCCCGATCGAGAGCGCGTCGCTGCCCTTGGGGCCGGTCACCGTCGGCGTGATGCCGCTGCTCACCCTTGTCGCGGCGGTGGCGGTCATCTTTCTCGTGAACCAGCTATTCTACCGCACCGCACTGGGCCGCGCCTTCCGCGCCACCTCCGACGACGCGGTAACCGCGGGGCTGATGGGGATCCGGCCGCAGAACGTCTTTGCCATCGCCACCGGCATCGCCATGGTCGTGGTGACGATCGCGGCGCTGTTCCTGGGAACGCGCTCCAACTTCGATCCGGCGATCGGTCCAGCCCGGCTGCTCTACGCGTTCGAAGCCGTCATCATCGGCGGGCTGGGCAGTCTCTGGGGTACGCTCGCCGGCGGCATCGTGATCGGGGTGGCCCAGGCCGTCGGTGCCGCGATCAACCCGGAATGGCAGATCCTCTCGGGCCACGTGGCCTTTGTCTTGGTCCTTCTTCTTCGCCCGCGCGGCCTGTTTCCGCGCGCCGTCGACTGAGGTTCGCGGATGCATGATCCCGTGATGAGATCCTCGCTTGGCCGCACCGTCGGCTATCTGGCCAGCCTGGCTGTCGTTGTCGCGCTGTTCGCGGTGCCGGTCGCAGGAACCCGCGCCATGGTCCAGGACCTGTTCATGGTTCTGACGATGCTGGTCCTGGCGCTCAACTGGAACCTCCTTGCCGGTTTCGCCGGGCTGGTCTCGGTGGGCCAGCAGGCCTTCGTCGGGCTCGGTGCCTATACCATGTTCGGCGCCGTGATCCTCGGCGGACTGGATCCGCTGGTCGGCATCGCGTTTGGCGGCGTCGTGGCGATGCTGTTCGCCGTACCGATGGCCTTTTTCACCTTCCGGCTTCAGGGCGCCTATTTCGCCGTCGGCACCTGGGTCGCGGCCGAGATCGCCCGCCTGCTGCTCGCACAGTGGAAGGCGCTGGGCGGCGGCACGGGCACCTCTCTGCCCAGGGGTACGACGCGAGACATGGTCGGCGTGGACACGATCAGGGAGGTGCTCGGCATCAGCTCGGCGGCGGCGTCGGATGCGCTGACCTATTGGCTGGCTCTGGTGCTGGCGCTGGCCACTCTGGCGGCGAGCTACGTGTTCCTGCGCTCGGCCAAGGGGCTGGGACTGCAGGCGATCCGCGACAACGTTCAGGCCGCCCGCTCGGTCGGAGTGGATCCGACGCGGCTGAAGGCTCAGGTATTCCTTCTGACCGCGCTCGGCACGGGCCTGTGCGGTGGCCTCCTGTTTGTCCAGATCACGCGGGTCACGCCGGAAGCGGCCTTCGCCGTGATCGACTGGACGGCGTTCGTGATCTTCATCGTGGTGATCGGTGGCATCGGCACGCTGCCGGGCCCGATCGTCGGCGTGGTCGTCTTCTATGCCCTGCAGCGGTCGCTGTCGGACTACGGCACGATCTACCTGATCCTGTTGGGGCTCATCGGCATCGCCGTGATGCTGTTCGCGCGCAGCGGGCTCTGGGGGATTTTCCAGAAATGGACGGGGATGGACGTCCTGCCGCTTCGGCAGCGGCCGCCGCGGCATCTGATCCGGCCGGGCCCAGACGGAAAGGAACGCCGCGCGGGCCATGACTACCAGCCTTTGACGGCGCGCGGGATACGCCCGGAAAGATAGCGAAACGAAGCCGCCTGCGACCGAATGCGGGAAGATCTGCCCAAAGCGGCGCCCGCGGGCGAACTGGCGAAGGAACCGAGGAGGAGAACGCGGAAATGAAGCGCCTGATACTGAAGTCCATTCTCGCGGCGGTCGGTCCGCTCATCACGAGGACGGCCCGGAAATATCCCGAGTTTCGGACGTTGCTCCACAAGCACGACGCTGTGATCCAGCTCAAGCTGCGCGACAACAGTCTGGGACGCCACTACACGTTCTCCAAAGGGCGGGTGAGGTCGAAATCCGGCGTCCATCCGACCCCCGACGCGGCCTTCGTCTTCAAGGATCTGGACACCGCTCTGATCTTCCTGAAGCCGCCGTTCAACCGGGCGGAGATCGTCCATGCCGCGAAGAACTTCCGCGTCGTCTACACCGGGCGAAGCGACGTTCAGGTCTGGTTCACCCAGTTGATGTTGCGCACCCAGAGCATCGGCCTGCAGTACGGCACCAAGATGCCTGATGGAACGACGCGCTACACCACCAACACCAATGCCGGCCCGCTGTTCGTCTACGTCAAGGACGACAAGATCATCCGCATGACGCCGATCGATCTCAGCGAATCCGATGCGTCGAGCTGGACCATCAAGGCCCGCGGCCAGACCTTCACGCCCTACCGGCGGACCACGACGACGTCCTACACGCTGGCGCTGAAGTCGATGGTCTATTCCAACAAGCGCAACCTGTACCCGATGAAGCGGGTCGACTTCGACCCCAACGGCGAAAGGAACCCGCAGAACCGCGGCAAGTCCGGCTACGAGCGCATCAGCTGGGACGAGGCGCTCGACATCGTCGCGAACGAGATCAAGCGGCAGAAGACGACCTACGGCCCGGGCTCGATCGCCATGCCGATCCCGTCGCATCACCAGTGGGGCAACATCGGCTACTACCTCAGCTCGCTCTACCGGTTCGGGAACCTGATTGGCTACACCCGCGTGCATCCCAACCCCGACAGCTGGGAAGGCTGGTACTGGGGGGCCATGCACCACTACGGCAATGCCATGCGCCTCGGCATTCCCGACTTCTACGGCACCATGGAGGATCTGCTGCAGGAGGCCGAGCAGATCGTGTTCTGGTCGTCCGACCCGGAGGCGACCAACGGGCTCTACGCTGCCTTCGAAGGCACCCAGCGGCGGCTCTGGGCCAAGAAGCTGGGCATAGAATTCGTCCATATCGACCCGCATCTGAACTCGACCGCGCAGCTCCTGGGCGGGCGTTGGGTCCCGATCCGCCCGGCGACCGACACGGCGCTTGCGCAGGCGATCATGTATGTGTGGATCAAGGAGGATCTCTACGACAAGCAGTACGTCGCCGAGCGCACCACCGGTTTCGACGAGTGGCGCGCCTATCTGCTGGGAGAATCCGACGGCGTTCCGAAGACGCCGGAATGGCAGGAAAGCGAAACCGGCGTGCCGGCGCACGTCGCGCGGGCGCTGGCACGGTCCTGGGCGAAGAAGAAGACCTACCTCTCCGCGGGCGGGCTTGGTGCCGGCTGGGGCGGGGCGGCGCGCAACGCCACCGGTTCGCAGTGGGCGCGCTGCATGGTCATGATGATGGCGATGCGTGGCTGGGGCAAGCCGGGGATAAATTTCGGCAATCTCCAGTTCGGCGCGCCGCTCGACTACAATTTCTACTTTCCCGGCTATGCCGAAGGCGGGATGTCGGGCGACCTCGGCTTTACCGCTGCGCCGATCAACAACTACACGCGCATGCCCCATGCGCCGACGATCAATCCGGTCAAGCAGATGATCCCCCGCCAGCGCCTACCCGACGCGATCATCAACGGCAAATCGGTCGGCTACATGTGGGACGGCTCGTCGATCGAGGCGCAACTCCTGCCGTTCGAGTATCCGGCGCCGGGCTATCCGCGCATCCACATGCTCTACCGATACGGCAACTCGACCTTCGGCACGATCGCGGATTCGAAGCGGTTCATCGAGTCCTACCGGCATCCGTCGATCGAATGCGTCGTCAACCAGTCGATCTGGTTCGAGGGTGACGCGCGTTTTGCCGACATCATCCTGCCGGCCTGCACGGCGCTCGAACGGTGGGACATCGGCGACTGGGCCAATTGCGCGGGCTACATCCACCACAACCATTCGCAGCTGAACCACCGCATCATCACGCTTCAGCACAAGTGTATCGAACCCTTGGGCGAGTCGAAGTCGGACTATCAGATCTTCCTGGACATCCTGAATCGCCTGGGTCTGGGGGTGATGTTCTCCGAAGGCTGCAGCGAATTGGATTGGTGCAAGCGCGTGTTCGAATCCAGCGATCTGGTCAAGCACGTCTCCTGGAAGGAATTCGCGAAGAGGGGCTACTACGTGGTCCCGCCCGAGAAGGAGGAAATGCGCGATCCGGTGGCGATGCGCTGGTTCGCGGAAGGGCGGAACAAGGATATGCCCGAGCCGCACCCCTTCCCGTCGCAATTCTCCCGGGAGTTCGGCAAGGGGCTGGAAACCCAATCGGGCAAGTTCGAGTTCGTGTCCTCCGCGCTCGGGCGGCTCAACCCGCCGAACCCGGAGCGTCCGGCGCTGAACAAGTACATTCCCGCCTGGGAGGGGCCGCATGCGAAGGACCTCTACAAGAAGTACCCGCTGGCGATGATCTCGTCGCACCCGCGATACAGCTTCCACACCTATGGCGACGCCAAGGACAGCACGGTCAACGACATCACCGACCACCGCATGCTTGTGGACGGCTACTACTACTGGGTGATGCGCATCAATCCGATGGACGCGGAGAAGCGCGGCATCGCCCAAGGCAGCCTGATCCGGGCCTACAACGACCGCGGCGCGGTGGTGTTCGCGGCCGACATCTCGCCGCTGATGGCACCGGGCATGGTCAAGGCGTTCGAATCGAACGCCGATTTCGACCACTACCTGGACAGCGACGGGCGGCTGGTCGACCGCTCCGGCTGTGCCAACGTGCTGACCCCGCCGCGGCCTCAGCAGTTGGGCACGGAAGGCATGGCGGCGAATTCCTGCCTGCTCGAGATCGAACCCTGGACCGAGTCCTTCGAGAACCTCAAGCGCGCCTGACCGCCCGCGGGGCGGCCGCCGGCGCCCCCCCCGCCGG
>JAEWYT010000077.1 GCA_023458595.1 Pseudomonadota bacterium
TCGACCCGGCCACCAAGAGCTTCGACTGGAGCTTCAAGGTCGAAGACAGCCTGCTCGACTCGCTGGGCGCCGGCCAGACCCTGACCCAGACCTACACGGTCACCGTCGACGACGGCAAGGGCGGCACCGTCACCCAGGACATCGTCATCACGATCACCGGCACCAACGACGCCCCGACGATCACCAGCGCCACCCTCAACCTTTCCGAAGAAGGGTTGCCGCATGGTCTGAAGGACGAACAAGGCGCTACGGACACGACCGACGCCGTTACCTACTCCGGCAACCTGACCATTGCCGACGTGGATGTGAACGACACCCACACCGTCAAGTTGGTGCAGCCGGCGGCCAATGCCCTGAGCTCGCAAGGCAAGCCGGTCGTCTGGACCTTGTCGCAGGATGGGCATACGCTGGTCGGCAACGATCACGAGGGCAACCCCGTGATCACGGTCACGATGACCGATGCGGGCGCCTATACCGTCACGCTGTCGGGCCAGGTGGATCATCCGCAACATTCCATCGAGGATGTGCTCCAGCTGGGCATCGGCGTGCAGGTCAGCGATGGCCACACCACGAGCAACGGAACCATCTCGATCAATATCGAGGATGACAGTCCGGAATTCGGCGCCGTCACTGACACGACGATGGAGAACACGGCGTCCACCGCCACCGGCACCCTGGAGTTCCTCACGGGCGCCGATGCGAAGGGCGCAACGCTCGTCGTGTCGTCCATCGGCGACCTGCCCCAGGGTTGGACCACCAGTGCACTCGACAAGGCTTCCGTCGACATCTTCTCGCCCGATGGCACCAAAATCTTTACGGTGACGCTGAACCCGTCGGGCGGTTACACGGTCACCCAGCACGAGGCTCGTCCGGGTACGACCGAGTCGATCAATCTGGGCTCGACGATCAGCAACAACCCCCAATCAAGCTACGACCTCGGCTACGCCAAGCTGACTGCCGACGGCGGGCAGAAGTTCAACGCAAACGTGTCCGGTAGCGGCAACTCGTTTGGGATCGGCAACACCTCCTTCGACGCGGGTGAGAGCTTCCGCATGGCGTTTACGCAGGCGCTTTCCGATTTCAAGCTGAATGTCGCTGAAGTCAAGGGAACGGGCACTGTCGTAGTCACGGTGTGGAGCGGCGCCGAATCCAAGACTTTCTCCGTGCCGGTAGATAGCGCGACCGGCGCCATTCATATCTCGAAGGAAATGTTGGCCGAGGCCCCCCCTTCGCTGACGCACTTCGATACCGTGCAGCTCGCGGCCGGCAACGGCGTCAAGATGTCGTTCCTGACGACCGGCTCCTACACGGAGAGCATCCCCGCCGGTCCGATGGACTTCACGGTTGGAGTCACGGGCACCGATGGCGACGGCGATAAGGTCACGGGTGACTTCACCGTGACGTCCAAGGGCACGGAAAACAGCCCGCCCGAGGTTCACAGCGTGTCCGTTACCGTCTCCGAGGAAGGGTTGGCTGGCGGCATCAAGGACACCACCGGCACGCCCACGGACCAGTCCGACGACGCCACCGTTTCTGGCAATCTGGTGATCACCGACGCCAACGGCACGCAGGGCCAGACCGTTACGCTGCTGCAGCCCGCGGACGGCGCCTTTACCTCGGGCGGCAAGCCCGTGGCATGGACGCTTTCCCCGGACGGCCATACCCTGACCGGCGCAGCGGACGGCAAGACCGTCATCACGGTCACGATCGACAACACCGGCCACTACAACATCACGCTGAGCGCCCCAATCGACCACCCGACGAAGGGTGTCGAGGATGTCAAGTCGTTCGATATCGGCGTGAAGGTCACCGACGGGCATGGCGCCACCGGTACCGCCGACATCACCGTCAACATCGAAGACGATATGCCGGTGGTGCAGCCGAACACCCCGGTGTCGGTGCAGGCCGCCGGCATCCCAGACGTCTACACTGGCAAGGTGTCCTTTGCCGGCAGCTCCACGAGCGATAGCCAATGGAAATTCACGTTCGGCAATGGCGCCGTAGAAGTCTCGGCCAAGGGCTTCACCTCCAGTTCCGATCTCACACTCGTCGATGCCAAGGTCAACCAGAGCACTTCCGGCCTGGGCGTGGCGAGCACGGGATCGCCGTACCACAACATCGCCAACGAGGTGGATTATCGTGAACTGAACGGTCAGGGCGCGTCGGAAGAATTGACGATCCGCCTTACCGGCGGGAAGATCGCTTACGGCGCGACCATCGATTTCGCGGCAATGTATGGCGGTGAAGTGGAAAGCGGCGTCGCCCGCTTCTATCGCGACGGCGTGCTGATCGCCGAGCGCACCTTCACGTCAGATCAGAATGGCGGCGACTACGCAGCGAATTTCCGGGTCGAGGAAGGCGGCTTTGACACGATCGTGGTCTCGGCGACCGACAATCACAAGAATTCGTCCAGCGACAACAGCGACTTCACAGTGACGGGCGTAACGTTCCTGGGCAGCGAGGATGTCCATGCCATCGCCTATGCCGATGGCACCCTGCAATATGCCTACGGCGCGGATGGCCCCGGCACGCTGCAGTTGACAGGCGTGGAAAGCGGGCTTACCACGCGCGACGGCGGCGCCATCACGACCAACGTGGCCTCCAACGGCAACCTGATTCAGGGGCTGGACGCCTCGGGCAAGCTGGTGTTCGAGATCCGCCTGACGCCGGCCACCGGCAAGTGGGAGTTCTACCAGTACCAGCCCATGAACGGCACGGCCAACGACCTGATCGACTTCACATACCGCGTCACGGACGCCGATGGCGACCAAGTCACCGGCCAGTTCCAGGTCGGCGGCGTGGAGCCGGCCGGCCCCACCTTGGTCATCGAAGACAATAACGCCGGCGCGCCAGGCGTGCTGAGCGTATCGGAGGCGCAGGCGGTCGAAGGCGGGTCCTTCGCGGTCACTGCGGCGGCCGGGCTGAAGTCGATCTCCCTCGACGGCGCGGGCAATGCGGACGCAACGCTTACCCTCGAACGCCTGGCGGATCTGGCGAACAACCCGGTCATTCTGACGACCAGCAAGGGCACGCTGACGCTGACCGGCTACGATGCCGCGAGCGGCAAGGTGACCTACACCTACCAGTCCAGCGGTGCGCAGCAGCACAGCGGCGACGACACCAACGTGCAAGATCACTTCCAGATCACGGTGGAAGACAAATTCGGCGGCAAGGCGACGGGCGACCTGGGCGTGCTGATTACCGACACGGCTCCCAACCTCAAGCCGATCGCCGAAATCTCGGCGCTGTCGTCGCACGGAACCAACATCATGTTGACGTTGGATACGTCTGGCAGCATGAAGGAAGGCAGCGGCGTCAAGGGTAGCGATGGATCGCAATTGTCGCGCCTGGCCGTGCTGAAGGCCTCGGTCAACGGCCTGCTCGATAAGTACGGCGAGGCTGGCGACGTGCGCGTAATGATTGTGGAGTTCAACAGCAGCGCCACGCAGAAGGGCAGCGGCTGGATGTCCCTGGCGGAAGCCAAGGCGCTCGTCGCCAAGCTCGAATACGGCGGCAGCACCAACTACCAGGACGCCCTGAACACCGCCATGAGCGCCTGGAACAACGCTGGATCCGGCAAGCTGGACGGCAGCAACGTCCAGAACATCTCCTACTTCTTCACCGATGGAGAACCTGACTGGAATCGCTCGGTCGGATCAACCCAGCAGGCGACCTGGGAGAAATTCCTCACAGACAACCATATCAATTCGTACGGCATCGGCCTGGGCACCAACGCGACCGGCAGCTACATCGATCCGATCTCCTATAACCCCGACGCGCCCTCGAACAGCAACACCATCCTCGTGAAGGACCTGAACGGTCTCGACGCGGCGATCGAAGGCACCATCGCGCCGCCCATCACCGGCGACATCGCCGCGGGCGGCACGCTGGGCGCGGACCTGGATGGCGCGCGCATCACGCAGCTGGTCATCGACGGCAAGACGTACAACTACGATGCCGCGACCAACAAGGTGACCGCGACCTCCGGCGCCACGTACACCTTCGATTCGGCGACTTCCGAACTGACCGTGACCACCGCGCATGGCAAGTTCACGCTGGACCTGGCCGGCGAGAACATGGGTGACTACCGCTACGCGCCGGCAGCGGCCGGCACCGACACCATTCAGTTCACGGTGCGGGACGGCGATGGTGACACGGCGACCTCCAGCATCACGGTCAACGTGACCGCGCCGGTTTACCAGGCCCCGGATGCGATGAACGACAAGATCATCACCAACATCCTGGACAAGCAGCTTACGGTGCAGTCGGGCTCGCTGCTGGCCAACGACGTGCGCGGCACGGGCGCACTGACGCTGGGCCCGGTGACGGTGAATACCGGCTGGAAGGACAAGGGCGGCGATTTCACGGCGTCCCGGGTTACTACGCTGCCCTTCGATGGCACCGGCAGCAACAACAATGCGAACAAGCTTTTGACCGTGAACCGCGGTGATTTTGCACAGATCGGCCAGAATCGGGCTCAGCTCAAGGTGGATGGATATCTCGCTTCCGTCGGAGCAAGCCGCAGCAACGATCAGGACACCATCACCATTTCGCTGATGGCCGGTGAAATCCTCACGCTTAACCATGATCTGGCGGCCAACTACATTCGCATGGAATATCGCCTGGCGGGCAGTTCGGATTCCTACAAGGTGCTGCAGAGCGGGGATACCATCAATGC
>JAEWYT010000078.1 GCA_023458595.1 Pseudomonadota bacterium
CGAGAGCGGCGAGCGCGACGAGGAACGCCGCCCCCGCGTAGCCGGCGATCACATACAAGCGGTCCAGCGCCCGGCTCGCGCCCTTGAGGAATGCCATCGCTTGAAGTCCCCCGGGATGGCTTGCGACTGGAAGGCGGCGGGCCGTTCGGCCTCTTGTCGCCAAGTCCGGAATTCACCGGCATCGTCCGAACGGGCCCTGGATCAGGCCCAAGGCACAACCCAGTGCTCGTTGCGCTATCCGCGCCTCACACTCAGCCTCGTGTCCCGGACCTGATCCGGGACCCATTCGGCCGTGCCGAATTGCATGGCGCGGGCGGATCGCGCCGCTCGCGCCGGAAGCCTCACATCTTCTTGTAGGCTTCGATGACTTCCTTGCCGTTCGGCCCCGCGGCCGCCAGCCACTCCTCGGTCATCGTGTCGCCGATCGCCTTGAAGCCCGTCGCGAGCTCCGCGCTCGGCGGGGCGATCGTCATGCCGTTCTTGGCGAGCTCGGCCTTGTACCAGTCGCTGAGTTCGCGGGCCTTGTCCCAGCCCGCCTTCTCGGCCTTGGCGGCTTCCTCGAGGATGATCGTCTGCGTCTTCTCGTCGAGCCCGTTCCAGGCGTCGAGATTGACGATCACCATGTTCTTGGGAAGCCAGGCCTGGGTGTCGTACCAGAACTTCACGTATTCCCAGATCTTCATGTCGTAGCCGGTCGAGCCCGAGGAGATCATGCTCTCGGCGACGCCGGTGGCGAAGGCCTGGCCGAGCTCGGCGGCCTCGATCTTGGTGGGTACGGCGCCCATCAGCTCGGCGAGGCGGGTGGTTGCCGCGTTGTAGGCGCGGAACTTCACCCCGTTCATGTCCCCGACCTTCTCGACGGCCTTCGTCGTGTAGAGCCCCTGCGGCGGCCACGCGACCGCGTAGAGCAGCTTCACGCCCTTGTCGGCCAGCACCTTCTCCATCGTCGGCTTGGACGCCTGGTAGAGCTTGAAGGCGTCGTCGAAGGAGGTCGCCAGGAACGGCAGCGCGTCGACGCCGAAGACCGGATCCTCGTTCGACAGGGCGGAGATGAGGCGCTCGCCGATCGGCGCCTGGCCGGAGCGCACGGCGCGGAAGATCTCGTCGCCCTTGAACAGCGAGCCGCCCGGATGGGTGACGATCTCGATCTCGCCGCCGGTCGCTTCCGTCACCCCCTTGGCGAAGGCCGCCGCTGTCTCGGAATGATAGTTCGTCGCCGGATAGGCGAGCGGCATGTCCCACTTTTCCGCCGAAGCGACCGACGCGAAGCCCGCCGACAAGGCGATAATGGCCGCGCCGGTCAGGGCGCGCGGAAGAACTGATTTCATCTGATACACCTCCCAGTGGTGAGCGGGGCGTCGGCGCTGGCGACGTCCTCGGCAAAGAATAGCCTAACTTCGACAAACACAAAACGTCAACGATTTATCGCTATTTTATCGATAATAGGTCGTCGTAGACTTTTCGCCGCAAATTGCTCCGCGGCCGGACGGCGGCGCTACGCCGGCGCAATTCGCCGGCTAATCCCGTTCCCTCACCACCAGCACGGACTGCTTGGCGTGCCGGACGACGCGGGCGGCGTTCGGTCCGAGCAGGTAGTCGCGCATGGCCGGCCGATGGGAGGCCATGACGATCAGGTCGGCCGACAGATCCTCGGCGATCCGCAGGATCTGTTCGTAGATCCCGCCGTGCACCACGTGTCCCTTCACCGCGATATCGTCCGGAACGACGGTCTCGAGGAACGTCTTCAGGCGCTCCCTGGTGCCGTCGAGCGCCTTCTGTTCGAACCCTTCCGGGAAATAGCCGCCGACGATCGACATGCCCATGTCCGGCACCACGGTGACGACATGCATCGTCGCGCCGTAGTCCCGGGCCATCCGGATCGCGGCATCGAGCGCGCGACCGGAGCTGTCCGGCTCGGCCAGGTCGATCGGCACCAGGATCGTCGAAAACATGGCTTCTCCTCCCGCTCCCCGGTTCAGAACGCCGGCACGGTCTGGCGCCGCCGCTGCAGCACGATCACGAGGCCGAGCAGGACCAGAGCCGGGATGTAGAACACTTCCTTGAGCATCCGCTCCTTCGGCAGCTCGACGAAGGAGACCGTCACCGGCGTGTCACCGTAGAAGTCGAAGCCCTGCAGCTTTTCGGCCATCGGCGTGCCCGGCAGCGGCTCCTCCAGAACCGCCTTGTCCGGTTCGGGAATCACCAGGAGCCCGGCGTTCTCCAGGCGCTCGGCACCGTCGACCGCCTCGCCGAGAGGCACCTGCATGGTCAGCCTGTCGATCCGGTCGGGATTGTCGAAATCGGGTCCTTCGATCGTCATCCGCAACTCGGCGTCGGCCGGCAGATTGCCGGCGACGGCGACGACCTCCGAGCCCGGCCGCTCGTCGAAGGGCGGCTCGACGAGATCGAGCCAGAAGCCGGGCCGGAACAGGGTGAGCGCGACGACGAGCAGCGCCGCCGTCTCCCAGATGCGGTTGCGGGTCAGGAAGTAGCCCTGCGTCGCTGCGGCAAACAGGAGCATCGCGACGGTCGCCACGCAGAACACGAAGATCGCCTTCCAGACGGTGACGTCGATCAGCAGCAGTTCCGTGTTGAAGATGAACAGGAACGGCAGGAGCGCGGTGCGGATATCGTAGCCGAAGCCCTGGAAGCCGGTCTTGATCGGGTCGCCGCCCGAGATCGCCGCCGCCGCGAAGGCGGCGAGCCCGACCGGCGGCGTGTCGTCGGCGAGGATGCCGAAATAGAAGACGAAGAAGTGGACGGCGATCAGCGGCACGAGCAACCCGTTCGCCGCCCCGACCGAGACGATCACCGGCGCCATCAGCGAGGAGACGACGATGTAGTTGGCGGTCGTCGGCAGGCCCATGCCGAGGATCAGGCTCATGACCGCGACGAGCAGCAGCATCGCCATCAGGTTGCCGCCCGACAGGAACTCGACGAACTCGCCGACCACCTGGTGCGCGCCGGTGAGCGAGATCGTGCCGACGATGATGCCGGCTGCGCCGGTGGCGACGCCGATGCCGATCATGTTGCGGGCGCCGGCGATCATGCCGGCCACGAAATCGGCGACGCCCTGCCTGAATGCGGCGCCGAACCGGCCCGTGCCGCGGAAGAAGCTCTTCAGCGGATGCTGGGTCAGCACGATGACGATCATCGACACGGTGGCATAGTAGGCCGACAGCGCCGGCGAGAACCTCTCGATCAGGATGCACCAGATCAGGATCACGATCGGCAGGATGAAATGCAGGCCGGTGACGGCGACTTCACCCGCCCGCGGCAGTTCCTTCAGCGGCGCGTTCGGATCGTCCATCTCGAGATCCGGATAGCGCGCGGCGAGCGCGAGCAGCGCCAGGTAGGCGGCGAGGAACAGGCCTATCACCGTGTAGAAGGTCATGCCGGGGAAGGCGACCTTGATCCAGCCGAGCCCGTAGTAGACGGCCGCCGCCAGGACGCACATGGCGATGAATCCGGTCAGCACCCCCATCAGCCGGCGCATGGCGGTCACGGTCGCCGGCGGCTTCGGCAACCCCTTCAGCTCCAGCTTCAGCGCCTCCAGATGGACGATGTAGAGGAGCGCGATGTAGGAGACGACCGCCGGGACGAAGGCATGGCGGATGATGTCGGTATAGGCGACGCCGGTGAACTCGGCGATCAGGAAGGCCGCCGCCCCCATGACCGGCGGGGTGAGCTGCCCGTTGGTCGAGGAAGCCACTTCGACGGCACCCGCCTTCTCCGCCGGGAAGCCCGTCCGCTTCATCAGGGGAATCGTGAAAGTGCCGGTCGTCACCACGTTGGCGATCGAGGAGCCAGAATAGAGCCCCGACAGCGCCGAGGCGACGACGGCGGCTTTCGCCGGCCCGCCGCGCAGATGGCCGAGCAGGGCGAAGGCGATCTTGATGAAGTAGTTGCCGGCGCCCGCCTTCTCGAGAAGCGAGCCGAACAGGACGAACAGGAAGATCATCGAGGCGGACACGCCGAGCGCGACGCCGAACACGCCCTCGGTCTGCATCCAGTAGTGCCACATGGCCTTGCCGTAGGAGGCGCCCTTCCACTGGATCGCATCGGGCAGCCACTGGGCATCGCCGAAGAAGACGTAGAGGACGAAGACGCTGGCCACGATCACGAGCGGCAGGCCGAGCGTTCGATAGACCGATATCGCGAGCACCGTCATGCCCGCCGTCGCGGCGACGAGGTCGGCGGTGGTAGGCAGCCCGGCACGGGCGGAGATCGCTTCGTCGAAGACGATCAGATAGAGACAGGCGCAGACGCCGACGACCGCCAGCACCCAGTCGTACCAGGGTACCCGGTGTCGGCCGCTCGACTTGAACAGCGGATAGGCGAGCGCGGCGAGCGCGAGCGCGAACGCCAGATGGACGACGCGCACCTCGAAATTGTTGAGGACGACCGGAATACGGAACGTTTCGGCGAGCAGGTAGGGAATGTTCGAGGCGACGTAGAGCTGGAACAGCGACCACACGAACGCCAGACCGGCGATGAACAGGCCGACGCCGCCCGTGACGCTGCGTGCGCCGGTATCGACCTGCGCCACCAGTTCGTCGACGTCTATCTCGCGCTTCCGGATGTCGTCCGCCATGCCGCCCTCGGATCTTCGAACCCGCCGCCGAAGCGGCGCCCCGTCGGTGCAACGTCGAAAGCTCGCCCCCCTCGGCGCAACGCCGACAATTCCAAACGTGGCGGGGCGGCCGTCGGGCCGCCCCGGAAACGCTTACATCCAGCCGCGTTCCTTGTAGTACTTCTCCGCGCCCGGATGGAGCGGAGCGGACAGGCCGTCCTTGATCATCTCCTCCTCCTTCAGGTTGGCGAAGGCCGGGTGCAGCGACTTGAAGTCGTCGAAGTTGTCGAAGACGGCCTTGACCACCGTATAGACGACCTCGTCGGGCACCGCCGCCGAGGTGACGAAGGTCGCCCCGACGCCGAAGGTATTCGCGTCGTTGGCCTGGCCGGCGTAAGTCCCGGCCGGAATCGTGGCGAGGCGATAGTACGGCTTGTCCGAGATGAACTTCTCGATATCCGGCCCGGATATGTCGGCGAGAACGGAATCGCAGGTCGACAGCGTCTCCTGGATCAGCGCCGAAGGATGGCCGACCGTGTAGAAATACGCGTCTATGTTGCCGTCGCAGAGCGCCTGCCCGGTCTCCGCGGGCTTTAGTTCCGCCGCGAGCTTCAGTGCGGCCGTGTCGACGATTCCGGCCTCCGCCAGGGCATCCCACAGCGCGCGTTGTCCGGAGCCGGGATTGCCGATGTTGACCGACTTGCCGGCGAGATCCTTGTAGCTCTTGATGCCGGAATCGGCGCGCGCGACGAGCGTCGCCGGCTCGGGATGGACGGAGAACACCGAGCGCAGGTCCTTGAACGGCTTGCCGTCCCACTGGGCCCTGCCTTCGTAGGCGTTGAACTGGACGTCGGACTGGGCGACCCCGAACTCGAGCTCGCCGGCCGCGATCGTGTTGACGTTGTAGACCGAGCCGCCGGTCGATTCCGCCGAGCAGCGGATACCGTGCTCCTTGCGGTCCTTGTTGACGAGCCGGCAGATCGCGCCGCCGGTGGGATAGTAGACACCGGTGATGCCGCCGGTGCCGATCGAAATGAACTTCTGCTGGGCCGAGGCGCCACCGGCGCCGACGGCCAGAGCCACGGCAAAAGCGCCGAATGCCAAGTGTCGCATGAAAACTCCTTCCGTCTGCGTTTATGGTCTTTGCCGGCGGCGGGCCGGCTTTATCGATCGTCGGGACAACGCGGTTGCCGGCGCGTCCCCTGCGCGTATGTCAGCCTCAATTACTGGCCAAGACAACCCTCCAGTGCGCCCGACGTTATGTGCGACGCAGCATCCGCCGCCGGGCTGAGCCGTCAGCCGGCGAGGCGGGCGGGATCGAAACGGTCGATGTCGTCGAGGAGAGCCAGGAACCGGCCGACCGCGAAATCCGCCGCCGCACGCCCCTTCTCCGCCGTGGCCGCCGCCGCGTTTCCGCAGGCGCCCGAGGCGTTGAGGTCGGCGGTCGTCCAGGCGAACGCCGTCCGGCCGGTTCCGCGCAGCACCTCGAATTCGCCCTCCATCGCCACCGACGCCGGAATGAAATCGGCACGCCCGGCCCCGCGCACGAGGCGCGGAAGCAGATCCAGCATCAGCGAGGTCTCGATATCGCCGGCGTGGATGCCGTGGGTGATCTCCGCCTCGTCGAACAATCCGTCCGGATAGCCGAGCCGGGCCCAGCTCGTCGCCACGACCAGCATGCGATGGCGAATCCGCAGGGCGCGCGCGGCGAGCCCCATGACCTCGCTGTTGCCGCCGTGCGAGCTCATGATCGCGAGCTTGCGGATGCCCGCGCGCGCGACCGAGTCGCCGAGCGCCTCCAGCATGTCGAGCAGGGTGCGCGCGTCGACGCTGAGCGTCCCGGGAAAGCCGAGATGCTCGTCGCTCTTGCCGACCGCCACGGTGGGCAGCACCAGCGCCGGCAGGCCCGCCGGCATCCGTTCCACGGCCTTCCCGATCAGCCCGTCGGCGATGAACGTGTCGACGCCCGTCGGCAGGTGCGGCCCGTGCTGCTCGGTCGCCGCGATCGGCAGCACGGCGATCCACGCCGAGGTGTCGCCGTCGAAATCGGCCGTGGCGAGGTCCTGCCAGAAGCGGCTGGGGGGAGCGCCGTTCACAGCCCCTCCAGGAACCGCTTCGCCGCCGCCGTGTGCTCGACGCGCAGCCGCTCGACGTCGACGCCCATCGGCATCCCGTCCTCAACCCGCCATTCGCCCGCGATCATGACCCGATCCGCCCTGTACGCCCCGCACAGGACGAGGGCGGCGAGCGGGTCGCCGGAGCCGGAAAAGCGCAGCTCGTCGAGCGTGTACATGGCGAGGTCCGCCTGCTTGCCGACCGCGATCGCGCCGATGTCGTCGCGCCCCAGGCACCGGGCCGAGCCTTCGGTCGCCCAGCGGAACACGTCGAAATGCGTCACCGCGCCGGAGCCGTAGGTGAGCCGGTTGATCATCAGTGCGTGGCGCACGCCCTCCATCAGGTTGGAGTTGTCGTTGGACGCCGAGCCGTCCACGCCGAGCCCGACCGGGGAGCCCACCGCCTCCAGCTCCTTGGTGCGGCACTGGCCCGAGGCGAGCACCATGTTCGAGGTCGGGCAATGGCTGACCCCGACCTTGTGCCTGCCGAGCCGCTCGATCTCGTCGTCGGTGAAATGGATGCCGTGGGCGAGCCACACCCGGTCGTTCATCCAGCCGAGTTCCTCGAGATAGTCGACGGGCCGGCAGCCGAAATGCTGCAGGCAGTAGGCGTCCTCGTCGTGGGTCTCGCCGAGATGGGTGTGCAGGCGGCAGTCGAAGCGCTCCGCCAGCGCGACCGAATCCGTCATCAGCCGCCTGGTGACGGTGAACGGCGCGCACGGGGCGAGCGCCACGCGGATCAGGCTGCCCTCGCTCGCGTCGTGGTACTTCGACAGGACCCGTTCGCAATCGGCGAGGATCGTGTCCTCGTCCTGCACCACGCTGTCGGGCGGCAGGCCGCCGTCCTTCACCGAGAGGTTCATCGACCCGCGCGTCACCGTCATGCGCATGCCGAGCGCCGTCGCCTCCTCGGCCTGGATGTCCATCGCGCTCTCGAGGCCGGCGGGAAACAGGTAGTGGTGGTCGGAGGCCGCGGTGCAGCCCGACATCATCAGCTCGGTGAGCGCGAGGCGCGTGCCGAGCCGGAAGCCCTCCGGCGTCAGCCGGCTCCAGATCGGATAGAGCGCCTGCAGCCAGGGGAACAGCTCCTTGTTGATCGCGCTGGGATGCGCGCGCGTCAGCGTCTGGAAGAAATGGTGATGCGTGTTGACGAGGCCGGGCAGCACCACGTGACGCCCGGCGTCGAAGACGGAATCGACCGGTTGCGAGGGCTCCGCGCCGCGCCCGACGAGCTCGACGATCCGCCCGCCCTCGGTGACGATGCCGCGCTCCGCTCCCCCGCCCGCATCGGCCGCGAGGATGGCGAGCGGGTCCTTGATCCACCTGCGCATGGTCAATTCGCCTTCGCCGCGATCACCTCGACCTCGACCTTGAATTCCGGCCGGGCGAAGCCCGACACCACCATCAGCGTCGAGGCGGGCGGCGGATCGGCGGTGAATTCGTCGCGCGCCGCCATGTAGTCCTTAAGGTATGCCCTGTCCGAGACGAATGCGTTGATGCGCACGATGTCGGCGAGGCCCATGCCGGCGGAGGCGAGGATCGCCCGGACGTTCTCGAAGCAGAGCCGCGTCTGGTCCGCGGCGCTTTCGGGAATCGCGTCGTCCGCCGAGATGCCGAGCTGCCCGGAGCACAGCACCAGCCGCGCGCCGGGCTCGATCTCGACGCCGTGGCTGTACCGGGCGAAAGGAGGGCGGATGCCCCCCGGCGTATGATGCGCTACCATGGCTCTCCCGCCGAACGAGTTTCGATTCCGGAGACGCTAATGACCGCCACGCGCCGCTGGCAAGACCTGACGACCGTCGATTTCGAGTCCCTCGATCCTGACCGGACCGTCGCGGTGCTTCCCGTGGGCGCCGTCGAGCAGCACGGTCCGCACCTTCCCGTCGCGACCGACGCCCTCGTGGCGGCCGCCGTCGCCGAGGCCGCCGTGAACGCCGCCGCGCCCGACGTGCCGGTGCTGCTGCTGCCGCTCATGCCGGTCGGCAAGTCCAACGAACATATCGATTTTCCGGGAACCCTGACCTTTCCCGCCGAGACCCTCATCGCGCTGTGGCGCGAGATCGGCGAGAGCGTCGCCCGTTCCGGCGTGCGCAAGATGCTGTTCGTCAACGCCCACGGCGGCCAGCCGCAGGTGATGGAGATCGTCGCGCGCGAGCTGAGGGTCCGTCACGAGATGCTCTGCGTCACCTCGAGCTGGTGGCACATGGGAACGCCGGAGGGCCTCGTGCCGCCCGAGGAGGCCCGCCACGGCATCCACGGCGGCATGGTCGAGACCTCGCTGATCCTGCATCTCGCTCCGCATCTCGTGCACATGGACAAGGCGGAGAACTTCAGGCCGGTGATGGCCGAGATCGCCGCGGAGAACGAGAAGCTCACCTATGTCGGCGGCGTCGGCATCGGCTGGCAGGCGCAGGACATCCATCCCGCCGGCGTCGCCGGAGACGCGACGAAGGCGACGGCCGAGACCGGCAAGGCGATCTTCGACCATGTCGTCGCGGGCTACGCGACACTTCTCGCCGAGATTTCCGCCTATCCCCTGTCGCGTATCAGGAAGCGCTAGCGATCCCGGCCGAGCGGGACACCGGGGCCGAAGTCGCCGGCGTGTCTGTCCGCCATGCCGAGCGTCGCGCGGACGAGCCTGTTCCCTCCCCGGGGCCTGATGATAGGGTGGGCATCCGCCGGACGATTGCCTCTTTATTGGGCGGCAGAGTATCCGGAGATCCAAGGTGCGCGCGGCGATGTCCCGCGAAAGGTCTGCGATCCATGCGGTGGGGGTGGCACAGGGCTTGCTCGGATGACCCGGTTCACGGTTTGGCTCGACTGGGAGTCCGCTTTCTTTCCGCGACGCCTGCCAGGCGTCCGGGACTTCACCAAGGGAGGTGTTTCACGATGTCTGTGTTGAAGCTTGCGACCGCCGCGCTCGGCGCCGCTGTCGCCGCCGTCGGTCTGGCCGGCCCCGCCGCGGCGCTCGACGAAATCTCGTTCGGGACGAACTGGCTGGCCGAGCCCGAGCATGGCGGCTTCTACCAGGCCGTCGCCGACGGCACGTACGAGAAGTACGGCCTCAAGGTGACCATCGTCCAGGGCGGCCCGCAGGCGGCGAACCAGGCCCTGCTGATCGCCGGCAAGATACAGTTCTACATGCAGGGCAACATGCTCTCGCCCTTCGACGCCGCCGACCAGGGAATCCCGCTGATCGAGGTCGCCGCCGTCTTCCAGAAGGAGCCGCAGGTGATCCTCGCCCATCCGGACGTCGGCATCGACACGTTCGAGGATCTCGCCAAGCTGAAGACGCTGTTCCTGTCCAAGGACGGCTATTCGTCCTATTTCCTGTGGATGAAGTCGGCCTTTGCGGGCTTCAGCGACGAGCAGTACAAGCCCTATACGTTCAATCCGGCGCCCTTCATCGCCGACAAGGAGTCCGGCCAGCAGGGCTACGTGACGTCCGAGCCCTTCGCGATCGAGAAGGAGGCCGGCTGGAAGCCGAAGGTGTTCCTGCTCGCCGACGCGGGCTTCAACACCTACTCCACCCTGATCGAGGGCATGAAGGACTACGTCGAGAAGAACCCCGACATCACCAGGCGTTTCGTCGAGGCCTCGATCATCGGCTGGTACAACTACCTCTACGGTGACAACAAGGCGGCCAACGAGCTCATCAAGAAGGACAACCCGGAGATGACCGACGAGCAGATCGCCTTCTCGATCGCGGCTCTGAAGGACAACGGCATCGTCGATTCCGGCGACACGCTGAAGATGGGCATCGGCTGCATGACCGACGAGCGCCAGAAGGACTTCTACGACAAGATGGTCAAGGCGGGCGTCGTCAAGGCCGGCATCGACTACAAGACGACCTATACGACCGAATACGTCTGCAAGGGCGTCGGTCTGGACCTGAAGAAGTAGGCCGGGCCGCGGCACGGCGTGCATGCAACTGCCGATGGCGGGGCCCGTCCCGCCGTCGGCGATCGGACGAAATGGCGAACGCGAGCGCCGACGCCGGCTTCCTGGCGTAAAACGGAGGCGGACCCTTGAATATCGCGACAGACGCAGACATCCCGGTGCGTGATCCGGCGTCCGGACCGGGCAGCGGCGCCGCCCGCCCGATCGTTTCGCTGCGCGGCATCAACAAGGTGTTCTCGAGCGGCACCGTCGCGCTCAAGGACATGAACCTCGACGTTCGTCCCGGCGAGTTCATCAGCCTGCTCGGCCCGTCCGGCTGCGGCAAGTCCACGGTGCTTCGGCTGATCGCCGGCCTCGGAGAACCGACGTCAGGCCGGATCGAATGGCCGGGCGTCGCCCAGGACCGCCTCGGCCGCGTCGACCACGAGATCGGCTTCGTCTTCCAGGAACCGACGCTGATGCCCTGGGCGACGGTCTTCAACAATGTCCGGCTGCCGCTCAGGCTGAAGGGCAGGTCGAAATCGGCATCCCGCGACGAGGTCATGAACGCGCTGGAGATGGTCGGGCTCGAGGGTTTCGCCGACGCCTATCCGCGCGAACTGTCGGGCGGCATGAAGATGCGCGTGTCGATCGCCCGCGCCCTCGTCACCCGGCCCAAGCTCCTGCTGATGGACGAGCCCTTCGCCGCACTCGACGAGATCACCCGATTCAAGCTCAACAACGACCTGCTGCACCTGTGGGAAGACTTCGGCTGGACGGTGATCTTCGTCACCCATTCGGTGTTCGAATCGGTCTACCTGTCGAACCGTATCGTCGTGATGGCCGCCCGCCCCGGGCGCGTGGTCTCGGACATGCGGATCGACGCGCCCTACCCGCGCGAGGACGAGTTCCGCACCTCGTCGGTCTACAACGACTACTGCCGCGAGGTTTCCGCGGCGCTGCACGACGCGATGGCGCAGAAGGCCCAGGCATGACGGACGAGGCGTGACGTCCCGGACATGACGACCGTGGAATCGACATCCAAGCCCGTACAGGCCCGCGAGGACGACGCCCCCTCTTCCGTCGATCCGAACCAGTACGGCGAGCGGCTTCTGCGCTTCGTCGTTCCCGCCGCGATGCTGGGCGGCCTGATCCTGCTCTGGGCCTGGTACGTGTCCTACTTCGACGTGCCGCACTACATCCTGCCGAGCCCGGCCCGCGTCGCCCGGGCGATGATCGAGGACTGGGGCATCCTCGGCCCGGCGCTGCTCGTCACCCTGAAGATAACCTTCACCGCCCTGGCGCTCGCCCTGGTCGGCGGCGTGGCGCTGGCCGTGCTCCTCATCCAGTCGAAGTGGATCGAGCTCGCCCTCTACCCCTATGCGGTGATCCTGCAGGTGACGCCGATCGTCGCGATCGCGCCGCTGATCCTGATCTACGCGCCGACCACCCAGGTCGCGCTGCTGATCTGCGCCTGGCTCGTCGCCTTCTTCCCGATCCTGTCGAACACGGCGCAGGGCCTGAAGAGCGTCGACCACAATCTCCTGAACCTGTTCGAGCTCTACGGCGCGAGCCGCTGGCAGAGCCTCTGCCTGCTGCGCCTGCCCGCGGCCCTTCCCTATTTCCTCACCGGCCTCAGGATCGGCGGCGGGCTGGCGCTGATCGCAGCCGTCGTCGCCGAGTTCGCGGCGGGCTCCGCCGGCGCCGGCTCGGGCCTCGCCTTCCGCCTGCTCGAATCGCAGTTCCGGCTCAACATCCCGCGCCTGTTCGCGGCATTGATCCTGCTGTCGGTCACCGGCGTCCTGATCTTCTTCGCCACCAGCCTGATCTCCCACCTGCTCCTCCACAAGTGGCACGAGAGCGCGGTCAAGCGGGAAAACTGAAAATGCCCACCGGCTTTGCCCGCGTACCATCCGCCGGACGGTACCTGATCGCCAACGCGACGGTTCCCTCCGCCCTTCTCGAGGCCGATGCCGCCCTCGCTCCGGCCGGCGACGGGCTGGTGAAGGCCGAGATCGAGATCGACGGAGCGACGATCGCCGCGATCCGCGCGCCCGGGAGCGGGCCGAGCACGGGCCTGCCCGCCCTCGACATGGACGACGGCATGGTCTGGCCGGGCTTCGTCGACATGCACACGCATGTCGACAAGGGCCACATCTGGCCGCGCAGGCCCAATCCCGACGGAACCTTCTTCTCCGCCCTCGAGGCGGTCCGGCAGGACCGGGAGGCGAACTGGTCGGCCCCGGACGTCGCCCGCCGCATGGATTTCGCCCTGCGCTGCGCTTACGCGCACGGCACCGTGCTGCTGCGCACCCATATCGATTCGCTGCCGCCCCAGCACACGATCTCCTGGCCGGTCTTCTCCGAGATGCGCGACCGCTGGGCCGGCCGCATCGATCTCCAGGGCGTGGCGCTGATCACCGTCGATACCGCCGAGGACCCGGCTTTCATCGAGGAGATCGCGGCGCTGGTGAAGGGCCACGGCGGCATCATGGGCTGCGTCACCTACATGGTTCCCGGCCTCGACGGCCTGCTCGACGTCGTGATCGGCGCCGCGGCGAGGCACGGTCTCGACCTCGATTTCCATACCGACGAATCGCAGGACCCCAATGAGCGCTCGCTGGCCCATGTCGCCGAAGCCGTGCTGCGCAACCGCTTCGAGGGCAGGGTCGTCTGCGGCCATTGCTGCTCGCTCGCCCGCCAGCCCGGGGACGAGGCGGCTCGCACGATCGGACGCGTCGCCGAGGCCGGCATCGCCGTCGTCTCGCTGCCGATGTGCAACATGTACCTGCAGGACCGCCATGCGGGCCGCACGCCCCGTTCGCGCGGCGTCACGCTCCTGCACGAGCTCAGGCAGGCCGGCGTCGAGGTCGCGGTCGCCAGCGACAACACCCGCGACCCGTTCTACGCCTACGGCGACCTCGACATGCTGGAGGTCTTCCGCGAGAGCGTGCGCACCGGCCATTTCGACCATCCCTTCGCGGACTGGCCCGCGACCGTCGGCGCGGCGGCGGGCCGCATCCTGAGGCGCCCGGATCGCGGCGTCCTGCGCGCCGGATCGCCGGCCGACGTCGTCCTGTTCAGGGCGCGCACGTGGACGGAGCTTCTGGCCCGCCCGCAGAGCGACCGCAGCGTCCTGCGCAACGGCCGGCCGATCGACAAGACGTTGCCCGACTACCGCGAGCTGGACGACCTGTTCGCGGCGAAGTGACACCAGGAGGCTGCCATGACCGACGTCGCCGCGCTGAAGAAGGCGCTCGAAGGCCTGAAGATCGAGGACAATCCGGCGCTGGTGAAGCAGAAGAGCCGCGATTTCTTCTGGTACAGCCCGATCCTGAAGCGCCAGCTCGACGCGGTCACCGCCGAGATGGTGGTGACGCCGAAGAGCGAGGACGAGGTCGTCCGCGTCCTGAAGACCTGCTACGCGATGGACGTGCCGGTCACCGTGCGCGGCTGCGGCACCGGCAACTACGGCCAGGCGATGCCGCTGTCGGGCGGCGTCATCCTCAACATGGCCGAGATGAACGGAATCGTCGACATGGGGCCCGGCCGCCTCGTCTGCGAGCCCGGCGTCATCATCCACGAGCTCGACGTCGCCGCCCGCGCCCGGTCGGGCCAGGAGATGCGCATGCATCCCTCGACCGCCAAAACTGCATCAATCGGAGGTTTCATCGGCGGCGGCTCCGGCGGCGTCGGCTCGATCCGCTGGGGTGGCCTGCGCGATCTCGGCAATGTGCTGCGCCTGCGCGTCGTCACCATGGAGGCGGAGCCGCGGGTCCTCGAGCTCAACGGCTGGGACCTGCAGAAGGTGAGCCACGCCTACGGCACCAACGGCGTCATCACCGAGATCGAGATCCCGCTGACGGCGGCCTACGACTGGGTCGACGTTGTCGTCGGCTTCGACGACTTCATGGACGCGGCCCGCTACGGCAATTCGATCGCCATGTACGACGGCCTGCTCCTCAAGCTCGTTTCGCCGATCGCAGCCCCGATCCCGCACGACTACTTCCTGCGCCACAGGAAGTTCATCCCGCAGGGGAAAAGCGTCTGCCTCGTGATGGTCGCCCCGCACGCGGTCGAGTCGCTTGTCGCCTATACCGGGCGCACGTCCGGCGAGGTCCTGTTCCGCTCCGATACCGCCGGCGATCTGAAAGGCCTGCCGCCGGTCTACGAGCTCTCCTGGAACCACACGACGCTGCGGGGCCTCAGGGTCGACGAGACGATCACCTATCTGCAGGTCCTCTACCCCTATCCGGACCATCTGGCGCTCGTCGAGAAGGTCCACGCCCGTTTCGGCGACGAGGTCATGGCGCATCTCGAATTCGTGCGCTTCGACGGCAATGTCGGCTGCTTCGGCCTGCCGGTCGTGCGCTTCACCACCGAGGAGCGACTCGAGGAGATCATGCGCATCCACGAGGAAATGGGCTGCGTGATCTTCAATGCCCACCGCTACACGCTCGAGGAAGGCGGCATGAAGCAGACCGACGAGGTGCAGCTCGCCTTCAAGCGCGAGGCCGACCCCAAGGGCCTGCTCAATCCGGGCAAGATGATCGCGTTCGAGGATCCCGACTTCGATTTCGCCGCCCGCAAGGTCTATCTCTTCCCGGGCCTGGAAAGCGCGAACTGAGCCCGGCCCGGCGCTGCCCATGCGGATTCTGGTCATCTACGCGCACCCGGTCGAAACGAGCTTCTGCTCGGCCCTGCACGCCCGCGTGGTCGACACGCTCCGCGCCGGCGGCCACGAGGTCGACGATTGCGACCTCTATGCGGAAGGCTTCGACCCGCGGCTGACCCGAGAGGAACGGCTCGGCTACCACGACGTGCCGGAGAACCGGAAGCCCGTCTGCGACCACGTCGACCGGCTGATGTCGGCGGAGGCCCTGGTTTTCGTGTTCCCGGTCTGGAACTACGGCTTCCCGGCGATCCTGAAGGGCTATTTCGACCGCGTGTTCCTGCCCGGCGTGTCGTTCCGGCTGGAGGACGGCCTCGTCCGGCCGAACTTGACGCACATCAAGCAGATCACGGCGGTCACCACATATGGTGGCACCCGATTGCGTGCCTTCGTTCTCGGCGATGCGCCGCGGCGGATCGTCAAGCGTCTCCTGCGCGCCACGTCCCCCGGCGCCCGCGTCGAATATCGCGCGCTGTATGACATGAACAGGAACGGCCCCGAGACGCTGAGGAAATACCTCGATTCCGTCGGCCGGATGATGGAACGCTACTGATGCGGGCGCTGGTCGTCTACTGCCATCCCTGCGAGGAGAGCTTCAACCGGGCCGTACTCGACACGGCGTTGAGGGCCTTCGACGAACTGGGTCACGAGGTGAAACTGCTCGATCTCTACGCCATCGGCTTCGATCCGGCGATGAGTTCCGCGGAACGGCGCGGCTATCACACGCCGGGCGACAACGAAATGCCCGTCGCCGAGCATCTCGCGCTCCTGAAATGGGCCGAAATGCTGGTTTTCGTCTACCCCACGTGGTGGTTCGGGCTGCCGGCCATGCTGAAGGGCTGGTGCGATCGCGTCTTCGTGCCGCATGCCACCTTCGAAATGCCGAGCGAGTCGGCACCGATGGGCCCGATGTTGACCAACATCCGGAAAATCGCGGTGCTGACGACGTGTGGCGCGAGCTGGTTGATGACGAAATATGTAGGCGAACCGGGGCGCCGAACCATATTACGCGGAGTGAGATGGCTTTGCCATCCAAAGTGCAAGACTTATTACGTGGCTCATTATAAGATGGACACGTCGACGTCGGAGAGCCGCGCGCGCCATCTTGATCGCGTATATAGGCTATGCCGACATATGACTTGAAAACTCAACCATTGGAAGTAGGGTTCGACGTTCACTGCTGTAACGGCAATCATCCACTCTGGGAGTTGGGGGACTCTCTTGAAATGAAGAAATGGTATGAAGATTCGGTCGGGCTGCACCTCACGCGTGCGGCAAGGCTGCATCGGGCCCGTGCTCACACGATGCTCGGTGAAATCGGTATCCATCCCGGACAGGAAAACGTCCTTCAGGTTCTCCTGGAGGACGACGGGCAGCCGATGACCAAGCTCGCAGCCGAGCTCAAGGTCAAACCGCCGACCGTGACCAAGATGGTGTCGCGCATGGCCGCTCAGGGCCTGGTGCGGCGCATCGCGTCGGAAACGGACGCACGCAGTGCGCGCGTGTTCCTGACCGACGAGGGCCGGTCGCGCGGCATCGAGCTGAAAAAGCGCTGGAAGCGTCTCGAGCAGATGACGATGCGCAATGTTCCCGAAAAGGAACGCGGCAGGCTGATCAAGCTGTTGATGACCGTGGAAACCTCTCTGGGAAGCGATGCCTCCGAGGATATCCCGATCGGCGACGAAGCCGATCTGGACATCTACGACGAAACGGCTGCCTGAGCCGCGATACCGACCTCTGACGCCGGGGTTTGCAACGCGCCTTTCATGGCGTTAGCTAGCCCCGGCCAAGAGGGAGGGAGAATTCGTGCTCAAGACCGTCGCTTCGTTCGATCGTATCGGTGAGGAAAATGCGTTTGCCGTGCTCGCGCGGGCGACGGAGCTTGCGCGTGCGGGCCGGGACATCATCAATCTCGGAATCGGCCAGCCCGATTTCAGCACGCCCGACCATATCGTCGAGGCGGCGGTCAGGGCGTTGCGCGACGGTCACCACGGCTATACGCCGGCGACCGGCATCCTGCCGCTGCGCGAGGCCGTGGCCGCCGATCTGCACCGGCGCCTGAACGTCGAGGTCGATCCCGATCTGGTGCTGATCGTGCCGGGCGGGAAGGTAACCATGTTCATGGCGATCCTGATGTTCGGCGAGCCCGGCGCCGACATCCTCTACCCCGACCCCGGTTTCCCGATCTACCGCTCGATGATCGAATTCACCGGCGCGCGGCCCGTGCCCGTGCCGATCCGCGAGGAGAACGGCTTCGCCTTCTCGGCGGAGGAGACGTTGTCGCTGGTCACGCCCCGGACGCGGCTTCTGATCCTGAACAGCCCCGCCAATCCGACCGGCGGCGTGACGCCGAAGGAGGAGATCGACAAACTGGTCGAAGGTCTCGCCCGCCATCCGGACGTCGCGGTGATGTCCGACGAGATCTACGGGCAGATGACCTACGACGGTCTCGAGCACCGCACCCTTCTCGCCTATCCGGAGATCCGCGACAGGCTGATTCTCCTCGACGGCTGGTCGAAGACCTACGCGATGACGGGCTGGCGCATGGGCTACTCGGTCTGGCCGGGGAAGCTCTACGACTATGCCCGCAAGCTCGCGGTCAACTCCTATTCCTGCGTCAACGCCTCCGCACAGTACGCCGGCCTCGCCGCGCTGGAGGGTCCGCAGGATGCGGTTGCCGGGATGGTCGCCGAATTCGACCGGCGCCGCGCGGTGGTGGTCGACGGCCTGAACGGCCTGCCGGGTGTCGGCTGCCGCACGCCGAAAGGCGCGTTCTACGCCTTTCCGAACATCAAGGAGACGGGCTGGAAGTCGAAGCAGCTCGCCTCCGCGCTGCTCGAGCAGGCCGGTGTCGCGACCATCGGCGGGCCGGACTTCGGCGTCCACGGCGAGGGCTATATCCGCCTGTCCTACGCCAACTCGACCGAGAATATCCGCCGCGCCATCGACCGGATGGGCGAATTCCTCACCGCGAAGGCCGCTTGAGGCCGCGGCTTACGACCTTCTCGGTCTCGACGATCAGGAACAGCCCGGCCGCCGCCCCGAGCACCAGCCCCCAGTCGGAGAGCGTGAGCGGGCGGGTGCCGAACAGCGCCTGGAACGGCGGCAGGTAGGTAAAGGCGAGCTGCATCACGATGACGGCCGCAATCGCGATCAGCACGGGCCGGCTGCCGAACAGTCCGTGCGCGGAAAGGACCGGACGCCGGATGAAGCGGCTGTTGAGCAGATAGAAGGCCTCGAAGGCGACGATCGCGTTGACCGCCACGCTGCGCGCGTGGTCGAGGCCGTTGCTGGCGTCCACGCGGATGAACAGCGCGAAGACGGCGACGGTTATCAGCACCGACACATAGACCGTCCGCCAGGCGAGATAGGCGCCGATGATCGATTCGCGCGGCGAGCGCGGCCGCCGCTTCATGGTGTCGGCTTCCGCCGGTTCGAACGCGAGCGCAAGTGCCAGCGTCACCGTCGTCGCCATGTTGATCCAGAGGATCTGGACCGGCGTGATCGGCAGCGGCAGGCCGACGAGGATCGCACCGATGACGATCATCGCTTCGCCGCCGTTGGTCGGCAGCATGAAGGCGATCGACTTGCGGATGTTCTCGTAGACGGTGCGCCCCTGCTCCACCGCGGCGGCGATCGAAGCGAAGTTGTCGTCGGCGAGCACGATCTGCGCAGCCTCCTTGGTCGCTTCCGAGCCCTTGATGCCCATCGCGATCCCGACGTCGGCACGCTTCAGGGCGGGCGCGTCGTTCACCCCGTCGCCGGTCATCGCGACGATCTCGCCGCGGCCCTGCAGGGCCTCGACGAGCCTGAGCTTGTGCTCGGGGCTCGTGCGCGCGAAGACGTCGATCTCCGCCGCCCTCTCGGCGAGCTCGTCCGGCGAGAGCACCTCGAAGTCGCGCCCGGTCATCACTTCGTCCGTCGAAAGGCCGAATCGGCCGGCGATCGATCGGGCGGTCTCGGGATGATCCCCGGTGATCATCTTGATGCGGATGCCGGCGGCGCGGCATTCGGCGACCGCCCTGATCGCCTCCGGACGCGGCGGATCGGCGAGGCCGATCAGCCCGAGCATGGTCAACCCCTTTTCCAGGTCGCCGAAATCCATGTCGACGAGACTGGCCGGCACCGTGCGGGTCGCAACCGCGATGACCCGCTCTCCGGCCGCCGTCATCTGCTCGAGCCGCCGGTGCCAGCGCGCCGGATCGATCCGCTCGTCGCGGACCGCGTCGCGCTGCCGGTCGCACAACGCCAGCAATCGCTCCGGCGCGCCCTTCACATAGATGACGCCGCGATCGCCCTCGCGATGCAGCGTCGCCATGAGCTGCGTCTCGGATTCGAAGGGAATCACGTCGAGGCGCGGCATGCCGGCGCGGGCGCCGTCCTCGTCGACTCCGGCCTTCGCGGCGAAGGCGAGCAGCGCGCCCTCCATCGGATCGCCTTCCACCCGCCAGGCCCCGTCATGGTCGCGGCGCAGCCGGGCGTCGGAGCACAGGGCAACCGCGCGGGCGAGCTCCGACAGGGCCGGCTCGCCTGATGGCTCGCCCGATGGCTCGCCCGCCCCATGATCGCCCACGACCCGCCCCTCGGGCGCGTACCCGTCGCCGGTGACCCGGTAGAGCGCGTCGACGGTCGCGACCTCCTCGACCACCATCTCGTTGCGCGTCAGCGTTCCGGTCTTGTCCGAGCAGATCACCGTGACGGAGCCGAGCGTCTCCACGGCGGGCAGGCGGCGTACGATGGCGTTGCGCCGCGCCATCCGCTCGACACCGAAGGCGAGCGCGATCGTCAGGATCGCCGGCAGCTCCTCGGGTATCGCCGCGACGGCCAGGCCGACCGCGGCGAGGAACATCTCGCTCGCCGGCCAGCCGTTGACCAGCACGCCCCAGGCGAAGATGGCCGCGGCCGCGGCGAGGACGATGAAGGCGAGCCCCTGTCCGAAGCGGACGATGCGTTTCAGCAGCGGCGTCGTCACCGCCCCGACGCTCTCGATCAGGGCGCCGATCCGGCCGATCTCGGTGCGCAGCCCGGTCCCGACGACGACGCCCGACCCGTAACCGCGCGTCACCAGCGTGCCGAAGAAGGCGAGATCGGACCGATCGCCGATCGCGGCGCCGCGGGAAACCGGCGCGACCTGCTTGGCGACCGGCAGCGATTCCCCCGTCAGCACGGCCTCGTCGATCTCCAGGCCCTTGACGTGCAGGAGGCGCAAATCCGCCGGGACTCGGTCGCCGGGCTCCAGCAACACGACATCGCCGGGAACCAGCGCGGCCGCGCCGAGCGTGAGGCGCCGGCCGTCGCGCAGCACGGAAGCCTGCGGCGACAGCATCTCGCGGATCGCCTCCAGCGCCGCTTCGGCCCGCCCCTCCTGCACGAAGCCGATGACGGCATTGATCACGACGACCGACACGATCACCACGGCGTCGACGGCATGGCCGATCACGGCCGTGATCGCGGCGGCGGCGATCAGCAGGTAGACGAGGACGTTGTTGAACTGGGAAAGGAAGCGCAGGAGCGCGGACCGGCGCGGCGCCCGGGGCAGGAGGTTCGGCCCGTAGCGGGTGAGCCGCGCCACCGCTTCCGCCGTACTCAGGCCGGCATGATCGGTCGCGAGCCGCTCGAACGCCTGCGCGGCGGACAGCGCATGCCAGGCGATCCGGTCCGCGATCTCCGTGTCGGTTCGGTCTTTCATGGCGGCCGTGGCAGGCAGGTCGACACTGGTCGGTTCACGACTCGGCAACTAGGCGCCGCGACCGACGGCCTCCCGGACGTAGCGGGCGTTGAACGCGGCGTAGCCCCGCGACACGTTTTCCAGCCGGTCCTTGAAGCGCTGATGAACGTCCGGCAGAGCGTGGAACGGAACGCCCATGAAGGCGTAATGTTCCGTGTGATAGGGCATGTTCCAGGCCAGGAACCGCACAAGGCGCGTCGTCAGCGTCGTGCGCGTGTTGGCGAAGGGGTCGCCCACGAACGGGCACAGACCGTGTTCGGCGAGCAGATAGAACCGCAGCACCGGCTGGCCGAGCAGGGTCGGCAGGATCCAGTAGCGCAGCAGGATGTCGCTGCCCGCCGCGACCGACAGGACGAGCAGCAGCGCGTAGCCCGCCAGGAACCACCGTGCCTCGGCGACGACGCGGGCCCTCAGACCGGGGGCGACATAGCGCTCCGGCACGCGGCCCAGCGCGTGGAGCACGGGCCCTCCGACGGCGCTCGTCCAGTATTTGAGCCCGCTCGCATGCCAGAGATAGCGCGGCCAGGTGTCGATGCGCTTGTCGTCGAGCTCCGGGTCCTCGCCGGGGACCTGGGTATGGCGGTGGTGGGCAAGATGGAACCCGCGGAACCAGGCCGGCGGCAGCATCACGACGAAGCCCGCCGCGTGCGCGACCGCCGCGTTGAGCCGGAGAGAGGAGAAGGCGGTGCGGTGGACCGTTTCGTGCAGCGCGCAGAACAGGAAGACCAGCAGCACGCCCTGCGCGAACATGGCCGGCAGCAGGAACCCGGTTCCCGTGGCGAGACGGATCCCCGCCGACGTGAGCGCGATCAGGGCGAGATGCCCGGCGAGCCTTTCGAGGCCCTTGGCGTCCGAACGGGCCGACAGCGCCTTCAGGAGGCGCTTGTCGTCAGAATCGAGGACGGTCGCATCACGCATCGTTTCGCATCCGCGAAGACCCTAGCCTTCCCGGAGCGTCCATGGAAGAGCCGGTTCAGCCTGCGGCGAGCGCCACCCCCGCGACGGCCACCGCCGCGCCGACGGCACGTATGACGTAGGCCGACAGGCCCGAGCGCGTGGCGCCGATCGCCAGCGCGATGCCGACGCCGTGCAGGATCGCGGTCGCCAGCGCGAAGCCGGCGAGATACTCGATACCCGCCGCCGTCTCGGGGATCTCCGTGCCGTGCGCATGACCATGGAAAAGCGCGAAGACGCCGATCAGCACCGCGCCGAGCCAGACCGGCGCGCGCACCGCCAGAGCGACGGCGAGGCCGAGCACGATCACGGAGGCGAGGATGCCCGGTTCCACGAAGGGTATCGGGACCCCGGCCATGCCCATGACGCCGCCGATCGCCATGACGCCGACGAAGGCGGCGGGCCAGACCCACAGCGCGGCGCCGCCGACCATGCCGGCCCACAGGCCGACGCTGACCATCGCCAGCAGATGGTCGGGCCCGAACATCGGGTGCTCGAATCCCGAGACGAAGCCCGAGGTCGCGCCGACGCCCACATGGGCGAGCGCCGGCGTGGCGGCGAACGCGGCCAGGACGAAGGCCAGTCTTGCTGTCGAAGTGTTGCTGATCATCGGATCCCCCGTGTTTCAGTTTGCTGCGGCGGCGCGGACACCAGCCCGAGAACCGGCGCCTTTCAGGCCGCCGGCCGTTTCGATGAAGTCGATGACGGTCTGCAACCCCTCGCGCGTCTTGAGATTGGTGAAGACATAGGGCCTTTCGCCGCGCATCCGTTTCGTGTCCGAATCCATCACCTCGAGCGACGCCCCGACGAGCGGGGCGAGGTCGATCTTGTTGATGACCAGGAGGTCGGAGCGCGTGATGCCCGGGCCGCCCTTGCGCGGGATCTTCTCGCCGGCGGCGACGTCGATCACGTAGATGGTGAGGTCGGCGAGTTCTGGCGAAAACGTCGCTGCGAGATTGTCACCGCCGGATTCGATCAGCACCAGGTCGAGGCTCGGGAAGCGCCCGCGCATCTCCGCGACCGCCGCGAGGTTGATCGAGGCGTCCTCGCGGATCGCCGTGTGCGGACAGCCGCCCGTCTCCACGCCCATGATCCGCTCGACGGGCAGCGCTCCCGCCCGCGTCAGGATCAGGGCGTCCTCCTTCGTGTAGATGTCGTTGGTGATCGCGGCGATGTCGTAGGTGTCGCGCATCGCCTTGCACAGCGCCTCCATCAGCGCCGTCTTGCCCGAGCCGACCGGCCCGCCGATGCCGACGCGCAGGGGTCCGTGGGGGGAACTCGTCATGTCCTGAACAGCCTCGTGTACTGGGTTTCGTGACGCATCGACGCGATGTCGGCGAGGAGGACGCAGCCGCCGAGGTCGTCGAGTCCGGCGGCTTCGGCTTGTATCCCGACCTCCGAAACGACCGGCTCCAGCGCCGCCGTCACCCTCTGCCCGTCCGTCTGGCCGAGCGGGATCAGCCGGATGCCGGCCGAGACGATGTTGGCGGCGAAGGCATGCAGATAGGCGACGAGCGTCGCGCCGAGCGGAATGCCGTGCCGAGCCGCCGCTATTCCGACCGCGACCGGATACGCGAGCTCGGCCCGCGGCAGACCTCCGCCGAGGGACCAGGCCGCGTCCGCGGCGAGCGCGAAGGCTCTGCCCTGCGACAGCGTCTCGACCGCGCGTTCCTTCGACGGCGACAGCGCGGCGGCGAGCTCGGCGATCTCACGCAGGCGATCGTCGTCGCCGGCGGTCATCGCCTTCCACGTCTCCGCGAGCAGGATCGCGTCCTGGCGTCCCGCGCCGAAGCGCAGGATCTGCGTCACCCCGTCCCGAAGGGTCGCCGCGTCGGCGACCTCACCCGTCTCCACCACCCATTCGAGCCCGTGGCTGTGCGAGAACGCGCCGACCGGGAACGACGGCGACAGCCACGCCATCAGCCGGTAGAGCCCGGCCGGATCGAGGTCACGCCGCTCAGCCATCGCCGTGTCCGTCGTGGTGGTGGTGCCCGTGGCCGTGATGATGATGATGATCGTGGTCGTGCCCATGATCGTGGCCGTGGTGACCCTGGGAATAGGCCCCGCCCTCCGGGTCGAACGGCGCGCGGACGGCGCGCACGGTTCCGCCGAGCCCCTCGATCATCTCGGCGATCACGTGGTCGGGGCGGATCAGGATGTGGTCTGCCCCGATCGCCGCCGGCAGGTGCCGGTTGCCGATGTGCCAGGCAAGCCGCGTCAGGTGATGCGCGTCGCGGGCCGTGATCTCCATCAGGTCCTCGTCCGCCGCCCGCACGGCGACGACGCGGCCGTCCTCGAGCTGGAGCCCGTCGCCGTCGCGAAGCGCGACCGCCTCGGGCAGGTCGAGCAGGAAGACGGTGCCCTTCTCGGCGGTCAGCGCAATACGCCGCCGGAACCGGCTGTCGTGGTCGAGCCTCACCGTGTCGGCCGCCGCGTGACCGCCCTTCGGAACGACTTTCAGCGCGCGGATCATGCCCAAGCCCCTTCCCGCGCTCCGTCATGGCCGGGCCCGTCCCGGCCATCCACGGTCGCATGTCTCGAAAGGCCATCCGTGGATACCCGGAACAAGTCCGGGCATGACGGGGAGAATGACGTGTGTGCGCGCGACATCATCGCCTCAGAACAGGAAATACATCTGCGCCATCGGCAGGATGTCCGCCGGCGGACAGGTCAAAAGCTCGCCATTGGCGCGCACTTCGTACGTCTCCGGATCGACGTCGATGCTCGGCGTCGCCGAATTGTGGATCATGCTCGCCTTGCAGATGTCGCGCGTATGGGAGACGGGCACCAGCGTCTTGGCGACGCCGAGCCGGGAGGCGAGCCCCGCATCGATCGAAGCCTTCGAGACGAAGGTCACCGAGCTCGCCGTCATCGCCTTTCCATAGGCCGCGAACATCGGCCGGTAGTGTACCGGTTCGGGTGTCGGGATCGAGGCGTTCGGATCGCCCATCGGGGCCGCCGCGATAGACCCGCCGAGGAGAACCATCTCCGGCTTCACCCCGAAGAAAGCCGGCGACCAGAGAACCAGGTCCGCGCGCTTGCCGACCTCCACCGAGCCGATATGCGCCGACATGCCGTGCGCGATCGCCGGGTTGATCGTGTACTTGGCGACGTATCGCTTGACCCGGAAATTGTCGTTGTCGCCCGTCTCCTCGGAGAGGCGGCCGCGCTGCACCTTCATCTTGTGCGCCGTCTGCCATGTGCGGATCACGACCTCGCCGACCCGGCCCATCGCCTGGCTGTCCGAGGCGATGATCGAGAAGGCGCCCATGTCGTGCAGGATGTCCTCCGCCGCGATCGTCTCCTTGCGGATGCGGCTCTCGGCGAAGGCGACGTCCTCCGGGATCGACGGATCGAGGTGGTGGCAGACCATCAGCATGTCGAGATGCTCGTCGATCGTGTTGCGGGTATAGGGCCGCGTCGGATTGGTCGAGGACGGGATCACGTTCGCAAGACCGCACACCTTGATGATGTCCGGTGCGTGGCCGCCGCCGGCGCCCTCGGTGTGGAAGGCGTGGATGGTGCGGTCCTTGAAGGCGGCGATCGTGTTCTCGACGAAGCCCGACTCGTTCAGCGTGTCGGTGTGGATCATCACCTGCACGTCATGGTCGTCGGCGACCGACAGGCAGCAGTCGATCGCGCCGGCCGTCGTGCCCCAGTCCTCGTGCAGCTTCAAGGAGCACGCCCCGCCGAGGATCTGCTCGACGAGCCCCTGCGGCAACGACGAGTTGCCCTTGCCCGACAGGCCGATATTCATCGGCAGGCCGTCGCAGGCCTCGATCATCCGCGCGATGTGCCACGGCCCCGGCGTGCAGGTCGTCGCCAGCGTGCCATGCGCCGGGCCCGTGCCGCCACCGAGCATGGTGGTAACGCCTGAATGGAGCGCCTCGTCGACCTGCTGAGGGCAGATGAAATGAATGTGCGCGTCGAAGCCGCCGGCCGTCAGGATCTTGCCTTCGCCGGCGATCGCCTCGGTGCCCGGCCCCACGATGATGTCGACGCCTGGCTGGATGTCCGGGTTCCCGGCCTTGCCGATGGCGGCGATACGGCCGTCCTTGAGGCCGACGTCGGCCTTCACGATTCCCCAGTGGTCGACGATCAGTGCGTTGGTGATCACCGTATCGACGGCGCCGGCATCGCGCGTCACCTGGCTCTGGCCCATGCCGTCGCGAATCACCTTGCCGCCGCCGAATTTCACCTCCTCGCCGTAGATCGTGAAGTCCTTCTCGACCTCAATCCAGAGGTCCGTGTCGGCGAGCCGCAGCCTGTCGCCGACGGTCGGACCGAACATATGGGCGTAGTCGGCCCGGGACATCCTAGCCATCGCGGGTATCTCCTTGGTCCGGACCGACGGGGGCCGGCCGATCGTTGCGGGGCGTGCAGTGGGCCGCGAGCGGGTCGGCGCGGTCCGACTTGTCGTCCGCCGCAACGGCGGCAGGCGAAGGCGCGATCGCAGCGGCTCCAAGAGCGTGTCTCATGGCGTCCTCCCCGTCTCGCACGTCTAAAGCGCCCCCATGATCTTCTGGTTGAAACCGTAGACCTTGCCCTCGCCAGACAGACGCACGAGCGTCACCTCCCGGGTCTGGCCGGGCTCGAAGCGCACCGCCGTGCCGGCGGGGATGTCGAGCCGGAAGCCGCGCGCCGCCGCCCGGTCGAAATCGAGTGCCTCGTTGGTCTCGTGGAAATGATAGTGGCTTCCGACCTGCACCGGCCGGTCACCGGTATTGGCGACGCTCAGCGTCACCGTCTCGCGTCCGGCGTTGAGGTCGATGTCCCCGACGACCGGCGAAAGCGCGCCCGGCGCCGTACCGCCCGCCGCCACGCCGCGGATCGGCTGGTGCACGGTGACGAGCTTGGTGCCGTCCGGAAAGGTCGCCTCGACCTGCACCTCGCGGATCATGTCGGCGACGCCGGCCATCACCTGATTCGTCGAGACGACATGCGCGCCCGCCTCCATCAGATCGGCGACCGAACGCCCGTCGCGGGCACCCTCGACGACGAAATCGGTGATCAGCGCGATCGCCTCGGGGTAGTTGAGCTTCACCCCGCGATCGAGACGCTTGCGTGCCACCATCGCCGCCATGGCGACGAGCAGCTTGTCCTTTTCCCTCGGCGTCAGTTTCACGCGCCGCCTCCCTCTCGTTTCAGGCAGACCAGGCGCGCGGCAGCCGGATCGCCGCCGCGTCGCACAGTGTGATGATCGATTTGCGCAGGGCCGCCCCGTCGTCGGCGACGATCCGCGCCGCGAGCATGCCGTCCCAGGCGCTCGCCCCCGCCGTTGCCGGGCAACCGTCGAGCGCCGCGCGTACGGCATCGGCCCTCTTCTCGGCACCGGCCGCGACGACGAGGAAGGTCGCGAAGGCCCGCTTGCCGGCGAGCGTCGCCGTGCCGTCCAACCCCCTGTCGCCGTGCAGGTTCAGGTAGTCGGCATAAACGAGCCGGCCGCCGCGCCGGATGCGCCAGCGGTCGCGGACGAGCCCCTCGCGCACCGTCTCGCCATGCGCGGCGCGGCCGAGGATGACGGCTTCGCACAACACCAGCTCGGCATCCGCCTCCATCGCGACATCGAGCGTGCGCGCGAGCCGGCCGCCGTCGAACAGGATCGTCTCCTGCGGCAGCCAGTCGAGACGCGCTCCGCCGCCGACCGTCAGCGCGACGTCGACGCGGCCCTCTCCGCCCGGCGAACGGTAGATCCTCTCGGCGGCCTGCGAGGTGAGCGTCAGGGCGCCGCCCGCGGCGACTTCGGTCTTGACGGAAAACCGGTCGCCGCCGGTGATGCCGCCGGCGGTGTTGAGCAGCACCGCCTCGGGCACGTTCGTGTCGTATTGCCTGGGAAAACGCACCTTCATCGAGCCGCGCTGATAGCAGCGGTCGAGCCGGCTTCGCCCCGCCTCCGAGGCGATGCGCAGGCACACCTCGCCCTCTGCCCGCTCCAGGCGGGGCGAAGGGACAGGCGCTGAGACGGGCGCGGCATCCTCAAACCGTGAGACGGCGGCGTACATCCTCCTCGACCATCTCCTCCCGCGTCCCCGCCAGAACGATCTCGCCGCGATCCATGACCGCGAAGCGGTCGGCAAGCTCGCGGGCGAAATCGAAATACTGCTCGACCAGCAGAATCGCCATGTCGCCCTTGTCGCGAAGATAGGCGATCGCCCGGCCGATGTCCTTGATGATCGACGGCTGAATGCCCTCCGTCGGCTCGTCGAGCACGAGCAGCCGCGGCCGCGTCACGAGGGCCCGGGCGATGGCGAGCTGCTGCTGCTGTCCGCCCGAGAGGTCGCCGCCGCGCCGGCGCTGCATCGATTTCAGCACCGGGAACAGCTCGAACACCTCGTCCGGCACCACGCGCTTCACACCCCGGCCGAGAGCGGCGAATCCCGTCTCCAGGTTCTCGCGCACGGTGAGCAGCGGGAAAATCTCTCGCCCCTGCGGCACGTAGGCGATACCCCGCTTGGCGCGGTCGTAGGGCCTCAGGCCCTTGACGTCGCCGCCCTCCCAGACGATCGCCCCGGCGCTCACCGGGTGCTGTCCGACGATGGCTTTGAGAAGCGAGGTCTTGCCGACGCCGTTACGCCCGAGCAGGCAGGTCACCTGTCCGGCTTCCGCCGACAACGAGACGTCCCACAGCGCCTGGGCGGCGCCGTAGTGCAGGTCGACGTGTTCGACATTCAGCATCGCTAGCGCCCCAGATAGACTTCGACGACGCGCGGGTCGGCGGAGACGTGGTCGAGCGAGCCTTCGGCCAGCACCGAGCCCTCGTGCAGCACCGTCACCTTGACGCCGAGATCGCGCACAAAATCCATGTCGTGCTCGACGACGACGACCGACTGGGTCCTGGCGATCTCCTTGAGCAGGATCGCCGTCTGCTCGGTCTCGGCATCCGTCATGCCCGCCGCGGGCTCGTCGACGAGCAGGAGCTTCGGCGACTGGGCGAGCAGCATGCCGATCTCCAGCCACTGCTTCTGGCCGTGGCTCAGGTTCGCGGCAAGCTCGTCGCGCTTCTCCACGAGCCGGATCGTCTCGAGCAGCACGTCGATCCGCTCGCGCTCTTCCGCCGTCGTGCGATGCGTCAGTGTCGCGAAGGGGCCGCGCGGCGCTTTCAGCGCGAGCTCGAGATTGTCCCAGACCGTATGGCTTTCGAACACGGTCGGCCGCTGGAACTTCCGCCCGATGCCGAGCTCGGCGATATCGGCCTCGTCGAGCCGGGTGAGATCGGTATCGCCCTGGAACAGCACGGTCCCCTCGTCCGGCCGCGTCTTGCCGGTGATGACGTCCATCATGGTCGTCTTGCCGGCGCCGTTCGGGCCGATGATCGCGCGCATCTCGCCGTCGGCGATGACGAGCGAGAGTTCGTTCAGCGCCTTGAAGCCGTCGAACGATACGCTGACACCGTCGAGATAGAGCAGCGACTGGGTGACCGTGTCGTTCAATCCGCCCTCCTATTCCGCCGCCTGAGGCTTGCCGCCGATCGCGTCCGTCTCGACGCCGGCCTCCGCCTCCTCGGAAGCCGTCCCCGGCCCCCCCCCCGCGCCCCCGGCCGGGGGCCCCCCGGGGCCGGGCGTTCCGGCCTTCCGGCCCTTCGCCAGATAGACGATCGTGCCGACGATGCCCTTGGGCAGGAACAGCGTCACGGCCACGAACAGGCCGCCCAGCGCAAAGAGCCACAGGTCCGGCAGCGCACCGGTGAAATAGGTCTTGCCGAAGTTGACGAGCACCGCGCCGATGACCGGCCCGACCAGCGTGCCGCGGCCGCCGACCGCGACCCAGATCACCACTTCGATTGAATTGGCCGGCGCGAACTCGCTCGGGTTGATGATGCCGACCTGCGGCACGTAGAGCGCGCCGGCGATGCCCGCGAGCACGGCCGACAGGGTCCAGACGAACAGCTTGTAGTGCTCAACACGATAGCCGAGGAAGCGGGTGCGGCTCTCGGCGTCGCGTACGCCGACGAGCACCTTGCCGAGCTTCGAGGAGACGACCGCCCGGCAGATCACGAAGCCCGCCGCGAGCGCCAGCGCAGACGCCGCGAACAGCGCCGCACGCGTCTCGTCGGACTGGATGTTGAAGCCGAGGATGTCCTTGAAGTCGGTCAGGCCGTTGTTGCCGCCGAAGCCCATGTCGTTACGGAAGAAGGCGAGCAGGAGCGCGTAGGTCATCGCCTGGGTGATGATCGACAGATAGACGCCCGTCACCCGCGAGCGGAAGGCGAACCAGCCGAACACGAAGGCGAGGATGCCCGGCACCAGCGCCACCATCACCATCGCGAAGACGAAATTGTCGAAGCCGTACCAGTACCAGGGCAGCTCCTTCCAGTTCAGGAACACCATGAAGTCCGGCAGGTCCGGATTGGCGTAGACGCCGCGGCTGCCGATCTGGCGCATCAGGTACATGCCCATCGCGTAGCCGCCGAGCGCGAAGAACGCGCCGTGGCCGAGCGACAGGATGCCGGCATAGCCCCAGATGAGATCGACCGACAGCGCCAGCAGCGCGAAGGTCAGGTACTTGCCGAACAGCGTCACGGCGTAGGTCGGCACGTGGAACGGGCTGGACGGAGGCAGACCCAGGTTGAGCGCCGGCACCAGCACCGCGAGCGCGAGCAGGATGCCGAGGAAGATCGCCGAATAGCGGTTGAGCCCGCGCAGGATCATGAGCGCGCCTCCGCGAAGGACCATGCCACAAGTGGGCGCGGCACCCACCGCGTCCGGACGGCACCGCCACTTCCGGAACCTCCGGGCTTCACCGCATTCGTCATGACCGGGCTTGTCCCGGCCATCCACGTCTTGGCTGCAAACGAAGAGCGACCGTGGATGCCCGGGACAAGCCCGGGCATGACGGAGCAAGGGGAACGTCCCGCCCTCATGCCTCGACCGCCCGGCCCTTGAGCGCGAACAGGCCGCGGGGGCGCTTCTGGATGAACAGGATGATGAAGACGAGCACCAGGATCTTGCCGAGCACGGCGCCGGCGTAGGGCTCGAGGAACTTGTTGACGACGCCGAGCGTCATGGCGCCGACGAGCGTGCCCCACAGATTGCCGACGCCGCCGAACACCACGACCATGAAGGAGTCGATGATGTAGCCCTGGCCGAGGTTCGGGCTGACGTTGTCGATCTGGCTGAGCGCTACGCCCGCGATGCCGGCGATCCCCGACCCGACACCGAAGGTCAGCGCGTCGACCCAAGGGGTGCGGATGCCCATGGAGCCCGCCATCGGCCGGTTCTGCGTGACGGCGCGCATCCTGAGGCCGAACGAGGTCCGCTTCAGCGCGATGACGAGGGCCGCGAAGACGGCAAGCGCGAACAGCACGATGACGAGGCGGTTCCAGGTGATCGACAGGCCCCCGAGCTCGAAGGCGCCCGACATCCACGACGGTGCGCCGACCTGCCGGTTGGTCGGTCCGAAGATCGAGCGCACCGCCTGCTGCAGGATCAGCGACAGCCCCCAGGTGGCAAGCAGCGTCTCGAGCGGACGCCCGTAGAGAAACCGGATGATGCCGCGCTCTATGGCGATGCCGATCCCGCCGGCGACCAGAAAGGCGAGAGGCAGAGCGATGACGACGGAGGCGTCGAACAGCCAGGGCGCGTGGTTGCGGATCAGCTCCTGCACCACGAAGGTCACGTAGGCGCCGATCATCACCATCTCGCCGTGCGCCATGTTGATGACGCCCATCACGCCGAAGGTGATGGCGAGGCCGATCGCGGCGAGCAGCAGCACCGAGCCGAGCGAGATGCCGTACCAGACGTTCTGCGCGGCGTCCCACAGGGCGAGGACATCCTCGACATTGCCAACCGCCCCCTCCGCGGCAGCCCTGACCTCGCCGTCCGAGTTGGCGGCAACGGCCGTAAGCAGGCTCAGCGCGTCCCGGTTGCCGCGGGCGGCGACGGTCTCGATCGCGGCGATCTTCTCTTCGGCCCCGGCGTCGCCGGCGAGAACGATCGCGGCGCGCGCCTGCTCCATCTTCGCGAGGACGGACGCCTCGGTTTCCGCGGCGATCGCCCCATCGAGAACCTCCCGCATTTCGGGATCGGGAGAGTTGAACAGCGTGTCGGCGGCGGCGGCGCGCGTCGCCGGATCGGGCGCGCGCAGGGTGAGGCCGGCGAGCGCGCCTCGGATCGCGCGGCGCAGGCTGTTGTTGACCTTGATCTTGTCGACGGCCGAGCGCGCGGCGGTCCCGGTGTCCTCGCCGGTCAGCGGATCGGTCAGCGCGTAGTCGCTGCCTTTCCGTTCCGCGATGAAGACCTCGCCATCGGACTTGCGGACGTAGAGATCGCCTTCGCCGAGCGCGGAGAGCGCCGGCGCCACCGCCGGATCGCCCGTCGCCCCAAGCGCGGCAACCGCCTTCTCGGTCTCGCCGAAGCTGCCTGCCCCGAGCGCGTTCACCAGACCGTGGAGATCCTGCGCGTGGACGGGTGCCGCCGAAAGGCCGAGGACCACCAGGAAAAGGGCGGCGACGTGTCGGATCAGGCGCTTGGTCTGCATCGTCGTCCCAGACAGTTGGGAAGGGCGCATTTGCATCTTCTTGCCGGGGCAATTGTCGCCGGCCGGCGACGGTGGTGGCTGAAGCCGGCCGGCGACCTTCCCTCTGGCAAACTCTGGAGGCCTACGATCCCTGGCCGCCGCACTTGCCGGACTTCACGTTGAAGTTCCCGCAGGAGAGCGGCGCGCGCCAATCGGAGATCAGGTCCTTGGAGCCTTCGAGATAGTCCGACCAGGCGTCGCCCGGCACCAGGCCCGACGTCTCCCACACGGTCTCGAACTGACCGTCGTCCTGAATCTCGCCGATCAGCACGGGCTTGGTGATGTGGTGGTTGGGCATCATCGCCGAAAAGCCGCCGGTCAGGTTCGGCACGGCGACGCCGATCATCGCGTCGATCACCGCGTCCGGATCGGTCGTGCCGGCCTTCTCGACCGCCTTCACCCACATGTTGAAGCCGATGTAGTGAGCCTCCATCGGGTCGTTGGTGACGCGCTTGTCGTTCTTGATGAACTCGTGCCACGCGGCGATGAAGTCCTCGTTCTCCGGCGTGTCGGCGCTCATGAAGTAGTTCCACGCCGCCAGATGGCCGACGAGCGGACCGGTGTCGAGGCCGGCGAGCTCTTCCTCGCCCACCGAGAACGCCACGACCGGGATGTCCTCGGCCTTAATGCCCTGGTTGCCGAGTTCCTTGTAGAACGGCACGTTGGCGTCGCCGTTGATGGTGGAGACCACCGCCGTCTTCTTGCCGCCCGAACCGAACGCCTTGATCTCGGACACGATCGACTGCCAGTCGGAATGGCCGAACGGCGTGTAGTTGATCATGATGTCCTCGTCCTTGACGCCCTTGGACTTCAGGTAGGCCTCGAGGATCTTGTTGGTCGTGCGCGGATAGACGTAGTCGGTACCGGCGAGCACCCAGCGCTCGACGCCTTCGTCGTTCATCAGGTAGTCGACGGCGGGGATCGCCTGCTGGTTGGGCGCCGCACCCGTGTAGAACACGTTGCGCGAGGATTCCTCGCCCTCGTACTGGACGGGGTAGAACAGGATCGAGTTGAGCTCCTCGAACACCGGCAGCACCGACTTGCGGGACACCGACGTCCAGCAGCCGAACACCGCGGCGACCTTGTCCTGCGAGATCAGTTCACGCGCCTTCTCGGCGAACAGCGGCCAGTCGGAGGCCGGATCGACAACGACCGCCTCAAGCTTCTTGCCCAGCAGTCCGCCGTTCTTGTTCTGCTCCTCGATGAGCATCAGCATGACGTCCTTCAGGGTCGTCTCCGAGATCGCCATCGTTCCCGACAGCGAGTGGAGGATACCGACCTTGATGGTGTCTTCCTGAGCGGAAGCACCGCTCAGTCCGCCGGCGAGCATGGCCACCCCGGCCATCGCGCCCAGCCAATAGTTGGTCATACGGTTCATGGTTGCAGTCCCCTCTGTCGACGGTCCGAGCAAGTTCCGGACCACCCTGTTTCAGGCGCCGGCTCTGGGGTCCGGCGGCCATTCGTCGGCACGATCTGGAAGACCGTCCTTGGGGAACTATCAAGGCTTGCGTGCAGTGCAGCATATACGTCGATTGACGTAGTATGATGGAAAAACGCGCTTTTGCCTGTTCTTCAGGCGCTTTCTGCTGCGCCTGCTCTGTGGCTGTGCAAAAAAATGTCATCTAACTTAGACGCGCGGCGAAGCGGGGAACGGAGTCCTGAGGCGTGGTCGGGCGAGCGGGGTGATGTCGGGACGGCAGCGCATACTTCCGGTCAGGCGGAACTACAATCAGTGGGTCGCCAATCAGACGCTCGAGGACTATGCCCTGCGCTTCACGGCGAAGAGGGCGCGGCGCTGGTCGGCGGGACGCGTCGCGCAGACCGCGATCGGCGCGATCTCCTTCCTGGCGCTTGAGGCGATCGGCGGGGCGATCACGCTCTCCTACGGCTTCACCAACGCCGTCATCGCGATCGGCGTGGTCAGTGTCGTGCTCTTCGTCACCGGCCTGCCGATCTCGAGCTACGCGGCACGCTACGGCGTCGACATCGACCTTCTCACGCGCGGCTCGGGCTTCGGCTACATCGGTTCGACCATCACCTCGCTCATCTACGCGACCTTCACCTTCATCCTGTTCGCGATCGAAGCCTCGATCATGTCGTCGGCGCTATATCTGTGCCTCGGCATCCCGCTCTGGCTCGGCTACATCATCTCGACGGTCGTGGTGATCCCGCTCGTCACCCACGGCATCACCTGGATCAGCCGCTTCCAGATCGTCACCCAGCCGCTCTGGATCGTGCTGAACATCCTGCCGCTCGCCTTCATCCTGACGCTGGACTGGCCCTCGGTCGGAGAATGGACGCGCTTCGGCGGCGTCGGCGGGCTCGCGGCGGGCGAGGACGGCACCGCCTTCGACATCCTCCGCTTCGGGGCCGCCGCCTCGGTGATTCTCGCGCTGATGCCGCAGATCGGCGAGCAGGTCGACGTATTGCGCTTCCTGCCCGCTCGTGGAGGGAAGCCGGAGCCCGCATGGCGCCGCGCGCTGCTTGCCGGCGGCGCCGGCTGGATCGTGCTCGGCGCGCCGAAGCTGCTGTTCGGCTCCTTCCTGGCGGTGCTCGCGATCGGTCACGGCGTGCCGCTGATCCACGCGGCCGAACCGGCCTACATGTACAACGTCGCCTTCGGCTACGTGTTCGACTCCAAGACGGTCGTGCTCGCGACGACGGCCGTCCTCGTCGTCGTCTCGCAGCTCAAGATCAACGTCATGAACGCCTACGCGGGCTCGCTCGCCTGGTCGAACTTCTTTGCCCGCCTTACCCACAGTCATCCGGGCCGCGTCGTCTGGCTGATCTTCAACGTGGCGATCGCGCTCCTGCTCATGGAGCTCGGCATATACCGGGCCCTGGAACAGACGCTCGGGCTGTTCGCGATCGTCGCCGTCGCCTGGCTCGGCGCGATCGTCGCCGATCTCGGCATCAACAAGCCGCTTGGTCTCAGCCCCCCCGGCATCGAGTTCAAACGCGCCCATCTCTACGACATCAATCCCGTCGGGGTCGGCGCAATGGCGATCGCGATCGTCGTCGCTCTCGTCGCCCGGACCGGCGTTCTGGGGGCGACGGCCGAGGCGCTCGCCCCCTTCGTCGCGCTGTTGACGGCCCTGGTCTCCGCGCCGGCGATAGCCGCCTGCACGCGTGGACGCTACGCGCTCGCCCGCAAGCCGCGGCCGCAGTGGCACCGGCATGAGACGCTGAAGTGCCGCATCTGCGAGAACGCGTTCGAGCCGGAGGACATGGCATTCTGCCCGGCCTACGGCGCGGCGATCTGTTCGCTCTGCTGCTCGCTCGACGCCCGCTGCCACGACATGTGCAAGCCGCGGGCACGCTTCTCCGCCCAGGTTCTCGGCGCGATCCATGCGGTCCTGCCCGCGCCGCTCGCCAGGCGCGCGAGCCCGCGCGTGATCCAGTATCTCGGCGGTCTCGTTCTGTCGGCGGGCGTCATCAGCCTCGTCCTCTCGCTCATCTGGTATCAGGTCGCCTCGGGCGATCCGGCCTATGACGAGGTCATCGCCAAGTCGCTCTGGGCGGCCTTCTTCATCCTCCTGATCGTCGCCGGCATCGCCACCTGGTTCGTCGTGCTCACCCACGAGAGCCGCCGCGTGGCCGAGGAGGAATCGAGCCGGCAGACCAGGCTGCTCCTCAACGAGATCGAGGCGCACAAGAAGACCGACGTAGCGCTTCAGAGGGCGAAGGAGGTCGCCGAGGCGGCGAACCTCGCCAAGAGCCGTTACGTGGTAGGCATGAGCCACGAACTCCGCACGCCGCTCAACGCCGTTCTCGGCTACGCCCAGCTCCTCGAGCACGACGACGGCACCGGGTCGGCGAAGCGGCAGAACGGCATCCGCGTCATCCGCCGCAGCGCCGAGCATCTTTCCGGCCTGATCGACGGGCTCCTGGACATCTCCAAGATCGAGGCCGGACGCCTGCAGTTCAGCCGGGACCAGGTGCGTATCGCCGACTTCCTCGACCAGCTCGTCGACATGTTCCGCCTACAGGCCGAGGCGAAATCGCTCGCCTTCCGCTTCGAGTGCGCCGACAACCTGCCGGAGGTCGTGCGCACCGACGAGAAGCGGCTCCGCCAGATCCTCATCAACCTGTTGTCGAACGCGATCAAGTTCACCGATTCCGGCGAGGTGGCGCTGACTGTCACCTATCAGAACCAGATCGCGACGCTCACCGTCTCCGACACCGGCATCGGCATCGACGAGGCCGACCGCGAGAAGGTCTTCGAGCCCTTCGAGCGCGTGAGCCGCCCCGCCGGCGCCGGCAAGGCGCCGGGGCTGGGCCTCGGCCTCACCATCACGCGCACCCTGGTCGAATTGATGGGCGGCAGCCTCGCCCTCGACAGCCAGCCCGGCAAGGGCAGCCGCTTCAAGGTCCGGATGATGCTCGCCGCCGTCACCGCGCCCGAGGCCTCCGCGCGTCCGCCGGCACGGCCCGTCGGCTACGAGGGTCCACGGCGCACGGTGATGGTGGTCGACGACGACCCGACCCATCGCGACCTGATCTGCGAGATCCTCCGCCCGATTGGCTTCACCGTCTTCACCGCCGAGGATGGCGCCGCCTGCCTCGCCTTCCTCGACACGGTGACGCCGGACCTCTTCATCCTCGACATCTCGATGCCCGGCATGAACGGCTGGGAGCTCGCCCGCCGGCTGCGCGGGGCCGGTCACGGCCAGGCGAAGATCCTGATGCTGTCGGCCAATGTCGGCGTCGCCCCGCCGGCGGCGAGCGAGGAGACCCCGCACGACGACATGCTGGCCAAGCCCTTCGACCTGCGCCAGCTTCTCGACCGCGTCCAGGCGCTCCTGAAGATCGCCTGGATCGAGGCGCGCGACCGGCGCGCCAGCGAGCCCGCCTCGATGGCGCCGGTCTCGAGCCCGGGCGCGGAGCATGTCGCCGAGCTTCGGCGCCTCGGCGCGATCGGCTACGTGAAGGGGATCGAGGCCAAGCTCGACGAGCTCGACGGCGTCGATGCGAACCGTCCCTTCGTCGTCGAGATGCGCCGCCTGGTGCGCAATTTCGATTTCCGGCGCTACAACGCCGTCCTCGAAGCGATCGCCCACGATGACTGAGTTGCCGAAGGAACGCGATATCGTCCTGGTCGTGGACGATTCCCCCGAGACGCTGAGCCTGCTGACCGACGCGCTCGACCGCTCAGGGGCGACCGTTCTGGTGGCAACCGACGGCCCGTCCGCCCTGGCGCTCGTCCAGCGCATCACCCCCGACATCATCCTGCTCGATGCGATGATGCCGGAGATGGACGGCTTCGAGGTCTGCCGACGCCTCAAGATGATCACGTCGGTCTCGCACGTCCCCGTCATCTTCATGACGGGACTGACCGAGACCGAGCACATCGTGCAGGGCCTCGACGCCGGCGGCGTCGACTACGTGACGAAGCCGATCGTCCCCGACGAGATCCTGGCGCGCATCAGGGTGCACCTCGCCAACGCACGTGCCGCCCAGGCCGCGCGGACCGCCCTCGACACGGCCGGGCGCTTTCTCCTGGCGGTCAATCGCGCGGGCGAGGTGAAATGGGGAACGCCGCAGGCCGTGCGGCTCCTCCAGGCGACTGACGCCGGCGGCGAACGCCACGCGCTGCCCGACACGATCCGCGCCTGGCTGAAGGCGAACAGCGACGGCGCCGAGGGCCTGCAGGCGCCCGACCTGCGTACGCCGGACGGCACGCAGCTGGCGCTCACCTTCCTCGGCAAGACCGGCGAGGACGAGTTCCTGTTCCGGCTGACGCGCGACAACGGCACCGACCCCGTCGGCCTCCTGCGCGCCCACTACGGCGTCACGGGGCGGGAAGCGGAAGTGCTGCTCTGGATCGGCCGCGGCAAGTCGAACCGGGATATCGCCGAGATCCTGGGCTTGAGCCCTCGCACGGTGAACAAGCACCTCGAGCAGATCTTCGCCAAGCTCGGCGTCGAGAACCGCGCCTCCGCCGCGATCCTCGCGATCCGGGTGATCGACGCGCGGTAGACCGTCGCCTCAGTGCCCGCCGTGGTTCGGGGCGGGCGTGCCGTTCTCGATCTGCGCGATCGCCTCGTCCTCCGCCGCGATCCGCTCTGTCGTGCCGGTGCGGTCTGTCGCCAGGAACGTGTAGATCACCGGCAGCACGAACAGCGTGAACAGCGTCCCGATCAGAAGCCCGGCGACGATCACGACGGCGATCGAGAAGCGGCTCGCAGCGCCCGCGCCCGACGCGAACAGGAGCGGCAAGAGGCCCGCGACCATCGCCGCCGTCGTCATCAGGATCGGGCGAAGCCGGAGCTCGGCCGCGTGCAGAACCGCCTCCGACCGCGACATGCCGAACTGCTCCTGCTGCTCGCGCGCCACCTCGCAGATCAGGATGCCGTGCTTGGTGATCAGGCCGATGAGGGTCACCAGACCTATCTGGCTGTAGATGTTCATCGACGACAGCCCGAGCGACAGCGGGATCAGCGCGCCGACGATCGAAAGCGGCACAGACACGAGGATCACCAGCGGATCGCGCAGGCTCTCGTACTGGGCCGCGAGCACCAGGTAGATGACGACCAGGGCGAAGACGAACACCAGATAGAGCGCGCTGCCCTCCTGAATGTATTGCCGCGACGTTCCCGCATAGTCGATCGAGAAGCCCGCCGGCAGGTCGCGCGCCGCTTCCTCCTGCAGGAACTTCAGCGCCTCGCCCGCCGTGAGGCCGATCATCGGCACCGCGTTGATGGTGATCGCGTTGAGCTGGTTGAAGCGATTCAGGCTGATCGGCACCACGGTCTGCTCGATCTCGACGAGGCTCGACAGCGGCACCATGTCGCCGCTCGTCGTCTTAACGTAGTAGGTGCCGAGCTGCTCGGGAACCAGGCGGTCGGCTCGCGGCACCTGCGGGATGACCTGATAGGACCGACCGCCGAGATTGATCAGGTTGACGTAGTTGCCACCCGTCATGGCCGCGAGCGTCGCGCCGATATCGCGCATGGTGACGCCGATGGCGCCCGCCTTGTCGCGGTCGACGTGGATGACGGTCTGCGGTGTGTCGAACTTCAGGTCGGTGTCCATGTAGAGGAACTTGCCGCTGTTCTGCGCCGCCTGAACGATCTGGTCGACCACCTGGACGAGCTGCTCGTAATCGGCCGTCGTCTGAACGACGAAGGAGACCGGGAAACCTCCACCCGACGTCGGCAGCGGCGGCGGCGAGAACACCGAGCCTTTGATGCCGGAGATCTTGTTGATGTTCTCCTGGATCACCGGTTGCAGCTGTGCGGCGGAGCGGTCGCGCTGGCTCCACGGCACGAACGTGCCGATGCCGATGGCCGAGCTCGCCGTGAAGCCGTCGAAGCCGGTGATCGTGAAGGCGAGCTCCGTCTCCGGCAGTTCCGAGAACGCCTCCGCCACGTCGTCGGAGAAGAGGCCCATATAGTCGATGTTGGCGTAGCTCGGCCCGTTGTAGATCGTGAACAGCACGCCCTGGTCCTCGTCCGGCGCGAGCGCGTGCTGGATCGCCGGATACAGCAGGCCGATCATCCCGAAAACGATGAGGGCGAAGACGACCGTCGTCGGCCGGTCGTTCAGCGAGGAACCGAGCGCGCGGGCATAGCCGCGCTGCAGCCTGCCGAACACGCGGTCGACCCGCTCGGCGAAACCGCCCTGCGTGGTGTGCTTCAGCACCTTCGAGCTCATCATCGGCGACAGGGTCAGCGCGATGATGCCCGAGACCACGACGGCGCCGGCGAGCGTCAGCGCGAACTCCCGGAACAGCGTGCCGGTGAGGCCGCCCGTCAGCGCGATCGGCGCATAGACCGCCGCGAGCGTGATGGTCATGGAGATGACCGGCGTCGCGATCTCGCGCGTGCCCTTGATCGCGGCCTGGAACGGCGTCAGGCCCTCCTCGATGTGCCGGTGGATGTTCTCGAGCACCACGATCGCATCGTCCACGACGAGGCCGATCGCCAGCACCATGGCGAGAAGCGTCAGGAGATTGATCGAGAAGCCGAGCGCGAAGAGCGCGGTCATGACGCCGATCAGCGACAGCGGGATCGTCACCATCGGGATCAGGGTCGCCCGGAACGAGCCGAGGAACAGGAAGATGACGACGATGACGATCAGCGCCGCCTCGCCGACGGTCTTGACCACCTCGATGATCGATTCCTGGATGAACTCGGTCGCGTCGTAGGCGATCTCGAGGTCGAGGCCTTCCGGCAGGTTGTTCTGAATGCGCGGCAGCGCGTCGCGTACCGCCTGGATGACGGTGATCTCGTTGGCGTCCGCGGCGACCTTGACGCCCAGGAACACCGCCGACTGGCCGCCGACCACGACCGCCGAATCCGTGCTCTGCGAGCCGAGCTGGATCTGAGCCACGTCGCCGAGCCGAACGATGTCGGTGCCGTTGTTGCGCACCACCAGCGAGCGGAACTCCTCGACCGAGGTCGCGTCGGTCTCCGCCCGGTTCGTCACGACGTCGTAGTAGCCCTTCGTCGCACCGGCCGCGGAGGAATAGTTGTTGGCCTGGAGCGCGGCGACCACCTCCGCGGCGGAAAGGCCGAACTGGGCGAGCTTCACCGGATCGAGCCAGACGCGCATCGCGAAGGTACGGTCGCCGAGGATCTCAGGATTGGCGACACCGGGAACGACCGACAGCTCCGGCTGGACGACCTGCGACAGGTATTCGGTGATCTGCTCCTCGTTGAGAACCGGCGAGGTGAAGGCGATGTACATCGACGCGAAAGTGCTCCCCGTCGCCTTCACGAGAACGGGGTCGTTGATGTCGGAGGGAAGCTGCGCACGGACCTGGTTGACCTTCGCCGTCACGTCCGTCATCGCAGCGTTCGCGTCGTAGTTGAGGCGCACGAACACCTGGATGATGCTGACGCCCTGGGTACTCTTCGACGTCAGGTAGTCGATGCCGTCCGCCGTCGCCACCGCCTTTTCGATCGGCTGCGTGACGAAGCCCTGCATCAGCGTCGAATCGGCGCCGGGATAGGTCGTGGTGATGGTGATGACGGTATTCTGCATCTCCGGGTACTGGCGTACCTGGAGACTGAACACCGACTGTAGCCCGGTCACGAAGAGCAGCAGGCTGACGACTACCGCGAGAACGGGGCGCCGGATGAAGATGTCGAACATCGTCGGTCTCCGTTCCGCCTCAATAGTTCTGGTCGGTCACGTCGGGCTTCTCGAGTGCCCCGGCGGATGCATCGACCTGCATGCCCGGCGACAGCTTGAGCTGGCCGGAAGTGACCACCGTGTCGCCCGCCTTCACGCCGGACATCACCACGACGTTGCCGGCGCGCCTGTCGCCGGCTTCCACGACGACCCGCTTGACCGTCGGATGATCGGCACCCTCGGCCTTCGGCTCCACGACGTAGACGAAGTCGCCGTAGAGATTGTAGCTGATCGCCGAGTCCGGGATCACCACGACATCGCGCTTGTCGGCGAGGTTCACCTCGACGGTGACGAACATGCCGGGGCGGAGCACGCCGTCGAGGTTCGGCAGGCTGCCCTCGACCTTGATGAGGCCCGTGGCGCTGTCGACCTGCGGCTCGAGCGAGGTGATCTCTCCGTCGAACACCTTGCCGGGTGCAGCATCGCTCGTCACGCGGATGGCTCGGCCGGGCACCACTTCGCGCAGATCGCGCTGGCCGACCGAAAACTCCACCCGCATCGTGGTGAGGTCCTGGAGGTTGACGATCGGCGTGCCCGGCTGGAGGTACTGGCCGAGATCGATCTGCCGGATGCCGAGCTGGCCGGCAAACGGCGCGGTGATCGTCTTCTTGGCGATCTCGGCATCGAGCGCGGCTACGCGCGCTTCGGCTGCATTCATCGCGAAAAGGTTCTCGTCGATGCGGGCCTGTGAAACGACGGCGCCTTCCTTGAGAGAACTGACGCGTTTGTAGTTCGCCTCGGCGAGCTGCGCGTCGGCCTGCGCCGCAGCCCGGTTGCCCTGCAGGATTTCGGAGTCCAGCAGCACCAGGGTTTGCCCCGTCTTCACCGTCTCACCGGACTTGAAAAGGATCTTCTGGACCTGACCGGCCACCGAAGTCGTCACGTCGACGCCGTTGAAGGCGCGTAGCGTGCCAACCGCGGGAACGGTCGTGTCCCACGTTTCCTGCGCCGCCTCGCTGGTCGTCACCGAAATGACGGGCTTCGGCATGTTGGCGAAGAATTCGGCGATCTTCTGGTTCTTGAACTGTATGAAGCCGTAGACGCCGCCGAACACGACGCCGGCTCCGAGCAGCATCACCAGCATTCTCTTCCAGCGCATGAAACACCTTTATCCCCGCGCCGCACGGCGCGGCGCCTCTTGCGAAAAGCTGATTGTTATGATGACCCGGCACCCGACCCGGAAGATGCAGCGGCGGATGCGCTGCCTCCCGGACAGCAGCCGGTTTCGATGAAGTCCGCCATGATGGATTCGAGCTCCCTGCGCTCGGCCTCGTCGAACGGCGAGATGTCGAGCAGCTCGAGGAACTCCAGACCGTCGATTGCAAGCCAGATCAGCGTCGCGATCCTGGGGTCGCTGGCATTGTCACGGACCTCCGCCAGCGCCTCGCGCGCCTCCTGGCGCAAGGGCGACAGAAGCGCGGGATTCTCGGCGAGGCCCGCGAGGATCGCCAGACCCGTGCCGCGTCCGATTCCCGAGGCCTTTCGCGCCTGGATCAACGCGCAGATCACCGAGTTCGGCCCCTCCTTCTCCGACCGCAGCGCCTCGAAGCGCTGGCGGAACCGGTCGATATGGCAGAGGACCATGCCCTCGATCAGCGACTGCTTGCTCGGGAAATTGTAGAGCAGCCCGCCCTTGCTGATCCCGGCCTCGGCCGCCACCGCGTCGAGCGTGAGATGGGAAGGTCCCCGCGTCGAGACGACGCGTTCCGCCGCCTCGAGGATCATCTCCTTCGAGGCGGGATTGCGGACCCGTTTGCGACCGGCCATGCGATCCCTTCGTTGAACCGTCCAGACGGTACAAATAGCGGCGATGCTGCACTGCGTCAACCACACTGCGATGCAGCATACCACAAGGGCGCTTTTGAGGCGGAGACGACCCGATCGAGGCCGAGGCGCGGACGGGCCTCAGCCTGCCGCGAGCGCCAGGACGCGCAGCTCCGGGGCGCCGCGCAGGAGCTTCTTCACGGCAGAACTCGCCGCGACTTCGCCCTTGTTGGCATAGGCCTCGTGGTTCCTCTCGATCGTCTTCGGATCGTAGAGGTAGTTGACCATCAGCCCGTAGGATTCGGCCATGCCCTTGGGCGAGGGATCGCCGAGGAAGTCGATCTGCTCGAGCCGTGCTCCGTTGCCGAGGTGGAAACGGGCGACCGGATCGGGCGGCGTGCCCTGCGGCGTCTTGGCCTGCAAATAGTACTGCGCGGCGAGCCGCATCAGCACCGGGCGCACCCGTTCCACGGCCGCCGCGTCGCGCGTCCAGTCGCGTTCGTCCGTCAGCGCCAGCGCCGCCTCGTCGCCGGGCAGCATCATGTCGCTCGTCTCCGTGCCGCGCTGCGTCTCGACCCAGCGCCGGAACGTCGGCGCCGGCGACAGCGTCACGAATGTCTTCAGCGACGGGAAGGCGCGCGCCAGTTCCTCGACGACCTGCTTGATCAGGAAGTTGCCGAAGGAAACGCCGCGCAGGCCGGTCTGGCAGTTGGAGATCGAATAGAACACCGCCGTCGTCGCTTGCGTCGGGTCGATCGGTGAGCGGCCGGCTTCGAGGATCGGCTCTATCGCCTCCGGGATGCCCGTCGTCAGCGCCACCTCGACGAAGATCAGCGGCTCGTCGATCAGCGCGGGATGGAAGAAGGCATAGAGCCGCCGGTCCGGCGGATCGATCCGGTTGCGCAGATCCTCCCAGCCCTTGATCGCGTGGACGGCCTCGTAGCGGATGATCTTCTCGAGGATCGCCGCCGGCATCGACCAGTCGATGCGGCGCAGCACGAGGAAGCCGCGGTTGAACCACGACGTCAGCAGGTGCTCGAAATCCTCGTCGACCGGCCGGAAGTCGGGATGGTCGCGCAGCCGGTCCAGCAGGTCCGCGCGCATGGCGACCAGCGCCGCCGTCCCGCCCGGCGCGCGGTTGAGCCGGCGGATCAACTCCTGCCGGCGCGGCTCGGAGGCCGCATGCAACCGCACCGCATTCGCTTCGCTCGGATCCTCGATATAGGCGCGCGCGGCGGCCTCGGCCTGGGCGCGGTCGGTGCCGAATTCGCTGGCGAGCGCGCGGAAGAAGGCGGTGCGGCCAGCCGAATCGAGGCTCGAATAGGTATCGAGCAGGTCGCGCGCGAACGCCACCCCGGTCGCCTCGCCGCGCCCCGACAGGAGATCCTGGGCGAGGCCCGCGGCCCCGCGCCCGGACGGACGTCGCTCGCGACCGCGCTCGACGATGGCGCGTCCGCGGTCGACGATCGTCGACAGGAGGTCGTTGAAGAAATACGACGTCATCGAGCCCCTTCCGCGAACAACCGGTTCGGCGTCTCTCCCGTCATCAGCATAGCTGCCGCCAGGATAGCCACAACCAGCATATAGGCGATCCTGCCCTAGCGGCGACTCGCTTGTTGTCGCGCCGGCCACTGCCGCTCGGACTTGTCGGCTCGTCCCGATCCTGCCCGGGGGCCGCCCGGTACCTAATGATGGTCTCATGTCCCCGTTACTTTGCCGCTAACGCTCCGCCGCCGACGCTCGACCACCAATGCCGCGGGTCGGCGCCGGGTTTTGTGCGCCGCCGCAGTGTTCCAGAGTTTCGTGACCTTCCGATATCGGCGGCGCCGTTCGGCGTCTGTAAAAACCACTTCCCAAAATGCGAGAAAAATGAAATTCTGGCTTAGTTTTTCATTTGAGGCGAAGCCGCATGTCGACCGTCGCCCTGCCCTCCGAGACCGACGCCCCCGTTTCCTCGGGGGTCGGCAACGCGATCCGCGCCTTGCGCAAGTCGCGCGGCCTGACGCTCACCGAACTGTCGCTGGCGCTCGGACGATCGGTCGGCTGGCTCAGCCAGGTCGAGCGCGGCGTTTCCGAGCCGGCAATCCGCGACCTCCGGAAGATCGCCGCCTATTTCGGCCTGCCGCTCGGCTTCTTCTTCTCCAACGACGAGGCGCCGGCCGACGAGCGCGGCTGGATCGTCCGCGCCGCCGCGCGTCGCCCGCTCGGCGGGGGCGAGGACGGACTGGTCGAGGAACTTTTGTCGCCCGATCTCGGCGGCTCGTTCGAGCTCGTCCGCTCCGTTTTCGCGCCCGGCACCGCCCTGCCCGAGCCGCACAACCGGCAGACCGAGGAGGCCGGCTACGTGGTGAGCGGCGCGTTGGAGATCGAGCTCGGCGGCCGGTGGTTCCGGCTGGAAGCGGGTGACTCGTTCCGCTTCAAGGCCGAACCGTTCCGCTGGCGCAACACCGGAAAACAGGAGGCGGTGGTGATCTGGGCGATCTCGCCGCCGGCATACTAGGGCAGGTGTATTCGGGAGGAACCGCGATGGCGGAGCTGCCGTCGACGGCCGAGGTGGTGATCATCGGAGGCGGTGCCGTCGGCTGCTCGCTCGCCTGGCACCTGACGAAGATGGGCGTGACCGACGTCCTGCTTTTGGAGAAGAACGAGCTGACCGCCGGCTCGTCGTGGCACGCCGCCGGCAACTGCCCGAACTTCTCGACCTCATGGTCGATCATGAAGATGCAGTCCTACTCGACGAAGCTCTATGCGACGCTTGGCGAGGAGACGGACTATCCGATCAACTACCACGTCGTCGGCTCGATCCGGCTCGCCCACACGATGGAGCGCATGCGCGAGTTCGAGCGCGCCGCCGAGATGGCCCGCTACCAGGGCATCGGCGACTTCCGCACCATGACCAACGACGAGATGAAGGACGTCTATCCGTTCCTGGAGACGCACGACCTCGTCGGCGGCTGCTGGGACGCGGGCGACGGCGACATCGATCCCGCGCAGCTGACCCAGGCCTTCGCCCGCGGCGCGCGCAATAGTGGCGCGAGGATCGTCCGCTTCTGCCCAGTGACGGGCGTCCGCCGCGAGGGCGGCGAGTGGATCGTCGAGACGCCGAAAGGCGACGTGCGCTGCCACAAGGTCGTCAATGCGGCCGGCTACTATGCCGACAGAATCTGGGAGATGTTCCGGCCGTACTCGGCGGACCCTGAACGGCACCTGCCGATCGTGACGCTCGCCCATCAGTACCTGATCACCGAGCCGATCGCCGAGCTGACTGATCGAGACGGCATCCTGCCGCTGCTGCGCGATCCGGATTCCTCCTACTATCTGCGCCAGGAAAAGGACGGCCTGCTGCTCGGCCCCTACGAGCGGGCCTGCCGCGCTCACTGGCACACGAAGGACGACCCGACCCCGGACGATTTCTCCTTCCAGCTCTATCCCGACGATCTCGACCGGCTCGAATGGCATATCGAGGACGCCTGCGCCCGCGTGCCGATCCTCGGCACCGTCGGCGTCACCCGCGTCGTCAACGGCCCGATCCCCTATGCGCCGGACGGCAATCCGCTGATCGGCCCGATGCCGGGCGTGCCGAACGCCTTCGAGGCCTGCGTCTTCACCTTCGGCATCGTCCAGGCCGGCGGCGCCGGCAAGGTCGCCGCCGAATGGGTCGCGGAAGGCGAGACCGAATGGGACATGTGGTCGGTCGATCCGCGCCGGTTCACCTCCTTCGCCGATCACGACTACGCAGTCGCCAAGGGCATCGAGATCTACAGCCACGAATACGCGATTGGCTTCCCCCGCTACGAATGGCCGGACGGCCGCCCGAAGCGCCTGTCGCCGGTGCACGACAGGGTCGCAGCGCTCGGCGCCCGCTTCGGCGCCCGCGCCGGCTGGGAGCGCGCGGTCTGGTACGGCGACGGCCCGGACGACCGGAGCTGGCTCTCCGGCGTCGAGACCTTCGCCCGCGAGGACGCAACTTTCGAGGCGGTCCGAGCCGAATGCGTTGCGGTCCACACCGCCGTCGGCCTCTGCGACCTGCCGGGCTTTTCCCGCTACCGCCTCACCGGCGAAGGCTCAGCCGACTGGCTGCGCTCGGTGGTCACCGGCGCCGTGCCGCGCGAGGGCCGCATCGGTCTCGTCTACTTCGCCGACAGGCAGGGCCGCATCGTCACCGAGATGACGGCGATGCGGATCGCCGGAGACGAGATCCTGCTGCTCACCGCCGCCGGCGCCGAGTGGCACGATCTCGACTGGCTGACAGCCCGCCTGCCGGAAAGCGGCCCCGACAGCGACATCGCGATCGAGAACATCACCGAGACGGCCGACTGCCTCGTCCTGTCCGGCCCGAAGTCTCGCGAGCTTCTCGCCAACATCTGCGCTGCCGATCTGATGCTGCCATGGCTCACCCATCAGGCGACGGCGATCGCCGGCCGGCCGGTGCGTCTCGTGCGCGTTTCCTATGTCGGCGAGCTCGGCTGGGAGATCCACGCGTCGAATGCCGACATGCCAGCCGTTTTCGATGCGGTGATCGAGGCGGGAGTCCCGCACGGTCTGCGACCGTTCGGGATGTACGCGATGGATTCGCTGCGTCTGGAGAAGGGCTACCGCTCGTGGAAGCAGGACCTGTCGACCGACTACACCATGCTCGCCGGCGGCCTCGACCGTTTCATCAAGTGGGACAAGCCGGACTTCCCCGGCAAGGCGGCGCTGGAGCGCATCCGCCAGGCGGGATCGCCCGAGCAGTTCGCGATCCTGACGGTCGACGCCGACCCCTGCGACGCGCCCTATCTGGCCACCGTCTGGAACGGCGTCGCCCGCGTCGGCCTCGTCACCTCCGGCGGCTACGGCCACCGTGTCGGCAAGTCGATCGCGCTCTCCGTCGTGCGCACGGACTGCGCCGCGCCGGGCACCGCGCTGGAAGTGGATATCTACGGCGAGCGCCGCCCCGCGATCGTCGAGGCCGGGCCGCACTACGACCCGGAGAACGCGAGGCTCAGGTCATGAGCATTCCGACCGAGGCCCGCGTAGTGATCGTCGGCGGCGGCATCGCCGGCTGCTCGGTCGCCTATCACCTGACGAAGCTCGGCTGGAAAGACGTCGTGCTGCTCGAGCGCAAGCAGCTCACCTGCGGCACCACGTGGCACGCCGCCGGCCTGATCGCGCAGTTGCGCGCGACCGCCAACATGACGCGGCTCGCCAAATACTCGCAGGAGCTCTACTTCGACCTCGAGGCCGAGACGGGGCTCGCGACCGGCTTCCGCCGCTGCGGCTCGATGACGGTCGCCCTGACCGGCGAGCGCAAGGAAGAGATATGGCGCGGCGCCTCGATGGCGCGTGCCTTCGGCGTCGAGATCGAGGAGATTTCCGCCGCCGACGTGAAGGCCCGCTATCCGCACCTGAACGTCGACGATGTCGTCGGCGCCGTCTGGCTGCCGAAGGACGGCCAGGGCGATCCGGGTAACATCGCGCTGGCGCTCGCCAAGGGAGCCCGTCAGCGCGGCGCGACGATCCTCGAGGGCATCAAGGTCACGGCGATCCGCACAGAGAACGGCCGCGTCGCCGGCGTCACCGCTCAGATCGACGGCGATGTCACCGAGATCGCCTGCGAGCACGTGGTGAACTGCGGCGGCATGTGGGGCCGCGAGATCGGCGCGATGGCCGGCGTCTCCGTGCCGCTGCACGCTTGCGAGCACTTCTACATCGTCACCGAGCCGATCGACGGCCTGACGCAGTTGCCCGTGCTGCGCGTGCCGGACGAATGCGCCTACTACAAGGAGGACGCCGGCAAGATCCTGCTCGGCGCCTTCGAGCCCGTGTCCAAGCCCTGGGGCATGGGCGGCATCCCCGAGGACTTCTGCTTCGACCAGTTGCCCGAGGACTTCGATCACTTCGAGCCGATCCTCGACAAGGCGGTGAAGCGCATGCCGATGCTGGCCGATGCCGGCATCCGCACCTTCTTCAACGGCCCGGAGAGCTTCACCCCGGACGACCGCTACCTGCTGGGCGAGGCGCCGGACGTTCAGAACTACTGGGTCGCCTGCGGCTTCAACTCCGTCGGCATCCAGTCGTCCGGCGGCGCCGGCATGGCGCTCGCACAATGGATGGAGGACGGCGAGCCGCCCTTCGACCTCTGGGACGTCGACATCCGCCGCATGCAGCCGTTCCAGTCGAACAAGACCTACCTGTTCGAGCGCTCCAAGGAGACGCTCGGCCTGCTCTATGCCGATCACTTCCCCTATCGCCAGCCGGCGACCGCCCGCGGCGTCCGTCGTTCGCCGATCCACGAGCATCTGAAAGCCCGCGGTGCCTGCTTCGGCGAGGTGGCGGGCTGGGAGCGCGCCAACTGGTTCGCGCCGGACGGCGTGACGCCGGAGTACCGGTATTCCTGGGGCCGGCAGAACTGGTTCGACTACGCCCGCGACGACCACATGGCGGTCCGCACCGGCGTCGGCCTGTTCGACATGTCGAGCTTCGGCAAGATCCGCGTCGAGGGCCGGGACGCCGAGAAGGTCCTGCAGAATATCTGCGCCAACGACATCGCCGTGGAGCCCGGCCGCCTCGTCTACACCCAGTTCCTGAACGACCGCGGCGGCATCGAGGCCGACGTGACGGTTGCCCGTCTCTCCGAGACGGCATTCCTGATCGTCACCCCCGGCGCGACCTTCGTGCGCGACCTCGCCTGGGTCAGGCGGCACACGCCGGACAATGCCAGTTGTATCGCCGTCGACGTCACCGCGGGCGAGGCCGTGCTCTGCGTCATGGGGCCGAAGTCACGCGACCTGTTGCGGGGTATCGTCGACACGGACTTGAGCAAAGCCGCCTTCCCGTTCGGCTCGCTGAAGACCGCCGGCATCGGCATGGGCCAGGCCCGTCTGCACCGCGTCTCCTATGTCGGCGAGCTCGGCTGGGAGGTCTACGTGAGTGCCGATATGGCCGCCCACGTCTTCGAGACGATCGAGGAGGCAGGGCGCTTGCACGGCCTGCGGCTCTGCGGCCTGCACGCGCTCGATAGCTGCCGCATCGAAAAGGCCTACCGCCATTTCGGCCACGACATCACCGACCAGGACCACGTGCTGGAAGCCGGCCTCGGCTTCGCCGTGAAGGTCGACAAGGGCGATTTCATCGGCCGCGAGGCGGTGCTGAGGAAGCACAACGAGGGTCTCAATTGCCGGCTGGTGCAGTTCAGGCTCACCGACCCGCGGCCGCTCCTCTATCACAACGAGCCGATCGTCCGCGACGGCGCGATCGTCGGCTATCTCTCGTCCGGCAATTACGGCCACTTCCTCGGCGGCGCGGTCGGCCTCGGCTACGTGCCCTGCGTCAACGGCGAGAGCGGGGCCGACATGCTGAAGAGTGGCTACGAGATCGAGGTCGCCGGCACCCGCTTCGCAGCGGAAGCGTCGCTAAAGCCGATGTACGATCCGACGGCGGAACGGATGCGGGCATGATCAGACAAGGGGACGTTCGATGCTGACGCAAGCCGAGAAGGGCGTGATCTTCCGGGACCTGCACCTGAACGAGGGAACCTTCGTCCTGCCGAACGTCTGGGACGTCGGCTCGGCGCAGCTCTTCGCCGGGCTCGGCTACAAGGCACTGGCGACGACCTCCTCGGGCTTCGCCTACACCAACGACTACCGCGATGGCGAAGGCGACTTCGGCCTCGAGGAAGCGCTCGCCCATGCGCGCCTGATCGTCCGTGCGACCGACCTGCCGGTCTCCGCCGACCTCGAGAACGGCTACGCCGACGAACCCGACGGCGTAGCCGAGTCGGTGCTGGAGGCCGCAGCCGTCGGCCTCGTCGGCTGCACCATCGAGGACACCTGTCCGGGCAAGCCCGGCTTCTATCCCTTCGATCTCGCCGTCGCCCGCGTCAAGGCGGCGGCGATCGCCGCGCGGTCGCTGCCCTTCCCCTTCATGCTGACGGCTCGCGCCGACGGACTGATCGAGGGCCTCTACGATCTCGACGAGGCGATCCGCCGCCTGCAGGCCTATGAATCCGTCGGCGCGCCCGTCGTCTACGCGCCGTTCCTGAAGAGCCTCGACGACATCGCCCGCGTCTGCGCCTCGGTGAAGGTGCCGGTCAACCATCTCGGCGGCCTCGGCGCGCCGGGCGAGACGGTCGCAACGCTCGGCGACGCCGGCGTCAGGCGCATCAGCCTCGGTGGCTCGCTCGCCCGCGTCGCGCTCGGCGCCGCCTGGAAGGCGGGCAAGGAGATCGCGGAGTCCGGCACCTTCGCGGAGGTCGCGTCCGCCCCGGGCTGGAAGCCAATTCTCGAAGCCATTCAGGCGGGGAAACTTCATTGAGCCCCGCCCGCCACACCCGCAGGAAAGGATGAGCGGCCATGAGTGAGGTCGCGACACGGAGAAGCCGCCGCGCCGGCGGACGCGAAGCCCGGATCGCCTTGCGCGCGGCGCCGCTCGCCGAGGACATCAGGCCGATCCGCCCCGGCATGGAGGGCGGCGCCTACAGGCCGCTTACCGAGGCGGGCGTCAGGCGCATCCACGAGGCGGCATTGACCGTGCTCGAGGAGATCGGCCTCGCCGACGCGCCGCAATCCGGCGTCGCCATCATGACGGCGGCCGGCGCGACCCTCGGCGATGAAGGACGCCTGCGCTTCTCCCGCGCGCTGGTCGAGGACATGCTGGCGCTCGCCTGCAAGGACCTGACGCTCTTCGCCCGCGATGCCGCCCGCGACCTGCGCCCGGGCGGCACGCGCGTCCACTACGGCACGGCCGGCGCGGCGGTGCATCTGGTCGACGTGAGGACCGGCGAATACCGCGAGTCGCAGCTCTTCGATCTCTACGAGGCCGCCCGCATCGTCGATCACCTCGACAACGTCCACTACTTTCAGCGCACCCTCGTGCCGCGCGACGTGCCCGATCCGACCGACATGGATCTGAACACGCTCTACGCCTGCCTTGCCGGCACCTCGAAGCACGTCGGCACCTCGTTCACCTCCGTCGCCCGCGCCGGGATGGGCCTCGAGATGCTGCACATGGTGGCGGGCTCCGAGGACGCCTGGCGGGCTCGGCCGTTCGTCTCGAACTCCAACTGCTTCGTCGTGCCGCCGCTGAAGTTCGCGACCGAATCCTGCGAGGTGATGGAGGCACTGGTCCGCGGCGGCATGCCGATCCTGCTCCTGTCGGCCGGACAGGCCGGTGCGACGGCGCCCGCGGCACTCGCCGGCGCGGTGACGCAGGCCGTCGCCGAATGCCTCGCCGGCGTCGTCTACGTCAACGCCATGGCGCCCGGCCATCCGGCGATTTTCGGCACCTGGCCCTTCGTCTCCGACCTCAGGACCGGCGCCATGTCCGGCGGCTCCGGCGAGCAGGCGCTGCTGACGGCGGCCTGCGCGCAGATGGGCCAGTTCTACGGGCTTCCGACCGGCTCGGCCGCCGGCATGGCCGATGCCAAGCTGCCCGACGCCCAGGCCGGCTGGGAGAAGGGCATCTCCAACGTCATGGCCGGGCTCGCGGGGCTGAACCTCGTCTACGAGAGCGTCGGCATGCACGGCTCGCTGCTCGGCTTCTGCCCGGAGAGCCTGATCATCGACAACGACCTGATCGGCCAGGCGCTGCGCTGCGTGCGCGGTATAGAGGTGACCGAGGACTCCGTCTCGATCGAGGCGATGCGCACGGTCTGCCTGGAGGGGCCCGGCCACTACCTCGGCTCCGAGCAGACGCTGACGCTGATGCAGCGCGAATACGTCTACCCGGCCGTCGGCGACCGCACGAGCCCGAAGGAATGGGCCGAGCTCGGCCGCCCGGACCTGATCGAGAAGGCGACAGAGGCGCGCCGGCGCATCATGGCCGGCCCGCACGCCGACCACATCCCGCCGGAAGCCGACAAGGCGATCCGCGGGCGCTTCAACATCCTGCTGCCGAAGGCGGCGATGACCGCCTGACCCGTCTCACACCGTGTGCAGGTAGAGGTCGTAGTCGACGTCGGGGATGGTGCGGGCGACGCGGGCGTATTCGGCGGCCTTCACGGCGGTGAAGGTGCGGTGCATGTCCGCCCCCAGCGCGTCCTTCAGGAAGGCGGACGCTTGCGCCGCGCGGATCGCCTCGCCCCAGTCGCGGGCGATCGCCAGATCATCGCCGTCGTTGTAGGCGTTGCCCTCGCGCGCCGGGCCCGGATCGATCCTGTTGGCGAGGCCGTGGCGGATGCCGGCGAGCACCGTCGTGGCGACGAGATAGGGATTGGCGTCGACGCCCGAGGGGCGGTGCTCGATACGCCGCGCCTTCTTCTCGCCCGCCGGGATGCGCAGCGCCACCGAGCGGTTGTTGAAGCCCCACGAGGGCGACACCGGCGCGTAGCTCTGCGACGAGAAGCGCCGCCATGAATTGGCGTGCGGCGCGAAGACGAGCATGGATTCCGCCATGGTCTCGCGCAGGCCGCCGAGCGCGTTGAGGATCGTCGGCGTCCACTGCCCTTCCGTCTCCTCGACGAAGACGTTGCGGCCACCGTCGTCCATCAGGCTCACGTGGAAATGCATGCCGGAGCCCGCGTACTGCTCGACCGGTTTCGCCATGAAGCAGGCGGTCACCCCGTGCGCACGGGCCTGGGCGCGCACGATGCGCTTGAATCGCATCAGGTCGTCAGCGGCCTGAAGCACGTCGGTGCGGTAGTGCAGCGTCAGCTCGTACTGGCCGGGCGCGTATTCCGAGATCAGGGTCTCCGCCTCGATGCCGGCCTTTTCGGCACCGGCGTAGATGTCCGAGAACAGCGGCAGCATCCCGTGCAGGTGGTCGACCGAATAGACCTCGGTCCTGCGGCTCTGCCGGCCGTCGAGCACGTCGGCCGCGGGCTGCACCTTGCCGTCCGGCCCGCGCTCGTTGGCGAGCAGGAAGAACTCGAGCTCGAAGGCGCCGGCGGCATGCAGGCCCTCGTCGGCGAGCGCCTCCACCTGCCGGCACAGCGCATGGCGCGGGTCCGACGTCATCCGGCGCCCGTCGAGCTCGTAGAGTGACAGGAACACCTCGGCCCGCGCCGGGCTGGTATTGTGCAGCACCTTCAGCGTGCCGGGGATAGGCCATGCGCGCAGGTCGCCGTCGCCCTGGTCCCAGATCAGGCCGGTCTCGTGCACGTCCTCGCCGCAGATGTCGAGGCCGAGGATCGAGATCGGCATGTGACGGCCGTGGCTGTAGAGGCTCTGAAGCTCGTGGCGGCGGATGATCTTGCCGCGCCCGATGCCGTTCGAATCGTGCAGCAGGATGTCGATCGCCTCGATCTCGGGATGCGCGGCGAGGAAGGCTTCGGCTTCGGCCGGACTGGAGCCGGAAGGACTGTCGGTCGTCATGGGGTCACCCGAGAAGTTCGCCGAGCACCGCGTCGAAGGCGGCGATCAGGCCGTCGATCTGCTCGGTCTTCGTCACCGGCGAGATCAGCATCATATTGTGGAAGGGCGCGATCAGGCAGCCCCGGTTGAGCAGGCCGGCATGCATCGCGGCCTCGAGCGCATGGTGATGGGCGAGCGCGGCCTCTGAGCCGTTCTTCAGCGGCTTCGGATGGCAGATGAACTCGACGCGCGCGCCGACGCGCACGACATGCCAGGGCGCGCCGTGCGCCTTGATCGCGCGCGAAAGTCCGCGGGCGAGCCGTCCGGCGCCGCGCTCCATCCGCCTGTAGTTCTTTTCCGTCATCACCTCCGACAGCGTCGCCCGCAGGCAGGCGAACTGCATCGGGTTCGCCGACAGCGTCGTGCCCATGCCGGAATGGCCGGAAGCGCGGCCGGCGTTCACCTCGTGATAGCGCTCGGCGACGACCTCGCTCATGCCCCAGACCGCGGTCGGCATGCCGCCGGCGACGCATTTTCCCACCACGAGCATGTCGGGCCTCAGCCCGTGCACCCGCGTATAGCCGCCGAGCCCGGAGGAGATCGTATGCGTCTCGTCGACGATGAGCAGCGCGCCGTATCTGGTCGCGAGTTCGCGCAGGCCTTCGTGGAAGCCCTTTTTCGGCAGCACCATGCAGGAATTGGTCATCACCGGCTCGGTGAGGATCGCGGCGATGTCGCCTGCGGCAAGCGCCGCCTCGACGCCGGCGAGATCGTTGAACTCGGCGCAGGCGGCCGTCAGCGACAGGTCGGCGGCCTGTCCGAGCAGGCCCGGACGGGTGATCGTCCGCCCATCCTTCAGCGTCACGAACGTTTCGTCGACCGTTCCGTGGTAGCAGCCGTTGAAGACGAGCACCTTGCTTCGTCCCGTCACCGCGCGGGCGACGCGCAGGGCGAAGCGGTTGGCGTCCGTCGCGGTGGTAGCGATCTGCCAGCGCATCGGGCCGAACACCTCGGTCAGGAGGGCGCCGACGGCGAGCGCGTCCTCGGTCGGCAGCATGTAGGTCAGGCCCCTGCCCGCCTGCGCCCGGATCGCCCGGGCGACCGGTGCCGGCGAATGGCCGAACATCGATCCGGTGTCGCCGAGGCAGAAGTCATCGAGGACGTTGCCGTCGATGTCGGCGAGCGTCGCGCCCTTCGCCTCGGCGACGAGGACCGGAAACGGCTGCGGCCAGTCCTTCATCCAGTGCATCGGCACGCCTTCGAGGAAGGCGGCCCCGCCCGCTTCGAGCGCGGCACGGGTCTTCGGCCGGGCTTCGGCGAATGCCCTGTCCTCGCGCGCCTTGAAGCCGGCGATGCGGTCGGCGGGAACTCCGGCGATCAGGTCGGTCATGGTCGTCTCGGACGGGTGCGGAACGCGCGAGGCGGGGCTGTCGGCGGCCGAGACGGAGTACCCGTCGCTGCCGGCGTCAGCGGGTTATCGTGCGCCCGCGCGGGTCCAGGCAAGCGGAAAATACATGGCCTCCCGACGGTTGCTCGTCCGTACCGGGCAGACCTCCGACATCCGTTTCCGCGCTGCTGCGGCGATCACTGCCGGCCACATCAGTTGCGCTTCAGCCACAGGGACCGCGGCTGGGCATCCGGCTCCGAGGCCAGGATGGGACAGACTTCCGCCAGACGATCGCGATGGTCGTTGGCGAGATGGTTGAGCGCGGCGACGACGCTGAATTCCCGGTTGAATGCCAGGAAGGCCTCGACCAGGTACTGCTCGGTCCAGAGCTTCTGGTCGCGCACGACCCACTCGTCGGGATAGTCGCGCGGGGTGAAGATGTCATGGACGTGGATCAGCACGCCGCTCTTCAGCCGACCGAGCACCTCCAGGACCTCGAACAGAACGTCGCCCTGCGGCCTGATGACATGCGAGGAATCGACGAACAGGATGTCGTTCTCCCGGAGCTCGTCGAAGAGATCGAACGAACAGAGCTCGACACGCTTGCGGACGATCTCGGCCCCGGTCTTTTCGAGCCAGGGCTGCTCATAGGGCTCGATGCAGACGTGCCGGCAGCTCGCGTCCGGGTCCTCGGCCTCGTTCTTCTCGATCGCCAGCCGCGCCATCAGGGTCGAATGTCCGCTGCCGATCTCGACGATGCGGCGCGGCTTGGCGTGGCGGATGATGGAGTAGAGGACTTCGGAATCGCCCGCTTCGAACGAGCCGTTACGGTAGCAGAACCGCGGCGTCGCGGATTTCTTGACCGGTCCGAGCGGGAACCGGGCGAGCTCTTCGGCGTATCTGAGGTTCTCCAGGAGGGCCAGCTGACCTCCGAGATTGAGGTCGAGCCCCGGCAGGTCCCTCTCCTGCGACAACGGCCGGCGCAGGTCCTCGGGAAACGCGACCGGCTCGTAGTAGTGCTCCCGCAACGGAAACACGCCGGCGACCCGCAGCAGCTTCCGGGTCAGCGGCACGTGCGCCCAGCCCTTCCGGGCCCGCCGCAGCAGTGCCCCCGCCGGAAAGGCGAAGACAGCCAGCAGAATGTCGACCGCCTTCCGGCGCAGCCGCTTCATGATTGAATGGCTCCATGTCCCGGAACGGCGGCGCGCCGAACGGGCAGGCGTCCGGCGACGGCGCCTGCCCTCGCTTATTAGGCCAACGGGTACGCCTCACTCAATCGCCATTTCGCTTCTGCAGGTCCTCGAGCAGTTCCTTGAGGACGACGGCCTGATTGCGGTCGGCGTCCCTTGCGGAGAACAGCAGCGTCACGTGTCGGGCGTTCGCGCCGCCCAGATGCCGGAGCTCTTCGTGCCGATCCCGCAGCTCCTCGCGGTATCGCCGGCGAAATTCCTCCCACCGCGCCGGGTCGTGATCGAACCACTTTCGGAGGCTCGCCGAGGGCGCGATGTCCTTCGCCCATCGGTCGATATGCGCTTTCGCCTTGGACACCCCGCGAGGCCAAAGGCGGTCGACGAGCACCCGCACGCCGTCCGAGGGATCGGGCTCCTCGTAGATCCGCTTTATGCGGTACTCCGTCATTTCGATACCTCCGCCCCGCCGGCCCGGATCACCGCACAGACGCGTCGGGCCGGGGCCGCCGCCTCAAGTGTCCCGAAGAACGGCTCCCGGGAGACCGCGAGCCGGATCGGCGCGCACAATCCATGGTCGGTGAACGATGTCGGCGGCATGTTCCTACCGGATTTCACGGATGGCGATGTCGACTATGCCATGCTAAATAAGTATTATAAATACCTATTAGGTGAAAACATGACGCATGCTGAGCGGCGCGCCGCGATCACCGCGGAAATCCGGGAGCGAACCGGCATCGACGAGGCGCTGATCGCCCGTCTGGTCGATACGTTCTACGACAAGGTCCGCGAAGACGAGTTGCTCGGGCCGGTGTTCGAGGCGCGGATCGTCGACTGGCCGATTCACCTGGAGCGGATGCGGGCGTTCTGGTCTTCGGTCGCCCTGATGACCGGCCGCTATCACGGCCAGCCGATGGAAGCGCATCTGCGGCTACCGGTCGATGCCCGGCATTTCGACCGGTGGCTCGGCCTCTTCGAGGAAACGGCTTCGGAGACCTGTACGCCTGCCGCCGCCGCCCATTTCGTCGAGCGTGCCCGGCGGATCGCCGAGAGCCTCGAACTCGGCGTCGCCGGACACAACGGCGTGCTGGTCATGAGGGGGCAACGGCTTGCCCGGCCCGACTCCGAGGTATCCTTGCCGCAGGCCGCCAACCGTTGAGGAAACGACAGGATGAACGAAGAAGATCCCCCGTCGACCTACGCGTCGCCCCCGTGCTTCATGCATGAATCGGGCGACGGCGGTGCAGTGCCCCCGCGCGAAGCGGGCGTCGGGCTGCGCACCGACGTGAGCCGCTGGCGAAAGGCCGAGCGGGAGCGCCTCATAGCCGACAGGCTGGCGATTCCGAACGACGTCAGGACGGCGCACGCGGAGCGCATCGCGGCCGCGCTCGCGGCGTCGATCGGCAGCGTGTCCGGGTTGACTATCAGCACGTACTGGCCGTTCAGGGGCGAACCGGATCTGCGCCCCTTCATGGAGCGGATGACGGCTCTCGGCGCCTGCGGTGCCTTGCCGGTGGTGGTCGAGCGCGGCGCTCCGCTGGTCTTTCGCGCGTGGCGTTCGGGCGACCGGCTGGAGCGGGGCATATGGAACATCCCCGTGCCCGCCGACGGAGCCGAGGTGCAGCCCGACGTCGTCATAGCACCGGTCGTAGGCTTCGATCCGCTCTGCTACCGGCTCGGCTACGGCGGCGGCTATTTCGACCGCACCCTGGCGGCCCTGGCGCGCAAGCCGCGCATATTCGGCGTCGGCTACGAGCACGCGTCGATCGCCACGATCCATCCGCAGCCTCACGACATTCCGATGGGCGCCGTGGTGACCGAAAAGACCGTGTACCGCCGCGTCGGAGAAGCGCCATGACAACGGGCGATACGCCCCTGCCTGTCGAGCTCGGGGAGCACGAGATCACAGTCGATGCCCGCCTGATCGCCGATGGGTTCGATCTGGATCCCTCGGCGGTGCTGACCGGCATGCGCGACGGTACCATCACGAGCCTTTGCGAACGCGGATCGGGGGAAGACGCCGGTCGGTTCCGGCTGACGTTCTTCTACCGAAGCCGGCGCTGCCGGTTCGTGGTCGATCGGCACGGCCGCGTCCTCCGCAGGTCCATGCTCGATTTCGGCGATCGCCCTGTGCCGACCTCCTTGCGGACGAGGTGATTTCGGAGTGCAGGGCGCGCCTTCGCGGCGCCGGCTGTGTGATCGGAAGGCCCCCATCCCCCATCACGATCCGGGGGAACATGGACGTCGAGAAGCCCTTCGACAGGCATCGGCAGTCCCCCGGAGACGTCGAAACGCCTAAGAGCGGGCTGCCGGGGGGCGTCCGCGCCCGGACGCCCCCCCAGTCCGGAGGCCAGCCGCACATCCTGGCCCGCAGCCCGACATAGAACGCGCGCCCGTCGCCCGGCAGGAAGGCCGCCTGGTCGGGGATGGCGGTGTCGGTGATCAGGACGGAGGACGCATACACCTCGTCGAAGATGTTCCGCACTTCGGCGTACAAGCTGAAATTGTCGTTGACTTGGTAGACGGTCCGCGCCCCGAACGTTGCCCAGGGTTCGCTGAACAGCGTGTTGGCGTTGTCGACCGGAATGCGGTCCGGCCACCAGTTGACCGAGCCCTCGACGGACCATTCGGGGGTTATGGCGTACCGCAGCGCTGCGTTGACAACGTGCTCGGGCGCCCCCGCCAGTTGATTGTTGCCGTGCACCGGGTCGTTGTCGAAGCGGAACCGCTGGAATGTGTATGCGAGACGCGCGCTCAAGGCGTCGGTGATGCGGGCTCCGAGACCCAGCTCGACGCCGAAATGCGTCGTCCTGTCGGCGTTCTGCGAAGGCAGGCGGGCACCCGTGGGATCCCGCAGGCTCAAGAGTTCGTCCCGGATCCAGGAGTAGTAGACGACCGCGTCCCAGCTGAACCGGTCCGTCTGGCCGCGCCACCCGCCCTCGATCGTCGTCGCCTTCTGCGCCTTCAGGTCGGGCGTGTCGAAGGCATATTGGAGAACCCCGTTCGACGGGGCGCCGGGACTGAAGAACGACGTGCCGTTTACGGTGACGAGGAGATCGTCGTGCGTGGGCGGCTCGAAGCTGCGGCTGACCGCGGCGAAGAGCGCGCTGTCCGGGCCGACGTCGAACATGACGCCGAGGCTTGGGGTCCAGCCGGAATAGCTGTGCGAGTAGCTGGTGTCCTGAGGCAGAGCGACGGCGGTTTGAAACGCGCCGGTGACCGGATTGAAACCGGCCACGGGCCGGAAGCCGGAACCGAAGAGATCGTCGTTCTCGCGCGTCGCGTAGGAATACGCGATCGACGGCGAAACGGTCACGCCCTCGACGACGGATATGTTCATCCCCGCCTGCAGCGACAAGGTCGACGCGCGCAACTCGTTGGCGCCGAACCGAAGACCCTGATTGCCGTCTATGTTCTCGTGGAAGTCGCGGTCCGCCGATCCGGTGACGTACATCGCCGTCGCTTCGAACAGCGGAAGTATCTGCGACGCGTCGTGAATGTAGGCGTACCTGATGACGTTCGTGAGGTCGCCGCCGTCGGTGGACCGGTTTCCCGAGCCTATGGGCATCTGAAATGCGTCATCGGTAAAGGAGTAGCCGATCACGTATTCGAGCCGGTGATCGCCGAAATCGGCCGACGTCCGCGCACCAGCCCGGAACTGCTGCGCATCGCGATTGGGCTTGTCGCGGGGCACGTTCGGTCCGGGATTCGTCATCACCGGCCCCGACGGGGTGAGCGTGACCGTGGGACCGGTTGAGACCTGCCGCGGATCCTGCTTCAGCTTGTCCCAGGACAGCGGCCCCGGCACGTCGAAGCCGAGATCCGTATAGCCGACGAACAGACGGGTGCTGACGACGTCGCTGATACGTGCGCCCATGTTCAGGTTCACGTCCGTGCGGTCGGAATCGTTGTACTCGCGGAATCCGTCTCGCTGGGTGTAGGAAACCTGGGCGTAGCCGTCCATGTTTCCCTGACTGCCGCCCGCGCCCGCGCTCGTCGTGACCTGGCCGAAGCTGCCTCCGTCGATTCCGAAGGAAACGCCCGGCGCCGTCGTTCCGGTCGGCGAAATGAAGTTTATCGCGCCGCCGAGCACGGTAGCACCGAGCCGGTTGGCGGTGTATCCGCGGTAGATCTCGATGAATTGCGCCTGCCTCGGGTCCATCAGGCCGACGAGGTAGGAGCCGTCGGCCCGGTTCAGCGGCATTCCGTCGCGCAAGACGAGAATACCCCGCTCCACGGGATTCTGTTGCAGGCCGGACCCTCGAATCTGAATGCGGGGCTGGTCGTTTCCGCCGAAGAAGGTCTGGACGACAACGCCCGGCGCAGCGCTCAGTGAATCGCCGATCGTCACGTCGGCACGGTCGGAGAGTTCCTGCCGGGTGACAATGGCCGTGCCGCCGGGAATGGCCTCGAGCCGCCTCTCGGCGGTCTTCTGTTCAATGGCTGCGGGGTCGCCTTCGGCGCGATCCGGGTCCGGGGATTCGGTCCCACCCTCCGCCGTGACGACGATCGTATCGAGAACGACGGACGATCCGGGAGCGGCCGACTGGGCGTGCGCCGACCCGCAATACGCCAGGGCCGAGAATGTGGCCGCGATGAGCGTCATCACGTTCGGGACGATCCGTCGCGGACCGCAGCTTGCCGCTCCCTGCAGCGTGGATCCGTTGTACCCCGCGTCCCGGCCGAGTTTCGTCTTCATTCCCTGTCGCCCCGTTGCTCGGGCCGGCACTGCTGCCGGCGCGCGTCTTTCCAGCGCGCCTTCGTCGGCGCGCACCCGGCGGCATATGAACGGGCGGACGGCTGCCACTCTCCCCCAATCGGCCGGTTTTCGACCCCAATCGGGTATTTTGAGAGCTTCACTCGACGGAATCGGCGAGGAATCGGTGGCCGTCGCGGGTTTTCGGGCTCGGGCGGGGCGGATGCGCACCCCGCCTGACGGCGGATGGATTGCACCCGAAGTGCTTGTGGAATGCCCGCGCGAACTGGCTGGGATTGGAGAAGCCGACCTCCAAGGCGATCTGAGCGATGCTGAGCGAGCTATGGGCGAGAAGGTCGCTGGCCCGATCGAGGCGTTTCTCCCGCGAGTAGCTCGCGATCGTCTTGCCGTACATGCACTTGAAGCAGCGCTTCAGGTCGCTTTCGTTCATCGCCACGAGCGCGCTCAGCTTCGAAATGGTCGGCGGGTTGTCGAAGGACTGACGCAGAATGTCCGCGGCATGCCGCGCCTTCATCGCGGACTTCGGATGCAGGGAGCCGTCGGGCACCTCGTCGACCCGCAAATGCGAGCCGGCGACGAAGGCCCAGGACAACAGCTTCAGAGAAAGCATTTCGGCGGGAAGCGGCGACCTGTCGTGCTCATCGAGGGCCAGCACGGCGTTGACAATGGACCGCGCCTCGTCGTTCAGCGCCATCGCCTGATCGATGGGGGACGCCCGCAGCGGATCTCCCGGCGCCAGGAACCGGCCGACCTTGCAACTTGTCCCGCCCGGACATGCCCGGCGCCATCGTGCCGAGTAGAACACGACGATGGCCAGGGCCGACGACGAGTCGAATTCGATCCGCCGCGGCGGAGCGCCGTCGCCCTGCCTCAAGACGTGGAGATCATCCTGTGACAGGCGCAGGCGGTCCCCGCCACTCCTCAGAACGGGCTTGCCGCTGACGCCGACGAACAGATACGTGCCCTCGTCGCCGAGCTGGACGGCGGCGGGCCGGTATCCGCCGGACCGAACGACGAGCAGCTCCGCGCCGTCCCGAAGACCGTATCGAACGAGGCCCGACGAGCGGGAGTGCATGGCACGGTGCGCAGGCAGCGCGGTTTCGCTGTTCATTCGTCGTTTCGCCCCTTCCCAGCCACCGCGGGCGACGACCGGACATATCAAATATGACAAAAAAAGTCATCTTATAGACGACCCGGCGCTGCGCCACTTGACCGAAGTCAAAGCGTTCCGTCCGACGCCGCGCCAAAGTTGAATTTAAAAGTCAGGTAAAGACGCCGTCGATCGCCGCTCCGTCGCGAGCTTCTGACGATCAGCACCGGCGAACCCAACCCGGGAGATCAAATATGCGAGACTTCGACCGCCGGTCCGTTGTCGCCGGTTTGGCCGCCACGGCCATCGTCGGACCGTCGCGTTTCGCCCATTCCTCGGATCGCCTTTCCGAGCTTCGCCTGTTCGGACCGCCCGCGGGTCCGTCCATCACGCTGGCGCACGCCATCGCGTCCGGCGCGCTCGATCCGGTCGCCGATAAGGTGACTTTCAAGGCGTGGCGCAATCCGGACGAGTTGCGCGCGGGACTGACGTCCGGGGAAATGAACGTGGTCGTCGTGCCGACCCAGGTCGCGGCGAACCTCTTCAATCGCGGGCTCGGGGTGCGGCTCGTCAACGTGATGACCAATGGTCTTCTTTACGTCGTTTCCGCCGACGCTTCACTGACCGAAATCACGGCGCTCAGGAACAAGACCGTGGCCGTACCCTTCCGCAACGACACGCCCGATCTCATCTTCAATCGGCTGCTGGAATTGGCCGGCATGACCGCCGGTGCGGACGTGAAGCTGGAGTCCTCCGGGACGCCGCTGGAAGCCGTCCAGCTCATCGTGGCGGGCCGCGTCGACGCCGCGCTGGTGCCCGAGCCCGCCGCCACGGCGGCGATAGTGCGGGGCAAGCTCGCCGGCGCGAAGATAGACCGCGTCATCGACATCCAGAAGGCATGGGCGTCGGCCACGGGCGGCGAACCGGTCCTGCCGCAGGCCGGGCTTGCGGCAACCGAGACGTTCCTCGCCGCGCACGGCTCCCTCCTGCCGGCGCTCCAGGAGGCCCTCGCGCGGGCGACGGCTGCCGTCAACGCCGACCCCGCGCGCGCGGCGAACGACGCGGCCGCCTCGTTGGGGCTGCCGTGGCCGATCATGGAACAGTCCATCCCCTTCTCGAACCTTGTCGCGATTCCGGCCCGCGACGCCAGGCCGTCGCTCGAGGCGATGTTCGAAACCATCGCCGCCACGAATCCCGAGGTCATCGGCGGGGCGCTGCCCCCCGCCGAGTTCTATCTGTAGGCCGCGCATGGTTGTCCTCGACCGCCTCGGACGCACAGGCCGGTTCCTCTGGTCGGGCTGGGCCGGCATCGCCGGTCTCGCGCTGCTGGCCGCGCTGTGGCAGGCCGGGCACGAGAGATACGGAGCATTCATCCTGCCCGCGCCCTTGGCGACGCTCGAAGCGGGAGTGGCCCTGCTGTCGGACCCCGCGAACTGGCACATCGCCGCCATCACCGCCGTGCGGGCGATCGAGGGGTTCGTCGCCTCCGCCGCGGTCGGCGTCGCCGGCGGCCTCGCGATCGGCTACTCGCCCGCCGCCATCCGCCTCGCCCGGCCGATACTGACCGTTTTTCTCGGCGTGCCGCCGATCGCATGGATCGTGCTCGCGATGATCTGGTTCGGTTCGAGCGACGGAACCGTCGCCACCACCGTCGTCGTGGCAAGCGCTCCGCTCGTACTCGTCGGAGCGGCCGAGGGAGCGGTGACCCGCGACCGGGGCCTGGACGACATGGCGAAGGCCTTCGGCGTAGGGCCGTTCGCCCGCTTCTGGAGCCTCGGTCTGCGCCATGTCTCCGCCTTCCTATTCCCCGCCCTGACCGTGGCTCTCGGCATGGCCTTCAAGGTGGCCGTCATGGCGGAACTGCTCGCGAACACCGGAGGAATCGGAGGTGCCCTGGCGATGGCGCGGGCGAATCTCGACGTGGCGCAGGCGCTCGCCTGGGTCCTGATCGCCGTCGCCGCGCTGATCGGCGTGGAGTACGGGATCGTGCATCCGGTCCGCGCCGAGTTCGAGCGCTGGCGGGAGGCGGCACGGCCGTGGGGCATAAAGCGATGACAAAGGCGGCCGGCGCCGGACCGGCGGGGCCACGCGGCGATCCGCCGGCGAACCTCTCCGCCCCCGTTCTCGGGATGAAGGATGTCGGCCACGCCTATTTCGGCCGCACCGTGCTCGATTTCGTCTCGCTGTCGGTCTGGCCCGGCGAGGTCGTCTCGCTCATCGGGCCTTCGGGTTGCGGCAAGAGCACCCTTCTCCATATCGCGGCGGGCGTCGTCGACCCGCTGCGCGGCAGGGTCGAGCGCCGCTACCGGCGTCACGGCGTCGTCTTCCAGGACCCCCGCCTGATGCCCTGGTCGACCGCGCGGCAGAACATCCTCTACCCGCTCCGGTTCCGCCCCATGAGCCGCGCCGAGCGCCGCGCGAAGGCCGAAGCCGCCGCGGCCCGCGCCGCCCTGCTTCCCGAAGATCTCGACAAATACCCCGTCGAGCTTTCCGGCGGCATGCGGCAGCGAACGGCGATCGCGCGGGCACTCGCCGGAGAGCCCGATTTCCTCTATTTCGACGAGCCCTTCACCGCGCTCGACGTCGCCCTGAAGCGGCGGATGCAGGACCTTGTCATCGAATCCTCCCGCGCCCTGCGCTTCGGCGCCCTCTTCGTTACGCACGACCTCACCGAGGCCGCCCGGGTGTCGCACCGCATCGCCGTCATGGATTCGGACGGGCGCGGCATCCTCGGAGAACGGACCGTACCGGGAGAACCGGGCAAGCGCACGGACGACACGCTGTACGAAACGGTGTCCGCCTATCTCGCGGAGGATCCGCTCTTCCGGCACATCCACGATGTCGACGAGCGGCGCGTCGCATGACGGCGATGACGGAAGCCACGCAGGCGTCGGCGCCCAATCCGATGGCGGCCGTCGGAGACGAGGGACTGCGGCTGTTCTTTCCGCTCGCCGCGGTGCAAGCCGCGTTGTGGCCGTTCATCTGGGTCGTGGTCGACCGGCTGGATATGCCTCTGGCCACCGATCTGCCGCCCGGCCTGTGGCATGCCAACGAGATGATCTTCGGCGCGTTCGGCGCCGCTCTCATCGGCTTCATCACGACGGCCGTGCCCGAATGGACCGACACGCCGCGGCTCAGGGGCAAGCCGCTCTTCGCGCTCGCCGCGGTCTGGTCGGCAGCCCGTATCGTCGGGTTCCTCGGCGCGGATGCGATGCAGCTGGTCGCCGCCATCGCCGATACGGCGTGGCTCCTGGCGCTCCTTCTATACGCCGGCTCGGTTTCGTGGCGGAAGCGGTCCGCGAACCTGCTCGGGTTCCTGGTCTGGCTCGCCGCGCTTCTGGCTCTGTGCGCCGCCACCCGCGGCGCCTTCCTGGCCGATGAGGTGCTTGCCGCGCAGGAAGCGCTCTGGCTCGCGGGCCTCGCCTTTCTGGGATTGCTCGGCGTCGCGCTGGCCCGCATCACCGTCCCCGTGACGAACCTGGTGCTCGATCCCAGCGAGCGGACGTCGCCGTTCCGCCCGCATCCCGGGCGTCGCAATCTGGCGTCGGGCCTGATCGCCGTCCTTATCGTCGGAGAGATCGCCGGGCTCTCCGACACGGTCCTTGCATATCTGTTCATCGCCGCCGGAGCCGCATTCCTCGACCGCACCGGCGAATCGTTCATCGGGCGGCAGACTTTCCGGACGGAGATCCTGTGCCTTTCAGGGTCCAGCCTCATGGCCGGAGCCGGACTTCTGCTCGTCGGGGCATCCCGGCTCGGCGCCCCGTTCCCGGACGTTCCGGCGCTGCATCTGGCCCTGATGGGCGGACTTGGGCTCGGCGTTCTGACCGTATTCTCGATCGCGGGCCTGCTGCACACCGGCAGACCACTCGGAATTCCGTTTGGCGGACGCGTAGCGCTCGTCCTTCTCGTCGTTGCCGTCGGAACGAGGGTACTGCCCGACCTGGGCGTCGTTCCGCAGTTGCCCGGCCCGCCCTATGCGATCGCTTCGACGATCTGGGCGGCCTCGTTTCTGCTCTGGCTGAAGACCTACTGGCCATACCTGTCAGACCTGCGATCGCCCGGAGAGCACAAATGCTGAACCTTGGGGTACTGGTCGAATGACCGCGACCGACGCCGGACCTGCGAAGCGCCGAGCCGGACCGGCTTCGTTCAATTGCGGCTGCCGGCCGTTCTTTCTGTTCGCGGCGTTCCAGGCGGCCGTCATCGCCGCGATCTGGACGCCGTGGTATCTGGGCTTCGTGCGGATTCCGACACTGTTCCCGCCGGACGCCTGGTACGCACACGAAATGCTGTTCGGCTACCTGCCGGCAGTCATCGCCGGCGTCCTGCTGACCGCGGTTCCGGACCGGACGGGGCAATCGCCGGTCGCGGGCCGGCTGCTGGCGGGCCTCGTCGTCGTCTGGTTCGCCGGGCGCATCGCGGTTGCCGCATCCGACCGGCTCGGACCGGGGCTCCTCGCGATTGCCACCCTGCCTTTTCTGGCCCTGCTCGTCGTCATCGTCGGCCGGCAGGTCGCGGCGGCACGACATCCGCGGACCCTTCAGGTACTGGGCCTCGTCGCCGTGCTGCTGTGCGCTCAGGCGCTGTTCCAGTGGGAGATCTGGCGCTATGGCCGAAGCACCTTCGGCATCGATCTGGCCGTCGCCGCCGCCATCGCGTCGATAGCGGCGGTCGATTGGCGAGGCATGCCCGGCTTCGCCGGCGGCTTGCTTCCCCGTGGCGGTGACCGCGGCTCGACCGCGCCGCGCGCGCGGCTCGACGCTGCGGCGACCGGCCTCGCCGTGGTCGCGCTGGCGGCATGGGTCGCGTCGCCGGCGCTGGCCGGCCATGCCGTCGTCGTCGCCGCATTGCTGCTGGCGGCTGCGCTCGGCCAGCTCGCTCGCATCGCCCGTGGCCCCGGCGACCACACCGTCGCCGAACCGGTCGCGACCGGCTTCCGCGTGGCCTATTTCTTCGTCCCGGTCGGCTTCCTTCTCGCCGGCGCGTCACTGCTGACCGACGTGGTTCCGGCCTCCGCCGGCGTCCTCGCCTGGACGGCCGGCGCCGTCGTCGGAATGACCCTCGCGATCATGACGCGGCCCATCCTGGAACATCGGGGCCGCACCTTCGCGTCGAGCCCCGCGACGATCGCGATCTTCGCGGGTGTCGTCGTATCGGCCGCAGCCCGGGTAGCGGCCGCGCTGGCGCCGGACTGGACGATGCTCCTCGTCCCGCTGTCCGGGCTGACCTCATTTGCAGCATTCACGGGGTTCATCGCGTTCGCCGCCATCGACGCCCGCCGTCAGGCCCGCTCGGATGCCTGAGCCGGGAAACACGCCCGCGAGGCGGAGAGCAGACGATCGACACGGCGGCGAAGGCTCGGCTCGTGAAACGGGATGGCGCGAAAGGCCGATCCCGCTCCCGACATACACGTCCGAAGACTGCAGTCGTCGCATCCGACCATGGGACCGATCGTGTCGGTCGAATAGCCGCTGATCTCGAGACGCTGCCCGGATTCCCCTTAGGCGGAACGCCTGCACGTGCCCGATGGCCATAAGGGGCCGCGGGCGAAGGGATCAGCCTCGCTTCCGTTGCCGCTTGCCCGCCGGCCGGCGGGCTGTCTTCTGTGGCGGCTGCACCACGAATTCCCCCGACTCGCGTATGTCGTGTTCGTTGTGCCGGATCTGCTCGACCGCCTCCGGGCCCAGCGCGGAGACGGTCAACGCGACCAGTATGTTGCCGAGCAGATGGGCACCGGCGATGGAGTCCGGGAAGGCGTAGCTGCGCACCGTCGTCAGAAATAGATGATCGGCCAACAGCGCGAGCGGAGCGTTCTCGCTATCGGTGATCGCTATGATGGTCGCACCGCGATCGGCGGCGTTCTGCGCCACCCCCAGCGTCACGCGGCTATAGGGATAGGTCGAATAGGCAACGAGCACGTCGTTCCGGGCAAGGTCGCCCAGTTCGAGTCCCGCGCCGCCGCCCGTATCGAGCAGATGCGTGTTCGGCTTGACCTTCCTGAGCGAATAGGAGAGCGCGTATGCGGTCGCGAAGAAGGGCCGGCGGCCGATGACGAAGACCCTTTCGGCGTCCGCGAGCGCCTGTACGGCCGACTTGAGCTGCGCCTCCTTGAGGCCCGCTATGGTCGCCTTCTGAACCTCGAACTCGCGCTCGGCGAACTGCGCGGCAAAGCCGAGCGCGCCTTCCTTCTGGCCCAGGGAGACCAGTTCGGCGGCCCTGCCCTGATTGCGGCCCTGCTCGGCCATCAGCGCGTTGACGAAGACCCCGCGGAAATCCTCGAACCCCTTGAACCCGAGGCTCTGGGCGAGGCGGACCAGCGTCACCGGAGGCACCTCCGCCCGCTTGGCCAGTTCTCGCATCGAACGGAAAGGGATCTCGTCCCGGTGCGCGATCAGAAATCGGATCGCATTCGCGGTCGGCCCGCGCGTCTCCGGCATCATCTGCCTGAGCCGCACCTCGATATTGCTGGGGGTCGGAGTCATCTGGCCTGCGGTCATCGGATCATCGCGTGGACGCTGCCACGATTCACATGTTGAAACAATTGATCCGTATTGACTCATATAGAACCGCATGATCCAATCACCTCATAGAAGCGGACGCAAGCGTCGAACGGACGGGTCACATGCTTTCGAACACGTTGCCGGGCCACAACGCCGGTGAGATCCTCGGACCCCAGTCCCGGGCCGAGTTCGAGCGCTCCAAGCGCATCACGCCGGGCGGCAGCATGCGCGCGGCTCCGTTTTTCCCCCCGCATCCACCTTACGCCGCATCCGGGAGCGGCTGCTGGATCACGGACGTCGACGGTCGCCGGATCTTCGATTGCGCCAACAATTTCTTCTCGCTCGTCCACGGCCACGCCTTCCCACCCGTGGTGAAGGCACTGCACGAGGTACTGGATTCGGGGACCGCCTTCGGCCTGCCGACGCCGTCCGAAACCGCGCTGGCCGAGGCGATCACGGCCCGCTCGCCGAAGCTTGAGCAGGTTCGCTTCGCCAATTCCGGAACCGAGGCGGTCATGTTCGCCGTCAAGGCCGCGCGCGCCATCACCGGCCGGCCGATGATCGCGAAATTCGAGGGGGCCTATCACGGCGCCTACGACTACGTGGAAGTCAGCCTCGACTCGTCCCCCGAGAACTGGGGAGACGACGCCCCGAACAGCGTGCTTTACGCAAAGGGAACGCCGCCCTCCGTCGCGGCGGACGTTCTTGTCCTGCCTTTCGCCGACGCGCGAAAATGCGCCGAGCTGATCGCGGCTCACCACGACCGGCTGGCGGCCATCGTCGTCGACCCGCTGGCCTCGCGCGTCGCCATGGTTCCCATGTGCGCCGACGTGCGGGACGCGATCCATGAAGCTGCAGCCGCATACGGCATCCTTCTCGTCCTCGACGAGGTGGTCTCCTATCGGCTCGGCTGCCACGGCGCGCATGTGGAGTTCGGCTTCGAGCCCGACCTTGTGGCTCTCGGGAAGATCATCGGCGGCGGGCTTCCCGTCGGCGCAATCGCCGGCCGGACCTCGCACATGGCGATCTTCGACCATACCAAGGGAAAGCCGGCCGTCTCGCATGGCGGCACCTTTAGCGCCAACCCGCTGACCATGGCGGCCGGTCTCGCGGCATTGGAGCACTACGATGCCGCCGCCGTTGCACGACTGGATGAACTGGGCGAACGGCTGCGCGGCGGCCTGGCGGAAGATATCCGCCGCCGCGACCTGTCGGCCCAGGTAACGGGCACCGGCTCGTTTTTCCGGCTGCATCTCAAGAGCGCCCGGATCGACGACTTCAGGACCGCCCTGCCCGACCTTGCCCAGAAGAGAGCGCTGGCGCGCATCCACATGGAGATGCTGCAGCAGGGCTTCCTGGTCGCACCCAATTGCTCCGGCGCCTTGTCGACGCCGATGAGCGAGACCGACATCCACGATCTGGCTGCGGCCCTCGTGGATGCCATTCAGCATGTTTGGGAGCATTCGCCATGGGAGTGAAGGAGACGAAGATGAGAAGAACAGTCCTGCCGGTCCTCGCCTCGGTCGCGCTGGCCGTCGGCTTCGCGACGACCGCGTATGCGGGCGCCACGTTCGACAAGGTCCGCTCGCAGGGGACCCTGCGCTGCGGCGTGGGCGGCTCGATCCCCACCTTCTCCAAGCTGGACAGCCAGGGCAGGTGGGGCGGGCTCGATGTCGACTATTGCCGGGCCGTCGCCGCCGCCGCTCTCGGCGATCCGGAAAAGGTCACCTTTGTCCCGCTGTCTCTTCAGCAGCGCTTCGCGGCGCTTCAGAGCGGCGAGGTCGACCTGCTCGCGCGGGACAGCGTGGTAAACCTGACGCGGGACGCTTCCCTCGGCGTGATCTCGGTCGTCACCAACTTCTACACCGGCGCCGGCTTCATCGTGCGCCGCGATTCCGGCATCAAGTCCACCGACGATATGGAGAACGCCACCTTCTGCATCAGCCAGGGCAACTCCGCGCTCGGCAGTCTGGCCGACCTGATGAAGTCGAAGGGCTTTCAGTACGAGCTCGTGCAACTGGAGAAGTTCCAGGACACCTTCCAGGCCTTCCTCGCCGGCCGCTGCGACGCGGCGATCGCCGGCGCGGCGGATCTTGCCGGCGTGCAGGTGACGATGGCCCCCAATCCCACCGACTACATCGTGCTCGACGAGCTCATGTCGGCGGACCCCTACTCGGTCTATGTCGCGCGCGGCGACTGGGAATGGTTCACGCTGGTCCGCTGGACGCACTACGGGCTGGTGGAGGCCGAGAAGCGCGGCATCACGCAGGCCAACGTCAAGGAGCTTGCGGCAAGCAGCGAGGACGCCGCGGTCAAGCGCATGCTCGGCGCGCAGGACGAGCTGGGCAAGCTGCTCGGCGTCGACAACGACTGGCTTGTCGACGTCGTCGCCGCGGTGGGCAACTACGGCGAGATATTCGACCGGCACTTCGGCAAGAACTCGCCCGTCAACATGGCACGCGGCCAGAACGCGCTCGCCCGCGACGGCGGCCTCATGTACGCAGCGCCGTTCAACTGACCGGAGGCGGCGCGGGACGGCTTCGTCCCGCGC
>JAEWYT010000079.1 GCA_023458595.1 Pseudomonadota bacterium
TCTCGACGCAGCGGTGTCAGACGGGCATTCTTGTGGATGTTCATTCGGACCCTCCGGTGTGTGCTGAAGCTTGGTAACTCCAGTCTCCCCGGTCCGGTCCGAATGGACAACCTGCTGAAACCTCACACCTAGAGCCGGTGATAAAGGGATGTGAGGCGTTCACTTGGCCCGACAATGTCCACAGCGGCTCAGAGCAGTGGGATGTCTGCGGACGCAAGTAAGCGTGTGATGTCGGGCGCGCCGAAGGCTCCCGACAGCAAAGCTGATAGGATGGCATTGGCGAAGCCGCGCTTTATGACCAGACATCGCGCTTATGAGTCTTGTTTGGCAGTCTGAATTTCGCACGGGTTTCCGGGAATAGCCGACTTTGCCGAGACGCGGGAGACGCTTGGGCAGGCATGTTCGACATTCGCGACGCGGAGATCGCCCACGAGGTGGCGAGGTGCGGTGGCTTCCGGGCAGCAGCAAGCAAGCTGGGACTCGCCCAATCCGCCGTCTCTTCGCGCATCTCGATGCTCGAATCCCGTCTCGGCGTCGTCCTCTTCGACCGTCGCCACAAGGGCACCCGGCCAACGCCAATTGGCCGCGCATTCCTGGAGCGTACCGCCCGGCTGATAGCGATCCGCGACGAAATTGCCTCGCAGATCTCCGGCGGTTCGGAGTTCCTTGGAACGATCCGCATCGGCGTCGTCGAGACCGTCGTCCACACCTGGCTCGACGCGCTTCTGCGCAACATCCGCGATACCATGAACATTCGCTTCGAGCTTGCCGTCGACACATCCGAGGCCGTCGCCCGCAAACTCGCCGACGACGAGATCGACGTCGCGATAATCCTCCGGCACCTCGTACCGGAATGCGCGCAGTCGGAGACGGTCTATTCCTGCCGGATCGCCTATTACGCCGCCCCCTCCCTGCCGCTCCCGCCGGAGCCCATCGGCATCGAGGAACTTGCCCGCCATCCGATAGTGACGTTTCCGAAAGGCAGCCTCCCCTATGCCGGGATCGAGCGCCTGCTCACCCACGGGGCGACGGCCCCTCCCCTGCTGCACGGCTGCGCGTCCCTGTCGACGACGCTGCACCTCGTCGAGGACGGCTTCGGCATCGGCCTCCTGCCCGCGCCCATGGCCGATCGGGAGATTCCCTCAGGTCACCTGCGGCGGATCGAGACGGTGTCCGATGCCCAACTCGATGACCTCGCCTTCGCGCTCTGCTATCTGCCGAGCCAGCCGAAAGCTGTCGTCGACGCCATCCGTGCCGCCGTGTTGTCTGCCGTCGCCACCATGAGGTGATCTTGATATCAGATCAAATTGATCAAGATTCGATCGATTGACAAGAACGCTCGAGGACTCGACAGTTTCTCGACAAATCCCCGGTCGCCACGGCTCGGCGGCCATCGGAGACGATCGGGAGCGTTCGCAAGGTGCGTGTGATGCAACTTGGCACCGGCGGCTCGGTTGCGGCCTGGTTCAACCCGACGGCGGCGATCATCGCCGGCTGGACGGGACGGGACGAGGCCTCCGTGAGCGCGCACATCAGCGAGCTCGCTGAGATCGGCGTCGCGCCGCCCTCGACGATCCCCATCTACTACCGCGTCTCCAGTGCCCTCTTCACGACCGAGCCGTGCATCCAGGTCGTCGGCAGCCGCTCGACCGGCGAGGCGGAGCCGGTGCTCATCAACATGGCCGGGCAGATCTGGCTCGGCCTCGGCTCCGACCACACAGATCGGGAGCTGGAGACCCATTCCATCGCGCTGTCCAAGCAGGCCTGCGCGAAGCCCGTCGCGGGCGAATTCTGGCCCTTCTCCGATGTTGCCGGTCATCTCGACAGGCTGGAACTATCGGCCTGGATCCGCGAGGACGAGGACAAGCCCTGGCAGCCTTATCAGGAGGGCGGCCTCGCGGGCATCCGGCCCCTGGACGAGCTCGCCGCCGGCGCGCCGCTGAACGAGAACGGCTGGCCCGCGCCCGGCACAGTGATGATGTGCGGCACGGTTCCGGTCCAGAACGGCGGCATCCGGCCGAGCCGCTTTTTTCGCATGCGGCTTTCCGATCCGGTGCTCGGCCGGTGGATAGAGCACGAATACGAGACGGTATCCCTGCCGGTCGTCGCGTGAGATGCGACCGGCCAACCCATAGCAATCTCGGGAGGCGCATTGCGAAGGTGAACGCGGAGCGTGGGGGGCAAAGCAGCATGGGCCCTGCGAAATGGGACTTCTGGGTTGATCGCGGTGACATGTTCACCGACGTGATCGGCAGGTCGCCCGCCGGCATCTTGCACCGGCGCAAATTGCCCTTGGAAAGACTGCAGACCTACCCGGACGCCGCGATTCATGGAATCCGGAAGATCCTCGGCGTCAGATCCGGCGACCCGATCCCGGCCTATGCGATCAGGCGCGTGAAGATGGGCGCGGCTGTCACCACGAACACGCTGCTCGAGCGCCGCGGCGAGCGGACGGCACTCGTCGTCGCCAAGGGCTTCCGCGACGCACTCAGGACCGCCTGCCGCGCCCGGCCCGGCATTCTCGCGAAGGCAATCCTGAAGCCCGAGCGACTCTATGACCGGGTGATCGAGATCGATGCCGCCGAGCGCCCCGACGACCTCGCCGACTTGCGTGGCGCACTCGAAACCGCCCGCGCGGACGGATTCGAGGCGATCGCGGTCGTCTTCACCGATTGCTGGAATGCACAGACGCAGGAACGGTCCGTCGCAGCCCTTGCCCGCGAAATCGGCTTCAGGCGGGTTTCGGCGAGCCACGAGGTCGCTCCGCTCGTCGAGCTCGCCGGCCGCGGCGACGTCGGCATCGTCAACGCCTATCTCTCGCCGATCCTGCGCCGCGATGTGGAGCAGATCTCCGAGGCGCTCGGAGTCTCGATCGGGACCCCCGACGGTCCGGCGTTGCGGTTCATGATGTCGTCCGGCGGCATGAGCAAACCGGACCGCGACGCCGATTACGGAGCGGTGTTGCCGTGGCGAGATCGTCAGGGCCGCAACGCTGTGCCGCTGCGACGGGCGGCAGGCGCCGGGCGTTCTCCCAAGACGGGCTGATCCCGACCGTCACACTAGCGTGGAGACGCGCGCGTTTCCGGCGAGCAGCTCGACGCTGATCTCCTCGATCGTCACTCGCCGCTCCATCGCCGCAGCCCTGAGCCGCGCGAAGGCCGCTTCCTCGCTTATGTCGAGCTCGGTCATCAGCGTGAGCTGGGCGGCGAAGACGTAGCGCCTGTGCCGCAGCCGATCCTCGAGCCGCTCGATCTGGCCGACGAGCTTGCTGTGCGTCTGGAAGGTGTGACAGCCGACGGTCAGCGCCGTCAGGATGCCGACCGACCGCACTGGCTTCATCAGGTGCGCCGAAATCGAGCGCCGGAAGATCCGGTTCAGGTGGGAGGGCGCCTCGGACTCGACGAGCGCGATGATCGCAAGCCGCCGGCCGGTCTGCGCTGGCAGGGCCTCCTCGGAAATCTCCGCCTCCCCGTCGAGGAAGAGCGCCTTGAGCCTTGCCGGCCCTTCCAGGTGGGCTTCCTTGACCGCCTTGAGCGGCACCGCCAGAGCGCCGAGCCGGGAGAGCTGCCGAGTCAAGGCCGCCTTGTCGTGATCGCTGCACCCCAGAAGCCCGATCCTGGCTGCGCGGAACGAATGGCGGCTTCGCTTCATGGTGCCAGCCTCTCCTACAACATCAGCCTGAACAGATCCTTCGGCGTCCTGACGTCGGCGGACTGCCGGGCGAGTTCGTCCAGGTCGAGCCACGCCAGATAGGGATCCGGCTTGATCGGCTTGGGGGACTCCCAAAGGATATCGAACGTCCCTTCCGCGGTCGAGCAACCGAGGCGTGGGGTGAGAAACGCATGGTTGTTCTCCGGGTCGACCGACACCGGCCCCTGCGGCGCCTCGTAGCGGTCGCGGTATGTGGCCTGGCGCACGCTCGCGACGTCCGCGGTGCCGGCGGCCGCGATCGCGCGGCCGAGTAGCGTCGCGCAGAGATAGGCCGCCTCGGTGTCGACGGAGGGCGAGCCGTAGCCCGGGAACAACGCGCGATACTCCGACAGGAACGCCGCGTTCTGCGGCCGGTCGATGCTCTGGAAGTAGACGGAGGAGACGAGGTGTCCTCCCCGGTGCTGGCCAGTCAGCTTCAGTTCGGCCTCGCAGAGGCTGAGACTCAGCATCGGGATCCGTGCCAGCTCGGGGCGCGCGGCGACGACGGCATGCCAGGCAGTATAGAAACTATAGGCGGACTCGCCGACCAGCGTGTTCAGAACCGCTCCGGGCGCCGTGCTCGCGACTTCCTCGACCATCTGGTCGATCGCCGTCTCTCCGAGCGGGACCAGCCGCTCGGCGACGATCGATCCCCCGCCCGCGGCGAGGATGTCGCGCATCACGCGGTTGATCTCCCAGGTCCACACGTAGTTCGACCCGAGGCAGTAGATGCGCGGATCGAGATTGTTGAGGACGTAGGCGGCAAGCGGCACCACGTGCTGGTTCGGCGCCGCGCCGAGATAGATGACGTTCTCACTGCTTTCGAACCCCTCGTAGCGGGCCGAGTGCCAGAGCAGCGCTCCGCTCCCCTCCACATAGGGCAGCACCTGCTTGCGCGCGGCCGAGGTGTAGCAGCCGATGATGTGGCGCACGCCATGTCGGTGGATCAGAGCGTCGCACTGCTCGCCGTACTGAGGGATCGACCCGCCGGGGTCCATCACGATCGGCTTGAGCTCGAAGTCAAGTTCGGGGTTGGCGTTGATCTGCTCGATCCCGAGCTTCACGCCGTTGAACATCTCCAGGCCCATGATCCCGTAGGTGCCGGTGAGGGAATACAGAATCCCGACCGGGACGACCGACTTCCTGCGGGTTCTACGCTGACGCACTGGACGGCCTGTCAGATCAAAAGGTGTTTGCGGATATTCGCGGCGTCGACCTTGCCAGAGGGGATCTCGGAAACGATACGCCCCTTTTCCATAACATAGCAGCGCTCGGCGGTAGAAAGGATCGTGTCGAGATTCTGCTCGACGAAGAGGATCGTCGTTCCGATCTCCGAGCGGATCGTCTTCAGCGCACCGCAAATCATCTGCACGATCGACGGCTGGACACCTTCCGACGGCTCGTCGAGCAGCATGAAGCTCGGGCTGCCGATCAGCGCCCGGCCGATCGCGAGCTGCTGCTGCTCGCCGCCCGACATGGTGCCGGCGATCTGCGAGCGGCGCTCGGCGAGCCTCGGGAAGAGCTCGAAGACGAAATCGCGCAGCTTTCGTCCCCTTGGCCCGCCTATCAGCTCGCCGACCGTCAGGTTCTCGTTCACCGTCATCCGCGGGAACACGTCGCGGCCTTGCGGGATGTAACCCATGCCGAGGCGCGCCCGCGCGTCTGCCGGCGTCCCGGTCACGTCGCGCCCGTTGAGCCTGATGGTGCCGTCGGTCGCACGGATCAGCCCGATCAGGGCGCGCACAGTGGTGGTCTTGCCGACGCCGTTGCGACCGATCAGCGCGACGATTTCGCCGGGCGCAATCTCCATGTCGACGCCCTGGAGGATCGGCGTCGCCCCGTATCCAGCGCGCAGACCGGTCACCTGCATCGCGAGCTCAGTGGCCATGCGCTTTCCCCAGATAGATCTCACCGACCCGCTCGTCGGCGACGATGTCGTTGATGTGTCCGCGCGCGAACACCTGCCCGAGATGCATGACGGTCACCGTGTCGGCGATCTGCCGCACGAAGGACATGTCGTGCTCGACAGCGAGGATCGTCATTCCGTCCGCGTTGAGCCGCTTGATCAGCTCTCCTGTTCGGAAGGTCTCCTCGTCCGACATGCCGGCCGTCGGCTCGTCCAGCAACACAAGCTTCGGCTGCAGCGCGAGAGCCATGCCGATCTCCAGCCATTGCTGCTGACCGTGCGAAAGCAGGCCCGCGGCCTTGTCCGCCTGGGCCTTCAGGTCGAGCAGGTCCAGCAGGCGCTCTTCCTCCTGGGCGATCGTCTGCTTGCCGACCTTCTGCTGCAGTGCCACGTGCAGGTTCAGCCGCGTCGGCAGCTCCTTGAACACGCTCGGCTTCTGCATCTTGATGCTCATGCCCCGCTGCACCCGGGCAAACGCCTTGGCACTGGTCATGTCGACATCGTCGAAGACGATGCGGCCGGCGTCGGGCTCGTGATAGCCGATGATCAGCTTGAACATCGTGCTCTTGCCCGCCCCGTTCGGCCCGATCAGGCAGTGGATCTCGCCGCGCTTGATCTCCAGGTTGACGCTGTCGACGGCGCGCATGCCGCCGAACTGCTTCGAGATGTTCTCGCTGTAGAGGATCGCGCTCATGCTTCCTCGCTCTGCATGTCGGTCCTGACCGCCGGCGTGCGCTCGCCGCGGGCTGCGGCGAGCCGCTCCCCGAGCCGGACGATGCCGAACACAAAGCCTTCCGGCACGAACAGCACGGTGCCGAGCAGGAGCCCGCCCATCAGGATCAGCGCCCATTGCTGGCTGTAGATCGTGATGGTCTGGAAGACGAGCAGCAGCACGAATGTGCCGAGCGTCGTCGCGGTGATGTCGCGGCGGCCGGAGAAGGCAACCCAGACGATCGGCATCGCGGCGGCCGGAAGTCCGACGCTCGAGGGCGTGATGAACTGTCCCCAGGCCGTGTAGAGGCCGCCACTCAGGCCCGCCAGCGCGCTACCGACGATGAAGGCGAGCATCTGGTACTTGCGGATGTCGTAGCCGAGCAGCTCGGCCCGCTCGGGGTCCTCGCGGATCGCCACGAGCACGTAGCCGAACGGCGAATTGAGCAGGATGCGGACGCCGAAATAGACGACGAACAACAGCCCGATGAGGACGTAGTAGAGGGTCGATTCCAGCACCTCCACCTCGCCGCCGAACCAGGGCACGATGAGCGGCGGCATACCGAGCATGCCGTTGAAGCCGTTGAGGCGCGCGTCGCCGATCGCCCATTCCGGACCCGCCGTCTGGCCGAGGAAATAGGCGAGCGCCAGCGTCATCGACAGCGTCATGATGCCGAAGAAGACCCCGGTGACGCGCCCGTAGATCATGAAGTAGCCGAAGACGAGCGCGGCAACGCCGGCGAGCCCGACCGCGAGGACCAGCGCCAACACGGTCAGCCCGTACTGCTCCCCCATAAGGATCGAGAGGACGCCGTAGCCGTAGCCGCCGACGCCGAAGAAGAACGTCTGCCCGAAGGACAGCATGCCGGTGTAGCCCCACATGATGCAGAGGCCCATCGCCATGAAGATCCAAAGCAGGAAGTAGGCGAAGTTGCCGACATCGTAGGGGTCCGCGAAGAACGGATAGGCAACGGCGACGATGCAGAAGAGCGCGAATGCCGTCCAGAACCCGCGACCAGTGCCGAGCGTCTGGGGCCCATTGATGTAACTGAACATGTGCCTGTCCCCTACATGCTGCGTGCCCACCTGCCGAGCCAGCCGGAGAAGCCGTTCGGCAGGATGCGGATCATGACCATGACGGCCAGGAGCATTCCGATCTGACCGGCGATCTGGCCGTGCCAGCCGATCAGCGCGGTGCGGACGACAGCGAGCGCCAGACCCGCTGGCGCCGTGCCGAGCAGCACATTGGTGCCGCCCACCACCACGGTGACGAAGGACTCCACGATGAAGGTCGCCCCCATGGTCGGGATCAGCGTCATCGTCGGCGCGTACAGCGCGCCGCACAGTCCGGCGAGCGCCGCGCCGAGCCCGAAGGTCAGCGCGTAGACGAGGTTCGTGCGCATGCCGAGCGCGCGCGCCATGCTCGGGTTCTGCATGGTCGCCCGCGCATAGACGCCGAACTTCGTCTTCATGAACAGAAGATAGATGAAGGCGAGCACGCCGAGGGCTGCCAGGAACAGGATCACCCGGTAGGTGGAGAAGGTGTAGATGCCGACCTGGAAGCTGCCCTCGGGCGTGCCGACGCCAGCGAAGCTCGAGCCAATCAGCACCAGCATGCCCTGGGTCACGATCAGGCTGACCGCCCAGGTCGCGAGCAGCGAGTCGAGCGGCCGCGCATAGAGCCGGCGCACGACGGTGATCTCGAGGATCACGCCGGCGACGCCCGCCGCGAGCGCGCCTGCGCCCTGCGCCAGGATCAGCGGCGTGCCCTGATGGACGAGCGCGGTGGTGACATAGGCGCCGCACATGATGAACTCGCCATGCGCCATGTTGATGACGCCCATCATGCCGAAGATGATGGCAAGCCCTGCCGCGGCGAGAATGAGGAAGGCGAAGACGTCGGCGAACTGATAGAGGACGGAGAATATCTCAGCGGCCATTTCCGTCGGACTCCCGGTTCGAGGCAATCAGTCGCGGATGGATCCGGCGCGGACGCCGCCGGTGACAGCGTCCGCGCGGTAGTGGGTCGAAGCTCAGCCAGGCAGGTTGTCGGGCGAGTACTGCGTGTGCGGGTTTTCCTTGGTCAGGTCGCACCCGATCTCGCCGAGCCAGTAGGGCTCGATGACACCGAAGTCGTGCAGCGTCTCGACCTCATGCTTGTCGGTGACCGACACCAGGCGCATGCGGTGCGAGGTGTGCTGGCTCTTCGGATCGATGCAGATCTCGCCTTCCGGGCTACTGATGCAGGCGTCCCCTGCGGCGATCGCCTTGCGGATGTCCTCGAGCTTCGTGGACTGCGCCTTCTCGACCAGCATCTTGTACTGGTAGAGCGCGACATAGGCGTTGTAGCCCATGTCGTTGATGTAGGTCTCGTCCGGGTATTTGGCGTGCCAGCGCTTCTTGAAGTCCTCGGCTTCCGGCGTGTCGAGCTCCTCGTACCAGTTCGCCACGGCCTTCAGGCCCTCGAGCGCCGGCGGCGCGAAGCGCTTGTGCTCGAAGCCCAGCATGACCTTGATCGGGCTCGCCATCGGGTAGTGGACGTTCGCCGCCATCGCCTGCTCGAAGAAGGAATCCTGCGCGGCGCCAACGTTCAGCATCATCAGCCAGTCGGGCTTGGCCTTCTGGATGTTCTGGATCGTCTGGGCGAACTGCGACACACCGAGCGGGATGAACTCCTTGCCGATCACCTCGCCGCCGGCATCCGCCAGCAGCTTCTCGGTCCACTCGGTGGTCAGGTGGCCGAAGTTGTAGTCGGCGGCGATCACGTAGACCTTCTTGCCGAAGTGCTCGACCATGTAGGGCACCAGCGTGGAGAGCTGCTGCTCGGGCACGGCGCCGTTCGAGATCATGGAAGCATCGCAGACCCCGCCCTCGTACTGGTTGGTGTAGATGTAGAGGGTGTCCGTACGGTCGACGATCGGCCTGACCGCCTCCCGCGAGGCCGACGTGATGCCGCCGATCAAGACGTCCACCTTGTCCTTGGACAGAAGCCGGCGGGCGAATTCCTGATAGCGGGCGTTGTCGCCTTGCGGATCGAGGTGGATCAACTCGATCTGACGGCCCATGATGCCGCCCGACACGTTGATCTCCTCGACCGCAAGTTCCGCACCGTGCAGCTTGGGCAGACCGATAAGAGCGAGGTCGCCGGAGATGTCCTCGAGCAGTCCGACCTTGATCGGATCCTCGGCGTGGGCGGGCATCGCCGCCACCAATCCCATTGCCAATGCCGAGATCACGCCCGGCAGTACGGTTTTGAAACGCATCGCATTACCCCTTCCGTTGGATTGCGTTGCACCAGCCCGGCGGTTCATCCGCCCAGGTATTTCTTCAGTATCGACGCCCCCATCGTGTATTTCGGGTCGACCATATTCCCGAGCCGGACCCGCCCGACCTGTCCGAGCAGCATGTACGCGTCGAGTTCCTCGAAGCCGTAATCGGCGGCCATCCAGCGTGTGAGCTCGCGGTAGGCGATGCGCGCGGCGTCCTCCATCGGACGAGCGCTGCCGATCGTCATGATGAAGTCCTCCGTCTCAAGCCGCGGCCACGCGAAGCTCCAGTTCCTGATCAGGTCGACGGTCAGCGTGACGGTCGCAGCTTGCTCCATGGCGACGCCGGTCAGTTCGCCGTCGCCCTGCGTCGCGTGGCAGTCGCCGACGTAGAGCAGCGCCCCGTCGACATGCACCGGCAGGTAGATCACCGCGCCGGGCCGCACGTCCGGCAGGTCCATGTTGCCGCCGTGGTAGTCCGGTTGCAGCGAAGAGATCGCCTCAATCTCGGGCGAGACACCGATCGTGCCGATGAATGGCTCGTACGGCAGCACCAGCCCGTCCCAGTGGACGCCCTTCTCATCGATGACCACCTTCTTCACGCGCTCCGGCAGAGGCGCGTTGAGGGTCGCTGTCGCCGCCGTGCCGACGAGACCGCCAAACTCGGGGATCAGGCAGGTCGTGCCGGCAGGATTCGGACCGCGCGTCTCCACCGCCTTGATATGAACGGCAAGGCAGTCGCCCTTCTTCGCGCCGTTGACGAAGATCGGCCCGCTCTGCGGGTTGAGGTAGGGATGGTTGGTCTTCTCGGTCGGCTTGTCGCTTTCCGACTTGATCGCGCCGCCGAAGGCGTCCTGGGTCTCGACCGAAATGGTGTCACCGGGATCGATCGTCAGCTTCGGGGCGGCATAGGGGCCGTAGGTGAAGTAGAAGGTGCCCTGCTCGGCTTCGGTCAGGACGTGCGTTGTGCCGCTCTCTTTTCCGGCGACGCCACGCGTCGCCATGATCGAGCCGGGGATCCAGTCTGTCTCGCTCACGCTGTTCTCCATTTACAAAGCGGGGTGCTTGCGGTGCCAGTCGGTCGCCTGCTGGAAGGCGTGGCCGGCCCGGAAGAGCTTTGCCTCGTTCCAGTGGTTCGCGACGAACTGAAACGCGACCGGCGTGCCCTGTTCGGTGAAGGCGCAGGGCAAGGTGATCGTCGGGTTGCCAGACATGTCGAAGATGCACGTGAAGCTCAGCAGGCCGTGCAGCAGCTCGGCATCCTCTCCGAGCGTCGCCATCTTCGCGACCGTTGGTGAGGCGAAGGCCTGCGCGGGGATCATCAGCAGGTCGATGTCCTGGAAGAGCGCGGCGACCCGCCCGCGGAAATCGTTCCGGCGCAGGATGATCTTCTGGTAGTCCATCCCCGAGAGCTCGCGACCGATATCGATCAGGCCCGCGAGGCCCGGACCGTATTCGTCCTTCCGGCTCGGATAGGTCGCCTCGTGCGCGACCGCCGTCTCGACGCCGCAGGCCGGCAACCAGTCGGCGACAATCTGGTCGCTCTCCGGAAACGATACTTCGCGGATATCCCCGCCGATGCCCTTCACCGTCTCGATGGCCGACGCAAGGGCCGCACCGGCGACGGCATCGACACCGCGCGCGTTGAACGCCGGGTCGACACCGATCCGCAGGCCTTTCAGCCCCTCGCCGATCGTCGCCAGATAATCGGGAACGGGCACCTGCGCCGCGGTCGGGTCGTTCGGATCGGACCCGGCGATCGCACCAAGCATCGCCGCCGCGTCGGCCGCGCTGCGCGCCATCGGGCCGATATGGTCGAGCGTGGCGGCGAGTTCGAACACCCCGTACCGGCTGACCCTGCCCCAGGTCGGCTTCAGCCCGGTCAGGCCGTTCGCCGCAGAGGGGAAGCGGATCGAACCGCCCGTATCCGAGCCGAGCGACCCGAAGCAGAGACCGGCAGCCGTGGCGACGCCCGACCCGCTCGACGACACGCCCGGCCAGTGCGCCGCATTCCACGGATTGACCGGCGGCGGGATGTCCGGGTGATGGTCGGCGAAGGCGCCTTCGGTATTCTGCAGCTTTCCGAGGCAGATCGTGCCGGCCGCCGCGAGCTTCTTCGTGACCGTGGAATCGTCCGACGGAATGAAGTCGGCGTGGATCGTCATGCCGCCGGCTGTCGGGATACCCTTGGTCCAGCAGAGGTCCTTCAGGCCGATCGGCGCACCATGCAGCGGCCCGCGGATATCCCCGCGCCGGATCTCGGCCTCCGCCGCCCTGGCCTGCGCGAGAGCGAGTTCCGGCGTCACCAGCGCGAAGCTCTTCAGCCCCCCGTCGAGCGCCTCGATACGGGCAAGCTGAGCCTCGGCGACCTCCACCGGCGACAATTCGCCCGCATGTATCTTTCCGGTGAGTTCGAGAAGATTGAAGTAGCAGATTTCGTCTAACGCCAGCATCGCCTCAGCTCTCCTTCCAGTCGGTCGCCTGCTCGAAGGCAGACGCCGCGCGAACCAGTGTCGCCTCGTCAAAACTCCGGCCGACCAGCATCATCCCGACCGGCAGGCCGTCGATCCGGGCGCAGGGAACCGTGAACGCGGGATGGCCGGTAACGTCGAACGGGCAGGTGTTGGCCTGCATATTGAGGGCGAGGTCGACATAGTCCTCCCGCGCCACATCGGCGGGCGGGATCTTCGTTGCCGTGAACGGGATCGTCGGCATGGCGATGAGGTCGACAGTGTCGAGCACCGCGTCATAGGCCTGCCGGATCAGCCGCCGCTGGTTCTGTGCCTTGGAATGGAAGCGACCCGCATACGCCTGCTTCATGTACTCGCCGGCGAGCAGCACGAGCTTCACCGTCTCCGAGGCTTCCTTCAGACGCGTCTGGAAGCCCCGGGCGAACGCCTCCTGCATGGCGACGGGATAGAAGCCTTGGATGTTGTTGCCGACGCCGTGGCCCTTCAGCATCATCTCCGCCGCGCCCTCGACGATCACGCCCGTCCAGACGGCCGGCGCGTCGTAGTGCTGCGGCACGGAGACCTCAACGAGCTCGGCGCCGAGGCTCTCCAGGACGCCGATCGCCTTGCGGACCTTCGCGTCGACCTCCGGGCTGCTCTCGGGATGGCCGAAGCCTTCCTTGAGCACGCCGATGCGCATGCCTTTTGCGCCCTGCCCCACCGCGCCCATGTAGTCACCGGTCCTCGCCGCAATGGTCCGCGTGTCCCACCCGTCATGCCCGGCGATCGCGGTCAGCAGGCGCGCGGCGTTCTCGACGCTGTTCGCGATCGGTCCGCAATGGTCGACCGAATAAGAGATCGGCATGGAACCGGAGACAGGGACGAGCCCCCATGTGGGTTTCAGCCCGTAGGCGCCGCACCAGCTCGACGGCGTGCGGATCGACCCGCCCTGGTCACCGCCAAGCGCCATGTCGACGGCGCCCGACGCGACCAACGCCGCGCTGCCGCCGGACGAGCCGCCAGCGCTGTGCTCGGGATTGTACGGGTTGTGGATCGGGCCGGTCGCGGGCGTGTGGCTCGCCCCGGAGAAGCACAGGTCCTCGCAGGCCGCCTTGCCGGCGATCGTGCCGCCGGCATCGAGGATACGCGCGACGACGGTCGCGTCGTGGTCGGGGACGAAGCCTTCGAGCAGTGCCGAGCCGTTCATCATCGGCACGCCCGCAACGCAGATATTGTCCTTCACCGCGACCGACTTGCCGGCGAGTACGCCCTCTGGGGCGCCCTTGATCTCGCAGCGCCAGTACCAGGCGTTGAGCGGATTGTCCTCGCCCGTCGGCCGCCAGCCGGCGCTGCGGGGAAAATTCACCGGCAGGATCTCTTCCGGCAGGGTCTCGAGCCGCCCGTAGAGCGGCATCATCCCGGCGATCAGGCCCTGGAAGGATCGTGCATCGTCCTCAGTGAGCTCCAGACTGAAGCCACGGGCGATCGTCGCCACGCGCTCGACTGTCGGCGGTTTGGGAAGCAACGAACAAGTCTCCGCACGCCCCTGCCTCGTTGCGGGAGCAGTGCCTTGGTCTGGTCGACGACAGCAAAAAGCCCCGCGCACTCAGTCGAGTGTCCGGGGCTGCGCTGCCATATGCCTTTCGGCATATCTATGTCGATCAAGGGCGCCTGAGTTGACGGGCGCTAACCACACACCGGAAACAACTCATAAGAGCGCCACCGGCGAGCATCATTGCTGTGTCAAATTTGAGCGGAGGCCCATTGACTTGTCAAGGGAGTGCCGTGCCGAACCGCGCGCCACGGCTGATGGTATTTAGGGCAGCACCATCTCGACCTAGATCTCGAACTCGTAGTCGCCGACGAGGCGGCCGACCAGCCATGGCAATAACGTGAATAGGCTTCGCGCGTACTCCCCTCTGTCAGATCGCCTGAACAGCCACCCATGGCGGCAGCGTGGCGACGAAAGCTCCTATTTTTCCTCGTATCGACGTCACGCTGATCATTCCAGGAACATAAAGCGCGGAAGCGTTACGCCGTCATCCATGGCCACCAGGCTCAGCGCAACGCGCCTGCCCAGCAGGGAGCCAGAAGGGGGATCTTCGACCAAATTGCAGATGATCGTCGGGCCCTCATCGAGACGAACGGCAATCACATTGTAAGGGGCCGGATACTCGGGTAGGTATTGCCGGTGAAAGATGATCCACGACAGGATTTCGCCCTTGCCTGAAACTGGCTTCCAGTCGCTGTCGGGAGAAAGGCATTCCGGGCAAACAGGCCCAGGCGGATAGCGCCACGTCCCGCAGTCGTTGCAGCATTGCAGCCGCAGTGTTTTGTCCTGCTCGAGATACTTCCAGAACGGCGCATCATAGAGTCCGAGCACACGCGGCGGAGTCGACGAAGTTTGCAACATACGATTTCTATGCTCCGTAAATAATGGAAACAGCCTTGCCGGCGACATCGGAGCAATAGTGGACCCGTCGACAATCCGGCACCTGCCGATCTCGACATATGCCCCTGACTTGCCGGACACACTCGATCTGGTGATTCCAGCCTTGCATGTAGCTTTCGGAAAGATGTCCGCCGCTGGTATTGGTGGGTAGTTTACCGGCAAGTCCGATCCCAGACTCACTCATGAATTTTCCCGACTCGCCGATGCCGCAATAGCCATAGCCTTCGAGCGCCAGCGGCACGTGGACGGAGAAGCTATCGTAGACCTGAAGAACGTCGATGTCCTCGCGATCGAGCCCGCTCTCACCGAAGATTTGCTCCGCGACCGCCTGCTGCGCCGGCCGGTAGAAGTCAGTCAGGCGAGGCTCGAGCGACGTCGCGCCCTGATTCAGATCGTAGCGGCCGGTCGCTTCGATGTAGACCGGCTTGGACGACATCTTTTTCGCGAGACTGGCCTCGGCGAGGATCAGGGCAACGCCGCCATCGTTGATCAAGCAATAGTCGAAAAGACGCAACGGCTCCACGATGTAGGACGCCGCCATGTAGTCGTCGAGTGATATCTGTTTGCGCATGATGGCGTTGGGGTTGCGGGACGCCCCTTCGCGCTGCGCGACGGCGACGCGGCCGAGGTCGCGTTGGGACAAGCCATAGAGTTCGCTAAAGCGCTGGAACATCAGGGCATACAGGGCGCCCTGCGAGGTCATGCCCCATGGCGCATGATAGACGTAGGACAGGAACATGTCGCCGCCCATGGCCTGCGGCCCCCCGTACTGGGTGCCGACGGAGCGCTGGTCGTTGCCGTAGACCAGCGCAACGACATCGGCCAGCCCGGCTTCGATTGCCGCCACACCCTGAACGACGGACAGGACCGCGTCTGCCTGATCGCCCCAGCGGACGTTGAGATGGAGAACTTCAGCCATGCGTTCGTAAGCCGTCGTTGGACCAACGATCAACCCGTTGATGTCTTTGCGATCGATACCGGCGTCCGCAAGGGCCATGCGGAACGCGGTGGCGCCATATCCGTAGCAGTCGTCGGGGCGTTCCCCGGCCCGCACGCGTGTCCAGTCGGAGACCCAGTCGCTGTGCCCGACACCGACAACCGCTGCAACTCGACCCAGCTTATTCACGCATACGTCTCCTTCTGCGATGACGGTTCAGCCCGGATCTGATCGGGCGATGGTTCCGCAGCGGACATCGCGTCATGTCCCGCGAAAGTTGGGGTCGCGTCGTTCGAAAAACGCGGCGATCCCTTCGCGGCGGTCTGTACTTTCAAAAGCGATGGCTCCACTCAATTCCTCGAGCGCGAGCCCGGACCCGATATCGCTTTCCACGCCGCGGCGGACAGCTCTTTTGATGAGGGCGAGCGAGAGCGGCGCCCGCTGCAGCAGCATTTCGGAGAATGCGAGGGCGCGATGCAGTGCTTGGTCTTTGGCAACCAGTTCGTTGATCAGCCCGATACGGAAGGCGTGAGCCGCATCGATGGGGTTCGCCGCGAACAGCATATGCAACGCGTTCGATGTGCCGACGACCCGCGGCAGTCTCTGCGTGGCACCGGCGCCCGGAACGGTGCCGATCTTCGCACTAGTGATGGCGAACGACGCGCCTTCGCCGGCGATGCGGATGTCGCAGGCAAGCGCCAGTTCGCAGCCGCCCGTGATACAGAACCCTTCGATTGCCGCAATCACCGGCTTGGAGGAGCTCTCAAGCGCCGTATTCATGCGCTTCCAGATCTTGACCGCGCGCATCAGATCTGTCGCGTTTTCGATCTCAGATACCTCGTTGAGGTCGCCCCCCGCCGAAAAGAAGTCCGGCCCACCGGTGATCACGATGGTGCGAATCCTGGCATCAGCATCGGCTTCCTCGGCGACACTGGCCACTTCCTCCATCATGCGATAGCTGATGGCGTTCTTTTGTTCCGGACGGTCGAGGGTCACGACCAATGCGGGGCCTATTATTTCGGTCCTGATGGTCTCGAATTCGGGTTCGCCTTCGTCAACTGCCATCATCGATCCTCCTCGACTCCGAATACGCGCTCAATACCCAGCGAGCCGAAAATCGCGATCAGCGCCAATGCCGCAATCGCGATCATGATGCTGGAAGCGGCGGCGATGACAGGCTCGTAGCTGTATTCCACCGTCCGGTAGATGGTGACCGGAAGCGTCTGGACTCTCGTCCCCGTCGTGAACAATGAGATCGTCACCTCATCGAACGACATGATAAATGCGAACGTCGCGCCGGCCACGATGCCGGAATAGGTCGACGGGAGCACGACCTTGGACATGGCCGTGACCTCGGAAGCACCCAGATTGCGGGCGGCGCGGTAGAGGTCCCAATCGAATCCTTCCAAGCTGACGCCGACAAGCCGGATTGCATACGGCACGGCGACCAGCATGTGGCCCAGCAAGACGCCGATGATCGTGTCGAGCAGGCCGAGCCCTGCAAAGAACTGCAGCATTGCCGTACCCAGAACGATCACCGGCACCATCAGCGGCGACATGAAAAACGTCGTTAGTGCATCGCCACCCGGGAATCGCCCCATGGCCAGACTGCATGCCGCGAAGAAACCAAGCACAGTCGACAGAATGGCACACACCACGCCTAGACCGAGACTGACGAGCAGCGTGTAGGACAGCGTCTCGTCCTGCGCGGCCGCGACAAACCACTTTAATGAAAAGCCTACTGGCGGGAATCGCACAAAACTGGTGGAGGTAAAAGATGAGGCGATCACGGTCAGCATCGGCAGAACCATGAACACCAGAACGAGATACGAGAACCCGATTAATCCAATGCGGAGCGCGGGGTTGCCTATCTGCCGTCGCTTGGCGCCAGCGCCCGGAGGCCGGTTGGCCGCTGTAGCCTTTGTGCCGCTATGCATTTTTGTTCCTCAGAATAACTGTTCCGAGAAATACGGCGAGGGACACCGTTACGAGGAGGAATATCGAAAGAACGGAGCCTTTGCCGAAATTGTGTAGAACCGAGAATTGCTCCCAGATCGAATAGGACATGACGCGCACCTTCCCGGCGCCGAGAATGGACGGCGTCACGAAAGCGCCGGCGCTCAGGGAAAAGACGGCGATTGCGCCCGACAGCATTCCCGGCAAACTCAGGGGAAATATCACCCGCGTGAAAACCCTGACAGGGCTCGCACCGTGAATGCGCGCGGCGTTCAGCACGGCGGCATCCAGATTTCGCAGCGAGGCGGCGATCGGTAGAACCATCATGGCGAGAAACAGATGAACGAGACCGATCACGACAGCGGCCTCGCTTCCTATGATGCGCGTCATCGGGCCGAGGCCGAACCAGGGAAGCATCGACTGGACCGGACCACCCTGGCCGAGCAGGATCAACCATCCGTAGGTTCGGACCAAAGCGCTGACGAACAGTGGCGCGAGCAGGCCGGTGTAGACGATCGTTCTGTGCCTGCCGGAGAAAAACACCAGGCAGACTGCCACCGGGTAGCCGATCAGAATACTGATGAGAACGGTGGCCAGGCTCAGATAGGCCGTTTTCGCCATGACACTCCAATAGAAGAGGTCGGACAACACACTCACGTAATATTCCGGCGTCCAGCCTCCGGTCACGCCGTCGATCGGATCGAAATGCCTGACGCTGTTGCTGAACATCTGCGCCATCGGCACGATGAAGGCAAACACAAGGAAAATGCCTATCGGCAAGATCATAATTAGTCTGAAAAGTCGCTCTCGCGTGCTGTTATTCATGGATCACAACCGCGCTCTCGGGACTGAAGCTCAGGACAACGGACTCATCCTGCTGGCGGAATTCGCTGTTGCCGATGTTGCGCGCTTCGACACGGATCGCACCTGCGGGGGAAGCGACGACGTAAGCAGTCGCCGATCCGACGAAGGAGATGCTCTGGATTCTCCCGCAGATGGAGTTCTCTCCGTCAGGCTCGTCCTTGATCTGGATTCGCTCAGCTCGCAGTGCGAGCGTGGCGGCACTTCCGACCGGAATACTCGTGTCCGGCGCCACAGCCCGCAGAATGATATCGCCCCAGGCGAATTCCACGTGATCTCCACTGCGTGAAACCACCTTGCCCCGAAGCAGGTTCGCATCCCCGAGGAACGACGCCACGAAATTGTTCTCTGGATGGTCGTAGATCTCTTTCGGTGTACCCTGTTGTTCGATCCGTCCCTGGCGCATCAAGACGACGCTGTCGGACATTGAGAGCGCCTCGGCTTGGTCGTGCGTGACAAAGACCGTGGTAATGCCTAGTGTCTTTTGAATACGCCGGACATCGCTGCGAAGCTGCGTTCTCAGGCTGGCATCGAGCGCCGAGAACGGCTCATCGAGGAGCAGAACGGCAGGCTCGATCACAATAGCCCGAGCCAGCGCCACTCGCTGCGCCTGACCACCGGACAACTGCCGCCGGTATCGCTCCTCGAAGCCGCCGAGTTCGACCATTTCGAGAGCCTTAGAAACTTTGCGCTTGATCTCGGTCTTCGTCATTCCACGCATGGTTAGGCCGAAGGCGACGTTCTCGAAGACGGTCATGTGCGGAAACAGGGCGAAGTTCTGGAAGACCATCCCGAGATTCCGCTTGTGGCAGGGCGTACCGTGGATCGCGCGGTCATCGATGAAAATCTGCCCTTCATCCGGGTCAATGAACCCGGCGATCATGTTCAAGGTCGTCGTCTTGCCGCATCCCGACGGACCAAGCAGCGTGATCAAATCGCCATTCTCGACCACAAATGAAATCTTCTCGACCGCAGAAACGCGGCCGAAGCTCTTTGAAATGCCACGTATTTCTACGCCGGACATAGCATGTCCTTTCGCGATTCAGTTGCCGTTAGGAACTTCTGCAACCGGCCGGAAATAAATGTCGTTGGCAAGTCGCATCGGCCACCGTGAACCGCAGCGCCAATCCGCCGAGACGACGGGACCTCAGATTGTGTACTCACCGGTTTCCTCCTCCGCCCGCGGCCTTGTTTCCAGCCTTCGCGGCATGTGATGGTTTTTCTCTTCAAACTGCCCGTTTGCCGAACGACCGACCGAGATTGCAGACCTCTGTTCCGCCAGCATCAATACAGGTTCGAGGACGCAACAAGCAGGTCCTGCCGCTGCTCGGGCGCAGCGATAGCAATCATGGCCCCTGCGCGCTCACTCAGGGAACGCCCCCGAAGCTCGGCAATGCCGTACTCCGTAACGACGATATCGGCGTCGGCGCGCGGCGTCGTCACGGCGCCGTCTGCAAGGCGCGCGACGATTCGTGACTTCGTGCCCTTTTTTGCCGTTGCGGGAAGCGCAATGATCGAACGCCCGCCGGGCGAGCGCATCGCCGCACGCACGAAGTCTCCCTGGCCACCGATGGTTCCCATATGACGCCCCATCACCGTTTCGGAATTGATCTGCCCCGTCAGATCCACTTCGATGGCGGAATTGATCGCAACCAGCCGGCTGAGCTGGGAAAGCACTACGGGATCGTGCGTATAAAGCGGCGATCGCACACTGACGGACGGGTTATGGTCAGCATAAGCATTGAGACGATGGGAGCCGAGCAAACCCATCGTCACGGTTACGCCCGGATCGATCTCCTTGCGTGAATTGTCGATCGCGCCGCTCTCGATAAGATTGAGAATTCCGTCTCCGATTATACCGGCGTGTACACCCAGAGCGCGCTTTTGCTGCAACGCTCGCGCCACCGCGTCAGGGACTGCGCCAATTCCGAGCTGGATGACTGAGCCGTCAGACACCAATCGGGCAATATGATCGCCGATCCGTACGTCGATGTCGGACGGTTCGCCGCGCTTCGGTTCGATAACGGGCGTGTCGTCCTCGATGAGGATGTCAAAAGCGGAGCGGTCGACGAATGTATCGCCGAAGGTCCACGGAACATTCCGGTTGACCTGCCCGACGACCACTCTCGCTTTTTCTATCGCCGCCTGAATGTGCTGCACGCCGAGACCGAGATTGTATCTTCCGCGATCATCGGGTCCGCATACCTGGACAAGCACCACGTCGATGCGAATGTCGCCAGCCGCGATCAACTGGCACAGGTTGGATACGTTGCACGGAATGACTCCGCCAGCGCCGTCGGCGTAGAATCGCCTGTTGGTGCCGGCTCCGCCGAAGCCCTTATAGTTTACTCGTGGATGCCCCGGCCGCAGAGCTTCGCTGAGGCTGAGGCTGAGCAGTGTCGAGAACTCCGGACAATCATCAGCTTGTGAGTCCAGACGTGAAACCAGTGCGACCGGCTCGGCCGTTGCGCCGAGCCATGTGAGAGTATCGCCGGGGCGCATGAAGTCAGCGAAGCAGATGTCTCCGGGCGACATTGTTTTCGTTCTGTTACTCACGCCACCAATACCTTGCGGCTCGTTCCATCAGGATTCGATGCTTGCGAAATTCGGTTTCCGTTTCTCGCGAAATGCCTGCCCGGCCTCCTTCGCCTCCGCCGAATAGCGATAGAGCGCCGTCGCATGGAACCCCAATGCGGATTGACCGCGCAGGTGCTCGCTGTCGGCGTTGAATGACGCCTTCGCGATCCCGATCGCGGTCGGGCTCATATTGGCGATCTCCTCGCACCATCTGTCGACTTCGGCGTCGAGTTGATCGTCTGGCACGACGCAATTGACCAAGCCCATCGCCAGAGCCTCCTCGGCCGAATACCGGCGGCAGAGAAACCACAGCTCGCGCGCCTTCTTCTCTCCGATGACGCGGGAGAGCATGGCTGTGCCGAAGCCCGGGTCGACGGAGCCCATTTTCGGGCCGACCTGACCGAAGACGGCGTTGTCGCTGGCGATGGCGAGATCGCACAGAGTAACAAGCACGTTGCCGCCGCCAATGGCGTAACCTCGTACCTTGGCGATCACCGGCTTCGGTACCGATCGAATGGATGCATGCAGTTCTTCTCCAGGCACACCCGTGATGCCGCGACCTGTGTTCTTGGTCCGGCTGTCGCCGGTGTCGCCCCCAACCGTGAAAGCACGGCTCCCAGCGCCCGTCAGCACGATCACACCGATGTTGCGATTCCAGCCAGCGCGCATAATCGCTTCGGTGAGTTCCTCGTAGGTGCCGCCGTCGAACTTCGAGTTCGAGCTGCGGAAGGAATTCATCCGATCCGGGCGATTGATGGTGATGGTCGCAACACGTCCCTGTTCCTCGTAGATGACGTCTTCGAAATCGTCGTGGCTCATTTTTCGTCTCCGAACAAAGTAATGCCCTAAGCCCTATAGGCAGCGGTTCCTGTCAGCTCCCGCCCCTCGATAAGGGTCAGGATCTGGTTTGTACCGTCAGGGATCGGTAGCATGCGCGCATCCCTGTAAAGCCTCTCAAGTCCGAGTTCAGTGCTAATGCCCATCGCCCCGTGAATTTCCATCGCTTCGGAAATCGCACGCTGGCACACTGCGATCGAGTAGCGTTTGGCCATTGCGGAGACTTGGTTTGCGCGATCGCCTCGGTCGATGCAGGCAAGCGCGTAGTAGCAAAGCAATCGGCTGGTCGTGATGGCGGTAGCGATGTTCGCGAGCAGTTCCTGGATGAGTTGGAACCCCGATATCTTTTTGCCGAACTGAACCCGTTCCCCCGCATAAGCGAGCGCTGCGTCATAGGCTTTCTGAGCCAGATGAACGGCAAACAATCCCATGAAGGGTCGGTTAGCGATCCAGGTCTGGGTCAGTACCCGCGATGCATCACCTGTCTCACCGAGAGCATTCTTCTTGGGCACGCGGCAGTCGACAAACGTGGCCTCGCCCAAGTGACCCTGCTTGAGGCCCAAGGTCGGAATCTTCCGCGTTGCGAACGGCGACTCCTCCTTATCGATGACGAGCCGTAATATTCGGCTAAGCCCGTTCTCGTCGCGGCCGACAGCCGTGGTCACCATCATCACATCAGACACGGCGGCACTGGTAATCCACATCTTGGTGCCGTTGACGATGTAGTGGTCCCCGTCCTCGACGGCTGTCGTCCTAATGCTTCGCGGATCGGAACCGGCATCCGGTTCGGTCGTACCCGTACAAGTGATTTTCTTGCCGGATATCAGATCCGGAAGTATCCGTTCGCGCTGCTCCGGTGTGCTGCCCTGGTAGATACGGGCGATCGTGACTTCCTGGGCGCCAAGCGCCCATTGCGCGGTCGGAGGCAGTTGTTCAAGGATCAAGCCGAAAGTCAGGGCTGGCAACGCCGAGCCTCCGGCTTCTGTTGGTAGCCGCGCTGTAGTCAAACCCTGCTTGGCTAGAATCTGGATCAGCTTCCGCGTCGCATCCTTGGGCAACGGCTGGTCGGGGGCGTGTGCGGCGAGCAGCGGCTCGATGTCCTGACTCACCATCCGGCGTGTTGAGTCCTGGGCGATACGCTGCTCATCCGTCAGTTCGAAGTCCATGCACTAAGCTCCTAGTTACGAAACATGAAAGTCCGCAGCGTGGTCCGGCAACGGCCGTTCGCGCCGCAATCGCTACGACGCTGTACTCCCCGCCGCGCCGGTACTCAGGGAGTCCAGTTCGCCGAGAATTTCGGCGCGGTGGAAGTCGACAGGCGCCGCTGGTTCCATAACCAGCGGCTGCGTATCCACGAGCCGCAATGGACACGCCAGAACCGGCCATCGAAAGCCGCCTTCGTCTCGGTATTCGAACAGGTTTCTTTGCGAGACGACCGGCAACTCGAGCATCTCCCTGACGCTCAAAACCGGCGCTGTCTCGATGCCCTTGCAGCGCAATTCCACATCCGCATCGGCACGCGACATGGTTCGGAATCGATCAAACGAAAGGGTGTTGAGTGGCGTAGCAATCGATGCGGCGGCGACAAGATAGCCGTCGCTGCACTGAATTGTTTGAGCGGCGTATCTTTCGGCCTGGCCGTCCCAGACCAGTTGGGTCACCCAGGCTGATGCGTCCTGCATGGAGATGTCGAGATTGACACCGGGGCCGCCGTCCGCGACATGTTCCAGCGCGGCGAGAAGACCCAGCAGGCCGAACTGCGCGCCAAGCAGGTCGGACGTTGAGATGCCGGTCTTGACCGGTTCGCCGTCAGGGTCGACCGCGGCCATGATGCCGGCCTCGGCCTGGATGACCGTGTCATAGGCGGGCCGCCCGGGATAAAGAGAGGCCGATCCGTAGCCATTGATCGCACAATAAACGATACGCTCGTTGAGCGAGCGAATGGTGTCGAACGAGAAGCCCATTCTCGCCAGTGAGCCCGGCTTCAGGTTTTCGACGATGACGTCGGCCGTACCGATCAGTTCCCGCAGGATGGCCGCGTCTTTGGGCACCTTCAGATCGAGGCAGATCATTCTCTTGCCGGCATTGTTGAAGCGGCAGAAGATCGATTGGCCGTCATGTAGCGGCGGCCATGTTCTCGTGGTTTCGCCGCCCGGGGGCTCAACTTTTATGACGTCGGCACCTAAATTCGCGCAATAACGGGCAATTAGCGGTGCCGTGGTGTACTGACCGATTTCTATGACCCTGATGTCGCGGAGCGGCAACGGCATGGTGCCGGTTGTGCCCGGCGACGCCACGGGCCGCGGGCCGATTGCTGTCGACCGCGCCGAATTGATGCGCTTGGCCGACACTGCGTCGATGCGGATCGGCGAGCGCGAAACATATGTTTTGTGCCCGGACCGTTCGTCTTCGACCTCGAAGACAGAATCACGGGCGGCCAGATTGGGCTCGCGCGGGTAACCTTCAATTCCAACAACACGTCCATTGGCAATGGAAATCTCTGATAGCTTACGGCTGCATTCATCAATCGAATGCAGCCGAGTCCAGGCTTCGACTGCCTCGTCAACCTGCTTGCGATTGGCAACGCGAGCCGCCTGCGTCTCGAAATCCGCGCCCGAGGCCAGTTCTGGACGGCCGATCAAACTGCAGATGCGACGCCACTGAACGGAGCTTCCAGCGCAGATGACCAGCGAGCCATCCTTGGCGCGATAGCTATTCCAGGGCGCCGCGGCGGGATGCACGTTTCCCATCCTCGCGATCCGCGCGCCGACATCGATCAACGGCTCTGCGACAAATGTCGCCATTGCGACGAACGCACTATCAAACAGGCTCATGTCGATGTTCTGGCCACGTCCGCAGAGGCGCCTCACCCGCAGCGCAGCTATCACTGCTGCTGCTGCGTAGAGCCCTGTCGTCATCTCCACGACAGGGAATCCGACCGCTATCGGAGGCTGATGAGGCAGGCCGGTCGTATCGACGATTGCAGATATCGCCTGAATCTGAAGTTCCGTCAGCGGCGCACCGTTTGCGGACAACGTGCTGCCAAGCCCAGTTATGTCGCATAGGATCTGCCGCCCCACATCTCGATCCGTAGCCGCTTGAGCGGGCGTGAGGTCGGATGAATGCAGAATGACATCCGCATCACCTTCCTGGTCGGCAAGCGCCAAATCGGAAACGATGGACTTTCCGTGCCGCAGGTAAGCACAGCCGTCGTATGTGTTCGGGTTGGCGGGTGAACCGTAGTTGCCGGTACAGAAAACCTGGGCGCCGAGATCGCGCAGCAAGGCGCCGCAGACGCCGACGGCCAACCTTTCGCCAAGTTCGACGACACGAACTCCGGCGAGCGGCGAATCGAACGGCACGCTCGCATTGAACTGCGTCGCACCACAATCCGACTCACCATTGTCCGCATGTCCGTTCCGGCTCAAGTGAACCTGCCTCCCCTTTCGGCGATTGCTATTCTCAAGTTCCGATTAACGGAATTTACTTTCATATTATTTATATGCATATCCAACCCTTTGACGCATGTCAACTCTTTGTTGCCTGCGTCAGGCGCCCGAGCAGCCGCCCACTTCTCTCATGCTAATTTGAAGCTCTTCACTGGCAGGGGGCTCCGAAATCGCCCTTCGCTCCGCCATTGGCATCAATCAGGCCATCAAGAATCCGCCATTGACGCTCAGTACTTGCCCCGTCACCCAACTCGTCTGTTCCGCGCTCAAGAACGCCACGGCATACGCCACGTCGTCCGGCTGCCCCAGACGGCCCACTGGATAGCGCGCTAGGATCTTTTTCTCACGCGCCAGAAAACGTGCCTCACCAAGCTCGGCGCGGAGTGCGGCATCCCTTTGCTCGCGAACGGGTGTGTTCGTGGCGCCGGGGGAAACGACATTGAGAGTCACCCCATATTTCCCGACCTCTTGCGCCACCGATTTGACGAGCGCGATCACCCCGCCCTTCGCCGCGGCGTAATAGGAAAGGCGCGCCTGCCCGATCAGCGCTGAATCGGAGGCTAGGTAGACGATGCGGCCATAGCCCCGGCTGACCATGCCCGGAAGCACTGCCTTTAGGCACAACATGGCGCCAAAGAGATTTACACGCAGGATCCGCTCCCAGTCCTCGGGCCTTGATTCCAGAAATAGATTGTCGTGGAAGATTGCTGCGGAGTTCACGAAGATATCGATGTCGCCGAACGCGCGTTTGGTTTCGTCGATCATATTCGCCACCGAACGTGCATCGCCGATATCGGCGGCAAGCCCCAGGGCGGTGGGCGACAAAGCCTTAGCAGACGCGGCCACTGCCTCGCCGTTGTTATCGGCGAGAGCAACTCTTGCGCCGCTATCGCTGAGTGTTTTGGCGCAAGCTAGGCCGATACCGCGCGCGGCGCCGGTGATCAGCGCATTCTTTCCCGTAAAATCGAATGCCTGGTGCATATCCATTAACTCTTCATCCGTTCTGGAAACGTGGCGTCCTGGGCATTCGCGGACGAATGATCTCGGCGCTCCATTTCCGATGGTGTCGAACTGCGCAAACTCGTTTGTGAAAAGGAATTCCCCAAGCGGCAGCGCATTCGCACTCATTGACGTCGGCAACCCAGATCGTTGCCGCTGCGCGGGAAAGTAACTTGACATGTTCAGATTGAGCAAGCTATATTTCAAAAAAAATGGAATATAATTCCGTTTAGCAGAATTTTGACGAATGGTCGGTTGAGGAGGAGTGAAAGTGGCATCTGATCGTGCGCCGGAAGGAACGGTTACATCTCGCGAGACGGAGCGCGTCGGCTACATCACATTCGACAATCCCGCTCGCAAGAACGCAGTGTCGCTTGATATGTTGCTCAAGTTCGAGCGCATGCTCTCCGACTTCGTCAGCAGGAACGACATCCGCGCGATCGTCATCACCGGCGCCGGTGGAAACTTCGTCACCGGTGCGGACATCTCGAAATTCGAGAAGGTCCGCTCGACTCAGGAAGGCATTAAGCACTACGCGGAAACCAACGAACGCGTTTACAGCGCGGTGTTGAACTGTCCCAAGCCGACCATCGCCATGATCCGCGGCTATTGCGTCGGCGGCGGCCTAAGTCTCGCGATGACCTGCGATCTGCGCATTTGCAGCAGCAATGCACGCTTCAGTCTGCCAGCGGCAAAGCTCGGTCTCGGGTTCAGCCCGAATGCCATGAAATGGTTCGTCAATGTCCTCGGAGCCGCGTGCACCAAGGAAATCTTTCTGACAGCCCGCCTTTTCGACGCGGATGAAGCCTTCGGAATGGGAATCGTGAACCGAGCCGTCCCCGACGAAACCGTGGAGAGCTTCGTAAGCGAGTATGCGCAGCGTATTGCCGGAAACGCGCCTCTGACGCTCGAGTCGATCAAGGTCAGCATCAGGGAACTCTTGCGGGGCGAGTCGGCAACCGACGACGCTCTTTGCGCGGAACTGGTTGATCGGTGCTGGAAGAGCCAAGACTACATCGAGGGCCGACGCGCGTTCATGGAAAAGCGGAAGCCCGATTTTACCGGTAACTAACTGGAAGGAGAAATGTGGGCGGCCAACGCCCCAGAACAATTGGCAAACGGTCTGCTGAGAACACTAGACGAGCACCAAGGGAGGAAACTGGAAAATGATCTCACGTCGCAATGTCTTGATAGGCGGCACATCCGCTGCCGCCATGCTCGCCGCACCTTATGTGGCCAGAGCTGCACAGTTGGTAGTTTACTGCGGTGTTGGCGGCAGCGCCGGAGACACCTACAGGAAGAACATCTTTCCGAAGTTCGAAGCAGCTACCGGCATCAAGGTCGAATATGTCCCGGCCACGATCCTGGAAGGATTGAGCAAAATCGAAGCCCAGCGCGCATCGCCGCAGATTGATGTCGCGATGGTGACGGAAGAGGGCTACGCACAGTACCGCCAGAAAGACCTGTTCGAACATCTCACCCCGGAGATCATCGAGCCGTTGCACGATATCTATCCGGTCTTGCGGTACCCCGGCGACGATGCAATTCCGATCCAGGTTGTCTCCACCGGCCTCGCCTACAATCCGAAGATCTTCGAGAGCAAGGGGCTGGAACTGCCAAACTCGGTATCGGACCTTTGGCGTCCGGAGCTAAGTGGCCGGGTCGCGATCTGGCCCCCAACGACGACCACCGGTTTGTTGATGCTCCTGATGATTGCGAAGGTGGAAGGCGGCAGTCCTACAAATATCGGCCCCGCTTTCGAGCGCCTTAAGACGATCAAGGACGGCGCCTTTATCAATCGCGCCGATGAGATGACCCTGCTTTTCCAGCAGGACGCGATATGGTTGGGGTGGTGGAACAATGTGCGCGCCTCGCTGGTCGCCGACACTGGCTTCCCGATGGATTTCGCCACTCCGGTCGAAGGCTCGCCGTTGTTCACCAACGGCAACGTCCTCGTGAAAGGCGCGCCTAACAAGGACAACGGGATCAAATTGATGAACTGGATCCTCTCCCAAGAAGGCCAGGAACTCGTCGCGAAATACTATTATGGCGGCCCCGTGCGCCAATCCGTCACGCTTCCCCCCGAACTTGCGAAGAAGGTGGCCTACGGCAAGGCTGTTATGGACGGCGCCTACATGGCCGATATGACGGTGGTTGTGCACGAACGGCCAAAGTGGATCGAACGCTGGGCCCGCGAGATCGCGGGATAACGACGGCGACCCAGTACGGATTTCGCTTCTTGCGTGACATCCGTACCGGAAGGCCAACTTCGGATACCGGCGCGGTACGAGCAATCTGTTCCGCACGCGAATACAGCGCCGGCATTCCGACTACGGCGTGTCACTAGGGGGCGACGCTCAAACAAGGCGCGACGCCTCATCTACATTCATCGTCACCGATATATCGCAGGTACTGATGACCCGGACAGGAAGCCGATCGATCCGGATAGCCAAGCGTTGAAGCGGCTAGCCCATGGCACGGCCTAAGCAGTTACGAGATATCGAGCCAGAGAGGTAACATGATTACACGTCACCGGAACTTCATCAACGGCGCGTTCGTCGACACGTCGAACATGAACTTGATGCCGGTCTTCAACCCCGCGACGGATCAGGTGATTTCGGAAATCCCCGACACGCCTGCCGCGATGGTTTCGGACTCCGTCGCTGCCGCCGAGACTGCGCAGAAAGCCTGGTCGAAATTGCCGGCAGTTCAACGCGCCCAGGCTTTGCGTTCGCTTTCGGACAAGATCCGCAAGAACCATTCGGCCTTGTCGCGGGCGATCGTCGAAGAACAGGGCAAGATTCTTGGCCTCGCCGAAGTGGAGGTCTCGTTTACGGCCGACTACCTAGACTACATGGCTGAGTGGGCCCGCAGGATCGAGGGCGAGATCATTACATCCGACCGGCCAGGCGAGAACATCTTCCTGTTTCGTCAGCCCATCGGGGTGGTCGCTGGCATTCTGCCGTGGAACTTCCCGTTCTTTCTCATTGCCCGAAAACTGGGCCCGGCACTCGTCACGGGCAATGCGATCGTCATCAAGCCCAGCGAGGAAACGCCGAATAATGCCGCAATGTTCGCAGAATTGCTCGCCGAAACCGACATGCCGGCAGGTCTGGTGAACTTCATTTTCGGCAAAGGCGAAACCACTGGTGCGGCCCTTTGCGAAAACCCTAAAGTCGGCATGATAAGCTTTACCGGCTCGGTCGAGACCGGATCGGCCATCATGGCGGCGGCGGCGAAAAACATCACGAAGGTCAATCTCGAGCTCGGAGGCAAGGCCCCGGCCATTGTTCTTGCCGACGCCGATATCGATCTCGCCGTGAAGGCCATACGCGACTCGCGCATTATCAACAGCGGACAGGTCTGCAACTGCGCCGAGCGCGTCTATGTCGACTGCAATGTTGAAGACGAGTTCGTGTCGAAGCTGTCCGCGGCGATGAGTCAGACAAAGTATGGCGACCCCTTGGCAGACGAGGCGGCCGAAATGGGTCCTCTTATCAACAAGGAAAGTCTGAAAAAGGTCGATGGTCTCGTTCAGCGCGCATTGGAAGCCGGCGCTCGGGCCGTGACCGGCGGCGCGGTCGCGGATCTCGGATCCGGGTCCTATTATGAGCCGACCGTGCTGACCGGGTGCGCCCAGAATGCCGAAATCATGCAGAAAGAGATCTTCGGGCCGGTCATTCCGATCAACACCTTCACCACACTCGACGAAGCAATCGAACGGGCGAATGATTCGATCTACGGCCTGACCTCATCCATCTACACGCGTGATATCGGGGTCGCGATGCGCGCGTGCAACGAGATCCGTTTTGGCGAAACCTACATCAATCGCGAAAACTTCGAAGCAATGCAGGGTTTCCACTCCGGTACGCGGCGGTCTGGTATTGGCGGAGCCGATGGCAAGCACGGACTGTACGAGTACACGGATACTCACGTCGTCTATCTGCAAAGCTGACCGCGGTGCTTCAGTGGTGATTAGAAGGAATGAAATAGCGACTCGTGACGGCAATGGCTGCGCGGCCAAGGTTCTCAAACTGATGCGCCGCGCGCCAGGAGGGCCCGCGAGGATATCTGCGGCACCCTGCCTTCGCTCGACCGGGTTCGGCCGCAATTCACGACGCAACGACGAAAGCGGAAGGCGGCGCTCACAGCACTGCCTCCGGCATTAATCCATGTCAGGCATCTATTTCACCCAGAGCTTTCAGCGCTCCTTTGGCACATATCCGCTGGCGGGCGGCGAGCTAATGTCGGTTCTGCGCGATGCATTTTCGATCGGCTACCGCGCAATCGACACAGCACAGAGTTATCGCAACGAGGCCGATGTCGGACGAGCCGTCGCAGAAGCGCCCATTCCGCGCGGGGAACTGTGCATCACGTCCAAGGTCAAGCCCGCCAACTTCGACCGGGAGCGGTTCATTGCGAGTGTCGAACGTAGCCTAACTGCGCTCGGCACCGAATATCTCGACGTGCTGCTGCTTCATTGGCCGCCGAAAGACGGCGATGTCCGGCCATCACTCGAGTTGTTGCAGCGTGCCAAGGATCTCGGTCTGACCCGCAATATCGGTGTCAGCAACTACACAGCGAAAATGATGAAGCTCGCGAAAGAGACGATCGACGGGCCGATCATCACCAATCAGGTGGAGTTCCATCCTCTGCTCGACCAGAGCAAGTTGCTGGCTGCCGCCTATGCGTTAGACATTCCGCTGTCGTCCTATTGCTCGGTCGCACGTGGTGCAATATTCAAGTATGACCTTTTCTCACAGCTTTCCCATGCCTATGGAAAGGACGTTGGCCAGATCGCGCTGCGTTGGATATTGCAGAAGGGTGTACCGATCAACACCATGTCCACCAATCCCGCGCACATGCGCAAAAATTTTGATGTCATGGACTTCACGTTGTCCAGCATAGACATGGCGCGGATCGATATGCTCACAGCGGTAAACTTGCGGATCAACACGAAAGACGTGACGCCGTTCGCGCCAGACTGGGATTGACGCTCCCGTCGCATATCAAACAGCCGCGTCGCCGTTCTGATCAGGGGTCTGAGAAACCCGCGTACCGAGAGGCAGTCGCCAGGTCGAAGGCTAGGCTCAACGGGTTCTCGCGAGTATCCAGCTAGAGCAAGTCACCAAGCTTTCTTGCCGCTTCTGCCACCAGCGATCCATAGGCCGCAGCCTCCGTCGCGTCGAACCGCACCACCGGAACGACCAGTCCGATAGCCCCCAGAATGTTGCCCCCTCGAGATTTGACTGGTGCCGCAATATGCGCGATGCCCGACGGCTCCTTATTCGCGGATACGGCGTATCCCTCCCGGCGGACATGGTCCATATAGCCTTGCAGCCCGCCAACATCCGTAGAGTCGCCTGTAACCGCCACCTCCGGCATTGCGCCGTCCACGACCTTATCCGGCAGGGATGCCAACACCACAAGTCCGAAGGCGTTACCGGTGATATCCTCTCGTACGTTCATGGACAGCCTGCAGCGCAGGTATTGACGGCTGTCGGACTTGGCGTGATAGCTGATGTCGCCACTTGCCGGGTGGTATAGGACGAATGCCGACGTTTCCTCTGTCCGCTCTGTGAGTTCGTCCAGGATCGGCTGCAGCACCCGGCTGAGCGGGTTTCTGGAAATCGCGCTCGCAGCAATTCGCAACAGCTCATTCCCGAAATCGTACTTGTGAATGGCCGCATTCTTCTGAACGAATCCGCATTCCGACAGCAAATCCAGCAATCGATGCGTGGTGCTCATCGGAAGCCCGGTCGCTTCGGATATCTGTTTCACTCCCAGCGGTTGGGAGGCTTCCGCCATCGCTCCCAAGACAATCCCTACCCTTGCCACGGTTCCTGTCGAGTTATTCGTGGTCGTCAAGTTGATTGGCCTCATGGCTATGGATATCGAAGACCGTGGCGATTTCCCTGGCGCTCCCGTGCAGGATTTCCGCCGACGCCGCCATTCGATCCTCGCGAAAGCGGAAAAAGGGAATCGATAGACCGACGGAACCGACAACCCGGCCTGATTTCAATATTACGGGAACCGCGAGGCCGGTGCCGTGAGGCGCGCGCTCCGCTTTTGAAATGGCATAACCCATGCGCCTTATCTTTTCCAGTTCGTCCCGGACCTTAGCCGGTTCGACAATTGTTGACGTAGTCAGAGGCACCAGCGGTTTCTCGATGATCGTTTCGATCACATCAGCCGGCAAGAAGGCGAAAATCGCCTTGCCGCTGGCGCCGGCGTAAACCGGCGCCCGATCGCCGATGTCGTAGTTGTAGCCGAGCGCATTCGGGCCGTGCTCGACGACAGTAACCATCATGCTCTGTGAATCCGGCTCGTATCTATAAAATGCGCAGGTTTCTTCGAGTGCGATGGCGGTCGCTTTCACGATCTGCGAAATGCGGGATATGAAGGAGCCCTCGCCAAGCGCGCCCGCAGCCAGCCGGACGCACTCCGTCCCGACCGAATAGCATCGCGTATCGGGGTCGTAAGCGACCATCCGCTCCGACACGAGCGTTTGCAGGATACGGTGCGTCGTGGCGATATTTAGGCCAGTCTTGCTTGCAAGCGCCTGAATCCTCATCCCAGCCTTTTCATCTACAAGGCATTTCAGGAGCGCGAGAGCTCTAGGTATGGCGCCCTTCGGGCTATCCATGGGCGGCCCGTCCTATCTTTCTTTGAGAGCGCTTGTTGGAGGAGAAAAGCGAAGGCGAGGAGCCGCCCTGTTCAAGTGGCTATAGATTGCTCGTTCGCATCTGCATCATAAGCGGTCGCTCCGACAAACGAATAGCACGTTTCACATCCAATTGGCGAAATCGGCTTTTGGACGTGTGTCGATTCCAGAAAGGGTCCGTAGACTGCAATGCGATTTCCAGGCAAGTCAATGCTGGCGGCGCGCAGTGCGTTGGTGCGTGTGACTTGCCACTGAGTTCTTCCTCCACGTTGGATTAGAGTCCCGCCCTAATTGAAGGACGGACGAATGAAGCGGAAGCGGTTCACGGAAGAGCAGATCATCGCGGTTCTGCGAGAGCATGAGGCGCTTCCGGGTGCTGAACATCGTCGATGACGTAACGCGGGAATGCCTTGCCGCGATCCCCGATGCATCGATCTCCGGCCGTCGTGTCGCGCGCGAACTGAGCGATCTGATCGCTCGTCGCAGCAAGCCGGCAATGATCGTATCCGACCATGGCACAGAGTTCACCTCGAACGCTGTCCTGGCCTGGTCGAAGGATCACCGTGTCGAGTGGCACTACATCGCGCCCGGCAAGCCGATGCCGAACGGTTACGTCGAGAGCTTCAACGGGCGGATGCGCGACGAGATCCTGAACGAGAGCCTGTTCTTCGGCCTCGACCATGCCCGCAGCGCCATCACCGAATGGGTGGAGGATTTCAGCACGACGAGGCCACACTCCTTGCTTGGCTATCACACCCCGGCGGCCTTCGCCGAACTCCTGACCGAAACCGGTAACCCGTTTGCCCAACCCGCGCCTCAGGGCGTAACAGAAACGGTCGAGGCTCTAATCGCCGCTGGATGAAATCTCAGTGGCAAGTCAGCAATCCGAAACGTTGCGACGGAACCCTCCCAAAAAATGGAGTGGCCTTCACACGTCGCTACCCGTATCGAAAAGTTTGCAACATAGCCTACTCAGAACACGATGACGCCCTTGCCACCGGACTGCTTGTCGAATTCGCGGTAGGCTTGGTCCGCCTGATCCAGCGTCCAGCGGTCGGTGAACTGCTTGTCGACGTCCACGCCATGGTCGGCAACGAAGCGCACACAGTTGGCGAGCCCCACATCGGAGAACGTCCATGAACCGATGATCGTCCGCTGCTTGCTGATAACATCCTTCGTCACGTCGAGCGACACGTCACCGCCTGCACCCACGAACGCGATTCTGCCCCACGCATCGGTAGAGCGGACGGCTGCTTGGCGGGCCGGCGCAGCGCCCGAACAATCCATGGCGCAGGTCACGCCCTTGCCACCCGTCAGGTCACGGATGACCTGCACAGGATCGCCGGCGCTCGCGTCCACTACATCGGTGGCGCCGAACTCTCTCGCCTTTTCCGCCCGCTCCTTCGATACGTCGACGGCAATGACGCGTGCGCCCATTGTCGACGCGAACTGTACCGCCGACTGGCCGACAGGGCCCAGGCCGAAAACGGCCAACGTGTCGCGCGCGCTGAAGTCGATCCGCACGAGCGCATGATAGGCGGTACCCGTGCCACACGCGATGGCGGCGCCAGCTGCGAAGCTCACTTCTTCCGGCAGATGAATAAGCGTTTTGACCGGGACCTTCAGGTAGTTGGCGTGCCCGCCATGCGCAGTGATGCCATATAGCTTCGCACCATGATCGCACATCTGTGTCCAGCCCTTGCGGCAGTGGTCACAATAGTTGCAGCCGTCATAGTGGAAAACGACAACACGGTCTCCGATTTTGAAACTGCGCGGATCGACATCCTTGCCTAGTGCGGCGACAACGCCGCAGGGCTCATGCCCTGCAATGATCAGATCGCCGTCCTTCATACCGCCGGTCGGCAATCCCAATGTCCGCACGGCCGGACCGACGCCATCCCGATAGAACTTCAGGTCGCTCCCGCAAAAGCTGGATGCCTTCATCTCGATAATCGCATCTGTCGGGCCGGGCTCCGGATCGTCAAAGTTCAGGACTTCGATCTTGCGATCACCCTTGAACACTACACCGCGCATGAATGAATCCTCCCTTGCTAAAAAGCTTCCTCGTCCTCCCCCGTTCCGCTTTTCAGCTTTACAGGCGTATGACAAACGGACTCACCGGCGCCGCGTTGGATGTCGAAATCCAAACGCTCTTGGTCTCGGTGAATTCCCGGATGGCCTCGATGCCGTTTTCCCGGCCCAGCCCCGAATGCTTAACGCCGCCGAAAGGAAGCATGAAGCTGACGCCGCGATAGGTATTGACCCAGACGGTGCCCGCCTTGATCGCTTTCGACAATCTCAAGGCGCGCGACAGGTCCTTGGTCCAGACGCCTGCGGCCAGTCCGTAGATTACGTCGTTTGCGATGCGAACAGCATCGGTCTCGTCTTCGAATTCGATAATGGAGAGGACGGGCCCAAAAACCTCTTCCTGTGCGATGCGCATGGAGTTGGTCACGTTCTGGAAAATGGTCGGCTGGACGAATTGGCCACCCGGAAGTTCCTCTACCGGCTCGCCTCCATAGATGCATTCAGCGCCTTCCGACCGCGCGATGTCGATATATTTGACGACCTTGGCGAACTGGTCCGGCGTGGTGACCGGCCCTATGTTAGTGTCAGGATCCGCAGGGTTGCCAATTTTAGCGGCACGAACCATGTCGAGAAGCTTCGCCACAAACTTTTCCTTGATACTCTGTTGCACAAGGAGGCGGGAGCCGGCGACGCAGGTCTGGCCGGTAGCCGCGAATATGCCCGACACCGCGCCGACGACAGCTACGTCGAGATCGCAATCGTCGAAGACGATGTTGGGCGACTTGCCGCCCAGTTCGAGTGAGACGCGCTTCATGGTCCTCGCGGCGCTCGAGTAGACCTTCGCGCCCGTGGCATCAGAGCCAGTAAATGTTACCTTCGCGACGCCCGGATGCTCGACCAATGTAGCGCCGACATCCGCACCGAAGCCGGTCACGACGTTGAACACGCCCGCAGGGAAACCGGCTTCCTGCGTCAGGCTCATGAATTCGAGCGTGCTCGCCGAAGCAAATTCGGACGGCTTCACGACTACAGTGCAGCCGGCTGCAAGCGCCGGGGCGCATTTCGCCGCCACGAAGAGAAGCGGCGAGTTCCAAGCCGTCAGGGCGGCCACCACACCGACCGGGTTATGGGTCGTGAAGGCAAACGAGTCCGGCTTTTCGAGGGGAATGACGGAACCCTCGATCTTGTCGGCGAGGCCGGCAAAGTACCACCAATATTCCGGATGATATTTGAGCTGCGCGATCATCTCAGTCCGCAGCTTGCCATTGTCGGTAACTTCGATGTCGGCGAGCCGGTCCGCATTCTCCAGAACTAGATCGCCAAGGCGGCGCATGAGCTTACCGCGGGCCGTCGCATTCATGGTCGACCACGGTCCCTGGCTCAACGCCCGCGAGGCGGCGTCGACGGCCAAGTCCAGATCTTCCTTGCTTGCCTTGGGAATGCTTGCCCAAGCCTCGCCGGTATAGGGATTGATCGAATCGAACCACTCGTTCTTGACCGGGTCCACATAATTTCCGTCGATGAAGAGCTGATACTTTTTCATGCCTCAATCTGTCTTGGTCGATAGCGGTTGATGTCGACGTCGGTAGACAAACGCCTTGCTTGCGGAGGTGATGGCAGGCGGGATTTCGTGAGTCCCGTCCGCTGACGGAAGATCATGTCAGGCCACGATCCGACTCGCCGTTGTCTGCGTGTCCGTTCGGGCTCAAGTGAACCTGCCTCCTCATTCGGCGATTGCTGTTCTTGTATTCCGTTTATCGGAATTTCCTCTCATATTATCTGAATATGTATCCACCCCTTTGACGCGTGTCAACTCTTTGTTACCCGCGTCGGGCGCCTGAGCAGCCGCCCACTTCATCTCATGCTGACTATTTCCCAAGCGGCCGCGCATTCGCGCTCATTGCATTCGGCAACCCAGATTATTGCCGCTTTGCGGGAAAGTGACTTGACATATTTGAGTTGGGCAAGATAGATTTCAAAAAAAATGGAATATAATTCCGATTAGCAGAATTCCAATAGCTAGTCGGTGGAGGAGGAGCGAAAGTGGCATCGGATGGTGCGCGGGAAGGAGCCGTTACATCTCGCGAGACGGAGCGCGTCGGCTGTATCGCGTTCGCGCGCGTACTCTCCGACTTCGTCAGCAGGAACGACGTCCGCGCCATCGTATTCTCAGCTATCCAAGGGAGGATCAAATCATGAAACTGCAATGCGTATTGGCGATGGCCGTTGCCGTGAGCCTTACGACAGCGGCAGCCGGCCAGGAACTGAAGATCGCAAGCGGATGGCCAACTACGCAGGGCGCGCATGGGGCCTACGACGCGTTCAAGCCCTATGTAGAAGCCAACAGCGACCTGAAAATCTCAGTGTTCCATAGCGGTTCGCTGCTTGCCTTCAAGGAAATTCCCAGCGGCCTGCGCGACGGGATCGCCGAAATAGGCTCAATCCTGCCGCCCTTCTACCCGTCTGAATTCCCGGAATCGAACCTACCCGCGAATCTGTCGATGCTTACCAATGTCGGCAAGCGAGTCCCTGCGCCGGGCGCGGTAATGGCCGGCGCGACCATGGAATACATCTTTGGCAGCGAGGATGCGCTGGAAGGCTATAAGCGGCAGAACGAGGTCTATCTGGGCTCGCTCTCCAGCGCTCCTTATGACTTGATATGCCGCGACGCGGTGCGTTCGCCGGAGGACATCAAGGGCAAGAAGTTCCGTGTGGGCCAGGCTAACTTCGGCCGTTTCGTGGAGCATTTCGGCGGCGTGCAGGTCGCGCTCGCGGCGAACGAGATGTACGAGGCGATGTCGCAGGGCGTGGTCGACTGCGCGGTTCTGGCAGTCAACGACCTGAAGGGCTATCAGATGGCCGCCGTGGCGAAGAATGTCACGCTGGGGGTGCCGGGCGGCGTATTCTCGGGCGCCGAACCGCTCAACATCAACCGCAGCGTCTGGCAGGGCCTGACGGTCGACCAGCGGCAAGTGCTGCTCGAAGGCGCCGCGCGAGGCATGGCGGAGGCGACGGCGCGGCTCTTCGCCGATGCGCGCGACACGGCAGTCGAGTCGCCCTCGCTAGGCGTTACGGTAAGTGAACCCACTCCCGAATTGGTCGTGGCGACCGAGGACTTCATCAAGGGCGACGTTGCCGTGCTGAAGCAGCAGTTCAGCAGCCAGTTCGGGGTGAAGGACATCGACGCGAAGGTGGCCGAGATCACCCGGCTGATTGAGAAATGGAAGGGCCTGACCGCCGATTGGGACGGCAAGACCGAGAGCCTAACGAAGCTCTATTGGGACGAGATCTACACAAAGATCGATCCCGCCACCTACGGCATGGACTGACGGGCGTTGTGCCACCACGCGGGTCGGGACAGGCTCCAGCCCTCTCCCGATCCGCTTCCGGTTATACGGACTTGTCGCGCGACTGATCGCGCGGCACTAGCAACTCCGAAATTTCAGGCCTAGTCCATGTTCTACGGAATCGGACGTCTCCTTTCCCGGGCGATCGACATCGTGTCGCTGGTCGCTGGTGCATTGATCACGTTGATGATGGTGCAGGTCACCGTGGACGTCGTAGCGCGCTATGTCTTCGGGCGTCCTCTGCCCGCCACGACGGTCTTCATCTCGGAATACTACATGCTGTTCGTGGTGTTCCTGGCGCAGGCGCTGCCCGAGCGCACCAACAACCATATCTCAGTCGAGATCGTGACCGAGCGGCTTGCCCCGCGCGTCCAGTATCACCTTGCGAGTTGGGTGCATCTGCTGGGCGCCCTCGTCTATGCAGCGATAGCAGGCGCCTCCTGGACCGAGGCCATGATGAAGTTCCAATCCGGCGCGTCGGTCATCGAAAGCGGCATAACGGTGCCGATATGGCCGGGCTATTTCCCTGTGCCCATCGGCTGCGGACTGATGGCATTGGTCCTCTTTTACCGTTTCATCGTCTACGTCACCGGCTGGAAGAGCGGACTCGGGGAAACCCCGGTTCCCGGCGCGGCCCAAGCCGTCGAAGGAACTTCCAAATGACTTCGATCCAGGTCGGCATGACGGGTCTTTGCGCCCTAATCATCCTCATCGCACTACGCGTACCCATCGGCATCTCACTGATCTGCACCTCGTTCCTCGGTCTCTGGGCGCTGCTGGGCGAGCACGCCGCATGGGGCATCATGCGGGCGGTCCCCTACAATTTCGCGGCAAGCTGGACGCTGAGCTCCGTGCCCATGTTCCTGCTGATGGGCTATCTCTGCTTCCATGCCGGCCTGACGAGGGGACTGTTCGAGGCCTCCCGCGCCTGGCTCTCGCGCCTGCCGGGGGGCACCGCCGTCGCCTCGGTCTTCGGCGCAGCAGGCTTTGCCGCGGTCACCGGATCGTCGGTGGCCTGCGCGGCGGCCATGGGCCGTATTGCCGTGCCCGAAATGCTGCGCCAGCGCTACGATCCGGGGCTCGCGACCGCCTCTCTGGCCGCCGCTGGAACGCTCGGAGCGCTAATCCCGCCCTCTATCCTGCTCATTATCTACGGCATTATGACCCAGGTGCCGATCGGCACCCTTTTCATGGGTGGGCTCGCGCTCGGTTTGCTGAGCCTTGCCTCGTACATCGCCATCATCGTCATCCGGGTGAAGCTCGACCCCGAACTGGCACCCATGGATGGGACGCGGTTCACCTGGGAGGAAAAGTTCAGCGCGCTGAAGGGGGCGGCGCCCATCGTGATCATCATGATCGGCGTGATGGGAGGGCTGTTCCTCGGCCTCTATACCGCGACCGAGGCCGGAGCGGCCGGCGCCTTCCTGTCCTTCCTTCTGGCCGCGCAGCGGCGTACGTTGACATGGGATGCGTTCAAGAGAACCCTCTTCGATACCGTCGTCACCTCCACCAGCATCTTCATCATCGCGATCGGGGCGAGTATGCTTGCCCGCTTTATCGCGCTGAGCGGCGTCGGCGCCTATCTCGGCGACCTGATGACTGCAGCCCAACTCGAACCGATGGTGGCAATCCTTCTGATCGTCGGCCTCTATCTTGTTCTGGGCATGTTTCTGGAACCCATCGGCGGCATGCTGGTGACGCTGCCGATCGTACTGCCCATCGTACAGAGCGCGGGATATGATCTTCTGTGGTTCGGCATCCTGCTGGCGAAGGTGCTGGAAGTCGGAATGCTGACGCCGCCCATCGGCCTCAATATCTTCGTCATCAAGGGGATCGTCGGCGACGAGATCAGCCTGTCCACCATCTTCAGGGGCGTGACGTGGTTCATCGTGGCCGATCTCGTCGTGGTCGCGCTCTCGCTGACCTTCCCCGACATCATCCTGTATCTGCCCTCGATCCTGAAGAACTGACTACGCACGGATGAAGTTAACGGTGCGACGCGGCCCATATTGATAGGAATCCCATTATGGACAGGCTGACCAAAGAGCTTACGAGCCAAGCCCTACGAACCGCGCGCGCCCGATTGTCTGGGGACGCCATGCGCGCGGCGCAAACACGAGTGCTGGACACCATCGCCTGCGCTTTCGCCGCCTATGACAATGAGCTTTGCGGTCGCATGCGCCGTATTCTTGCCTCTCCTTCCATCACGCACGGCGCGCGCATCTGGGGGGCGGGCAGTCGCATCACAGTGGAAGATGCAGCACTGGTAAACGGGACCATGGCCCGCTACCTCGATCTCAACGACACCATCCTGGGTCGAACGTCAGGGCATCCGAGCGACACAATTCCCGCGCTCCTGGCGCTCGCCGAAGAACAGGGCGCATCTGGCGAAGCGCTGCTTCGTGCGATCGTTATCTCTTACGATCTCTATTGCGGCCTGTGCGATGGCGTCGCACTAGCGGAAAAAGGGGTCGACCAAGTCATCGCAGCGGCGCTGGGCGCCGCTGGCGGATCAGCCTGCCTGCTCGGGCTCGACGAGGCACGGACGGAGCATGCTCTCGCGCTGGCTGTCGCCGCAAATGTGGGCTTGTTCAATGTACGAATGGGCAGCCTATCCGAATGGAAGGCCTGTGCTGGGCCGAATGCCGCCCGCAACGGTGTCTTCGCCGCCCGGCTGGCGTCGGAAGGCGTGACGGGCCCATCTGGCGTGTTCGAGGGTACCGGCGGTCTCGAATCGGTGGTCGGCAGGATCGTTTGGCCTGAAGATGGCGGGCACTTTATCCTGAAGACCCACATCAAGCGCCATCCGGTCTGCTACCACGGCCAAGCAGCGGTCGACGCCGCGCTCGACTTGCACGGCCGCATAGCCAATGCCGATGTCGCAAAGGTTCGCATCGAGGTGAACAGGATGGCGTTCGAGGTCATGGGACGCGAGTCCAGCCGATGGGATCCGCAGACTCGTGAGACTGCTGACCATTCCCTCCCCTACGTTGTGGCCATCTCCTTGCTCTTGGGTAAGATTTCCGCAGCCGATTTCACGGATGACGCCTTGGCGTGCCCAAGAACTCGTGCCTTACTCCCGAAGATCGAAGTCGCCGAACTTCCTGCATTCACGTATGGCGACGCCAATACGTCGCCTGCAAGGATTACGATCACGCTCGCCGCGGGTGGGGATGTGAGTGCGGAAACGATTTATCCGATCGGCCATAGCAACAATCCGATCTCGCGCGACGACGTCGAGAAAAAGTTCAGTACGCTCTGGCCACGAGAGCGCTCGATCGGACAAGCTAAATCAATCGTGACCGAGGTCGCACGCCTGCAAGAGGCGGCGAGCGTTATACCGTTGATCGACGAGTTGTGTAGATAGTCCGGTTGCGTTGCAAAATTTCTTTTTGTAGCCGCGGTGAGGCCGGTCACATGACGGATTTCACGCGGCGATTTTGTCGCCTTATGTCGGCGAGGATCGCCCCTCCTCCGCGCGGCGATGTCATTGAACGGAACCCATTTCTGCCCGCAGTTCGCGTCGTCGGGATCGCTTACGAGCAGATCCCTCCGCCCCCCGATTCGTCTTGCAGGGCGACATCACGGTTCCGTCTCACCATCGGGATGACAATCGAGACCACCGTAGCAACGGTCGTCGCAACGCGAACCGGCGCTGATCGGCTGTTCGATGAAGACCATCGGATCTCCTCGCGACAGTTGCATCGCGCCGCAAGTACTCCTCCATCAGGAGAACCAAGCACCAGACCCAGGATTAGGATGCGTACTCATAAACGGGATTCCGATTGAAGGTTTGTCGTGATTCAGTGTCTCCGTCGAAGGAGGTATGAATGGCACGTTTTGACCTGACGGACTTCGAGTTTGAACCGATCCGCCCATTGTTGCCCGACAAGCCGCACGGCGTAGCGCGGGTCGATGCCCGTCGGGTCCTCAACGGCATCTTCTAGAACCTAAGCATTCGATAGAGCACCGCGCACTCGATCGTCCGGAATGGTTGCCGCGTCGCGCGTGGCCAATTCACGCTCGTCAATCGTCGAACTGCAATCTCATGGCCCGCAGCTCCCGTTTGAGTGTCTTGCCATAACTGTTCTTGGGCAGCGAGTGAACAAATCGGTAGCGCTTCGGCCGTTTGAAGCGCGCAATCCTTACAAGACACAGTCTGTCTAGATCAGCAGGGTCGACAGTGACGCCCTCAGCGGTAACGATTACCGCCGCAACTGCCTCGCCCCACTCCGGATCGGGCTCGCCAATCACCGAGACCTCGGCCACGCCCGGATGGGTCAACAGCACCTCCTCGATCTCCCGCGGATAAACATTCGAACCGCCAGAAATGATCAGGTCCTTGCTGCGATCTCGCAACGTCAGCAGGCCACGGTCGTCGAAACTTCCGACATCGCCAGTTGCAAGCCAGCCGTCGCGCACCGTTTCGGCGGTCGCTGCCTCATTGCGCCAATAGCCTGCCATCACGATGTCTCCGGCAACCATCACCTCCCCGACGCTACCGGGCGGCAGTGAACGCCCGGCTTCGTCGGCAACCTTCACCTCGACCCCGGTGCGCGGAAAACCGGCCGAGGCCAGGATCGTTTCGTCGGCACCGGCATATATCGCCGCCGGCAGCGCGGTGATCGTCATCGGCGCCTCGCCCTGGCCGTAGATCTGGGCGAGCTTCGGCCCGAGGACATCGAGCGCGCGTCTCAAGTCCTCCACATACATCGGCGCCCCGCCGTAGACGATCGTGCCGAGACCACCAGCGGCCTGTTCATCGAGGCCATCCGCGCGCACCAGCCGATTGATCATGGTGGGCGCGGCGAAGAAGCCGACTCCCCGGCGGCTCCGGAGGATCTCGATAATCTCCGCAGCATCGAAGCCGCCCGTCTCGGGCACCATGTTGCAGGCCCCCGCGGCGACGTGGACAAGGCCGACCATGCCCGAGCCATGCGACATCGGTGCCGCATGCAGCACGATATCGCTCGCCTCGACAGGCGCGACGTCGCAAATGTGCGAATAGATCATCACCGTCAGGTTGCGATGGGTCAGCATCGCCCCTTTCGGCCTGCCCGTAGTGCCAGAAGTATAGAAGATCCACGCAAGATCCTCGGGCGCGCGGCGGACCGGGTCCGCAAGCGCTGTGTCAGAAGCGGCCATCCGATCATAATCGGCCGACGGGGCGATGATCGTCACGGCAAGGCCGGGCACCTCGCTTTGCAGCGAAGCCGCGGTTTCGGCGAGATCCGGCGTCGAAAAGACGAGTCGCGCCTCGCTGTCGGCGACGGCATGCGCGAACTCGTCACGGTGGAGTTTGGCGTTGAGCGGGACCGCGACACCGCCCGCCCACCAGATGGCGAACAGCACCTCCAGGAATTCCGGCCGGTTCGACATCGTCATCGCAACACGATCGCCGGGCCCAACACCAAATCTCTCCCGCATCTCCCCGGCGAGAGAGGCGGCGCGTTTGGCCAGCGTGCGGTGGCTCGCGAACGGCGAAAGCCCCAGCGACACCGCCGTTGCTTCCGGCCTCAGCAGCGCGTTTCGCAAAACGAGTGTGGCAAGGTTCATGACACCAGGCTCACTCCGTCGGCGCCATTACGATCGCGTCGGCGATCGCCAGCACCGTTTCGGGCAGCGCCGAAGCGGACACGACCGGCGAAAAGACCTCGGCATTCCGCACCGCCGCCACGGTGGTACGAAGCTCCTCGGGCGCGAGTCGTCGCACGAATAGTTCGCCAGCAAGACCATAGCCTGTGGTCATGCCCATCAGTCCGGCCGAATGCTTCCGAACATCGACGTCCGGCAGCAGAATGCCGGCGACTTCGCCGCCGAACTCCGAAAAGTCCGAGAGCCCCCCGTCTTCCGCGACGATCCAAAGCATCGCCCCCTGATGGGCGAGAAGGCGATGGACGGGGCTCAGCATCTCGTCGACGAGAGCGAGGTCGATTCCCCTCGCCCGCTCGATGATTGCGACCGCGCGGCTTCCCGCCTCCAGCAGCGGCCGAAGCAGGCCGGCTAGGAGAAGACCCGCTTCGTCGAGCGCGTCATCCGCCTCGGGCCCCGCGGCTTCCCGAAATTCGAACAGGCGCCGGGCCAACATAGTTATGCCCGGGACGACGGGAACCGGCTGGCCGCCCGAAGCCGTATGATCCGCACCCAGATGAGAGAGCACTGTGGCCAGACACTGCCAGGCAGGCGTCACGCTGATCGCCCCGGCCTCTCGGGATTGGGCCGAAGCGGCCGCATCGGCGAGCCGGTCGGCACCTGGATCGACGAACCAGACGGACGGCCTGAGCAGCGAGCGTTCGCACCTGAAAGCACTGATTGCCGCGACCGGGTCATCCGGCCAGCCGTCCGCGGCGCCCACTAGGTGGGCGCCGTAGCCGCGGCACAATGGTGCAAACCGCATGGCGTCGAATTCCGTTTTGCCTCAGAGCATGACGCCCTGGATCGCCGATGCGGGCATCGTGCTTTGCGGATTGCCAGCGTAGATGACGGTCGGATCCTCCCATGAGCCGTAGTACGGCACGTCCGCGGGCGGCTTCGGCTTCGTCCACTCGGCCTCGAACTCGGCGAACGGCCTGCCGCGGGCGATACGCGCCTTGCGCTCTTCGTCGCGCAATCCGGCCGTCGCCTCCTCGTCGACCAGCAGGGTATCGGCGTCGTAGGCGACCTTGTACATCTCGCGAGCGACCCAGTCCGAGATCAGACCATCACGCAGGTCCTTGACGACCAGTTCGGGATTGCGTTCGAGCACGTCGCCATAACCACCGCCACAGCCCTGCACCTGCATGTAGAGCTCGCCAGGCTGACAGATGTCGAATTGCAGGCCCGTGTGGCGCGTCTCGTAGCTCGCGCCCTTGAACGGCTGTTCGTTCATGATCTCGACGATGTCGTAGCGCATGAGTTCGGGACTCTTCTCGACGGCTTCAAGGGTATTGACCCCCTTGACCAGGCACAGGGGATAGCAGTGTGAGGAATAGCCGCCGAACAGGCCGGGGGCGCCGGGGAACTTGGAGCCGATCGAGCAGTTCATGAAGCCCCAGAGCGGGCTGTCCTGATAGGTCAGGATCTGCATGTGGCCATGACCTGAGCGGAACTTGCCGAAGCCCTGGTTGTCCTTCATCAACCGCCGGTAGCTCATGCCGACGATCGGCAGTTCGTCTTCCAGCACCTCCGTCTCGCCGAGATCGACATAGGCGCCGAAGATCGGCGCGATCGTGTGCTCACCGTCGCGGTTGCGCCTTGCGCCGCCGCCCATACCGTTGATGTCGGTCGTGATGTTGCCAACGAAGAAGCCGTGCTGGGTGAAGCCGCCGTAGATAAAGCCGGAGATCATGTTCCACCACGCCGCATGAACCTCGGTCGCCTTGGCCGGGTTGCCGGCAAAGACATTGTTGAACAGGAATTTCATCAGACAATGCTCGACCGCCGTAAAGGACGGAAAGAACGTCATCATCGATTGCGCGTTCGGCGATGCCGGCGAGCAGTTGAGCGCCGAGTTCGGGTCAGTCAGCACCTTGACCGGCACGAGCACCGCCTGATTGCGCGGCAGATCTGGCCAGACGAAGTTCAGGAACACCTGCGCGATCATGCCCTTCAGCGAGCACAGAACGGTATTGTTGGCGCGGTTCAGGAACTCCGGTGACGAACCGCGTAGGTCGATGATCATCTCTTTTCCCTTGATCTCGAGAGCGCAGTTGATCTTGATCGCGACGTTCTCGCGCAACGTGGAATCGGCGAAGTGGACGTAGCGCACCTTGCCGTCCGGAAGCGCCTCGATACGCCGCTCGACCTCCTCGACAGTCGAGTCCAACGCATCGCGCATAGTGCCGATCACCGTTTCCAGGCCGTATTCCTCGATTACCTCGAGAAGGCGTTCACGCATGCGCATCGTGGCGGCAAGCTTGGCGCGCATGTCCTCGAGCTGGAGCTTCGGATCGCGCACCGAGTTCTGGAAATAGGTGACAAGATCCTCGCGCAGCTTGAAGTTCTCGCCGCAGCGCATCGGCGAAATCTTCAGACCCTCGTCGTAGGGACTCTGGGCCGCCGACGGCATGCCGCCCGGCTCGCATGCGCCGTTTTCGCCCTCGTGGATGATCGAGCCGGCCCAAGCAACCAACTCGCCCTTGTGGAAGATCGGCAGCAGGCAACTCTGGTCGGTGTTGTGGATGTTCCCGAACCGGGCGTCGTTGTGCATGAAGATGTCACCGTCCCGGATGCCCACGGTCGGCTCGTCCTTCCAGTACTTCAGGATGTACTTGATCGGATGGTGGGCGAGGACCGAGAACAGCAGCACGCCGTTCGACGAGGCGATCGATAGGTCGCCTGCGGCGCTGAACACCGCGCAGATCAAGTCGCCCCACTTCGCCCCCGGCGCGGAGCCGATGTGGGAGAGGATCTCATTGGCCTCGTTGGCGATCATCTGCAGCCGGTTGCGGATGACGGTGCGGGTGACCACGTCGACGGGCTGCTCGAGCGAACGGATCTCGAGCGGCGTCTTCGGCGCCAGCGCGTGCGAGTTCATGATCTCGGGATCGGGGCCGCGGAACAGCATCTGCTGGTCCAGGAACTCCTTCAGTTCCATCTCGAAGGTGGCGTCGTCGATCTCGAAATTCTGCTGCGGAATGTTCATGGCGTTTCTCCGGAAGTCTTATCGTTGCTGGTTCAGCCGTCCTGGCGCACCGAGGCGAAGCCGCGCTCGTCCAGAGTCAGCGTCCAGCCGGGATAGATGACGACGGTCGTGTGCGGCGCCTCGACGATCGCATGGCCACGCACCTGTTCGCCGAAGGCGAGCTTGGCGTAGTCGTGCACGGACGTGTCGACGAAGCCGCCGGCACCGGCGAAATAGGCGACGCGACTACCCTTAAGCGACTGTCCGGCCGTGCCGTCGCGCTGGTGGCGGCTGGCGGCGGCGAGCTTCACCTTCTCCAACGGTACGTAGGAGACGACGCGGATGTTGTTGAGGTTGACGCCGACCTCGGGTGTCTGGCTGCCTTCGCCGAAGCGCTCGCCATAGGAGACGTGGAACCGCTTCACCACGTCGAACACTTCCTTGATTGATGAGAACTGCTGGTAAGGGCACTCCAGCGTGGTCAGGGCCAACTGGTCACCGTAACGCAGGTCGAACTCGACCCGGTACTGGATGTCCTCGAGCTTGTGACCGAGACGAACGATATCCCGCGTGCCACGCGCCTTGAGCTCGTCGATGATCCCGTTGATCTCGGAGAAATCATCGAGCAGCGCCTTGGTGTTGGCGTTGTAGAGATAGATGTACGTCGTGCGGTCGTAAATGTGCACCTGGTCGAGGTTGCCCGCCCCGACAGCCGAGAAGATTGCGGCATTGAGGGGAATGATCAGGTCGCGCACGCCGAGACCTTCGGCATAGCCGCACGCATGCGTCGGACCGTTACCGCCATATACCAAGCAGGTGAACTTGCGTGGGTCGAAGCCCTTCAGCGCCACCTCCTTGAAGATCGCCTGGGCCATGTTGTTGTCGACGATCTGACGGATTGCGACCGCCGCGTCCTTGATGTCGAGGCCGAGTGGCGTGCCGACCTTACCGATGGCCCGCTCCGCCCGCCTCCTCGCGAGCTTGGTGCGGCCCTCGTTGTAGTAGTCGGGGTTGAGATAGCCGAGCACGAGGTCGGCATCGGTGACGGTCGCCTCTGTGCCGCCCATGTCGAAGCAGGCGGGCCCCGGCTCGCTGCCAGCGCTTTCCGGGCCGACAGTGATCGATCGGATGGTCGAGTCGTAGCGGGCGATCGACCCCCCGCCCGCACCGACCGCCGACAGGAACACCATAGGAATGTCGACCCGCCAGCGGTCGATGACGGGGGAGAACTCGTAGAACTTGATGCCACCGCCGGCGATCAGGCCGATGTCGAAGCTGGTCCCGCCCATATCGGTCGTGATCAGGTTCTCAAGACCGAGTTCCTCGGCGAACTGCTCGGCGCCCGATAGGCCGGCAACCGGGCCCGCATGGACCGTCTGCAGAGCGTGGGTACGGTTGAGCTGGCTCATGCCGCCGGTATTGTGGACGACCTGCATCGGCCGCCGGTAGCCGCCCTTGTTGAGCGCCATCGAGAGGCTTCTGAGCCCGTATTGCATCTCGCGCTGCAGGTAGGCGTCGAGGATCGACGACATGGTGCGGGCGTACTCACCCTTCTTCAGCGATATGTCGTGCGAGCAGATGACTGGGAAGGAGCCGAGGAACGCGGTCGGATACTCCTCGAGGACGATCTCCTCGACGAGCTTCTCGTGCTCGTGATTGATGACGCCGTTCAGGAGCGACACGACGAAGCCGCGCACGCCCCGGTCGACCAGCACCTGGATCTGGTCGCGGATATCGTCGCGGCTGGCGGCGACCTTGACACGGCCCTTGAAGTCGATGCGCTCGCGGATGCCGACGATGCAGTCGCGTCCGATCAGCGGCAGCGGCCTGTCGGCGCCGGGCAGGTTCGCCTGGGCGGAGGCCGGCAGGCCGTCGGCATACTGCCGGCAACGGCCGATGACGATCGTATCCTCGAACCCGGCCGTGGTGATCAGCCCGAGGCGCGGCCCGGAGCGCTCGATCAGCGCGTTGGTGCCGAGCGTCGTCGCATACCGCACGGAGTTGATCTCGGAAAGCACGGTCGCGACATCGACGCCGAGTTCCTCGGCGGCGTTCGTCAGCGAGTTCATGAAGCCTTCGGAGAGATTGAAGTGCGTGGTGGGCGCCTTGGCCTCGATACGCTTGTCGTCCCAGACGAGGAAGCAGTCGGTGAAGGTGCCGCCGATATCCACGCTAACCTGTCGCATTGTCACACCTCCGTGCGCGTCGCGGCGCGCACCTTGAGCCAGTCGAGATCGAGCTCGATGTCATGGGTGATGGGGTGACCGGGCACGAGGTACTCGGCCTCGATCTGGGTGCCGCAGCTCGGGCAGTAGTATTCGAGTATGCGGCACCAGGTCGGATCGGGCGCGAAGGTGTACGCGTAGCGGCCCTCGTCGATCAGCGGGCGGTGCACCTCGCGCGGGTCACGCTCGTGCACCAGCAGGCCATACTTGTAGCTTTCGCGCGCCGGGCCGATCGGGTGATTGCAGGCGTGACAGTGCCAAGTCTCGGTCGAAAGGTCGACGTCGAGATACTCGGTAATGCGCTCGTTCTTGTCTTCGGACATATCGGAATCCTCGGGAATTTCGTTGGAACGTTCGATCAGGCGGCGCGCGTCAGCACAAACTGACCGTGGCCGTCGACCGACAGGTGCCAGCCGGCCGGCACAACGATGGTCGTGTCACACGCCTCGACGATCACCGGTCCGGACAGGGCGCCGGCAGCCGCCAGAACCGCGTCGGCGTCGTAGATTTCCGTTTCCTGGGCACCGCCCTCCTTCCAGGTGACGGTACGGCTGCCCTTCGGCTCAACCACGCCGGAGCCACCGATCGTCGGGAAGCCGACCTTGGGTAGTGAAGCGGTCGCCGTCAGGACGATCGCCTCGGTCTGCTTCCTGCCCTTTCCGGACAGCGCCGAGAGAAGCCCCTCCTTGTCGTAGGACGTCTCCGCGCCATCGCCTGGTCGCGACCAGGAGAGCGTGACGCCGGCCGCGCCGAAGCCCTCCCCCTTCATGTCGATCAGAGCACGCCGCTCGAGCGCATCGAGGACACCCGCGTCACCATTCAGCATGCCCTGATAGGCGTGCACCACGTCGCTCGTGCCGATGCCGAAGGCGCTGTAGACGCTCGCCAGAGACGGCACGAGCACCTTACGGATGCCGGCGATGTTGGCGATCGCGCAGACATGCATCGGACCCGCACCGCCAAACGCGAGCAACGTCGCACCCTCGGGGCTGCGGCCGCGGCGGTCGAACTCGCCGGCGATATAGTCACCGATGCGCTTCTCGATACCCTCGACGATGCGCACCGCCGCATCCTCGACCGACAGGCCGAGCGGATGAGCGACACGCTCGTCGACCGCCCGGCGCGCGCGCCCGGAGTCGAGACGGATGCGCCCAGCGAGAACAGCGTCGGGGCCGAGCGTGCCGGTGACCACGTTAGCATCGGTCAGGGTTGGGCGGTCGCCGCCGAAACCGAAGGCCGCCGGCCCGGGAGCGGCGCCGGCGCTTTCCGGTCCGAGAACAAGCTGGCCCGACTCGACCTTGGCAATCGTTCCGCCGCCGGCGCCCAGCGCGTGTATATCGCGCAACGGCATCGACACCTCGACGTCCTCAACCTGCCCGTTCGCGGCCCCGTCTGCGCGAGCGTCGTGGATGAAGGCGATGTCGCTCGACGTCCCGCCGATATCGACTGAGACGAGGTCGGCAATGCCGTACTGCCCAGCAAGATAGACCGAACCCTCGACGCCGCCGGTCGGACCGGAATTGTAGGTCTTGATCGCCGTCACTTTGGCGACGCGGTTGGTCGTCGCGTCGTTGCCGAAGATGAAGAGCGGTCGGTTGTAGCGGGAGGAGCGCAGCACGTCCTCGGCCTTGTAGAGGAAGTGCTCGAGGGCAGGATGCAGGTAGGCGTTAAGGACGGCCGTCGCAGCCCTGCGGGCGATGTCCGGATCACCCGTGACCTCGGTCGAGAACAGCATCGGAAGGGCGCCGAGAATGTGCCGGGGATACTCCGATAGGAGGATCGACTTGACCTGCCGCTCGCTCGCCGCGGCGTCCGCGCCTGACAGGGCGATCACGAGCCGTTCCGCACCTTCGTTCAGGAGTTCTTCGGCAGCGACAAGGACCGCCGCTTCGTCGACACCGGCGTCGACTTCGAGACCGCGAACCCACTTCGCCGTGGGATCGAGGATGTCGCCAAGCAGACTTTCCGCGGCAAGCCCTTGGAAGGCCACCTCGTCTTTCCTTGACACGATGAGCCCCAGCTTCGGGCCAGAGCGCTGGATGATCGCATTCGTGCCAATCGTCGTCGAATAGCGCACGCACGTCGTCTGCTTCAGCAGTTCGACAACGGTGGCGCCGGCCTGCTCGGCCGCCTGTTCGAGGACCTGTCGGAAAGCGATCGTCAGATCGTGCGGCGTCGTCAGTACCTTCACCGAGAACAGCCGGTCGCCGTCTGAAAGGACGCCGTCCGTGAAGGTTCCCCCATTGTCGATACTCAGCGTGAATCCGCGCGGCTTCGAAGTTTGGATCTCCTGAGTGGGCAAGGCATCCTCCCTGATTGTACCCGTCCAGGCGTTTTTCGAGCCCGGTTCCGATACCAGTCAGCAAGGCATGTGCCAGTTTCTTAAGGTAGACAAAAATTGCTGGAAAGTCCGATAATACTGGCGAATTCGCCAGTAATATTATTCGTATTGTCGAGACAATTTCGTATCAACGCCTGTCTCGTGCGACAAAACCGTCTCGTGCTTTATAGATACAAACTCTGGTCGATGCCGAGCGCAGCAAACTTGCGATACAAAGTCGCCCGAGACATGCCGAGCGCCTGGGCGGCACGGCCAACCTTACGGTGGCGAATGAGCGCGGCAAGGATCCGCGAACGCTCATCCTCGGCCCCAATATCGGCGGAGGGGACAACGGATGCAGCCGCCGTCGTCGTGTTGAAGAGCAGGTCGTTCGCGGAAATGGTCGCGCTCGACGCCATCGTCGCCGCCTCGATCACATTGCGCAGCTCTCGCACGTTTCCGGGCCACAGATGCCCCAAGAGCTTTGCCTCCGCGGAGGCGTCGAGTTCGAGCGCCGCACCGCTGGAGAACCGATCGAGAAAACGGCGCGCCAGCATCAGGATATCGCCCGGCCGCTCGCGCAGCGGCGGCAGCATGATCTGGATCACGTTCAGCCGGTAGTAGAGATCGGTACGGAAGCTGCCGCGAAGCGTTTCGGCAGACAGGTCGCGGTTGGTGGCGGCGATGACGCGGCAATCGGTCGTGACTGTCCGATCGGACCCGATTTTCTGGACGGATCGATCCTCGAGCACGCGCAACAACGCCGCCTGAATATCCAGCGGCAGCTCGCCGATCTCATCGAGGAACAGGGTTCCACCCCCCGCGGCCTCGAAATAGCCGCGGCGCCCCTTGGGATCGGCGCCCGTGAACGCGCCGCCGACATAACCGAAAAAGCTGGACGCCATCAGGTCGCCGGCGATTGCACCGCAGTTGACCGGTATATAAGGGCCCCGCGCCCGCGCGCTGCGCGTATGAATATAGCGGGCGATTAGCTCCTTGCCGGTGCCAGTCTCGCCCGTGATCAGGACGACGGAATCGCGCTCGGCAGCGCGATCAACCCGTTCCAGAACCTCGATCGTCCTTGGATCGGTGGTGACGAAATCGCCGCGATGCACCACTGTCTCGGTTGCATGCCCGCTGACGCCCGCGGCTTGCAGGCGCGGCCGAGGCGCGAACTGATGGATGGTGCCGATCCGCCGTCCGGTCGTCGGCAGCACGACCTCCACGACCTCCTCCTCGTCGGCGCGGAAGGCGCGCTCGACGGAGGACTTCTCGGCGAAGGCCCGCGCACGTAGATCACCGGTCGCACGCACGACCTCGCCGCGCCGGTTGAGAACCACGAGACCGAGGTCGGGATGACGATTGGCGCACTCGGCATAACGCTGCAGCAGCACGCTGCGCTCAAGTTCGTCGTCGAACTGCATGCCGGCGCGGACAGAATTGGCGAGCGAGGCGGTCAGCGCCAGCGCTTGGTCCCGGTAATCCTTCTCGATCGTGGTGAAGTCGATCACGCCGACGACCTCGGACCCGCTCGGGTCCATGATCGGCGTCGCGGCGCAGGTCCATTGGTGCCAGCCCTCGCAGAAATGCTCAGCGGAGAAGACGTGCACCGGCGCGCGCGTGCGGATCGCCGAGCCGAGACCGTTGGTACCGGCCACCTGCTCTAGCCAGCAGGAGCCTTCAACGATGCCGGAGCGTTCGGCGGCGAACGCCTTGACTCGCGCGTCGCCCTCGACGTGCAGGATGATACCGGAGCCGTCCGTCAGGATAAGGATTCCGGGAACGTCGATCAGGCACCTGCTGACCTGCGCTATCGCCGGGCGGGCGCGTTCGAGCAGTTGCGCAGCGTCCTCCACGGCGCGACGGTGTTCCTCGTCGGACAGCCGCACGCCGGCGCGCATGGCGACGTCGATGCCGAGTGTCGCGCAACGCTGCCAGTCCTGGATCAGGGCCTGCTGATAAGGGTCCCGGATCGCCTCGACCTCTATCAGCCCGCCGTTGAACCTCTCCCATAGGTCATGCGTAAGGGAACGGTCCTTACGGAATCCAAAATACGGGTTCGCCGCCGTCATCGCGCTCCTCCCTGGACGGTCGGCTGGCATTGTCTCTGATTTATGCCGACACTTGGCGCGGTTGCGCTGCGAGAGCTTGGTATGCGTTTCGGCCTAGTCTTATATCGCAGCGCTTACAACTAGCCTGTCAGAAACGCTATCATAGCATTCTTCGCATTGTCGACGCTGAACAGGACCGCGATTTCCGCAGCCTTCTCGGACGAGGCCATGTGGGCCGGGCTGATCGTTGCTGCTGCTCGACGGTACCGGGTCCCTACGGCGCAATAGGAAAGGCCGCTCGAAAGAAGTAGCGCGCCTCACCGGAGTCATCGAAACTTGAGCGTGACGGAGCGAAGGAACGGTGATGATCGCGATCAAGCATCTAATACCGCTCCTGAACACAAGCGCCATCGCGTCCGCGGATTGGAAATTATAAATATATTTCAAGTAGATGATCACCTAAGCCGACTTCTCCACAACCATCCCGGCTGCGATCCGACGCCCTCGCGCGCCGACGTCGACATGACCACGACCATCGTCGACATTGCCAGCCCCCTCAGCATCAGCGTCCACGACCACGTCATCATCGACCGCGACGGCCATATGAACCTGCGCGGGCTGAAGCTGATCTGAAGGCGGCAGCTCCGATGCCGAGGCGACAGGCGAAGGTGGTCGGTTTCCGGCAATGGCTTCCCGGTCGATTTCCGAAGGAGGAAGCTCGCGGATGAACCGGAAGCGGCTTTCCGCCGGCAGACCGGTGCTGCGCTGAAGCGGGCCGCGTCGGGTCTGGCGGTCACCGTCCCGCCCGATCGGGCATTCGAACTAACCGCGCGCCCCTGCGACCGCAAAATCGGGCCCACGCGTTTCCTCACCCGACGGACGCGGCGCTTTGAAGTCGCGTTCCGCCAGCATGATGTCCGCGAGGGTATAGCGATCCAACGTGGTGACGAACGAGGTCAATGCTTCGTTGAGGACGTTGGGCAGCCGACAGCATCTGGAAACCACGCACTGATTGCCGGTTGCGAAGCACTCGACCAGGGCAAAATCCGGTTCGGTCACGCGCACGATTGCCCCGAGATTTATCATTTCGGGACGTCTGGCGAGCGTAAACCCGCCCGACCGACCGCGCACCCCCTTCAGGTATCCAGTCTTCGTCAGGATATTGACGACTTTCATCAGGTGCGCGCGGGAGATCCCGTAGACCCTCGAGGTCTCCTCGATGGTGATCAGCCGATCGCCGGCGGACCCGGCATACATCAGCACACGCATCGCATAGTCGGAGAATGTCGTCAGACGCATGTCTTTCCACCTGATCGGCGACGCGGCATCGTGGCGACCAGCACGCGTCGCCCGGCAAGAGGCACCGCCCCCCAACTACCGGTGCTTCGATCAGACCCGGCCCCGCCTCGCCCTCGGATGCTCACCGAAACCATGGAACACCTCCGGCCGGATATATAATCGATAGTAAATGAATCTTATTCTGGTGTCCACGCGCTACTGACGTTTCCCGGACGACCGGGCCGAGGAGCCTCGCCTCGATCGCCCGCCGAGGTCAAGGTGCGCACGTGGACGAGGGCCGCTGTCCATGACGGCCGGTCCTGTACGGCGGTTGCCGGAGAGCTTTTCCGCCGGCGCCGCCGGGCGGAAACGATCGCGGAATCACACGGACCGGGACGTCGACGGCTCCGCGATGAGCGCCAGCGCGCGAGGGTTGCACACGGTCACCCGCCGCCGGCCCGATGCCACGATACCCTCGTTCTCCCAGGCGCTCAAAGCCCGGCTGGCGCTGTGAAGATTCGTGCCGCTCATCTCGGCGATGTCCTGTCGCGAGAGCGGAAAAGTGATCTCGATGCCGCGCGACGTGTGGCGGCCGGCCTGCTGGACGAGACGCAGAAGCGCGTGAGCGATGCGCTGCTCGACCTTCTCGGTCGCGCTCTCCCGGAGCCGGGCCTGCATGTCCTGATATCGCGTTCCGAGGACCGAGAGCGCGTTCATGGCGATGACCGGATGATTCCTCATGAGGTTCCTGAACACCTCGGAAGTCCATCCGATCAGATGCACGTCGTCGACCGCCGTCGTCGTTCCGGCGTGGGTTTTCGCGCCGCTGATCACGGCGTAGCCGACCATCTCGCCGGAATTGAGGTAGCGGATGATGACCTGATGACCGTCGGCGGTCGTCTGTGTCACGCGCAATCGCCCGACGATGACGACGTAGACCGACGAGGCCGGATCGCCCTGCTGATAGAGCACGTCGCCGGGATAGGCGCGCTTTCGGAAGGAGGCTACCTGAGCCTCGCGCAGCACCGCCTCCGGCGCGCCGCGGAAAAGCTCGGTCCGCTCAAGAATGTCGAGGTCGAGGTGCTGATCCATAGGCGATGTTCTTGCCCGACGATCGAAAGCCTACTGATCCGCGCGTGCACTCTACCACAGCCCTGTCGGGTCCATTGATTCGGGGCATCGAAGGCGGAGGAAATCGAAGGCAGTACCGCCACATCTATTGCAGATAGGATAACGGCGCTGCACGAGAAGCCCGGCGAGAACCCGCACCCTGCGAATACACCGACACTATCTGGACAAAGGAACCGGAAGAATTCACATTTGTTCCAATCCGTCACATGCCGGGCCCGAACGAAGGGAGTCGCCGGCGCGATGGACGCACCGTCTTGCGAAATCGCGCTATCGGTGCCGCAATGCTGATCGGACACACCGACGTTTCGCGACTTCATCATCACCCGGCTCTGATCCCGATGATTGCGCTCGCGCAAAGTTGGTTGAATACCCTTCGGTTTCCCTCGGCCGGGACTGGTGACGCTGAGTCAGGTTCGGCATGGGTGGCGTGGTCGGTCTTTTGGAGCGCAGGCAAGCCCCGCCTCGAAAAGGAGCCGCGATGTTGAACATTAACAAGTCCGACCTTTTCCGGCACCACGAGCCGCAATCATGGTCGGATCGCTTCGCCTCGGGCGTGGCGCGGCTGATGGTCTCCTGCACCGACGGCCTTCTCAGCCGCCGCTACGGGCATCGGGTCATCGTGATCGAGACAGTGGCGGCCGTGCCGGCAATGGTTGCCGCGACACTGCTTCATCTGAAGTGCCTACGCCGGATGACCGATGACCGCGGCTGGATCCGGACCTTCATGGAGGAAGCGGAGAACCAGCGCGCCCACCTCATGGCCTTTGTGGCACTGGAACACCCGAGCACGTCCGAGCGGCTTCTGATCGCCGTTGCGCAAGGCATCTTCTACAATGCCTATTTTCTTCTGTATCTTCTGTCGGCCCGCACGGCCCACCGCATGGCAGCCTACCTGGCCGAGCAATCCGTCCAGGGTTATTCCGACTATCTTCGGCGGCTCGACAATGGCTCCGAAGAAATGCTGGCGGCACCGCCCTTTGCCATTGCCTACTGGGATCTCGCCCCAGAGGCAAAGCTGGGCGACATGATCGTGGCGATAAGGGCGGACGAAGCCATCCATCGCGATATTCATCATGCCTTCGCCGACGCCCTGGCGAACGGAAGCGCGCTTCCCGACCGCCCCGGTCCAATGCTCTGACGGCCATTGAGGACGTGAAGCAAATCTCCGCGCGCCCGGCGAGAGGACGGGGCTGATTTGGGTTTGGCCCGGCCCGTCGTTCGGACGGAACAGGTCGCCCGCGAACCATGACGGCAGCGCCGGTCGCCGCGCTACGAACGGGAGTTACGCGCTTAGAGCGCTTTCAATAGCCGCTGCCCTGCTCCCGCCATCGCTTTCCGGCGCACGCAGACGCGCCTCTTTTCCCGTCCCGCACCGACGCGAGGATGTGGACCCGAAATCCCCGAAGAGAAAGCGCCGGATTTGCATTTCTGCAAAGATCGTCGCGCCTCGTCGGTGTTTGTTCCCGTCATCGGTTAAAGGCCGACGAGAAAGGGAGCAATGTCATGTCAGCCATCACCCGTCGCACCGCATTGATCGGTGCAGCAGCCACGGCCACTCTGGTGGCGGCAGTGCCCGGGCTCGAAGTCGCGGCGGCTCCCGCGAGCGGCAGTATCGATCCGGTCGACGGACTTGAGCACGTGCAGGGCCAGTTGGTCGCCCCGCCGGCGGTAATGGCCCACGACCAGGTCGCCAAGGGCGGCCCGAAGGTCGTCGAGTTTACGATGACCATCGAGGAGAAGGCGGTGGTCGTCGACGACGAGGGCACGACGTTCCAGGCGATGACCTACAACGGCTCGATGCCGGGGCCGACGATGGTCGTGCACGAAGGCGACTATCTGCAGCTCACCCTGGTCAACCCGTCCACCAACTCGATGCCGCACAACATCGACTTCCACGCTGCCACCGGCGCATTGGGCGGCGGCGCGCTGACGCTGGTCATGCCGGGTGAGCAGACGACGTTGCGTTTCAAGGCGACGAAGCCGGGCACCTTCGTTTATCACTGCGCGCCGGAGGGAATGATCCCCTGGCACGTGGTGAGCGGCATGAGCGGCGCCGTGCTCGTGCTGCCGCGGGATGGCCTCAAGGACGATGACGGCAACGCTCTCCGGTACGATCGCATCTACACGATCGGCGAGTTCGATCTCTACATCCCGAAGGACGAGAACGGGGACTACAAGAGCTACGAGAGCGTTGGCGATTCCTATCCCGACACGCTCGAGGTGATGCGGGGCCTGATTCCCACGCATGTAGTCTTCAACGGAAAGGTCGGATCGCTCACCGGCGACGGTGCGATGAAGGCCAAGGTTGGCGAAACGGTCATGTTCATCCATTCCGCCGCCAACCGCGACACGCGCCCCCACCTGATCGGCGGGCACGGCGACTATGTCTGGGAAACGGGAAAGTTCGGCAACGCGCCGCAGGTCGGTCTGGAGACGTGGTTCGTGCGGGGCGGCAGTGCCGCCGCGGCGCTCTACACCTTCCGGCAGCCCGGGGTCTATGCCTATGTCAATCACAACCTGATCGAGGCCGCCGAGCTCGGGGCCACGGCCCACGTGACGGTCGAGGGCGAGTGGGACGACGATCTGATGTCCCAAGTCAGCGCACCCGGCCCGATCGTCGGCCAGTAGACAGTCGAGACGACGGCCCGTCCTGGCAGGCGGGCCGCCCTCCTGCGCCTGGAGGAGATGATGAGATTACTGCCGATCGCCGCTCTTGCCATCGTCCTCCCGGTCGCTCTTGCAACCCACGCGGCCGCATCCGAGCCTGAGCTGGTCAAGATCGAGACGCAGCGAGTCGTCTATCGCGAGGCGGGAGAATTTCTACTGGATTCCGCGCCGGTCAACGGCCCGATCGCCGAAGTCGGCGTCAGTCGCGCCTTCGCGATCATGCGCCGGCAGGTGACGCGCGGCGAGTACGACCGTTGCGTCGCGGCCGGCCAATGCGCACCGGCCGAAGGGCCGACGGCCCCGGACCTGCCGGTCGTCGGCGTAAATTTCAATGACGCGGTCGCCTACGCGAAGTGGCTGTCCCGTGAGACGGGCGAAGCCTATCGCCTGCCGACCGATCGGGAGTGGGCGATTGCGGCTGGCTCCCGCTATGTCGACGACGGCTACGGCGTCGTCGACGACCCGCGAAACCCCGCGACACGATGGCTGTCGCGCTACGAGGCGAATACGAAGAAAAGCCGTACGGCCGATCCCGAGCCGCGGCCCGCCGGTGCCTTCGGCGAAAACGAGCACGGCCTCCTCGACCTGTCCGGCAACGTCTGGGAATGGACGAGCACCTGCTTCGAACGGCACGCCACGGACTCGGCCACCGGCAAGACGGAACGCCACGCGATCTGCGGCGTGCGCATCGCCGAAGGTGCCCATCGCGCCTACCTTTCGAGCTTCATCCGAGATCCCCGGGGCGGCGCCTGCTCGGTCGGCGTTCCTCCGGAAAATCTGGGCATCAGGCTCGTTCGCGATGATCCCGACATGCTCGGGCGCATGCGGAACTTCTTCGGGCTCTAGGGTTAATCGACGCTCAGTATCCGCGATGGCGGCACGGAGGTCGTCCATCCGATTCAGCTACGCCGCGATCGAAGGGTGCCCGATGTCAGGCGTCGCGTCCCTCTGCCGCTGCTGCACACGGCGGGCGGCGATCGCCATCCAGTCGCGTAAAAGGCCCTGATCCTCTTTCGAGAACCGAGCGCGGCACTTCAGATCCTCGAACGAATCGTCCGGATGGCATCGGTCGTAGTCCGCGCGAACGAGCGACTCGTGATAGGAGCGCAATTCGGCGTCGTCCGGGCCGATTGGCTGCCTGATTCCGCTAGCTGACATGTAGAGCCGTTCCTCGGTCGATCGTATCATCGCTCGGTCATCCTCTCCGCGAGCCTGTCCCTTTCGAGTGTTTCGGCCGCCGCGACCATCACGCTGGCGTCACCCCACAGCCCAGCATTCGCGGTCATGTGGATGCGCTCCAGTTGATCGAGCCGCCGATCCCGCCGACCCGTGCTGCGGTCGTTCCGCATGCTCTCCGACGACACTTCGGACGATGCAGGCGCGCCCGCACCGCATGCCCTCAGAAACCGTGTCCAGATGGGCGTTTTCACTTCGCTCGCGCCTGCGCACCTGCTCCCCGGCCGAGACGGACGCGCCAGACGTCCGGGCCCTCCTGGAGATAGTCCCAAACGATGCCGCCGTCGCAGTTCGCCTCGAGGCGCAGCCTCAGCCGGTGCGGATCGTGGTCGACGACGAGCTGCAATGTCTCACCGGTCGCGAGATGCGTGAACAGTTGGTCTATGACCGTGTGCCGGACACTTGGACTGATCTCTCGAACGTCCACGACCCGCTCATTGGAAGAGGCCGGCCCGCTCATGGCGCTACCTCGACTTCTCGATATGCCGGGAGGCGACACGGGCACTCGTCCGCGCCGCGACATCGGCCGGCAGCAGCCGGATCAGAAGCGCTTCGAAATACGGCTTGGCGATCCGGCCGGTGACACCCCTCTCCGCGCACAGAAGATCGACGATGTTCTCGGCAAGCGGCGTCATCTGGAGCTTGCCGGCGCAGGGATCGAGAATGACCCCGATCGCCTCTTCTACTTTGTCCCACCTGGCGCCGGAAATATGCGTCATAACGTTGCAGATATGGCTGTGCGCACGGAAATGCGCGACGACGACCGCAGCCAACTTCGATGCCGGCATCTCCGCAACATCCCCGACAGCAAGGGACGTGAGCGGCGGACGACGCCCCTCCATGCGGACTGCCGTCCGTCCTGAACCGGCCCGCTCGATCGGTCCGTTTTCGCCTGCCATCACGTTGTTCATGGCGCGCCTCCGTAGGATTGCGTAGCGACCTCGCTGGCCGGCCGGCCCGGGCGCTTCGCCGTCATTTCCTTTGTCCTACGGCATAAAAGATACATTGACAATATATCTTTTTAAGATAGACAGTGAACCTCGTGAACGCAGCGACCGGAGACACCCCGCCATGACCCTGCACGAAGACACCTATCCGGCCCTTCAGCCCGGCACGTCGTTTGGCGTCATATCGCACCGCCGATGGCTGCTGCGCGGGGAAGCCATGGGAAGGATCCTCGCCAGGGTCATCGCCGCCGCGCAGCGGGCCAGCGACGCACCGGCAAGGTCCCTTCGGCCGCAACTTGTTCTCAAGTCCTCGAAGCAAGCCAAGGAGAATGCCAATGAGTGAATCGTCGAACGGCGCCGACATTGTGGACGTCCGGAGCCTCGTACCGGCCCAGCGTCACGCCAAGATATTCGAGCTCGTGAACGCGCTCGAACCGGGGGCATCCTTCACCCTGGTCAACGATCACGATCCCAAGCCGCTCTACTACCAGCTCGAAGCCGAGTATCCGGGCGAATTCTCCTGGACCTACGTCGAACAGGGCCCGCAGGTCTGGCGCGTGGAGATCGGCAAGCAGGCCGCGTCGGCTTGATGCGCTGCGGCGCGACGCCGGCTCCAACCGGCGTCGCGTCCTACGGAGATTCTCATGATCGGTGTCACGCTCTCCCGCTGGACCATGTCCTATTTCGCTGCGGCGCTCGTCGCGCTGGTCCTCGGCGAGTGCCTGATGGCATCGGGATACGGCTTTCCCTCCGCACCGCTCCGGGCTCCGCAGACGCTCGTCCTCGTCCATCTCATCGCCATCGGCTGGCTCAGTCTTTTGCTCTGCGGGGCACTCTTTCAGTTCGTCCCGGTACTCATCGCACGGCCCCTTCACGGAGATACGCTGCCTCTGCCGGCCTTGATTTTGCTCGTGGCGGGACTCGCCGCCCTGCTTTGCGGCTTTCTTCAGCTCGCCGGCACGATCAATGCGCGTGCCTGGCTCTTTCCGCTTGCCGCCGTTCTGCTCGCAACCGGGTTCTCGCTCGTCCTCTATAGTCTCGGTCGGACACTCTGGCAGGCGCGTCCCCTCCCCCTGCCGGCGCGTTTCGTCGCGATCGCTCTCCTTTGCGTCGCCGCGACGGTCGCACTGGGCGCGATCTTCAGTTTCGTCTTCGGCACACCGGTCCAGTCCGAGGCTCTCCTGACGATCGCCGCAGGAGGCGTACCGCTGCATGTCGTCGCCGGGCTCGGCGGATGGCTCACATTTGCGGCAATGGGCGTGAGCTACCGTCTCCTGGCGATGTTCATGCTCGCACCGGAACTGGAGGGCCCTCGTACCCGCGCGGTGTTCTGGCTTGGGACAGGTGCGCTCGCCGTGGCGATCCTCGGCGGCGTGGCGCAACTCCTTCGCGACGCGACGATCCTGCCCGCGCTTTTCATAGGGGCCCTTCTCGGCTTTGCCGCTCTGGCTCTCTACGGAGCCGATATCTTTCACCTCTACGGCGCCCGCAAGCGTCGCATCATCGAGCTCAACAGCCAAATGGCCGCGCTCGCGATGGTCTCGCTCGCGGCAACCGTCGTGCTGATGCTCGTCCTGACCGCGACCGGCTTTCTTTCAGACCGGATCGGCGCCGTCGTCTTCCTCGCCGTGTTCGGATGGCTGTCCGGCCTCGGCCTCGCCAAGCTCTACAAGATCATTGCCTTCCTCACCTGGCTCGAATGCTACGGTCCCGTGCTCGGCAAGACCGCGACGCCGCGGGTGCAGGATCTCGTCGTCGAGAAGCGCGCTCGCCCGTGGTTCCTCCTCTACTTTCTGTCCGTCTGGGGAGCGACCGCAGCCCTGCTGTTCGTGCACGCCATGGCTTTCAGGATCGCCGCCGGTGCGATGACCGTCGCCACCCTTGCAATCGCCGTGCAGTTCCTGCGCACGCGGCGGCTGTCGGACGTGGCGGCAGAGGCCCCGCTTCCCGAAGGCGCACGCCAGCCGTATCTCCTCGTTTCCCTGCCGAGCTCAACCTGACCCGAAAAGGAGGCCGATCCCGATGACGCAAACCTTTGTCGACCTTGACGTCCGTCCGATCCTCCGCGGCGGCGGTGAACCATTCCAGGAGATTATGCAGACCATCGCGTCTCTCGCCCCCGACGAGGGATTGCGGCTCTACGCAACATTCAAGCCGGCTCCTCTGTTCCAGGTCCTCGGCAGCAAGGGCTTCAGTCACGAAGCCAGAGAGATCGAGGGCGGCGACTGGGAAGTCTTGTTTCGACGGACCGAAGCTCCGCGCGAACGCGAGACCGACGTGGCCGCCGAAGCCGCGAACGCAGATGACTGGCCCGAGGCTTCCCGACAGATGGACAACCGCGATCTTGAGCCGCCCGAGCCGATGGTGCGCATCCTGGCCGAGTTGGAGACGATGCGACCAGGAGACGTTCTCGAAGCCCTGCTCTGCCGCGAACCGATGTTTCTGTTCCCCGAGCTCGCCAAGCGAGGGCATGCCTGGCGCGGCGCTTTCGAGCCAGACGGCGCCACCTACAAGATCCTCGTGCGCGCCGGCGAAGGCAAGAAATCCGCTTGAAGCCTCCCGCCGCCGCCTGATGCCCTTGGGAGTCCCGCGATGTTCATCCAGACGGAAGCGACGAGCGACCCGGCAAGCCTGACATTCCTCCCTGGCAGAGACGTTCTTCCGGGCCGAACCCTGAACATTTCCGATCGCAGCGAAGCCGCTCAATCCCCGCTCGCCGCAAAGCTCTTCGAGGTGCCGGGCGTCGCAGCCCTGTCGTTCGGGTCCGACTACATCACCGTCACCAAGAACAACGGTGAATGGCAGCACCTCAAGCCAGCCCTTCTCGGCGCGATCATGGAACATTTCATGGCCGGCGCACCGATCCTCATCGAACGATCCGCGGGCGGGCCCGTATCGACGGGCGCCGACTCCGTCGCCGCAAGGATCGAGGATGCCCTTCGCCGTGTCATCGATCCGGAGCTCGGCTGCAATATTGTCGACCTCGGCCTGATCTACGACGTGCACGTCGATGCCGACGGTCGCGCCGTGGTCACCATGACGACCACGACGCCCGGCTGTCCCGCCACCAACTATCTCACCGAAGGCGCAAGGGAGTGCACGTCCTCTGTCGAAGGGGTCGACACGGCCGAGATCACACTCACCTATGAACCGCGCTGGTCGCCCGAACTGATGAGCGACGACGCCAAGGCCCGTTTCGGCATTCGCTGAGGCTCGCGATGAACTCGATATCCAAACGTCGACCCTCGACCCGAAAAGCCCCGGCCGGACCCCTGCCGCCCGTTTCCGATCTCCTTCTCGAGAGCCTCCAAGTTCTGGCTCAGACGGGACAAACCGAAAGCGCATGTCGTCTTGCCGGCCGCGCCTACGCGCTGCTGCGAACGTCGCAACCTGAAATCGCGCGCCGCTTCGACGTCTTCTTGCACCGCCTCACGCCGCGCCTGACCTGGACCGACCCCCCGCAGCGATCCGACCATCTCGGTTCCCGCAATCCTGGCGTTGCCGATACGCACCCCCGGTCAACTGCCGACGATGGGAAGCCCGGTCGATGACGGCCACTGCGCCTGGAGATGCGTGCAGCTAGCCTCAAACGGGATTCCGACCCCGGATTCGGTTGAGCACGATCGATACGGCACGCTCCCGGTGTGCCCTTCTTGCTCCTCGCCTGATCACGGGCGCGGCTTTCCTCTTCGTCGCCGCGATTGTCGTTAGAATCTTATGAACACGCCCCGACCAGACGCAATTCAAACACCCGGTATCGCTATGGCCAATTCGGCCCAAAGAGCAATGCGATCAGCCGGAGCGCCATCACCGTTCCGCGTGGGCGGAGACCACCGTACATGCGGAACCCGCACACGCGGCCGAACGACAGTGCTCTCGAGGAACGGAGGCTCGTTGTCCCGCATCCTGTAGCTCACCTCCTCGCCCGGCATGGCCGCTACCGGCTCGGGATCGGTCAGTGCTCCGCTTGGCAGCCAGTGCTCCCGCAACTCGGGCGTAGTCACGGCGCGCCACACCTTCTCCGGGGGTGCGTCGAGGTCGCTCTCGAACACCAGTTCCCCGTCGCCTGCATCCGTCGTGTCCGTCCCGCTCACGTGTCCATCTCCTTGAGAAGCGTCTTGAGAGACTCGATCCGCGCCGGCCAGTAGGCGCGGTATTTCGCCAGCCATCGCGCGATCGGCACCAGGCCTTCCGGATCGACCTCGTAGTTCACGAACCGTCCCTGCCGCTCCTCGCGCACCAGTCCCGCGGAGCGCAGGACGGCGAGGTGCTGGGACATGGCCGGCTGGCTGATCGGCATCCCCTCGCGCAGTGCGCTCGCGTTCATCCCCCCCGCCGCGAGCTTCTCGAAGATCGCCCGGCGGGTCGGGTCGGCCAGCGCCTTGAAGATGTCGTTCTCGATCATGCCGATAGATAAGCATACACTTATATGACCGGCAACCCCCGATCTGCCGCCTTTGGCGGCGGCCGCTTCGCGCTTTGCCCGTTTATTGGTCAACTGCCGGCGCCGAACCGCGAATACACCGGCTTTTCGAAATTGGCACGGGCATTGCCGGAACCCGATCACCGGGCCATAGTTGAAGTCAGGCCGCGTAGGGGAGGACATGGGCTCCAAGTTCTTCGACGAGATGCACGGCAACGGCGAAGACGGTTGCCGCCTGCCCTACCGGGGGCTCGCCGATTGGCTTGCCCAGATGCCCGACGAACTGATCGAACAGCGGCGCGCCGAGGCCGAGATTCTGTTCCGCCGCATCGGCATCACCTTCGCCGTCTACGGGGAATCCCGCGGCGAGGAGCGAATCATCCCGTTCGACGTGGTACCGCGAATCATCACCGGCGGCGAATGGGAGCGGCTCTCCTACGGGTTGGAGCAGCGCGTCAAGGCGATCAACGCCTTCCTGGCCGACATCTACACGAACCAGGAGATCCTGAAGGCCGGCATCCTTCCACCCGAACTGATCTACGCCAATCCCGCCTTCCGGCCGGAGATGATGGGCCGCAAGGTGCGCGGCGACATCTACGTGCCGATCGCCGGCATCGACATCGTGCGCGTCGGCGCGGAGACCTTCTACGTCCTCGAGGACAACGCCCGCACGCCGTCTGGCGTGTCCTACATGCTCGAGGACCGGGAAATCATGATGCTGCTGTTCCCCGAGCTGTTCGCGCGCTACCACGTGCGCCCGGTGGAGAACTATCCCGACGAGCTGCTGGCGACCCTCCAGTCGATCGCACCGGAAAGCACGCCGAAGGAACCGACGATCGCGCTCCTGACGCCGGGCCCCTACAACAGCGCCTATTACGAGCACTCCTTCCTGGCCGACAAGCTCGGCGTCGAGCTCGTCGAAGGCCGCGACCTCGTCGTGCAGGACAACGTCTGCTACATGCGCACGACCGAGGGCCTGCAGCGCGTCGACGTCATCTACAGGCGCGTCGACGACGACTTCCTCGACCCCCTCACCTTCCGCCCCGATTCCGCCCTCGGCGTCGCCGGCCTGATGTCCGTCTACGAGGCCGGCAACGTGTCGCTCGCCAACGCCGTCGGCACCGGCATCGCCGACGACAAGGCGATCTACAGCTACATGCCCGACATCCTGAAGTTCTATCTCGGCGAGGACCCGGTCCTGAAGAACGTGCCGACCTGGCGCTGCCGCGAGCCCGACGCGCTCGCCTACGTGCTCGACCACCTGCCCGAGCTGGTGGTGAAGGAAGTGCACGGCTCGGGCGGCTACGGCATGCTCGTCGGCCCGGCGTCCGACAAGAGGACCATCGAGGAATTCGCCGCCAAGCTGAAGGCCGAGCCGGACGACTACATCGCCCAGCCGACGCTCGCCCTCTCCACCTGTCCGACCTGGGTCGACGAGGGCCTGGCGCCGCGCCACGTGGACCTGCGCCCCTTCGTGCTGTCGGGTACCGATCAGGTGCGCATCGTCCCCGGCGGCCTAACGCGCGTCGCCCTGCGCGAAGGCTCGCTCGTCGTCAATTCGAGCCAGGGCGGCGGCACCAAGGACACATGGGTCGTCAATGTCTGAGACCCGTCGACCCGCGTACGAATCCGGAGGGGCGCCGCAGTGCTGAGCCGTACCGCCGACAATCTGTTCTGGATGTCGCGATACGTGGAACGCGCCGAGTCGACCGCACGCATCCTGCATGCGGCCTCCCGCATGGCGGCCGTGCCGCTGGCGGAAGGCAAGGAGACGAACGAATGGCAGTCCGCACTCGCCGCGGCGGCGTGCGAGCGGTTCTTCGCCGAGACGGGGCAGGAGGCGACGCCGGAGAACGTCTTCCAGTATCTCGCCTTCTCCGAGGAGAACCCCTCCTCCATCCGCAACTGCCTCAGGATGGCGCGCACCAACGCGCGCGCAGTGCGCACCGCACTGACCACCGACACCTGGGAGGCGCTCAACGGGGCGTGGCTGGAGCTGCACCGCTACCGCACCGACGACGTGTCGCCGTCCGGCCTCAACCGCTTCATCGCCTGGGTGAAGGAGACCTCGCTACGCGTCGACGGGTCGGCCTACCGCACGATGCTGCGCAACGACGCCTACTGGTTCTCCCGCCTCGGCGTCTACCTGGAGCGCGCCGACAACACCGCCCGCATCCTCGACGTGAAGTATCACGTGCTGCTGCCGCCGTCGGAGCATGTCGGCGGCGGTCTCGACTTCTTCCAGTGGTCGACGATCCTGCGCTCGGTTTCGGCGCTGACCGCCTATCACTGGGTCTACCGCGCCAAGCTGCAGCCCTGGCTGATCGCCGACCTGCTGATCCTGCGCGAGGAGATGCCGAGATCGCTTGCCAGCTGCTACGCGAACATGACGACGTTCCTCGACGAGCTCGCCCGCACGTACGGCCGGCAGGGCGAGAGCCAGCGTCACGCGCGTCGCATCTGTGCGCAGTTGCGCAACGCCCGAACCGACGACATCTTCCAGGGTGGACTGCACGAATTCCTGCAGTCGTTCATCACCGAGAACAACAGGCTCGGCGCGCTGATCGCCGACCAGTATCTGATCTAGGCGGGAGACTCATGCGCATCCAAGTGCGGCACGAGACGGTGTATGCCTACGCCACGCCGCCGAAATACGTCATCCAGAAGCTGCGCCTTTCCCCGCGCAGCCACGAGGGCCAGCACGTGCGCCGCTGGCGCATCGAGATCGACCAGGACTGCCGCTTGATCGAATCGACCGACGCCTTCGGCAACATCGTCCATTCCTTCACCCTGCACGACCAGTTCGACGAGCTCCGGATCGCGGTCGAGGGCGAGGTCGAGACCGAGGACACCGCCGGCGTCGTCCGCGGCACCGTCGAGCGCCTGCCGCTCGAGCTCTACCTGCGCGAGACCGACCTGACCCGGCCCGACGAGGCGATCGAGGCCTATTCCGCCCGCTTCCGCCACGAGGACGGCAACCGCCTCGTCGCGCTGCACGAGCTGCTGGCCGACCTGCATCAGCACATCCGCTACGATTCCGGCCGCACCGACAGCGGCACCACCGCCTCCGACGCCTACGCGCTCGGCCACGGGGTCTGCCAGGACTTCGCCCATATCTTCATCGCCGCCGCCCGCACGCTCGGCGTTCCGGCACGCTATGTCGGCGGCTATCTCGTCCAGAACAACGGCGTCGTCTCCAGCGAGGCCGGCCACGCCTGGGCGGAAGCCTATATCCCCGATCTCGGCTGGCTCGGCTTCGATCCCTCCAACGGCGTCTGCATCACCGAAGGCTACGTCCGCGTCGCGATCGGGCTCGATTATCTCGGCGCCGCGCCGGTTCGCGGCTCGCAGGCCGGCGGCTCGACGGAATCGCTCGCCGTCCACGTCCACACCGAGGACATGGCCGCCCAGCAGTGAAGGCTCTGTTCTTTCCCGCAAAGCCCTGCAATATGAGCGGCATCGTGTCTCCCGGCTGCGATTCTCCATGACCTACTGCGTCGGCATTCTCGTTGATGAAGGCCTCGTGATGATCGCCGACACCCGCACCAACGCGGGCGTCGACAACATCGCCACCTACAAGAAGCTCCATGTCTTCGAAAAGACGGGCGACCGCGTGGTTGCGCTGGCATCCGCAGGCAACCTTTCCGCGAGCCAGGCGGTGATCAGCATGATCACCGAAGGCATCGAGGACGCCGAAACGGGCGGCATGGTGACGATCTGGTCGCAGCCGAGCATGTTCAAGACCGCCCAGTTCGTCGGCCGCGCCATCCGCGAGGTCTACAACATCGACGGCAGGTCGCTCGAACAGCAGCAGGCGAGCTTCGATGTGACCTTCCTCGTCGGCGGCCAGATCGCCGGCGGACGGCTGCGCCTGTTCATGGTCTATGCGGCGGGCAACTTCATCGAGGCGACGCCGGACACGCCCTATCTCCAGATCGGCGAGCACAAGTACGGCAAGCCGATCCTCGACCGCGCCGTCGGCCACGACATCGATATCTACGACGCCTTGAAGCTCGGCCTCGTCTCGATGGATTCGACCATGCGCTCGAACCTCAGCGTCGGCATGCCTCTCGATCTCCTGGTCTACCGGCGCAACACGCTGAAGGCGGAGCTCAGCTACCGCATCGAGGCGGGCGACCCCTATTTCCATGATCTGCAGGATCGCTGGTCGAGCGCCCTGCAGGCCGCTCACAAGGCGATCCCGAAGCCGCCCTACGGCCCCGGTTGACCGCCCCTGTCGGCCTTGAGCGCCGGCAGCACCAGCACCACGAAAAGCCCGGCGATCACCAGCGCCAGCGCGCCGGTCTCGTACGGGCCGACCTTCTCGCCGAGCCACAGCGCCCCGACGATCACACCGATAACGGGGATGATCAGCGTCGCGATCGAGGCGATCGAGGCCGGCAGCGCCCGGACGATGGTGAACCACAGGAGGTGCGCCGCCACCATCCCTCCGAGCACCACCAGCGCGAGCGCGAACCAGGCCTCGCCGCTCATGTGCCAGCTGAAATCGTCGACGATGGCGGCGGCGACGATGAGCGGCACCGAGGCGAGACCGAGCTGCCAGGCGGCCAGAACGCTGGTCGGCAGGCCCGGATCCCGCCATTTCAGCAACACCACGCCGATCGCCCAGGAGATCGCCGCGCACAGCACCAGCCCGACGCCGAGCGGCGCTTCGCCGAATGCTGCGAGATCCGGGCCGATGAGCACGGCGAGACCCGCGAAACCGAGGAGCAGCCCCACCACCTTCGCGACGGTGATGCGTTCGCCGAGAATCAGGGCCGAAGCGATGACCGACCAGAGCGGCATCGTGTAGCCGATGATGATCGCCCGGCCGGCCGGCAGGTAGAGGAGCCCGTAGGCGGTGAAGATGTTCCAGCCCAGGCTGTTGAAGGCGGAGAGGACCACGAGCCAGCGGAACTGCGGCCATGTGACGGCGAGCGATCGGCCCCGCATTGCCGCCAGCGCGGCGACTCCGAGACCGCCGGCGATCAGGCAGATCGCGCGGAACGTCAGCACCGGCATTTCCGTCACGACGATCTTGATCGCCGGGAAGACCGAGCCCCAGATCAGCGCCAGAAGGACGAGCAGGAGAAAGGTGGACAGCGGAATCGCGCCGGAAGGCCCGCTCTGCGGCGGTGCGGGGGCATCGCCGGTTCCCGCAGGGGTGCTCATCCGCCCCGCTCCATGCGCACTGCCGCTGGCGACACTCGACCGACTCCGGGCCACGAAGGAAGGAGATCCTCTATAGCCGCCGGAACCCGCCCCGCACAGATCGCATTAGTGGCAAACGATGCGAAACGCCTGCCTTCCGAGTTGCGGCCGGCTTCAAGTCCGATGCTCAGTGCAGTCCGTAGATCCCCTTGGCACCGCGCCACTCGTTCGGACCGACGAGACGCTTGTGTGCGATGCGCACCGAATGGACGGGGCCTTCGATCTCGCGATCCCAGAATTCGAGGAACTTGAACAGTTCGGGGAAGTCCGGGGCCAAGTCGTAGTGCTGCCAGAGAAACTCCTGCAGCAGCGTCGGATGGTCGGGCAGACGGTAGAGGATATTGGCGGTCGTCAGACCGTAGCCCCTGACCTGAACCTCGAACTGGATGTCGACCATTGGCGTCTCCTTGCTGGCATCGACGCGAAAAGTCTCGCAACCCGTTAACGCCATTGCAAGGCAACAATTGATAATTATTCTTTAATATCAGGATTCTAGCAGCACGTCCTCGCGAGTGCTGACAAGATCGGTCCGCAACCGACTCAGGATTGGGCACTCTGCCCGCTTCGGATGCGCGCCAGTGCCTCCGGCGTGTCCACGTCGGTCAGCACGGCATCGCCGGCGGTCTCGATCTCTGCGACGAACTCGGCGTTCTCGCCGATCAGATGGCGCGCGCCGACATCACCGCGAATCGCCGAGAGCGATTCGAAGAAGCGCCTGCCCCACAGCACCGGGTTTCCGCGTTTGCCCTGGACCGTCGGCACGACGATGGCGCGACCTTCGGCCGGTGCGAAGGCTTCCGTCAGCCGGTCGACAACGCCGGCATCCACCGCCGGCATGTCGCCGAGGCAGACCACCACCCCGTCGGTATCGGAGGGCAACGCGCCGATCCCCGCCTTCAACGAAGTCGAGAGCCCCTCGGCGAAGTCCGGATTGTGGACGAAGCGCACATCGAGCCCGGCAAGCGCCGCCTCGACCTTTTCCCGCTGATGGCCCGTGACCACGAAAAGCGGTCGTGCCGAAGAGGCGAGAGCGGCCTCCGCCGCGATCCGCACCATCGGCCTGCCGCCTATCTCCTCCAGAAGCTTGTTCGGCCCGCCCATGCGCCGCGACCGGCCGGCGGCGAGCAGGATCGCAGCGACCTTCGGCACTCGCGACTCGACGTCCCGCCGGGCGCGCGGCTGCGGCCGGCTCTCGATCTCCATCAGCAGGCCTCCGACGCCCATGCCGGTGATGTCCTCCCGGTTGACCGGGATGCCCGCCAGAAGTCTCTGCAGTACCCAGTCGAAGCCGTTCTCCTTCGGACTGCGGGCGCAGCCGGGCGCGCCGACGACGGGCGTGCCGGCCATCTCGCCGATCAGCAGCAGGTTGCCCGGATCGACCGGCATGCCGAGACCGCGGATGACGCCGCCGGCCTCCTCGATCCCCGCCGGAATGACGTCGCCCCGATCGACGATCGCCGACGCGCCGAAGACGAGCAGCAGATCGGCGCCCTTGCCCTTCAGCTCGGCCAACGACCTGGCGACCGCGTCCGGCTCGTGCGGCACGCGGATCTCCTCGATCACCCGCGCGCCCGTCGGCTCCAGCCGGTCGGCGAGCACCCGCGCCGTCTTCTTCAGCATCTTCTCCGACGTGCCGGCAAGCGCCGTCGAGACGACCCCGACCGTCTTCAGCCGATAGGGCTCCACGGCGAACAGTCCGGTCTGCGGCACCGCGGCGAGCGCCTTCTGAACGGACGCGCCCGGTACGGCGAAGGGAATGATCTTCACGGTCGCGATCATCGTGCCTTCGACGACGGGCGCGAAGGCTTCGAGCGTCGCCACCGTGATCGCCTCGTCGGCCCGGTTGAAGGTGTCGATCGCAGCACGATCGACCGTCAGGATGCCGGCCTTCTCGGCGAACAGGTTGGCCCGGCCGGTGAAGGCGCGGTCGACGCGGACATTCGCCCCGGCGACGGCTGCGGCGAGCCGTGCCGCCGCCTCGTCCTCGCCGAGGTCGCCTGGTTCGAGCCGGGCGGCGATCACTTCCGCCAGCCCCCCCGCGCGCAGCGTTTCGATGTCCTTGGCCGCAAGGACCGTTCCCTTCTTGACGACACCCGAGGGGGTGCGCTGCGAATGGGCGAGGATCGCACCCTCGGCTTCCGACAGGGAAACCGGACCGAACCTCATTTCTTCTCGTCCCCGAGTCTGAGCGCGGCGGTGATCTGCGCCATGATCGAGACGGCGATCTCGGCGGGGCTCTGGGCACCGATGGAAAGGCCGATCGGCGCGTGGATGCGGGCGATATCGGTTTCCCCGATACCGGCCGCCGTCAGCCGCTCGACGCGGCGCGCATGGGTTTTCCTGCTGCCGAGCGCGCCGATGTAGAAACAGCCCTTCTCGAGCGCGTGCAGAAGGCCCGGGTCGTCGATCTTCGGGTCGTGGGTCAGCGCGCAGAACGCCGTCCAGCGGTCGACGCCGACCTCGGGCAGCGCCACGTCCGGCCACTCGGCGATCACCGTCACGTTCGGGAATCGCTCCTGCGTTGCGAAAGCCGTGCGCGGATCGACGATCGTCGCGTCATAGCCGAGCATTCCCGCCATCGGCGCCAGCACCTGGCTGATGTGCACCGCGCCGATCAGCACGAGCTTCGCCGGCGGCACCAGCACGTTGGCGAAGCCGCCGCCCTCCTCTTCGGTCAGCGGCCGCGAGCGGCCGGCGCGGATCAGCGCGCGATAGAGCTCCGGCCGGTCGGAGCCGGCGACCTCCTCGTCGCGGACCAGCCGCTGGCCGCCGCTCTCGGTGTCGGTGACCAGGATCACCGCCTTGCGGGCGGCGCGGTCGGCGTTCAGTTGCGCGAGAATGTCGAGTTTCACGAGTTCACCTCTAGCTTCGCTCGACGGCGAGCCGCGCCCCGAGACCGATCAGGATCGTTCCGCCGACAGCGCGGGCGAAGCGCTGGGCGATCCGGTTCGCCTTGAGCCGCGCCATCGCCGCGGTCGCCAGCACGATGACGACGATATCGGCGGAGGAAAATGCGAAATTGACGATCGTCCCGAGCACCAGGAGTTGCGCCCAGACGGCCAGGCCGGCTGCCGGATCGACGAATTGCGGCAGGAAGGCCACGAAGAAGACCGCCGTCTTCGGATTGAGGATCTCGACCAGCATCGAGTCGACGAAGGCCCGCCGCGGCGACCGCGCCGTGATGACGACCGCCGGGTTCTCGCCTTTCGCCCCGCGGATCATCGCGACGCCGAGCCAGACCAGATAGAGCGCGCCGGCGATCTTCAGCCCGAGATAGAGCTCGGGCACCAGCCGCATCAGCGCCGCAAGCCCGAAAACCGCCGCCAGGACATGCACATAGCAGCCGATATGGATGCCGAGCGCCGCCATGAGCCCGCCCCGCCGGCCGCGCGCCAGCGTCTGCGCCGCCGTATAGAGCATCGCCGGCCCCGGCATGTAGGCGAAGATCGCCGTCGCGACAGCGAAGGCTATCAGGAGGTCGGCGGATGGCACGGCTAGTCGACCTTCTCGACGAACACCTTGATGCGCCCGCCGCAGGAGAGGCCGACGCGCCAGGCGGTCTCGTCGGCGACGCCGAATTCGAGCGTCCTGGGCTTGCCGTCACCGATGACGTCGACGGCTTCGGCGATCACCGCACCCTCGACGCAGCCGCCCGACACCGAGCCTTCGAAATTGCCGTCGGCGTCGATGACGAGATGGCTGCCGACCGGACGCGGCGCCGAGCCCCAGGTCTCGACGACGGTGGCGAGCGCCACGTCCCGGCCCGCCTTGCGCCAGGCTTCGGCGATCGCCAGCGGATCGTCGAGGGGATGCACGGAGACATCGGTCATCGGAACCTCCTGTTGTGCTGCGGCGGATATCCCGCAGGGCTCTCGGTGTGAAATAGGGGAGCATAGGAGTCACGGACAGGCCGCGCTGGACCCCGGATCAGGTCCGGGGCACGCGTTTGTTTTCGTGGCACGGCTCGAACAACGAATTGGGACCTCGTGTCCCGGACTTGATCCGGGACCCGGACGGGCGCGCAACGAGCATCGACCTTTCCGTAGTCATGCCCGGGCTTGTCCCGGGTATACACGAACAGCGGCGCCCGAGGCGGCACCGTGGACGGCCGGGACAAGCCCGCCCGTGACGAAGGAGAAATCGAAACGGATCTCACGCCGCCTCCCCGCCCATCCACCTCGCCGGATCCGCCCCGCCCCGCCCGCGGGCGTCGAGGGCGCGGACGAGGTCGCCCATCGCGTCGAGATTGTGGATCGCGCGGAACTCGTCGACATGCGGCAGCATGGTGACGATGCCCGCCGCCTTCGCCTCGAAGCCGTCGTAGCGCAGCAGCGGGTTCAGCCAGATCAGCCGCCGGCAGGAGCGATGCAGCCGGTCCATCTCGAAGGCGAGCTGCTCTCGTCCGTCGCGTTCGAGCCCGTCGGTGACGAGCAGCACCACGGCCCCCTGCCCCAGCACCCGGCGCGACCAGTGGCGGTTGAACTCGTGCAGGCAGGCGGCGATGCGCGTGCCGCCGGCCCAGTCGGCGACCGCGTCCGAGCAGCGCTCCAGCGCCTCGTCGGGATCGCGCGCCCTGATCTGCCGCGTCACGTTGGTGAGCCGCGTGCCGAAGACGAAGCTCGACACCCGCCCGCGCGCCTCGGTCAGGGCGTGCAGGAAATGCAGGAACATGCGGCTGTACTGCGTCATCGAGCCGGAAATGTCGCAGAGCGCCACCAGCGGCGGATGCTTCTCGATCGGCGCGAGCCGCTTCAGGTCGATGATGCCGTGCGGGCCGCCGCGGATGCTGGCCCTCAAGGAGCGCCTGAGATCGATCTGCCGTCCGCGCGAAGACGGCTCCAGCCGCCGCGTCTTCACCTTGTCGACCGGCAGCAGCATCCTGGCGATCAGCTGGCGCGCCCGGGCGATCTCGGCGGCGGTCATCTGCTCGAAGTCCTTGCGCTGCAGCACTTCCTGCGCCGACAGCGTCATGCGCGCGTCGATCTCGACCTTGGGCTTCGGCTTCTCCGGCTTCTGCTCGTTCTTCAGGAGCGCCTCGGCGACGCGCGAGCGCACCTGTTCGGCATTCTCCTTGGGCGCGGCCGGCGACGGCGGCAGGAGCTGCGACATCAGCTTCTCGAGCAGCGCCCGCTTGCGCCAGTAGAGCCGGAACGCCTGGTCGAACAGCTCGTGGTCCTCGTGCCGCTTCACCAGCACCGAATGCAGCACCCAGTAGAAATCCCCGCGCTCGCCGATGCCGGCGGTCTCCACGGCCCGGATCGCGTCGACGACGGTGCCGGGACCGACGCGCATGCCGGCGGTCCTGAGGGCGCGGGCGAAATGGACGATATTGTCTGCCAGACGGCCTTCGAACGCTTCGGACGGCACTGTTTCGGTCGTGTCCGCCATACTCACTCCGCCGCGCGCATCTCCGCGCGCACCTGGTCGAGCAGTTCCTTGGCCTTGGAGCCCTGCATCAGTTGGATGTCGTCCTGGTATTTCAGCAGAACGCCGAGCGTGTCGGAAATGGTCGCCGCGTCGAGGGCGACCGCGTTCAGTTCGGTGAGCGCCGTCGCCCAGTCGAGCGTCTCGGCGACGCCCGGCGCCTTGAACAGGTCTTGCCGGCGGATCGCCTGGACGAAGGCGACGACCTCGCGGCTGAGCTTCGCCGGCGCCTCGGGAACCTTGGCCTTGACGATCGACAGCTCCCGCTCGGCGTCGGGATAGTCGACCCAGTGATAGAGGCAGCGCCGCTTCAGCGCGTCGTGTATCTCGCGGGTGCGGTTCGAGGTGATGACGACGATCGGCGGCCGGTCGGCCTTCACGGTGCCGATCTCCGGGATCGTCACCTGGAAATCGGACAGGACCTCGAGCAGGAAGGCCTCGAACGCCTCGTCGGTGCGGTCGAGCTCGTCGATCAGCAGCACCGGCGGCCCGGCGGTATCGGGCTCCAGCGCCTCCAGCAGCGGCCGCTTGACCAGGAAGCGCTCGGAGAACACGTCTTCGCCGAGCCGCGCGCGATCGGCGACGCCTTCGGCCTCGGCGAGCCGGATCTCGATCATCTGCGCGGCGTAGTTCCACTCGTAGACCGCCGAGGAGACGTCGAGGCCCTCGTAGCACTGCAGGCGGATCAGCCGCCGGCCGAGCGCCTGCGCCAGCACCTTGGCGATCTCCGTCTTGCCGACGCCGGCCTCGCCCTCCAGGAACAGCGGCCGGCCCATTTTCAGCGCGAGGTACAAGACGGTCGCCAGCGACCGGTCGGCGACATAGTCGGCCGAACCGAGCAATTTCAGCGTTTCGTCGATGGACCGGGGCAATTGCGGGAACTGGTCGGCCAAGGCGGGCTCCGAAGCGGTCACTCAATGAAACGGCCGGCGTCCGCGGGGCGCCGGCCGCACCGTAGCACAA
>JAEWYT010000080.1 GCA_023458595.1 Pseudomonadota bacterium
GGCATCAACCTGGATGGCGTGGAAATCCATGCAGTGGAGCACAGCCATGCGGCGGCCGAACTGGCGGCCAGCATGGCGGCCAGCCAGCAGGTGGAAATCCTGATGAAGGGCAGCCTGCACACGGACGAACTGCTCAAGGCCGTGCTGGCGCAGCCGGCCCTGCGCACGGGCCGCCGCCTGTCGCACGTGTTCCGCTTCGATGTGCCGCTGTACAGCAAGCCCTTGCTGATCACGGACGCGGCCATCAACATCCGCCCCACGCTGCAGGAAAAGGCCGACATCATCCAGAACGCGATCGATTTCGCGCGCGTGCTGGGCACGGCCGTGCCCAAGGTGGCGATCCTGTCGGCCGTGGAAACCGTGACGCCCAGCATCCCCTCCACGCTGGACGCCGCGGCCCTGTGCAAGATGGCCGACCGTGGCCAGATCACGGCGGCGCAGCTCGACGGCCCGCTGGCCTTCGACAACGCCATCTCCATGGACGCGGTGCGCATCAAGGGGATCGCCTCCGAGGTGGCGGGGCAGGCCGACATCCTGGCCGTGCCCGACCTGGAAAGCGGCAACATGGTGGCCAAGCAGCTGGAGTACCTGGCCGGTGCCTCGGGCTCCGGGCTGGTGCTCGGCGCCCGCGTGCCGATTGCCCTGACCAGCCGTGCCGACGGCCCGCAGGCCCGCGTGGCCTCGTGCGTGCTGGCGGTGCTGTCCGCCCACGACCGACGCCAACAGCAGGCGGCCAACGCCTGGAAGCAGGGCTGACCCCAGCCAGGAGACACGCACATGGCCATTCTTGCGGTGAACGCCGGCTCCTCGTCCCTGAAGTTTTCCCTGCACCCGCTGCAGGACGGGCAGGTGCAGCCCTATGTCCTGTCGGGCTGCATCCAGGGGCTGGAGCCCCAGGGGACGCCCGTCATGGACTGGGTATATCTAGGAAAAAAGCACTCTGAGCCGCTTGCAGTCAGCGCAGGCAGCTCTTCTTTTGAAAGTGCCTTGCAGAGCCTGCGGGCCCTGGTGCACCGCCTGGAAGCGGCACCGGACATCCAGGCCGTCTCGCACCGCGTGGTGCATGGCGGCGGCGTGTTCACGGGGCCGGTGCTGGTGACCGACGAGGTGCTGGCGCAGCTGGCGCGCTTCAACTCGCTGGCGCCTTTGCACCAGCCGCACAACCTGGAGGGCATCCGCCAGTTCCGGGCAGCGTTTCCCCAGCTGCCGCAGGTCGCGTGCTTCGACACGGCCTTCCACGCCAGCATGCCCGAGGTGGACTTTGCCTTCGCCCTGCCGCAAGCGCTGCAGGAGCAGGGCGTGCGCCGCTACGGTTTCCATGGGCTGTCCTACCAGTACATCATGTCGGTGCTGCAGACGCACACCATCCGCGGCCGCGGCCGGGTGGTGATGGCCCACCTGGGCAACGGTGCCAGCCTGTGCGCGGCCCTGGCCGGCAGCAGCGTGGCCACCACCATGGGCTTCTCGGCGCTGGACGGTCTGATGATGGGCACGCGCAGCGGCTCGCTCGATGCCGGGGTGCTGCTGTACCTGATGGAGCAGGGCTGGACCCATGCCCAGATTGAAAAGCTGCTCTACAAGCAAAGCGGGCTGCTGGGCGCGTCCGGCATTTCGGCCGACATGCGCAAGCTGCGTGCCGATGGCAGCGCCCCGGCGCAGCGCGCCATCGACCAGTTCACGCACCGGGTGATCCGCGAGACCGGCGCCCTGGTCGCCTGCCTGGGCGGGCTGGATGCCATCGCCTTCAGCGGCGGTATTGGCGAGAACGATGCCGTGCTGCGTGCCCAGGTGTGCGAGCGCCTGGGCTGGCTGGGCATCCGCATGGACGAGCAGCGCAACCAGGCCGCCAACGGCCAGGGGGCCTATGCCATCCATGCCCCGGACAGCGCCGTGGAGGTGTGGGTGGTGCCCACCGACGAGGGGCGCATTGCGGCCAAGGAAGCGGCTGCGTTGCTGGCCGGGCAGCCTGTGGCAGCCCAGCGCCAGGCGCAGCACCCCGCGTTGGCACAGGACTGAGCGTCGCCTTTCGCCGTGCTGCGTCGCGGCTTCAGGCGGGCGTCTGCGCCGGACTGAGGGCCGTGGGCGGTTGCGGCCGCTCCACCACTGTGCCGAACACCAGGCGCCGGCGGCCCTGGCTTTTGGCCTGGTACAAGGCGGTGTCGGCCCGCTGCAGCAGCTGATCCAGGTTTTGATCGCTGTCCGTCTGCAGGGCACAGCCCGCACTGATGTGCAGGGCAAAGCCCAACTCTTGCTGCGCGCGCTGCAGCAGCGTTGTGCTGAAGCGTTGGTGGAAGCTTTGCACGCCATCCGCATCGGCATGCAGCAGCAGGCAGAACTCTTCGCCGCCCCAGCGCGATGCCATCTCGTTGGGGCGCATCTCGGCGTGCAAAACCTTGGCGACCAGCTGCAAGGCGTGGTCGCCGGTGGTGTGACCATACTGGTCGTTCACGTTCTTGAAGTGGTCCAGATCCAGCAACACCACCGCCAGCGGCAGATGCTGGCGCTGTGCCAGGCACTGCATGCGCGGTGCAGTTTGCAGCAGCGCATGGCGGTTGGCTAGGCCAGTCAACTGGTCGGTCAAGGCCATGTCACGCAATTTCTGGTTGGTCTCGTCGCGCCAGGCCACCAGCATGCTGACCAGCGCCAGGCTGCTGCACAGCTGGGCCAGGATGGCGAACAGGTAGTTGGCGGCGGAGTCGTGGGCGAATTCCTGCAGCCAGGGGGTGTAGTACGCCAGGTAGGCGCGAGCCAGCAGCCCCAGGCTCATCGTGGTGGCGCAGGCGGCCATCAGATAGCGCCAGCCGCGGGCCACCGGCCGCAGGGGGTGCAGGCACATCCAGCCCAGGCAAGCGACGCTGGTGCCATGGTAGAGGCTGTACCACGCCAGCCGTGTCGGGATGTCGTTCAGCCA
>JAEWYT010000081.1 GCA_023458595.1 Pseudomonadota bacterium
GGGGGGGCGGGGGCCCCGCCGCGCGGATTTGCGTTATTTCGCCTTGGCGGCGTCGAGCAGGGAGCGGTCGAACACCTTCTCGACCGGGATGACGGCTTCCTGCGCGCCGACCATGACGAAGTGCTCCTGCGTCGCCTGCAGGTCGTCGACCGCGACTTCGTCCGTGTAGGCCAGCTCCTGGAGAAGCTCGAGCGCGATCTCCGGCGGGATCGACGAATGCTCCTTGACGGCATTCACGTATTCTTCCTCGTGCATGCCCTTCTGCACCTCGCGGACGTATTCCTGCCCGCGCAGATAGACCCGCAGGAAGGCCTCGAGGGCATCGCGGTTCTTCTCGAGGAACTCGCCCGTCGTCACCAGCGCGCTGACCTGAATGCGCGGCACGAAGTCGGTTTCCTTCACCAGCTCGACCGCCAGTCCCTGATTGACGGCGATCTTGATCCAGCGCGTGCGCATGCGCCCGCCGTCGATCGTCTTGGTGGCGAGCGCGTTGAGGATGTCGGACTCCTTCATGCGCACCCACTCGATCTCCTTGTAGACGTCGCCGAAGACCTTGTGACCGACCGGGAACGGGCTGACGCTTCCCTTGGGAGGCACGGGCGCGAAGTCGGCGAGACGGCGTCCGGCCAGATCGGCGATCTTGGTCACCTCGCCGCTGTCGTAGAGATCCTTGCGCACGATATAGCCGCGCACGTTGCGCGCAGGTTCGCCGTCATGTGCGGCGACGGCCATCGACGAGCCGCCGATGATGCGCATGTCGGCGCCCGAATGGATCATGTTCCAGAGGTTGGCCGGCAGGTAGCCGTCGAGAACGTCGATCGAGCCCGAGGCCAGCATCGTGGGGTACTGCATGAAGTTCGCGATCTCGGTGACCTCGACGTTCAGCCCCTCCTCCTTGAACCAGCCCTTCGCCAGTCCGACGATGGTCGCTTCCGACAGGCCGCCGACGCGGATCGTCGTTTCCGCGCTGGCCTGCGGAGCCGAGTGGAAAACCGACAGGACAAGTCCCGCGGCGATGGCAAGCCTGCCGGACCTGCCGCGCAGTACGTTGAGCACACGTTGCATTCGCATTCCTCCCTTTGCTGTGATCCACCCGAGACGAGTTCGGACCTTCATTTCTCTTTTGCCCAAGGCAGTAGATACTTCTCGAGAATATCTACAAAGTTGAACAGAATAATTCCAAAGATGGCGATGGCGACCGTGTAGGCATAAAGGATGTTTATCTTGAAGAATTCCGTCGACCACGTAAGAACATATCCGGCCCCGTTCTCGCCGATATACATCTCGACCGCGACAACGACGATCAACGAGACAGCGGAGCTTTGACGAAGGCCCGTGAATATCAGCGGAAGCGCCGCGGGAAGCACGACCTTCGTGATCACCTGGTACTGGTTCGCGCCCAGATCCCTGGCGGCCTTGATCAGTATCTCGTCGACGGTGCGCAGGCCGATCAGCGTGTTGAGCAGCACCGGGAAGAAGGCGCTCACGGTGACGCTGGCGATGATCGGCGGATCGCCGATGCCGAAGACGACGAGGAACAGCGACAGCAGGGCGATCTTGGGAAGTGGATAGACCGCGGCGACGATCGGCCAGAAGAACTGGCGCAACGGCTTCGACAGCCCCACCACGAGACCGAAGACGATGGCGCTTCCCGAGCCGAGCGTGAACCCGGCGACCATCCGCCAGATCGTCACCGAGAAATGCTCCATCAGCTCGCCGCTGACGAGGATCTCCCACAACGTGGCCAGCACCACCGACACCGGCGGCAGGAAGAATGCCGAGATCAGCCCGGACCTCACCGACGCCTCCCACAGCAGGAGGCAGACGACGATCGGGCCGACATTGTAGAGGACGGCGCGCACGACGCCGCGAAGACGCGATCCGTTCGGGTTCATGCCGCGTCCGCCTCCGTCGATTCGAGGCGGTCGAATTCCGCCTTTATCGACTCCCAGGCATGGTCGGCGATCCGGTGGAACTCGCTGGATACGAGCATGTCCAGCGTCCGGGGGCGCGGCAGCGTGACCGGAATGATCTCCTTGATGCGGCCCGGATGCGCCGACATCACCGCGACGCGGTCACCCAGCAGGACCGCCTCGTCGATGGAGTGCGTCACGTAGACGACCGTCTTCTTGTACTGGTCCCAGATGCGCAGCAGCTCGATCTGCATGAGCGCGCGCGTCTGCGCGTCGAGCGCGGCCAGCGGCTCGTCCATCAGCAGCACTTCGGGGTCGTTGCAGAGCGCCCGCGCCAGCGCCACGCGCTGCTGCATGCCGCCCGAGAGCTCGTGCGGATAGGCGTCCTCGAACTTCCTCAAGCCGACGACGTTCGTGAAGTGGCGTGCCCGCTCCATCCGCGCCTTCTGCGCCATGCCGCGCATCTCGCAGCCGAAGACGACGTTCTTCAGGACGGTGCGCCACGGAAACAGCGCATAGCGCTGCCAGACCATTGTCGTCACCGGGCCGTCGGCCTTGCGCTCGCCGCGAAAGGAGACCTTGCCGCTGGTTGCCGTTTCGAGGCCCGCGATGATCTGCAGAAGGGTCGATTTTCCGCAGCCGGACGGCCCGAGCAGCGTCAGGAACTCGCTTGAGGCCACCGACAGGCTCGTCTTGGTGAGCGCCTCGACCTCGCGACCGCGCGCGAGGAACTTCTTCTCAACGTCTTCGACGACGATTTCCATGCTCAGTCCCCGCAACCGCAATCGTGCGAGGAGGATTTGAGCGAGTCCTGGATCTGCTTGATATGCGCGCGCATGAGCAGATAGGCGGAAGCGGAATCACCGGCCTCCAGCGCGTCGGTTATCCGCACGTGATAGTCCTGCGTGCTATCGATCACGCTGCTTTCGAGCGTCGATTTGCTGATGTTGTAGATGAGGTTGTCCATCACCGCGCCCACTCCGGCGATGATGATGGGATTGCCGGTGATCTCGGCGATCTGCCGGTGAAATTCCAGATTGGCGACGCGCCGTCGCTGCGCCGACAGCGCGGCGTCGCGCGATTCCGCGATGTTCGCCCTCAGCGCCGCGATCACTTCATCGGTGCGCCGGCGCGAGGCCAGCGACGCCGCCTCCGGCTCCAGCGCCATGCGCGCCTCGGTGAGATGGTCGAGCGTCGTGTGCCCGAAGCGCAGCAGCGTCGAAAGCGAGTCCGAGACGAGGCTGCTGGTCGGGCGAGAGACGAAGGTGCCGCCAGTCGCTCCCTTGCGGATCACCACCAGGCCCGACGCCTCGAGCGAGTGCAGAGCCTCGCGCAGAACCTGCGGACTGGTGTTGAGAAGCTTGGCGAATTCCCGCTCCGGCGGCAGCCGGTCTCCGACGGACAATTCGCCTGAGAGAATGTTGTCTTTGATCTGTTCGGCCACGCCTTCGGCAATTCGCCGACCGGAAACCGGCTGAAATGTCGGCATTGGCTCTCCCTTCGAACAGTTTTTGATATTTTTAAAAGCGCAATGCGTTATGCATTGTGTTTTAGAAGGTGTCAAGCCAACATGCGCGCACGAAACGCAACCAAGCGAGGAGCAGGATGGGTCGGGTTCAGGACCGGGTGGCCATTGTCACCGGAGGCGCGCAGGGGATCGGTGCGGTCTACGCGGCCGCGTTGGCGAAGGAGGGCGCGAAAGTGGTCATCGCGGACATCGTCGACGGAACGAGTGTGGCCGAGCGCATCGTCGACGGGGGCGGCAAGGCCATCCAGGTGAAAACCGATGTCGGCGACGAGCAGTCGATCCGGAACATGGTCGAGGCGACGGCTTCGGAATTCGGGCGCATCGATATCCTGGTATCGAACGCCGCGATCTACGCCTCGCTCGGAATGAAGCCGTTCACCGAGATCGATACCGCCGAGTGGGATCGCGTGCTCGCCGTCAATGTCCGGGGTCCCTTCCTGTGCGCCAAGGCCGTGATACCTCACATGCGCAAGGGCGGATGGGGGCGCATCGTCAACATCTCGTCGGGGACCGTTTTCAAGGGAACCCCGTATCTGCTGCACTACGTGGCGTCGAAGGGCGCCATTCTGGCGATGACGCGGTCGCTGGCGCGCGAGGTGGGAGACGGCGGGATCTGCGTCAACACGCTGGCGCCCGGATTCGTTCTCAGCGACACCGTGCTGCTCAACGAGAAGCTCCGGTCCGCCCTCACCGATACCGTCCGCTCGAGCCGTTCGATCAAACGCGACCAGCTTCCCGAAGACCTGATCGGAACGCTCATCTTCCTGGCCTCCGACGACAGCGGCTTTGTCACCGGCCAGTGCATCGTCGTCGACGGCGGGTCGGTCATGCACTGACCGGCCGGCCCGGTCGGCCGTTCCGTATCCTGACCCTCGTGGGGCCTCCTCGAGGCTCTCGCCCGCAATTATGCGCCGAGCCGCTACACGGGCGCCGACATTGTGGCCCCGACCGTGCGCCCGCGCCTGATCCGTGGCCGGCGCCTGGCATCCCTCGCCGGTCGAACGCGACACCAGGGCAAAGCGGATTGCGCCCTTCGGAATCGTCCGTGAAGCGCGGGCGGACCGAAGAGCGGGGCCAACCCCGTTCCGGGAGGGACGACAGCCAGGACGAGCCGGGCGCACACGCGTCCGGACACCACCTGGTGGAAAGAGCAAACAGGCTGCGCAAGGGCACCGACCGGTCACTTTTTTGGATTGAACGAATGTTCAGTCATTGGTATATGAAAACAAAAATGGCTCGCATCGCAGAGCAACCTGACAAAGCATGATGGTAGGAACGACCCAAGCGAAGTTCGAGACCCTTCGGGTGACGGTACACGGCGCGCGAGCCGATATCGTGCTCGATCGCCCCGACAAGCTGAACCCGCTCGACCGCGTCACGGTCGGCGCTCTCAAGGACGCCGTCTCCTGGCTGGACGAACAGGACGGCGTTCGCGTTGTCGTCGTCAGCGGAAGCGGGCGGGCCTTTTCCGCCGGCGGCGACCTCGGCGGCTATCTGAAGCTCTATCGCGATAGAGAGGGCTTCTCGGCCTTTCTCGAGGATTTCTTCACGATGCTCACGGGCATCGAGAGGTCCGCCAGGATCTACGTCGCGGCGGTGAACGGGATATGTGTTGCGGGCGGTCTGGAATTGCTCCTGGCCTGCGATCTCGCCGTCGCCGACGCTGACGCGCGGATCGGTGACGGCCACCTCAACTTCGGACAGCTGCCCGGCGCCGGCGGATCGCAGCGCCTGCCCAGGGCGATCGGAGCGGCGCGCGCGCGCGATCTCGTCTTCACGGGCCGCCTCCTCGAAGCCGAGGAAGCCCTGCGCATCGGGCTGGTCACCGCCGTGGCCGAAGCAGGCAAGCTGGACGAAACCGTCGACGGCCTCGTCGAGACCATGCTCGCGCACAGCGCGCGAGGTCTCGCCGGCGCCAAGCGCCTCATCAACGAAGGGCTGAACATGCCGATCGAGGAAGCGCTGCGCTTCGAGATCGATTTCGTCCGCGACTACGCAACGACGGATCCGGACGCGACGGAGGGACTGGTGGCGTTTCGCGACAAGCGTCGGCCCGAATTCAGCCGGTCGCTGGCACCGTTGCCGGACAAGGATTGAGGAGACGGCTCGCACCATGTGGGCACTAAGGGACAAGTACGCGCTGGCCGGCATCGGGGCGACCGCATATACCAAGACGTCCGGGCGGACGGTCCTGGCGCAGGCGGTCGAAGCCTGCACAAACGCCCTCGACGATGCCGGCCTCGCGAAGGACGCGGTCGACGGAGTAGTCAGCTTCCAGTTCAAGGATTCCGCGCCGGCGATGGCGGTCGCCTCGTCGATGGGGCTTCCGGCCGCGCATCATTGCGTCGACTACGAAGCCGGCGGCAACGGCGCCAACCTGATCATCCTGGCCGCGATGGCGGCGATCGAGGCGGGGCTGGCGACCAACGTGCTGTGCTTCCGGGCGATGAACGGGCGTTCGGGTTTCCGCCTCGGCGGCGGCCGGGAGATGGCCGCGCGCGGCGTCTCGCAATACACCGCCCCGTTCGGCTGGATAACGTATCCCCAGGCGATGGCCATGTGGTGCCGGCGCCACATGAACCGTTACGGCACGACCAGCGAACAGCTTGGCCGGGTAGCGGTCGACATACGCGCCAACGCGATCGACAACCCGCGCGCGATGATGCGCACGCCGCTGACCCTGGAGGATCATCAGGCCTCCCGCCCGATCGTCGATCCTTTCCGGATGTACGACATCTGCCTCGAAAGCGACGGCGCGTGCGCGGTCCTGGTGACGTCGGCCGAGCGGGCGCGCGACCTGCGCAAGCCGCCGGTGCTGATCATGGGCGGAGCCTACGGCGCCGGTCCAGCGCAGGGGGATGACCTGTTCGACGCGCTTCGCTGGCCCGACCACTCGCACAACTTCCTGCCCTACATCCGCGACGAACTGTGGAGCAAGGCGGGCGTGGGGCCGAAGGATGTCGACATCGCCGAGATATACGACTGCTTCACCTACAGCGTTCTGATGGCGCTCGAAGGGCTGGGTTTCTGTGCCCCCGGCGAAGCGGCCGGCATGGTCGCCGACGGCCATATCCGGCGTGACGGCGCCTTGCCGGTCAACACGCACGGCGGTCTACTGTCGGAAGCCTACATTCATGGTCTCAACCACGTGCTCGAAGCCGTCGAGCAGTTGCGCGGCGACGCCGGACCGCGGCAGGTTCCCGATGCCCGCATCGCGCTGACCACCGCCGGCGCAATGACCTGCGGCAGCGCGCTCGTCCTGAGGGCCGCATGATGAACGAGACCAATCTCCCGATACGTCCTCTTCCCGAAGCGGACCCGGATTCGGCACCGTTCTGGGAAGGCGTGTCCCGGGGCGAATTGCTGCTGCAGCGGTGCGGCGAATGCGCGACGTTCCGGTTCCCGCCGGGCGAAACATGTCCGCACTGCCTCTCCCGCGAAGCGGACTGGCGTCCTGCGAGCGGGCGCGGGCGCGTGTTCAGCTGGATCGTCGTGCGCCACCCGATCCCCCGCGAGATTTTCGCCGACCAGGTTCCCTACATCGTCGCGCTGATCGAACTGGAGGAAGGCGTCCGGATCGCGTCCAATCTCGTCAACATCGACCCCGGCGACGTCAGCGACGGAATGCCCGTCGCGGTCACGTTCCGGCACGTGGCGCCCGATCGCATCCTCCACGCATTCGAACCCGTCGACGACTGAGCGGGCGAAACGCGGCGGCGAAGCATCCGAGAACAGGAGCAACAAGACCATGGGTCGCGTCGAGATTCACGCCTCCACCGCTTCCGGCATCCTGGATCGGATGGGGCGGATGACGCGCGCCGAGTTGCTGGCCTTGCAGTTCGGCAAGCTCAAACGCCAACTCGATCGCCTGTACCACACCAATGCATACTATCGCGCCAGGCTCGACGCCGCCGGCGCGCACCCGGACAAGATCGACTCGCTCAAGGCGTTCAGGGAACTCGTTCCGCTGTCCACCAAGGCCGACTTTCTCGCCGATCAGGAGGAACATCCCCCCTTCGGGCTGCGCGTCGGTGTCCCGCACGACGAGGTCGCCCTCGTCAACATGACGGGTGGAACGTCCGGTCAGGGCCAGGAAGTCTACGGGCGCACCTACGCCGACGTCGTGGTGCAAGGATACCTGCACTGCCTGCCATGGTTTCTGGCGGGACTGCGGCCGGGACAATTCGCCATGAATTGCGTTCCCGCGGGAGGACTGACCACCGGCGGATGGGGTCCGCCCGACGGGCTCCGCATCGCCGGCGCGGCCGCGATCCACGTCGGCGGTGCCATGACCACCGAAGCCAAGATCGCGATGATGACGCGGTTCCCCGACGTGAACTTCATCTACGCGTCCACCAACTACGTGATGACGCTAGCGGAGGGAATGCGCCGTGCCGGGATCGATCCGAGGATAGCGTTTCCGAACCTGAAGACGATCTTCCTGGTCGCCGAAGCCTATTCGGTCGAGTGGGCGCAGCGCATGAAGGACTTCTGGGGCTGCGACCTGCACGAGGGCTACGGCTCGACCCAGGCGGCCGGCTTCGCACACGTGACCTGTCAATGCGGCGTCGTCGACGATTCCGGCCGGCGCGGCGCCATGCACGCCCTGGAGTGGCACACGCTGACCGAGATCATAGATCCCGACACGGGCGAGCCGGCGGAACCGGGCGAGGAAGGCGAGATCATCATCACCAATCTCGACATCGTCGGCGCGCCGGTGCTGCGCTTCTCCAGCCGCGATCGCGCCCGCTATCTGCCGCACACTTCGTGTTCGTGCGGGCGCCCGTGGGACGCGATCGAAACAGGCACGATCGGCCGCTACGACGACATGATGAAGATCCGCGGCAACAACGTCTGGCCGTCGGCCGTCGATGCCGCGATCTTCGCCTTCCCCGAGGTGGAGGAATACTCCGGACGGGTCTTCGTCGACCAGGCCGGGCGCACCGAGGTCGAGGTCCTGATCGCGCTCGATCCGCGCGGCGAAAGCCTTGATCCGGACGCGCAACTCGCACTGCTGAAAAGCATAGGCGAGCGCGTCAAGGAGAAGACCAACGTGCGGATGAAGTTCCGGACGGCGAAACGCCAGGACCTGCCGAATTTCGCATACAAGGCGCGTCGCTGGCGCGACGAGCGCCAGCAAGGCTACGACGCGTTCGCAAAGAGCCAGGGCTAGGGAGAGAAGCACCATGGATAGCCACGAGGTCGTCGCGGCGGCACGGCGGATACAACAGGAGGCGGCGGCGATCGCGGCCGCCGACAGCCTGCTGACGGGCCAAGCCACACAGATCACCCGGCTCGCCGAGTGGATCGAGGAAACGGCCGCGATATCGCACGGCGAGATACCCGGGAAGCTGCGCAGCAACGCCCAGGAGATCGCCCGATGACCGGACGGCTGTCGACCTACACGGCGATCGTCACGGGCGGCGCCTCCGGACTCGGCGCGGCAACCGTCGAGCGCTTCGTCGCCGAAGGCGCCAACGTCGTGATCGCCGACCTCAACGAAGCGGGCGGATCGGCTCTGGCCGAACGCCTCGGAGAACGCGCCCGCTTCATCAGGGTCGATCACAACGATCGCGACCAGATCCGGGCCGCCGTCGACCTGGCGATTTCGACATTCGGGGCACTCGACACGGTCGTGGCCAACGCCGGCGTGTCGTTCGCCGGCCCCATCGACTCCGCCGACGACGCCACGCTCGCGCACGTTATCGGCAACAATCTCGTGGCCCAGTTCAAAGTGGCGCAGGAGACCCTGCCCAGGCTGCGGGACCGCGCCGCAGCGCATCCCCTGCGGCCGTCGATCCTTTTCACCGCGTCTCTCCAGGGACTCAAGGCGAAGCCGAATTTCAGCGTCTACACCGCGTCGAAACACGGTGTCGTCGGTCTCGTCCGCGGTCTTGCCCTCGAACTGGCCCCGGCGAAGATCCGCGTCAACTGCGTCTGTCCGACGGTAACCGCCACGCCGCTTCTCAAGGACTTTCTGCCGGCGATGGCGAACGACGCGGACGAGGCCATGGAACGGTTCCGCCTGACGGTCCCGCTCGGCCATATGGCGGAGCCCGAGGACACGGCGGCGGCGTTCGTCTTCCTCGCTTCGCCGGACGCCCGCATGGTCACCGGCCATTCGCTGCTGGTCGACGGCGGGCAGATGGCGATGTGATCGACGGGGAGCGGGCCATGACATTTCCCTCGATGCGGCTCGACGGCCAGGTCGCGCTGGTCACAGGCGGCAGCGGAGGCCTGGGACGCCTGGCATGCTGCGCCTTCGCCGACGCGGGCGCCGCGGTCGTCGTGGCGGGACGCGACCGTGCCAAGCTCGACGAGACCGCCCGCCAGGCCCGCGAACTCGGCGCCCGGGCCGAGATCGTCGTCGCGGATCTGACCGCACCCGAGGGACCGCGCGCCATGGCCGATGCGGCGCTGGAGCAGTTCGGACGCATCGACGTGCTCCTGAACAATGCCGGGATCATGCTGGCGAAGCCGTTCATGGACTCCTCGCCGGAGGAGTGGCGTCGCGCGATCGACGTCAACCTTGTCGGTGTGGCCGACTGCTGCCGGGCCGTCATTCCGCAGATGATCCGCCAGAACTCGGGCCGCATCCTCATGATGGGCTCGATCCTGTCGCTTCGCGGCATCGCCAACCGCAGCGCCTACAGCGTCTCCAAGGCGGGGATCGCCAGCCTCGGCAAGGTGCTGGCGCTCGAACTCGGCTCATACGGGATCACCGTGAACACGATCGCCCCGACCGTCATCGAGACCGACCTCAACCGTGACCTCATCCGCAGCCAGCCGGAACTCTACGGCGGGATCCTGAGCCGCACCGCACTCGGGCGCCTCGGCGTACCCGAAGACCTCGCGGGCCTGCTCGTCTTCCTGGCCTCGCCCGCCGCCCGCTACGTCACGGGCCAGGTCATCGGCGTGGACGGCGGCTACCTCGCCTCCTGATCGGCGCCGGAGAGCCGATCGGCCTAAAGGGCGGGCCAGATACCGCCGGACACGGACAGAATCTCGCCGGTCACGTAGGACGACTCGTCGCTCGAGAAGAAAAGCACCGCGTTGGCGATGTCGCGCGGCTCGCCGAGACGCTTGAGCAGCGGCTTGGCCGCATAGTGTTCGAGATCGCCCTCTCCCATACGGTCGAGAACGCGGGTGCGGATCGTTCCCGGCGCGATGCAGTTCACGGTCACATGGGGAGCGAGCTCGATGGAGAGCGTTCGGGTGAACGAAGCGACGGCGGCCTTCGCCGCACTGTAGTCGGCGCTGCCCATCTCGCCGGCGAAGTTGATGGACGAGATGTTGACGATGCGGCCATAGCCACGTTCGACCATTCCCGGCGCGAAGGCCTTCACCAGGTGGAAGTTCGGCTTCAGGTTGAGGGTGAACGTGTCGTCCCATCGGGCTTCGTCCATGCTCAGGAACGGCTCGAACAGGGTCTGGCTCCGGATTCCGCCGACGATGTTGGCGAGCACGTCGACCCGACCGAACGTCTCGTGCACGGCCTTCGCGAATTCAGCGCATTCCGCCCCGACCCGGACATCGGCGCGTCGGGCAAGCACTGAGTCGGCGTCGCCTCTGATCGCGGCGACCGCTTCCCTCGTGGCATCGAGGCGGGGAGCGGAGATGTCGGTGATCGCGAGGCTCGCGCCTTCCTCCGCGAGTCGCCGGGCGATCGCCGAGCCCATGGGTCCGCCGGCCCCTGTCACGACGGCGACCTTGTTCATCAATCTCATGTGTCGTTCCCCCGATTTTGTCCTTGCCGCTCGTCCAGAACGCGGCCGATTTCCTCGACGGCCTGCGGGTTGACCAGGGCTGACAGGTCGCCCTGCGCCTCGCCGGTCAGCACGGCGCGTATCACCCGCCGCATCGTCTTCATGTTCCTGGTCTTCGGCAGATCGCCGACGCACAGGACCCACTTGGGCCTGAAGGCTTTTCCCAGTCCTTCTGCAACGGCGTCCGAGACAGGACCGACGACGTCGGCTTCCTGCCGGCCGGGCGCCGGAACGACCGTCAGGACGACGGCGGAGCCCTTTACCGCGTCGGGTACCGCCACCGCCGCCGCGTCGCTGACGAGACCCGTCGACAGGGCCAGGGACTCGATCTCCGCGGGACCGGTACGCTTGCCGGCGAGCTTTATCGTGTCGTCCGACCGGCCGTGCACGAACCAGTAGCCGTCCTCATCGCGGGACGCCCAGTCGCCGTGCACCCAGATACCGGGCAACCGGCTCCAATAGCTCTCGATGTAGCGCTCCGGATCCCGCCACAGGCCCTGGGTCATGCCCATGCACGGCCCGCGGACGACGAGTTCCCCGACCTGACCTGGTCCGACCGGCGCACCGGACTCGTCCACGATGTCGGCGCCGGTTCCCGGTATGGGACCGGTGAAGCTTGCGGGCTTGATGGGGAACAGTAGATTGGTCGCGAGGATTCCTCCGAGCTCGGTGCCGCCCGTGTAGTTCATCAGGGGCCGGTCGCCGCCGAGTACGTGGTCGAAGACCCAGAGCCAGGAATCCGGGTCCCACGGTTCCCCGGTGGAGGCGCCGACGCGAAGCGAGGACAGGTCGTAGCGATCGACGACCTCGGTGCCGTGGCGCATCAGCAATCGCGCCACCGTCGGGCTGACGCCGAGGAAACTCACCTTGTGGTCCTGCACCAGGCGCCACAGCCTGCCGGGCTCGGGATAGTCCGGGGTTCCTTCGGCGAGCACCAATGTCGCGCCCGCTATCAACGTGGCGACGATCTGTATCGGCCCGACCAGCCAGCCGATGTCCGTCATCCACAGCAGGCGATCGTCGGACTTCAGATCGAAGCACAGCCCGAAGTCCTCGCCGGTCTTCGCCAACAGCCCGCAATGGGTGTGGATCGTGCCTTTCGACCTGCCCGTCGTTCCGGACGTGAAGACGACGAGCAACGGCGCATCCGCGTCGAGCTCGACCGCGGGACCGGCCTCGCCACCCTGCGACATGACGTCGCTCCAGGCCATGTCGCGCGGGGCTTTCCGAGCGGATGGCAGGCGCTCCGGGCCGAGCCTGTCGACGACGAAGACGCGACGGAGCGTCGGCAGATCGGCGACGGCTTCGTCGACCACGGACTTCATGTCGACGACCCGTCCGCGCCGCAGGCAACCGTCGGCGGTTATGCAGGCGACGGCGCCCCCGTCGCGCAACCGCGTCGCCAGGGCATCCGCACCGAATCCCGAGAACAGCGGCAGGACGATGCAGCCGAGCCGGGCCAGCGCGAGAAACGCCACCACGGTCTCGGGTATCATCGGCATGTACAGGCCGACCACGTCGCCTGCCTTCAATCCCGATGCGGACAGACCGCCGGCGGCACGCGAAACGTCGGCGACGAGGGCGTCATACGTGACCGTCAGAACCACGCCGTCCTCGCTCTCCCAGATCACGGCCGGGCGGCTTCCGAGGCCGCGCTCGATGTTCCGCTCGAGCAGCGTTTCGGTCATGTTCATGCGGCCGCCGACACACCACTTGGGCCACGGCGGGCCGGCGCTGAGATCGAGCACCTTCTCGAAGCGGCGGGAGAAGCGGATCCCCAGAAAGTCGATCAGTGCGGACCAGAACCACTCGGGGTCGGCGTCGGCCCGTGCCGCGAGGCTCGCGTAGTCGGCCTCTCCGACGGCGCGAATGAATGCCGTCCAGTTGGCCGCTTCGACAAAGGCCGGATCGGGCCTCCAGACGATCTTCGCCGGGGCCCGGCCGGATTCGGTCAGCATGTCCGCCATAGCCAGCCCCTCTCAGTCCGCCGCGACGTCGCAGGCGATCAGCGCTTCGATGAAGGGAGTCATATAGGCCCTCATTTCCTGATGCAGTTCCGAGACCTGATAGCGGTCGTGGTCGTCCGAGGTTTCGAAGGTGGAGAGCACCGCCCAGTCATATCCGCCGGAGCGGTCGGCCCGGTTCGGTCCGTAGGTGTAGCTGCGCACATAGGGCAGCTCGCGCCTTATCCGCTCGGCATACGCCTCGACGCGGCTGTGGAATTCCGCGTCGGCGCCGGCGATCCGCATCAGAACGATATGATGAAACACGATCGTCTCCTCCTCGGCTTCGAGCGCTTCGGCAGGGCGCCGCGGGTACCGAACCCGACGACCCCTGCGGTATCGCTTTTTCGTTGTACCGCTCCATCCACGGCCCGACCGACCACAGCCGCGCTTCGATGGTGCCGGCACCGGCGCCCACCTCAGAATTTTCGTTGACTGACGCGAATGAATGATCCATCGTTCAGTCAAAGAATGACATGCAGGACAATGCTCTTGGCGTCAAGAGCGGAGTACTTGGCGGCACCAACACCCGGCAATCTCCCATCCGACAGGAAGCGGGAGAACAAGACCGCGGATAACTTGGGACGGATCGCATGGAGGCACGGGAGCCCGCTCTCGTAAATCCCACCACGTGACCGAACCGTTGGATCGTCGTGACACACGTCACCGCGCGATCCGGAAACGACAATGGCTCAGCACGGGCCCCGCCCGTGCCCGGAGGGGGAAGGAATGTTCGTTCAGATTCTGAACGGTCTCGTTTACGGCGGCCTGCTCTACATCGTGGCCGTGGGACTGGTCCTGATCTTCGGTCTCAGGCGCGTGGTGAACTTCGCTCATGGCGCGCTGTTCATGGTCGGTGCCTATGTCGGGTATGCGGTCGCGACCGTCAGCAACTTCTGGATGGCGGTGGTCATCTCGATCTGCGTGCTGGCGGTCCTCGGCGTCCTGCTCGACCGCTTCGTGTTCCGACCCCTTCAAAACGAGAACCACATCGTCACGGTCCTCGTCACCTTCGGCATCCTGCTCGTGCTCGAGGACATGGTCCAGACGATCTGGGGCAAGGAATTCCTGTCGATGCCGGCGCCGGAGCTTCTGTCCGGCACGGTGACGATCTTCGGCAACGTCTTTCCTGTCTACCGGCTGATGGTCATCGTCGTGGCCGCGGCCGTCGGCATCGGACTGACGCTCTGGCTGCGCTACAGCCGCATCGGGCTGTTCGTGCGCGCCTCGAGCGTCGATCCCGAGACGACGGCGGTTCAGGGCGTCAATACCGATCGCGTCTCCATGATCGTCGTGGCGGTCGGAACCGGGCTCGCCGGATTGTCGGGGACGGTCGCCGCGCCCCTGCTCGCCCTTTCGCCGGCGATGGGCAGCTTCATTCTCATCGAATCGTTCATCGTCGTCGTCGTCGGCGGGCTCGGCAGCTTCTCCGGCGCCCTGCTGGCCGCGATCGTGATCGGGCAGATCCACAATTTCGGCGTGGTCTACGTCCCCTGGGCGGCGACCATGATCCCCTTCCTTCTGATGGTGGCGGTCCTGATCTGGCGGCCCACCGGTGCGGCCGGGAGCCACGTATGACTGACAGCGGTATTGCGATGAAGCCGACGGCGGCGAAAAGCGTGGGCAGCGTGATCCCGAGTCGCGGTGTGCTCGCGGCAGCCGGGCTCGCCGCGGTGGTCGGGGCCTTCATGCCGGGCGTGGTCGGCTCGGTCCTCCTGCTCAGCCTGATGACCCAGGCGGTGATCGGCGCGGTGCTGGCGACGGGCGTGGGCCTGTTGTTCCGGCAGAACGGCGTGGTGAGCTTCGGCCACGCGGCCTTCTACGGGACGGCCGCCTATATCATCGGCCTGTCGCTTCGCCACGGGTGGCCGTCCGCCGACGCCGCGATCATTGCCGCCCTGCTGATTCCGCCGGTCTTCGCGTTCCTGCTGGGCCTCGTGATCGTCCGCATACCCGGCGTCGCCTTCGCGATGCTGACGCTCGCGGTCGGACAGGCGCTCTACGAGTTCGCCCTCAAGGCACGCCATGTCTCGGGCGGCGACGACGGCTTCGCCCTCGATTTTCCCTCGCAGATCTTCGGCGTGTCGCTGCGGACGTTCCAGCATCCCGCCTCGATGTTCGTGTTCAGCTGGATGGTGCTGATCGTCATACTGGTCGCTCTCCACGTCTTCACGCGCAGCCCGTTCGGCCGGTTGACCGCCGCGATCCGGGAAAACGAGGAGCGCGCCCGCTTCATCGGATACCGGACGCTGGTACCGCGCGCGCTCGTCTATGCCGCGTCGGCTTTCATCGCGGCGATCGCCGGCGTTCTCGCGGCCCTCTACAACGGCTTCGTCTCCCCCGACATGCTGCACTGGAGCCTGTCGGGCTCCGCCCTCATCATGGCCATCGTCGGCGGTCCGAGGCACATCTGGGGTCCCGCAATGGGCGCCGTGATCTTCTTCTTCGTCAAGGACTTCGCCGGAAACCTCACCGAGCACTGGCCGGCCATCATCGGCGGCATCCTCATCATCACCACCCTGATGCTGCCGGACGGGGTCTCCGGAGCGCTGATACGGCTCTGGGAAAAGATATGGACGCGCAACCGCGCCACCGACGAGGCCGCACGATGACTGCGATAGAGGGCACCGAGCTGACGCGCGCCTTCGGAGGCTTCCGCGCTCTCGACACCGTGGCGATCTCGGTTCCGGAAGGCGAGATCCGGGGGCTCATCGGCCCCAACGGCGCGGGCAAGTCCACGCTCGTCGACGTCTTGTCGGGCCGGGCCGACAAATGGTCCGGAACGGTACGCTTCTTCGGTCAGGACATCTCGCGCATGTCCGCCCAGCACCGGCGGCGCATCGGTCTGGCGCGTTCGTTCCAGAGAACCAACATCTTCCCCGACCTCACCGTGCTCGACCAGCTCGATATCGCCGCGCGGCGCGCCGAGCAGCCGAATGTCGATGAGGTGCTGCACGAACTCGATCTCGCGCAATACGCCATGCAGCGGGCCGCCGACATCTCCTACGGAGACCAGCGCCGGCTTGACCTCGGCCTCGCCCTGATCGGCCGGCCGCGCGTACTGCTGCTCGACGAGCCTGCCGCCGGCCTCACCGTCCAGGAGTCCATGGACATGGCCGAGATGCTTCGCGATCTGGCCGGCCGCTGGAACGTCACCGTCATCCTGGTGGAACACGATATGGACGTGGTGTTCAGCATTTGCAACCGCATCACGGTGCTGCATCTGGGCCAGGTGCTGGCCGAGGGCACGCCGGACGAAATCAGGCGCATCCCGGAAGTCGTGGCTGCCTACCTAGGGAGCAGCGCATGAGCGAGCTTCTCGCCTTCGAGAATGTCGAGTCCGGCTACGGCGCCGCACGGGTCCTGCACGGCATCGACCTCACCATCGCCGACAACGAGCGCGTCGCTATCGTCGGGCGCAACGGCGTCGGCAAGACCACGATCGTCAACACGTTCCTGGGCATCGCCCGCCTGAACGGTGGCCGGATCCGCCTGCTCGGCAAGCAAGTCTCGCCGCTGCGGCGATTTTCGGCCGCCCGCAACGGCATCGCCCTGGTTCCGCAAGGCCGTCACATCATTCCGAATCTGACGGTGCAGGAGAATCTCCTGCTGGGCGCGGCCGTCGACCGGCCCGGGCCGTGGAATCTCGACAAAGTCTACGGACTGTTCCCGGTGCTGCGCGAACGCGCGGGCAACCCGGGAACGGCCCTGTCCGGCGGACAGCAGCAGATGCTGGCAATCGGCAGGGCGTTGATGGCGAATCCCGCGCTGCTGGTTCTCGACGAGCCGAGCGAGGGATTGGCGCCTGTGATCGTCGACGAGCTGGCGGACATCTTCGGCCAGCTCGCCGATAGCGGCACCGGGTTGCTGCTCATCGAGCAGAACCTCGGCCTGATCGCCCGTGTAGCGAGGCGCTACTACGCCCTCTCCAAGGGGACGGTTGTCGATCAAGGAGACTTGAACGGGCTTTCGATCGAAAGCCTCAAGCAGCATGTCGCCGTGTAGGCGACGCCGATAGTCGCAATGATAAGGAGGAAAGCATGTCATTGAAATACAGGACACACCGGGTCGCCCTGGCAACCCTCGCGGCGACCGCCGCCCTCGCCGCCGGCTCGGCGTTCGCCGCCGATACGATCCGCATCGGCGTTCCGACCGCTCAGTCGGGCACCTATGCCGATCTCGGCAACCAGGCCGTCCGTGCCGTGGATTTCGCCGCGCACAACGCCAATGCGGCCGGCGGCGTCGACGGCATGATGGTCGAGTACCGCGTGTACGACACCGAGGCCAAGCCGGAGATAGCCAGGCGCCAGGCCGAGAAGCTTGCGCTGGAAGGCTACAACATACTGACGGGCACGGTCGCCTCAGGCGAGGGCTTGGCCATGGCGCCGATGCTCGAGCGCTGGGACGCCATCTACGTGTCCACGATCAACAAGAGCAACAAGCTCTCGGGTGAAAGCTGCGCGCCGCGCCTGTTCCGCGTCAACAAGATGGACGCTCAGGACGGCAAGACGATCAAGCCCTGGCTCGCCGAGCAGAAGCAGGGCAAATGGGCCATCCTGGCAGCCGACATCGCGTGGGGACAGGACGCCGCGGCCAGCTTCAAGAGTGCCGCCCAGGAGACCGGCAAGGAAATCATCTCCGAGCAGTTCTCGCCGTTCGGCACCAACGATTTCGCCCCTTACATCCAGCAGATCCGCGATTCCGGCGCCGAGGCTCTGTGGATCGCGCTCGCCGGCCGCGACGCGATCAACTTCGCCACTCAGGCCGGTCAGTTCGGCCTCTTCAAGGACGTCGCCACGGGTGGCGTGAGCTTCGTCACCGACAACACCGTCAAGACGCTCGGCGACATCTCGAAGGGCATCAACGGCATCATCAACTACAGCTCGACGCTCGATACCCCCCAGAACAAGGCGTTCGTTGAGGCGTGGAAGGCGTACTACAACGGTGACGAGCCGACGAATTTCGAGGGCGAGACCTATATGGGCATGCAGATCATCCTCGAAGCCGCGAAGCGGGCCAACAGCGCCAAGCCGATCGACATCGCCAAGCAGATGCACGGCGGTACCTTCGACACGGTGCTCGGTGAGCTGACCATTCGTCCGGAAGATCACCAGATCATCGCGCCGAACTACTTCGGCTATGTCGGCGAGATGGACGGCAAGCTGAAGCCGATCATCACCATGACCGTGTCGGCCGAAGAGGCAACGCCTCCTCCCAGCGCCGATTGCAAGATGGGCGAACTTCAGTAAGTCTCTCGACTGAACCGGCCCGCACCCGAGTGC
>JAEWYT010000082.1 GCA_023458595.1 Pseudomonadota bacterium
GCCGGACCCCGGCCGCTCCGCGACACCGTCCGTCGCGGTTCCCGGGCCGCTACGAGCCGAGCACCATGGAACGCATCTCCAGCATGCGCTGGTCGCTCACCTTCGCGTAGTCCGACGCCTTCTTGCGGAAAGCCACGAACGAATCGTAGGTCTCCTTGGCGAGCGGGTTGGCGTCGCCGATCTCCGCGAGCACCTTCTCCGATTCCGCCCCCAGCGCCACGACGACGTCGTCGGGCCACGTCCGCGGCTGCACGCCCTCCTTCTCCAGGATCGGACCGAAGGCCTCGGCGTTGTGGTAGGTGAAGTCGGCGAACGACTCCATCGCCGAGGCCATCGACGCGCGCTTGACGATCTCCTTCAGGTCGTCGGGCAGCTTTTCGTAGGCGGCCTTGTTGACGATCACCTCGAGCGCGGGGCCGGTCTCGTGGAAGGCGGGCAGGTAGTAGTACGGAACCACCTTGTAGAGGCCGAAGGCGAGGTCGTTCCACGGCCCGATCCATTCCGCCGCGTCGATCGCGCCGCTCTGCAGCGCGTTGAAGATCTCGCCCGGCGGCAGCAGCACGACGTTGACGCCGAGCCGCCGCATCACCTCGCCGCCGAGGCCGGCGATGCGCATCTTGAAGCCCTTGAGATCGTTGAGCGAGTTGATCTCCTTGCCGAACCAGCCGCCGGCCTGTGGTCCCGACGAGCCGGCGTAGAACGGCAGTACCCCGAACGGCTCGTAGGCCTTCTCCCACAGGGCCTGCGCGCCGCCGTAGTAGAGCCAGCCCGCGTGCTCCTGCGCCGTCAGGCCGAACGGCACGCCGGTGAAGAAATGGAACACCGGGTTCTTGCCCTGCCAGAAATAGGCGGTGCCGTGGCCGATCTCTGCGGTGCCGGTCGAAACCGCGTCGAACACCTCGAACGGCGGCACCAGCTCGCCGGCGCCGAACAGCTGGATGGTCAGCCGTCCATCGGACATCGAGCCGATCATGTCGGCGACGCGCTGGGCGTTCACGCCGACGCCCGGGGTGTTCTTCGGCCAGGCGATCGGCATCTTCCAGGTGATCTTGTCCTGGGCCCGGGCGATCGCGGGCGCGGCGAGGGCGGCCGCCGCGCCGAAACCCGCGCCGATGCCGGCCGTTCTGACGAACCGGCGCCGGTCGATCCCCGTCGGTTTCTCGTTCATGGAAATCACTCCCTGTTGCGTTGGGCCCCGGACTTTACCCGCGGCGTCCCGCCGGGCAACCGAGGAAGATGGTCGCATGACGATTTTCGGTCGCGAAACGCTTGAGCCCCGCTTCGCGGGCGCGCTAGCATTTCGATGCGCCGGCCGGGAGGATTTCGGATGCGCTCTTCGAGCACGCGGAGAGGATTGCCGCGCGGGGTCGCGATCGGGATCGTCCTGCTCGTCGCCTCCGGCACGCCGCAGGTCGCTTACGGCGAGGATGCCCCGTCGGCGGGCGTCAGGCCGCTTACGGCGGTCGAACTGCATAAGCTCTATCGCGACAGGACCTGGAACTGGAGGAACGGCGCGGCCCATTTCTTCGACGACGGGCGGCGCTTCCTCGCCTGGGTGACCGGCGACGACGGCGAGTCCTTCGGCGAGGGCCGGTTCACTCTGTCGGATGCCGGCCGGATGTGCCTGATCGGCGATTGGACCGACAGGGACGGGACCGGCAGCGATACGACCTGCTTCCTGCACCGCGGGGACGGCGAAACGATCTACCAGAAGCGGGAAGGCCAGGGGGACTGGTACGTCTTCCGGCACGACCCGGTCCGGCCGGACGACGAGGTCAACAAGCTCGTCGAAGGCGACGACGTCTCCGCGCGCGTCACCGGGATCAGGAGCGCTCTCGGCCGCTAGCGCCGGGGCGCCGGGGCCGCGGCGCGTCCCGGCATGCGACCATTGGCCGGTTGACTCCGCGAGCGCCCGGACTATTTTTTAGAAATCTTCTAAATTGGTGCCGTCATGTCGATCTTCAGCAAGCGCCGCTTCTCCGATCTCTCCGAGCGCGAGGTGCTGGCGCTCGCCATCGCCGCGGAGGAGGAGGACGGCCGCATCTACGCGACCTATGCCGACGCGCTGCGCGAGGAGTTCCCGGCCTCGGCGGAGATGTTCGACGGGATGTCGGCGGAGGAGAACGAGCATCGCCGCCGGCTGATCGAGCTCTACCGCTCCCGCTTCGGCGAGACGATCCCGCTCGTGCGCCGAGACGACGTGAGCGGCTTCATCACCCGCAGGCCCTACTGGATGACCCGCCCGCTCGGCATCGAGAAGGTGCGCGAGCAGGTCGGCATCATGGAGGCGGAGGCGCGCCGCTTCTATCTGCGCGCCGCCGAGCGGGCGACCGACGCGAATACGCGCAAGCTGCTCGGCGATCTCGCCGAGGAGGAGCGTCATCACGAGGAAGTCGCCGAACAGCTCGGCGAGCGCCATCTGACCAGGGAGGCGATGGCCACCGAGAAGGCGACCGAGCACAAGCTGTTCCTGCTGCAGGTTGTGCAGCCCGGCCTCGCCGGACTGATGGACGGTTCGGTTTCGACGCTGGCGCCGCTGTTCGCCGCCGCCTTCGCCACCCAGGACACCTGGCAGACCTTCCTCGTCGGCCTCGCCGCCTCGATCGGCGCGGGTATCTCGATGGGTTTCGCCGAGGCCCTGTCGGACGACGGGGCGCTCACCGGCCGCGGCAGCCCGTGGATACGCGGCACCGTCTGCGGCCTGATGACGACGCTCGGGGGCCTGGGCCACGCCCTGCCCTACCTGATCCCCCATTTCTGGATCGCGACGTCGATCGCCTTCGCCATCGTCGTCGTCGAGCTGTGGGTGATCTCGTGGATCCGCTACCGTTACATGGACACGCCGTTCCTGTCGGCGGCGCTCCAGGTCGTTCTGGGCGGTGCGCTGGTGTTTGCCGCCGGGATACTGATCGGAAGCGCGTGAGCGCTCAGCGCGCGTACCGTTCCCTGATCATCGCGTAGAGCCCGCGGATCGCCTGCGCCTCGCCGCCTTCCGGGCGGCCGGGGCGGCCCGAGCCGTTCCAGCAGTAGGCGTCGAAATGCGCCCAGGCCGTCGACGGCTCGACGAAGCGCGACAGGAACAGCGCCGCCGTGATCGCGCCCGCGAAGGGCGAGCCGCCGGCGTTGTTGATGTCGGCGATCTTGCTGTCGATCATCGTCGCGTAGGGCTGCCAGAGCGGCAGTCGCCAGACCGGATCGCACTGACCGTCCGCCGCCCTCGCGATCGCGCCGGCGAGCGCGTCGTCGCGGCTGAAGAAGGCCGGCAGGTCCGGTCCGAGCGCGACGCGCGCCGCCCCCGTCAGCGTCGACATGTCGATGACGAGATCGGGCTTCTCCTCGTCGGCGAGCGCCAGCGCATCGCCGAGCACGAGGCGGCCCTCCGCGTCGGTATTGCCGATCTCGACCGTGGGCCCCTTGCGGCTCGGCAGCACGTCTCCCGGCCGGAAGGCGTTGCCCGAGACGGCGTTCTCGACCGCCGGGACCAGCACCCTGAGCCGCACCGGGAGTTTCGCGTCCATGACGATCGAGGCGAGACCCAGCACGCAGGCCGCCCCGCCCATGTCCTTCTTCATCATCAGCATGCCGGCGGCCGGCTTGATGTCGAGCCCGCCGGTATCGAAGCAGACCCCCTTGCCGACCAGGGTCAGCTTCGGCGCCGACGGATCGCCCCAGGAAAGGTCGATCAGCCGCGGCGCGCGCGTGCTCGCCCGGCCGACGGCGTGGATCATCGGCAGGCCCGCGTCGAGCAGCGCGTCGCCGGTCGTCACGGCGACGGACGCGCCGTGCGCCTCGGCGAGCCGGCGGGCGGCGGCCTCGAGTTCCTCCGGCCCCATGTCGTTCGACGGGGCGTTGATTAGGCTACGGGAGAGCGACACACCGGTTACGACGCGGCGAATGTCGCCCTCGTCGACTCCCGCCGGCACGACGAGCCTGACGTCGCTCCCCTCCTTGCCGCCGCCGTCGCCCCGGTAGGCGGTGAACCTGTAGCGGCCGAGCGCGAAAGACAGCACGGCGAGTGCCGGATCGTCCGGCATGGTCTCGAACCGGTAGGTTCCCGCCGGCAGCGCGTCGGCGAGCTTGCCCGGCAGGAGCCGGTCGCGCTCCGCGTCACCCTTCGCCCCGAGCCCGAACAGGACGAGCGCCAGCCGGCCGTCGGCGTCCGGCAGGAGGGCGACGCGTCCGGCTTTCGGCCTGTAGCCGGTCGCCTCCAGATAGGCCTGCTGTACCTTGCTCAGGCCCTTCAGATGATCGTCGCCGTCGCTCGGCTCGACGAAGCGGATGGGAACGGCGGCTTCGCCCGTCGAGGAAGGCAACAGGCAGTCGGTCATTGGGGCTCCTTTCGGAAGGCGGTGGCGGTTCTTTTTGAAATGTGCGGCCCCGCCGCGCAAGTCCAGCCGGAAATCGCGCGGAAACGCCTGATGAAGCGGCCGGCCGGCGTTGGTTAACCGACTGTTAGGGTTACCGGTTTATTGACGGGATCAAGCCGGCGCGCCTCGCCGGCCAGTGTGTTCGTCCAGGGACGGGGGCTGAAGATGCCGATTTCCGTTTCCCCATTGCTCCGGTTTTCCGCCGTTCTGCTCGTTGCCGGCATTGCGCTCGGCGGCTGCCAGCAGACCATGACCACCGGCTCGATCTCCAAGGAGGCCGCGCCCGCCGACGGCAACAAGGAGCAGCTCCGCGAAGCCGCCAAGCTGCAGGACCGGTTCAAGCACGATCCCGGCAATGCCGAGATCGCCCTCGCTTTCGCCGACTCCCTCGACGGGATCGGCCGCCCGGAACAGGCGGTCGGCGTCCTCAAGATGGCGAAGGAGAAGAACCCGAACGATCCGCGCATCCTCGCCGCCTACGGCCGCCGCGCGCTGCGCCAGGGCAATCCCAACGATGCGATCGTGGCCCTCGAGCAGGCGACCGCCGCCGGCGACCGCAGCTCGGCGACGCTTTCGGCCCAGGGCGCGGCGCTCGACCAGCTCGGCCGCAACGACGAGGCGCGCGAGCACTACCAGCGCGCCTTGGCGCTCGACCCGGACAATCCGGCGATTCTCGCCAATCTCGGCCTGTCCTATGCGCTTTCGAACAAGATTTCCGACGCCGAGATGACGCTGCGCAAGGCTGCTGCCTATCCCGCCGCGCCCCCGAAGGTGCGACAGAATCTCGCGCTCGTGCTCGCCCTGCAGGGCAAGTTCGCCGAGGCCGAGAACTATGCCGCGCAGGACCTGCCTCCCGAAGACGTCAAGGTCAACATGGCCTACCTCAAGCAGATGATGAAGACGCCGGATCCCTGGCAGAAGCTCAAGGGCATCGACGGCGCGACCGGCTGATCCGGCGCGGCGCGCACGTTGCGGATTTGCACGGGTCGACGGCCTATACAGCCGCCGGCCCGTGGGCTATTTGAGGGGCGGGCAAGCCCGCGGCCCTGGTTGGCGCGGCGGCAGGATGGGAGGCCTTGCAAGCGATGGCGACCGGATACGTCAGGAGCGATCTCGTCACGGTCTTCGGCGGCTCGGGTTTCATCGGCCGGCACGTGGTGCGCGCGTTGGCGCGGCGGGGCTACCGGATTCGCGTTGCCGTGCGCAGGCCCGATCTGGCCGGCTTCCTGCAGCCGCTCGGCGGAGTGGGCCAGATCCACGCCGTCCAGGCCAACGTCCGCAACCGCGATTCCGTCGGCCGCGCCATCGAGGGCGCCGAGGCGGTCGTCAATCTGGTCGGCATCCTGTACGAATCGGGGCGCCAGAGCTTCGAAGCCGTGCAGGCCTTCGGGCCCGGCGCCGTCGCCGCGGCCGCGAAGGAGGCCGGCATCGGCCGCATGGTGCAGGTTTCGGCCATTGGCGCCGATGCGGGCTCCGCGTCCGAGTACGCCCGCACCAAGGCGGCGGGCGAAGTCGCCGTGCGGGAGGCGCTGCCCGGCGCCGTGATCGTGCGGCCGTCGATCGTGTTCGGCCCGGAAGACGACTTTTTCAACCGTTTCGCCGCGCTGGCGCGTATTTCTCCGGTGCTGCCGCTGATCGGCGGCGGTCGCACGCGGTTCCAGCCGGTCTACGCCGGCGACGTTGCCGAAGCGATTGCCCGGGGAGTGGACGGCAACCTGAAGGCCGGCGCGGCCTATGAGCTCGGCGGTCCCGAGATCCTGACCTTCGAGCAGGTCCTCCGGTACATCCTCGAGGTGACCGACCGCCGCCGCCTGCTCGCGCCTCTCCCCTTCGAGATCGCCAAGCTGAAGGCCTGGTTCCTCCAGCTTCTGCCGAACCCGCTCCTGACGGTCGACCAGGTGCGCCTGCTTGCGACCGACAACGTCGTCTCGGACGAGGCGATCAGGGAAGGCCGGACGCTGCAGGGCATCGGCATCGACCCGCAGGCGATCGAGACGATCGTGCCGTCCTATCTCGCCCGCTATCGCAAGGCCGGCCAGTTCTCCGCGCCCGACCGCACGCTGTCGCGCTCCTGAGGCGCAGGCGTCAGCCGTAGACCCAGATTCCGGCGAGCCCCGCCGAGCCGACCACGATCCGCCACCAGGCGAACGGCGTGAAGCCGTGCCGCGACACGAAGTCGAGCAGGGTGCGCACCACGATGACGCCCGCGATCAGCGACATGACGAAGCCGACCGCGATCAGCTTCATGTCCTCGGTGCCGAGGATGTCGATGTTCTTGTAGAGGTCGTAGGCGAAGGCTCCCGCCATGGTCGGCATGGCGAGGAAGAACGAGAACTCCGCCGCCGAACGCTTGTCGGCCCCCATCAGGAGCGCGCCGCCGATGGTCGCGCCCGAGCGCGACACGCCCGGGACCATGGCGAGGCACTGGAACACGCCGATCTTGAAATAGAGCGACAGCGGATAGTCGGTCGCCTCGGTGTAGCGCGGCCTGAGATCCATCGAATCGAGCCACATCAGGATCAGGCCGCCGACGATCAGCGTCACGCAGATGACGGTCGGCGACTCGAACAGCACCGACTTGATGAAATCGTGCAGCAGCACCCCGACGACCGCGGCCGGCAGGAAGGCGAGCACCACGCCGATCACGAATTTCCGCGCCTTCGGGTCGCTCGGCAGCGCGAGCGCGATATGCCAGAGCCGGCCGAAATAGACGCCGACGACGGCGAAGATCGCGCCGAGCTGGATCAGCACCTCGAAGGCGCGCCCGGGGCTCCTGAAACCGAGGAAATGGCCGAGAAGCAGAAGATGCGCGGTCGAGGAAACCGGGATGAACTCGGTCAGGCCCTCGACGAGACCCAGCAAAGCTGCCTCGAAAATCGTGTTGGATGCCATATTTCGTCCCTGCTGAGCCCGTATCGATTCGCTACGGAAGGAGTGCGTTCGCCTGCCGTAAGACGGCGAATCGTATTGTTCCCCGGGGTCGAGGCCTCTATACCGGAACCGCCCGCGCCGTCCAATCTGGCTGTCGCGGAACCTTTGCGTATGGTTGCGGCAGTCAAGTTCGTCGTTTCAGCGGCAGAGTATGCTCAGTCTGTATCACCATCCTTTCTGTCCCTATTCCCGCTGCGTTCGGATCGCGCTCGGGGAGTACGGTCAAAGCGCCGAATTCGTCGAGGAGCGCACCTGGGAGCGCCGCCGCGAGTTCCTGATCGTCAATCCGGCCGGCACCCTGCCGGTCCTGCTCGACGGCGAGGGGGCGGCGATCTGCGGACCGCGCCCCGTGCTCGAATATCTCGACGAGACGCGCGGCGCCGATCTCGGCGCCCGCCGGCTGATGCCCGATACCGCCCGCGGCCGCGCCGAGGTGCGCCGTCTGCTCGACTGGTTCGACATCCGCTTCAACGAGGAAGTCTCGACCTATCTGCTCACCGAGCGCATCTACAAGCGCTTCATGACGCCGGAACAGGGCGGTGGCGCGCCGGATTCCGCCGCGATCCGTGCCGCGCGCACCAATATCCGCTATCATCTGCACTATATCGGCTGGCTCGCCGGCCGGCGGAACTGGCTCGGCGGCGACGACCTGTCCTATGCCGATCTCGCCGCCGCCGCCCACCTCTCCTGCATCGACTACCTGGGCGAGGTGCCGTGGGACGAGTTCGAGCCGGCCAAGGCCTGGTACGCGCGGGTCAAGTCGCGTCCCTCGTTCCGGCCGCTGTTGGTGGATCAGCTCGCGGGAGTGGCGCCGTCGCGCACCTATGTCGACCTCGACTTCTGAAGCGCCCGTCTCGCCCGCCGCCCTCAAGCGGTGGGTGATCGAACGCGCGCTTTGCGAAGGCTTCGACGTCGCCCGTGTCACCGGCCCCGATGCGGCGCCGCAGGCCGGCTCCCGCCTCGACGCCTTTCTGCGGGCCGGCCATCACGGCACCATGGACTGGATGGCGACGACCGCCGATCGCCGCCGCAGCCCCCGCGACCTGTGGCCGGATACCCGCTCGATCCTGGTGCTGGGCCTCAACTACGGCCCCAATCACGATCCGCTCGACGACCTGAAGCGCCGGGATCGCGGCCTGATCTCGGTCTACGCCCGCGGCGACGACTATCACGACGTCGTCAAGAAGAAGCTCAAGGCCGTCGCGCGCGACTTCGTCCGCCGCGCCGGTTCCGACGTGAAGGTCTTCGTCGACACCGCCCCGGTCATGGAGAAGCCGCTGGCCGCCGCCGCCGGAATCGGCTGGCAGGGCAGGCACACCAACCTCGTCTCCCGCGAATATGGCTCGTGGCTCTTTCTCGGCGCGATCTTCACGACCGCCGTGCTTCCCGCCGACGAGCCCGAAGCCGACCATTGCGGCTCCTGTCGCGCCTGCCTCGACATCTGCCCGACCGATGCCTTCCCCGCGCCCTACCGGCTCGATGCGCGCCGCTGCATCTCCTATCTGACGATCGAGCATGCCGGCCCGATCCCGCGCGATCTCCGTCCGAAGATCGGCAACCGCATCTACGGCTGCGACGACTGCCTCGCCGTCTGCCCGTGGAACAAGTTCGCCGCGGCCGGCCGGGAGGCGAAGCTCGGCGCCCGCCCGGAGCTGACCCTGCCGGCGCTCGCCGATCTGTCGCGACTGGACGATTCCGCCTTCCGCGGGCTGTTCTCGAAGTCGCCGGTCAAGCGCATCCGCCGCGACCGGTTCGTGCGCAACGTGCTGATCGCAATCGGCAACTCGGGGGACGCCGGACTCGCCGGCAGCGCCCGCGACCGACTCGACGACGAGGCACCGCTCGTTCGCGGTGCGGCCGTCTGGGCGCTGTCGCGGCTGCTGGCGACGCCCGAGCTCGAAGCCCTCGCACGGAATCGCCTGCCGTGCGAATCCGACCCGACCGTCCGCGAGGAGTGGCGGGCCGCGCTCGCAGGCGCTATGTGAGGCCTGTCCGAACGTCCTTCCGGCTCGATTCATGAACAGGATCTTCATCTTCGGCCTCGGCTTCTCCGCGATGACGCTCGCCCGCCGCCTGATGGCGAAGGGCTGGCGGGTCGCAGGCTCCGTGCGAACGCCCGAGAAGGCGGCGGCCCTGCGGGACGAGGGTGTGGAGGCGGTCGTCTTCGACGGCGCGGCGCCGGGGCCGGACGTTGCCGCGGCGCTCCGCGGCGCGACCCACGTCGCCCAGTCGATCCCGCCCGGCGAGGCGGGCGACCCGGTGCTGATCCATCACCGTGCCGATCTCGCTGCCCGGGCCGGTGATATCCGCTGGCTCGGCTATCTCTCGACGCTCGGCGTCTACGGCGACCACGGCGGCGCCTGGATCGACGAGACCGCGCCGACCGACCCGGTGAGCCCGCGCAATGCCCGCCGCGTCGCGGCGGAACGGGACTGGCTCGCCTTCGGCGAGGAGACGGGCGTCCCGGTCATGGTCTTCCGCATCGCCGGCATCTACGGGCCCGGCCGCAACGCGCTCGTCAACCTGAAGGCCGGCGAGGCGCGGCGGCTCGTGAAGCCGGGCCAGGTGTTCAACCGCATCCACGTCGCCGACATAGCCGGCGTGCTGGAGGCCTCGATCGCGCGGCCCCGCGCGGACGCCGTCTACAATCTGTCCGACGACGAGCCGGGACCGCCGCAGGACGTGATCGCCTACGCGGCCGAACTGATGGGCACCGAGCCGCCGCCGGAGATTCCCTTCGACGAGGCCGAGCTGACCCCGATGGCGCGGAGCTTCTATTCGGCGAACCGCCGGGTGCGCAACGACCGCATCAAACAGGAGCTGGGCGTCGCGCTCGAATACCCGACCTACCGGGACGGCCTGAAAGCCCTGTTCGCGAAAGGGGACGGCCGGTAGCCGTCACATTCCGGGCAGGTTGAGGCCGGGCGGAAGCTGCAGCCCCCCGGTCGCTTCCTTCATCTTTTCCGCGAGCGCTCCCTCCGCCTTGCGGCGCGCGTCGCCGAAGGCTGCCACCACCAGGTCTTCCAGGATCTCGGCCTCCTCCGGCTTCAGGAGGCTCGGATCGACCTTGAGGCCGCGCATGTCGCCCTTGCCCGAAAGGGTCACCGTGACCAGCCCCCCGCCGGACGTGCCCTGCACCTCCAGTTCGTCGAGCTCGGTCTGAAGCTGGTCCATGCGGCTTTGCAGCTCCTTGGCCTGCTTCATCATCTTCAGGAAATCCATCGTCGGTCCTTTCGGCAGGCTAGTCGTCGTCTTCGTCCGGGACGTCCGGGATGGCGTCCTCTGCGGACATGGTCGGAGGAATCTCGTCGGCGGGCGCCGTCGAGCGCACGTCGACGATCTCGGCGCCGGGGAAGGCGGCGAGCACGGCCGTCACGGTCGGATCGCCGCGCATGGTGTCGATCAGCGCGGAGCGGCTCTGCTCGCGCTGCTCGCGCAGCGTCGGGGCGCCCTGCTCGCGCGATACCGCCACGATCCAGCGCTTTCCCGTCCATTCGGAGAGTTTCCGGGCGAGATCGGGGACGAGATCGGCGGCTGCGCCCTCGGTGAGCGACATTTCGATGCGGGCGGGCTCGAACCGCACGATCCGCACGAACATCTCCAGCGCCGCGCGGAGCTTCGCGTCGCGCTTCTCGTCGGCGAGCGCCACGACGGCCTCGAAGGTGCGCGGATCGGGATAGGCGATTTCGGCGGCTGCCGGCACCGACGACTGCGGGGTCGGCTCGGCCCGCATCGCGGTCGGCCCGGCGGTCGCCTTGGTCGGGATAAAGGCGGCAGGCGCCGGCCTTGCGACCGAACGCGCCGGCATCGAAGCGCTCGCCCCTCCGCCGCCACCTGAAGGAGCCGATCCGCCGGGTGCGGCACCCTGCGCGGCACCCACCGGCGCGCCCTCGTCGAGCCGGCGGATCACGTCCTCCGGGCTCGGCAGGGTGGAGGCGTAGGCGAGCCGCACCAGCACCATCTCGGCCGCCGCCAGCGGCCGGGGCGAGGCTTCCACCTCGGCGATGCCCTTCAGGAGGAGCTGCCAGGCGCGGCTCAGTTCCGAGACCGGGATCTTGGCGGCGAAGTCCTTGCCGCGCTCGCGTTCGGCCTCCGACAGCGAGGCGTCGTCCGCCGAGTCCGGCACGATCCTGAGGCGCGTGACGAGGTGGACGAAGCCGGCGAGGTCGGTCAGCACCATGTCCGGTGCCGCGCCCTCCGCATACTGCCCGTCGAGTTCGTCCAGCGCCGAGGCGATATCGCCGGACATCACCTTCTCGAACAGGTCGACGACGCGGGCGCGGTCGGCGACGCCGAGCATCGTGCGCACCTCGTCGGCCTTGACCGTTCCTCCGCCGTGGGCGATCGCCTGGTCGAGCAGCGACAGGGAATCGCGCACCGAGCCCTCGCTCGCCCGGGCGATCATGCGGAGCGCCTCGTCCTCGACGTCGACGGATTCGGCCTTTGCGATGCCTTCGAGGTGCTTCACCAGCAGGTCGGCGTCGACGCGGCGCAGGTCGAAGCGCTGGCAGCGCGACAGCACCGTGATCGGAACCTTGCGGATCTCGGTCGTCGCGAAGATGAACTTCACGTGCTCCGGCGGCTCTTCCAGCGTCTTCAGAAGGCCGTTGAACGCGGCCTTCGAGAGCATGTGCACCTCGTCGATGATGTAGATCTTGTAGCGCGCCTCGGCGGGGCGGTAGCGCACCGCCTCGATGATCTCGCGGATGTCGTCGATGCCGGTGTGGGAGGCGGCGTCCATCTCGATCACGTCGACGTGGCGCGATTCGAGGATCGCCCGGCAGTGACGCCCCTCGACCGGCATGTCGAGGGTCGGGCCGCCGCCTTTCTGACTGTCGGGTCCCGGTTCCGCCTCGTAGTTGAGCGCCCGGGCGAGGATGCGCGCCGTCGTCGTCTTGCCGACCCCGCGCACGCCGGTGAGCATATAGGCCTGCGCGATGCGGCCCGTCTCGAAGGCGTTGCGCAGCGTGCGCACCATCGGCTCCTGGCCGATCAGGTCGTCGAAATTGGAAGGCCGGTACTTGCGGGCGAGCACGCGGTAGCCGGCGGGTTTCCCTCCCATGGATTGAACGGGCGGGTCTTCCGGGCTGCGCTGGTCCATGAAGCGTCCCTGTGCGCGCGGACGATCCGCGCCTGTCACGGCCATAGCCGGCCTGAGGGCCGGTCTTCCTTTGGATTAAGGCGGGAGGCTGGACGACAACCCGAACCAGTACTCGTTAGGGCTGCTTCCTTCCGGACCTGACCCGGTTGGCGAGCGGCTCGTCCGCCGCCAACCTCCCTGAGACGACTATATCAGACTTGCGCCGCGCCGGCGCAACCCCGATGGCCCGATCCGGCGGCAGGCGACGGCTTTCCCCACCGAAAAGCCTTGCCGCCCCCGGTGCCAGCGCCGATTGTGTCGGCGTGGATGATCGCCCGAATCGCATACCTGGGGTTCGAGCCTTCCGAGGAATCCGACAGACAGGCCCGCCATGAGCGTGAAGTTCAGCCTCAACGCCAGTCTCGCCGCCGACACGATGCCCGTTGCCATGCTGGACCTCTGCGAGGTCCGCCTCATGAACGACGCCAATTTCCCCTGGCTGGTCCTCGTCCCGCACCTGCCCGACGCGATCGAGATCGTCGACCTCGAGCCCGGGACGCGCCACCGGCTGATCGACGAGATCGCCCTGGCGAGCCACATCCTGCGCGCGGTCACCGGCGCGGAGAAGCTCAACGTCGCCGCCCTCGGCAATCAGGTCGCCCAGTTGCATGTCCACGTCGTCGCGCGGTTCAGGGAGGACGAGGCCTGGCCCGGCCCCGTCTGGGGCGCGGCGCCGCGCAGGCCCTATGACAACGACTCGCGAATCGATCTCCTGACGAAGCTCGCCGACGCCCTCGCCCGCGCCTGATCTTCGCCCCCGCTTGCCCGATTCCGGCTGGTATGCGACGGTCCGCGCCCCGATTTGGAGGATATCCCATGCCGGAACGCAGCCTGCGGACGGGCTATAGCGGCAGCCTGCTCGACCGCGCCGCCGAGAAGCGGAGCGACGGCGCCTGGCTGGAGAAGGCCCGCGGGCGGGCGCGCTGGCTGTTGTTCGATGGCGACAAGCCGCTGTTCGTCGTCGCCGCCAACGGAGATGGCCGGGCCGAACCGAGCCCGGTCTTCGAGACCGGTGTCGCCGCGCGGCTCGACGCCGACCAGTCCCGCGCGATCTTCCTCGGTCTGGACGGCGATGTCGCGATGTTCGCCGCCCCCGTCGCGCCGGGCCTTGCCGAGGAACAGGCCGGCGAAACGCCGTTCGGGGATGCGTCCCTGAAGGCGATCGACGTACGTTCGATCGCCGTGCAGGGCCTAGTCGCCCCGGAGATGCTGGGCCCGATCGCCCAGGCCAAGAGCATGCTCGACTGGCACGCCCGCCACGGCTTCTGCGCCCAGTGCGGCTCGCCGACCACGATGGGCGAGGGCGGTTACCGGCGCGATTGCCCCGGCTGCGGCGCCCAGCATTTCCCGCGCACCGATCCTGTCGTCATCATGCTGGTCGTCTCCGGCGACGACTGCCTGCTGGCGCGCAGCCCGCGCTTCCTGCCGAACATGTTCTCCGCGCTCGCCGGCTTCGTCGAGCCGGGCGAGACCATAGAGGAGGCGGTGCGCCGCGAGGTGCGCGAGGAAGCCGGCATCCCGGCCCTGGAGGTCGCCTACCATTCGAGCCAGCCCTGGCCGTTTCCCTCCTCGCTGATGATCGGCTGCTTCGCCGAGGCCGGCTCGCGCGATCTCGTGCTCGACAGCTCGGAACTGGAGGCCGGCCGCTGGTTCTCCAGGGAAGAAGCGCGCCTGATCCTGGCCGGCCGGCACCCCGACGCCATCGCCGCCCCGCCGATGATGGCGATCGCCCACCAGCTGCTCAGGAGCTTCATCGACGGCGAGGTGATCCTGTAGGTGCGATCCGCCCTACGCCTTCTGCGCGGCTTCGCCGTAGCCCGCATGGAGCGCGAGTGGAATGCGGGAACGGCCTCGCCTTCGGACGGCCCGCCCCGGATTGCGCTGACGCTCCATCCGGGCTACCGCCTCCGGCGAGGGCGAGACGATCCTGCGGGTTCGCCGCCGGACCGCTACTTCGCCGCCGCCTTCGGCTCCTTGATCCGCTCGCGGAACGGGCTCGCGCGGTAGACGCCGAGGATGCGGAACTCGCGGGTGAAGAACCCGAGTTCCTCGAAGGCGAGCTTGACGTTCGGATCCTCCGGATGGCCCTCGATGTCGGCGAAGAACTGGGTGGCGAAGAATTCGCCCTCGAGCTGGTAGGACTCGAGCTTCGTCATGTTGACGCCGTTGGTGGCGAAGCCGCCCATCGCCTTGTAGAGCGCGGCAGGCACGTTGCGCACCCGGAAGATGAAGCTCGTGATGATCGGCCCGATGCCGCGCGCGGCCCAGTTCGGCTCCTTAGACAGCACCACGAAACGGGTCGTGTTGTGGTCCTCGTCCTCGATGTCGCTGGCGAGCACCTCGAGGCCGTAGATCTCAGCGGCGAGCCGCGAGGCGATCGCCGCCTTCGTCGGATCGCCCAGTTCGGCCACCATGCGCGCCGCGCCCGCCGTATCGGCGTGCACCTCGGCCCTGAGGCCGAACTTGCGGATCGCCTTGCGGCACTGGCCGAGGGCCATGACGTGGCTGTGCACCGTCTTGACCGTATCCGGGCTCGCGCCGGGGGAGGCGAGCAGATAGTGGTGCAGCGGCAGGAAGTACTCGCCGATGATGTGCAGGCCCGAGGTCGGCATCAGGTGGTGGATGTCGGCGACGCGGCCGGCGACCGAATTCTCGATCGGGATCATGCCGAGCGTGGCGTTGCCGTCGGAGATGGCCTGGAACGCGTCCTCGAAGGTCGCGCAGGCGACCGCCTCGTAGTCGGGATAGACGTCGCGGCAGGCCATGTGCGAATTGGCGCCGGCTTCGCCCTGGAACACGATCCGGCGCGGCCGTGTCGTCATCATCTCTCAAATCCTTGTTCGGATTGAATAAAGCGGCGCTCAACCGCCGAAACGGCGGCGGGCCTGCTCAAGGTCGGCGGGAGTATCGACGCCGACCGGAACCGTGTCAACGAGGCCGATGTCGATGCGCATGCCCGCTTCCAGCGCGCGAAGCTGTTCGAGACGCTCGCGTTTTTCGAGCGGGGAGGGCGGCAGGGCCACGAAGCGGGACAAGGCGTCGCGCCGCCAGGCGTAGATGCCGATGTGGTGGTGGAGCGGCCCCTCGCCCCAGGGCGCGGTGGCGCGGGTGAAGTAGAGGGCCCTGAGCCGCCGCGGCGCGATCTCGGTGCCGATCGCTTTCACCACGTTCGGGTCCTCGCGTTCCTCGGGATCGACGATTTCGGCCGCGAACGTGGCGATATCGACGTCTTTGTCGCCGATCAGGGCGGCCGCGGTGCGGATGACCGCCGGATCGAGGTCGGGCAGGTCGCCCTGCAGGTTGATGACGGTATCGAACGTCGCCCCTGGGTCTCTCATCCGTAGCGCCTCGTTAACCCGGTCCGAGCCCGAGGGATGATCCTCTCTCGTCATCACCGCCTCGCCGCCGGCCGCGCGAACGGCCTGCGCGATCGCCTCGTTGTCGGTGGCGACCGCCACCGGGCCGACGTCCGCGGCGAGCGCGCGTTCGTAGACGCGCACGATCATCGGCTTGCCGGCAATGTCGGCGAGCGGCTTGCCGGGAAGTCGGGTCGAGGCCATTCGGGCCGGGATCAGGACGAGCGCCGCCATCGGCACCTCCGAAAAAACGTCGGGATTCTCGGGTTGCGTCCTTTATACATGTTGCCTTCCCGGGGCAATTGCGGCTATCTCTCTGCCGACTTCCCGACACGCGGCGCGGACGAGGGCGGCCGCGGCGTTCTTGCGCAAGACTTGAGACCCTGGAGTGCGGAGCGAATGGACAGCTTCGAATTCAACAAATTCGCCGGCGCCATCCTGTTCACCCTTCTGGTGACGCTCGGTGTCGGCATTCTCGCCGAAGAGCTGTTCACCCCCCATCATCCCGAGAAGCCGGGCTTCGAGGTCGCGGTGGCCGAGGAAGGCGAGGCCGGCGAGGCCGAGGCCAAGAGCGAGGAAGTCGTCGATCTTCCGACCCTGCTCGCGGCCGCCGACGTCACCGCCGGCGAGGCCGTGACCAAGAAGTGCCAGGCCTGCCATACCTTCGACAAGGGCGGCGCCAACAAGGTCGGCCCGAACCTCTGGGGCGTCGTCGACCGTCCGATCGCCTCGCACGAGGGTTTCACCTATTCGGACGCCATGAAGGAGCACGCCAGCGCCGAGGGCGCCAACTGGACCTTCGAGAACCTCGATCATTTCCTGACCAATCCCAAGGATTTCGTGCCGGGCACCAAGATGGCCTTCGCCGGCATCAAGAAGCCGAAGGACCTGGCCGATCTGCTGGTCTACCTGCACACGCTGTCCGACAACCCGGTCGCGCTGCCCACGCAGTGAGCGCGGACAGGCGGCCGCCGCGACGGCCGGACATGGACGACGAGGCATCCGACGCCCGCCGCGACATCGCCGGCGGGCGTTTTCGTTGGACGGGCCGGGACCGCGCAGCGGATTAAATTTCCGTCATAAACGGTGCGAAACCGCCGAAACGGGCTAGATTAGGCTTGAGGAACCGAAACCGAAGGGGGAAGAAGAGCCATGCGGAATCCGATCCGGCGGATCGCCCTGGCGCTTGCGTGCGCCGCGCTGGCGGCGCCGTTGGCGACGGGCGCCGCCGCCGAGAGCGGCGAATGGCGGCACGGCTCGTCGCTGTTCGGCGACATCAAGTATCCCGCCGGCTTCGCCCATTTCGACTACGTGAACCCGGACGCGCCGAAGGGCGGCACCTTCCGCCAGTCGGCGATCGGCACCTTCGACACGCTCAACCCCTTCAACATCAAGGGCACGCCGGCCGCCGGCGCCGCGCTCATCTACGATTCGCTGATGACCAGCGCCATGGACGAGCCGAGCACCGAGTACGGCCTGATCGCCGAGGCGATGAAGTACCCGGAGGACTATTCCTCGGTCACCTTCAGGCTGCGGCCCCAGGCGCGCTGGCACGACGGCGAGCCGATCACCGTCGATGACGTGATCTGGAGCTTCGAGGCGCTCAAGAAGACGCATCCCTTCTACAACGCCTACTACCGCAACGTCGTCTCCGCCGAGAAGACCGGCGACGACGAGGTGACCTTCCGGTTCGACCAGACCGGCAACCGCGAGCTGCCGCAGATCGTCGGCCAGCTCTACGTCCTGCCGAAGCACTACTGGGAAGGCACCGACGCCAGGGGCAACAAGCGCGATTTCGCCGCTTCGACGCTGGAGCCGCCGCTCGGCTCCGGGCCCTACCGCGTCAGGGACGTGCAGCCCGGCCGCTCGATCTCCTACGAGCGCGTGCCCGACTACTGGGGCGCGGACCTGCCGGTCAACGTCGGCCAGAACAATTTCGACGAGATGCGCTTCGAGTACTTCCGCGACATGACGATCGCGCTCGAGGCCTTCAAGGCCGACCAGTTCGACTTCCGCTCCGAGAACAGCGCCAAGCGCTGGGCGACCGGCTACGACTTCCCGGCGGTCAGGCGCGGCGACGTCGTGCTCGAGGAGTTCCGCACCAAGAATGCCGAGCCGATGCAGGGCTTCGTGTTCAACCTGCGCCGGCCGAAGTTCCAGGACCCGCGCGTGCGCCAGGCGTTCAACTACGCCTTCGACTTCGAGTGGCTGAACGCCAACATCTTCTACGACCAGTACAAGCGCACCGGCAGCTACTTCGAGAACTCCGAGCTCGCCGCGACCGGCCTGCCCGAGGGCAAGGAGCTCGAGATCCTTGAGAGGGTGCGCGACAAGGTTCCCGCCGAGGTCTTCACCAAGGTCTACGAGAACCCGGTCGGCGGCGACGCGCGCAAGGTCCGCGAGAACCTGCGCAACGCGACCCGGCTCCTCAAGGAGGCCGGCTGGCAGGTCAGGAACGGCGTCCTCGTCAACGACAAGACGGGCGAGCCGTTCACCGTCGAGTTCCTCAACGACCAGCCCGATTCCGAGCGCGTCATCGCCCCCTACATCCAGAACCTCGGTAAGCTCGGCATCAAGGCGACGATCCGCACCGTCGACACCTCGCAGTACCGCAACCGGATGGACAATTTCGACTTCGACATGACGACCGAGCTGTTCGCCCAGTCGCTGTCGCCGGGCAACGAGCAGCGCGACTTCTGGGGCTCGGCCGCCGCCGACGCGCCGGCGAGCCGCAACGTCATCGGCATCAAGAACCCGGCCGTCGACGCGCTGGTCGACGAGATCATCTTCGCCAGGGACCGCGACACGCTGGTCGCCGCGGCGAAGGCGCTCGACCGCGTGCTCCTGTGGAACCACTACCTCGTGCCGGAGTTCAACACGCCCCTGATCCGCACGGCGCGCTGGAACCGCTTCGGCCTGCCCGAGGTGCAGCCCGACTTCGGCATCTCGCCGTCGACCTGGTGGTGGGACGCCGAAAAGGCGGCCGGCATCAAGAGCGGCGCGTGAGCCGGCATGGCGGCGAACGCTCTCACCAGACGAACCGTCCTCGCCGGCGCCACGGCGCTCGGCGGCGCGGCCGTCCTGCGCGGCCTGCCGGCCGTCGCGCAATCGGCGGAAACCGGCCGGCTGCACGGCCTGTCGGTCTTCGGTGATCTGAAGTATCCCGCCGGCTTCTCCCACTTCGACTACGTCGATCCGGACGCGCCGACGGGGGGCATCCTGGCGCTGGTCCCCTCGAGCTGGGCCTTCAACCAGAACCCTCAGACCTTCAACTCGCTCAACACGCTGATCCTCAAGGGCGACGCCCCCGTCGGCCTCGACATCGTCTTCGACACGCTGATGGTGCGCGCCCTCGACGAGCCGGACGCGATCTACGGGCTTGTCGCCGAGGGCGTCGAGATCTCCGCCGACCGCAACACCTACCGCTTCTTCCTGCGGCCCGAGGCGCGCTGGCACGACGGCTCGGCCCTGACCGCCGCCGATGTCGAGTTCACCCTGACGATCCTGAAGGAGAAGGGGCACCCGCTGATCTCGCAGGCGATCCGCGAGATGGCCGGCGCGCGGGCCGTCGGCGAGCACGAGGTCGAGGTGGCCTTCACCGGCAAGCAGGCGCGCAACCTCGTCCAGACGGTCGCCACCCTGCCGATCGTCTCGAAGGCCTACTACGCGACCCGCCCCTTCGATGCGACGACGATGGAGCCGCCGCTCGCGTCCGGGCTCTTCAGGGTCGGCCGGTTCGAGGCCGGCCGCTACATCGACTACGACCGCGTCGACGACTACTGGGGCAGGGATCTGCCCGTCGTCCGCGGCCAGTACAACTTCGCCACCATCCGCTACGAGTTCTACCGCGACCGCGAAGTTTCCTTCGAGGCGTTCAAGGCGGGCAAATACTTCTTCCGCGAGGAGTTCACCTCCCGCGTCTGGGCGACCGGCTACGACTTCCCGGCGGTCAAGGACGGCCGCGTCGCGCGCGCCACCCTGCCGGACGACACGCCCTCCGGCGCCCAGGGCTGGTTCCTCAACACGCGGCGCGAGAAGTTCGCCGACCCCAGGGTGCGCGAGGCGCTGATCTACGCCTTCGACTTCGAGTGGACCAACCGCACGCTGTTCTACGACGCCTACAAGCGCACCCACTCCTTTTTCCAGAATTCCGACATGATGGCCGAGGGCCTGCCGGGCGAGGACGAGCTGAAGCTGCTCGAGCCCTGGCGCGGCAAGGTGCCCGACGAGGTGTTCGGCGAGCCGTTCTCCCCGCCCGTCTCCGACGGCTCCGGCCAGGACCGGAAGCTGCTCCGCCACGCGACGAAGCTGTTGAAGGAGGCGGGCTGGTCGATCGAGGGCGGCGTCCTGAAGGACGCGGCCGGCAAGGCCATGAGGATCGAGTTCCTCGACAGAGACGGCTCGATAGAGCGGGTCGTCCAGCCCTATATCCGCAACCTCAGGCTCCTCGGCATCGACGCGAGCTTCCGCACCGTTGACGCCTCGCAGTACCAGAGCCGCCAGAACGGCTTCGACTACGACGTGGTCAGCCGCCGCTACGCCATGTCGCCGACGCCCGGCGAGAGCATCAGGCAGATCTGGACGAGCGCCTCGGCGAGCGTGCCGGGCTCGAACAATCTCTCCGGCGTCGCCGACCCGGCGATCGACGCGCTGACCGACAGCGTCGTCAACGCCGGCACGCGGGAGGAGCAGGTGGTCGCCGCCCGCGCCCTCGACCGCCTGCTGCGCGCCGGCCGCTACTGGGTGCCCCACTGGTACAAGGCCTCCCATATGGTCGCCTACTGGGACGTCTACGATCGCCCGCCCGAGAAGCCCCGCTACGGCCGCGGCATCGTCGAGACGTGGTGGGTGAACGCCGACAGGGCCAACAGGCTCGGCAAGGGGATCTGAGCGATGGGCGCCTACATCCTCCGCCGCGTGCTTTTGATGATCCCGACCCTGCTCGGCATCATGTTCGTCTCCTTCGTCATCGTGCAGTTCGCCCCCGGCGGGCCGATCGAGCGCGTGATCGCGCAGCTTCAGGGCACCGACGTTTCGGCGACCGCGCGCATCGGCGGCGGCGCCGGCGGCGAGGTCGGCGGCGCGGGCTCGGGCACCGCGGGCGGGACCGAGCCGGTCCAGTCGAAATACCGCGGCGCGCAGGGCCTCGACCCCGAGTTCATCAAGGAGCTCGAGCGCCAGTACGGCTTCGACAAGCCCGCCTACCAGCGCTTCGGGCAGATGCTGTGGAACTACATCCGCTTCGATTTCGGCCACAGCTATTTCCGCGACATCTCGGTCGTCGACCTGATCGTCGAGAAGATGCCGGTGTCGATCTCGCTCGGCATCTGGATGATGCTGATCTCCTACATGATCTCGATCCCGCTCGGCATCGCCAAGGCGGTGCGCGACGGCACCCGCTTCGACACCTGGACGTCGGCGATCGTGATCGTCGGCTACGCGATCCCCGGCTTCCTGTTCGCGGTGCTCTTGATCGTGCTCTTCGCCGGCGGCTCCTTCCTCGACTGGTTCCCGCTGCGCGGCCTCGTCTCCGACGACTGGTCGAGCCTGCCCTGGTACCAGAAGATCATCGACTACTTCTGGCACCTGACGCTGCCGATCATCTCGATGGCGCTCGGCGCCTTCGCCACCACGACGCTGCTGACGAAGAACTCGTTCCTCGACGAGATCCGCAAGCAGTACGTGATGACGGCGCGCATGAAGGGGCTGACGGAGCGCCAGGTGCTCTACGGCCACGTCTTCCGCAACGCGATGCTGATCATCATCGCCGGTTTCCCCGGCGCCTTCATATCGGCCTTCTTCGCCGGCTCGCTGCTGATCGAGACGATCTTCTCCCTCGACGGCCTCGGGCTCCTGTCGTTCGAGTCGATCGTCAACCGCGACTATCCGGTGGTGTTCGCCACGCTCTACATCTTCTCGCTGATGGGGCTCGTCGTGAACCTCGTCTCCGACCTCACCTACACCTGGGTCGATCCGCGCATCGACTTCGAGAGTCGGGAGGTCTAGAGCCCTTCATGGCCAGATGGAGACAATTCTGTTTGCGATCGGCGGGTCGATCCGGCGCCGAGACCGGCGCAGGGCGATGCCGGGCATCGGCCAAGGCGGGCTCGGCCTTGGCCCGAAATCGCCGCGTCGGAATGGAGCCATCTGGCCATGAAAGGCTCTAGCGTGGAGGCGATCGCCAATCCGGAATCGCTGCCGCGCGATCCTCGGGCGCCTTCGCCCGACGCCGCCCCCCCGAAGCGGGGACGCTTCACGCTCTCGCCGATCAACGAGCGCAGGTGGCGGAACTTCAGGTCGCACAGGCGCGGCTACTGGTCGTTCTGGATCTTCATGGTCCTGTTCGTCGTCAGCCTGTTCGCCGAGTTCATCGCCAACGACAGGCCGATCCTCGTGCGCTACGACGGCGCCTTCTACGCGCCCGTCTTCTCCTTCTATCCGGAGACGGCCTTCGGCGGCGACTTCGAGACCGAGGCCGACTACCGCGACCCCTTCGTCCAGGAGCTGATCGCGGAGGCCGGCGGCTGGATCCTGTGGCCGCCGATCCGCTACAGCTACCGCACCGTCGACAACGAGATTCCCGTCCCCGCGCCGGCGCCGCCGTTCTGGACGATGAGCCTGGAGCAGCGCTGCCAGGGCTATGCGGACGGCGTGAACGACCCGAACTGCACCCTCGGCAACTGGCACTGGCTCGGCACCGACGACCAGGCCCGCGACGTCGTCGCCCGCCTCATCTACGGCTTCCGCATCTCGGTGCTGTTCGGCCTGGTGCTGACGATCGTCTCCTCCGTCGTCGGCGTCGCGGCGGGCGCCGTGCAGGGCTATTTCGGCGGCTGGACGGATCTCATTTTCCAGCGCTTCCTGGAGATCTGGACGTCGATCCCCTCGCTCTACCTGCTCATCATCATCGCCGCCGTGATCGAGCCGACCTTCTGGATCCTGCTCGGCATCCTCCTGCTGTTCTCCTGGGTCGCGCTCGTCGGCGTGGTGCGTGCCGAATTCCTGCGCGGCCGCAACTTCGAGTACATCGCCGCCGCCCGCGCGCTCGGCGTGCGCGACGCCACGATCATGTGGCGCCATCTCCTGCCGAACGCGATGGTGGCGACGCTGACCTTCATGCCGTTCATCCTCAACGGCTCGATCACGACGCTGACCTCGCTCGACTTCCTCGGCTTCGGCCTGCCGCCTGGCTCGCCCTCTCTCGGCGAGCTGCTGGCGCAGGGCAAGTCGAACCTCCAGGCCCCCTGGCTCGGCCTGACGGGCTTCTTCGTCATCGCCATCATGCTGAGCCTCCTGATCTTCGTCGGCGAAGCCGTGCGCGACGCCTTCGATCCCAGAAAGACGTTCCGGTGAGGGGCGTGGTAGGATCGGCGACGAAGGAGAAAGGGCGATGAACAGGATCGTGAAGAAGCACTATCCGGCATCGAAGCTGCCGAAGGATCTGAAGGAAGGGCTGCCCGACGACGCGCTTGTCGACATCGAGATCACGGTCGATGAGCACGACATCGCTCGCCGGCCGCGCGTTCTGCGCGACTATTTCGGCGTGGCGAAGGAGCGGAACACTTCAATCGAAGAGGCCGTTCGGCGGATTCGCGAGCTCCGCGACGAATGGGACTGAGACCGAATCGCGATGGCAATCAGTGCTTACCTGGATGCGAATTTCATCATTCGTTTCGTCGAAAGCGTGGACGACAATCTTGCGTCCGTCGCTGATCGAGCCGATGCGGGAATCGTGAACTTGATCACCAGCGAGCTTGCCCTGGCGGAGGTATTGGTCGGCCCGATGCGAGACGGCGACGCCCGATTGGTGCGCGAGTACGAGAGCCTGTTTGCCGATACCGCGTTTCTGCAGGTATTGCCGGTCGACAGACAGACGCTGCGCCGGTCGGCTGATCTGCGCGCGACGCTCGGCAACAAGCTGCCCGATGCGATCCACGTCGCGACCGCGGTCGGAGCGGAATGCCAAGTGTTCCTCTCCTCCGATCGGAGGATCCGCTTGCCGGAGGCCCTCACGCGGATCGCCCTCGAGGACGCGGGCGACATGGACAAATGGCCGTGACCACCCCCCTCCTCTCCGTCCGAGACCTCGCCGTCGACTTCCGCCAGGCCGGCAGGGTGACGCATGCGGTGCGGGGCGTCTCCTTCGACATCCGCAAGGGCGAGACCGTCGCCCTCGTCGGCGAGTCCGGGTCCGGCAAGTCCGTCACCGCCCTGTCGATCCTGAAGCTCCTGCCCTATCCGTCGGCGGAGCATCCCTCCGGCGAGATATGGTTCAAGGGCGAGAACCTCATCGACGAGGACGAGCGCGACCTGCGCCGGGTGCGCGGCAACGACGTCACCATGGTGTTCCAGGAGCCGATGTCCTCGCTCAATCCCCTGCACACGGTCGAGCGGCAGATCGGCGAGATCCTGAAGATCCATCAGGGCATGTCCGATTCGGCCGCCCGCAAGCGGGTGATCGAACTCCTGACCCAGGTCGGCATCCGCGATCCGGAGACGCGGCTTGCGAGCTATCCCCACCAGCTCTCCGGCGGCCAGCGCCAGCGCGTGATGATCGCGATGGCGCTCGCCAACGAGCCCGACCTGCTGATAGCCGACGAGCCCACGACGGCGCTCGACGTCACCGTGCAGGCGCAGATCCTGAAGCTGCTCAAGGACCTGCAGCGCAAGCACGGCATGGCGATCCTGCTGATCACCCACGACCTCGGCATCGTCCGCAAGGTCGCCGACCGCGTCTGCGTGATGACGCACGGCGAGATCGTCGAGCAGGGCGAAACCAAGGACGTCTACGAGAACCCGCAGCACGCCTACACGAAGCATCTCCTCGCCGCCGAGCCGAAGGGCGAGCCGCCGCACGCCGATCCTTCCGCGCCCGTCGTCATGCAGGGCGACGACATCAGGGTCTGGTTCCCGATCAGGCGCGGCCTGTTCAGGAAGACGGTCGGCCACATCAAGGCGGTCGACGGCGTCGACGTGACGGTGCGCGAGGGCCAGACGCTCGGCGTCGTCGGCGAGTCCGGTTCCGGCAAGACGACGCTCGGCCTGGCGCTGCTGCGGCTGATCTCGTCGAAGGGCCGGATCGTCTATCTCGGCCGCGAGATCGACGGCTATTCCTTCGCGCAGATGCGCCGCCTGCGCGACCACATCCAGATCGTCTTCCAGGACCCCTACGGCTCGCTCAGCCCGCGCATGTCGATCGGCGACATCGTCGGCGAGGGCCTGAAGGTCCATTTCCCGGACCTCTCCTACGACGAGCGTCGCCGGCGCGTCGCCGAGGCGCTCGCCGAGGTCGGGCTCGATCCCGCGACCATGGACCGCTATCCGCACGAGTTCTCCGGCGGCCAGCGCCAGCGCATCGCGGTCGCCCGCGCGATGGTGCTCGAGCCGAAGTTCGTCATGCTCGACGAGCCGACGAGCGCGCTCGACATGAGCGTGCAGGCGCAGATCGTCGACCTTCTGCGCGACCTGCAGAAGCGGCACGGGCTGGCCTATCTCTTCATCAGCCACGACCTGAAGGTCGTCCGCGCGCTCGCCAACGACGTGATCGTCCTTCGCGCCGGCAAGGTGGTCGAGCACGGACCGGCGAAGAAGATCTTCGAGCACCCGGAAACCGACTACACCAGGGCGCTGATGGCGGCGGCCTTCGAGATCGAGGCCGCGCCCGAGGGCGTCGTGGCGCAGTAGGATCGTAAGGCCGCGAGGGGGTTGATCGACCCCCTGCGATCGGTCAGGAGTCCTCTTGAAGGGCCTGCGCGGCCGATCATCTCCTGCCTGGCATTGCCGGGCTCGTCCCGGCAATCCATGAACACCTCATGACGCTTGGGCGCCACCGACCGTGGCCATGGATACCGGGACCAAGTCCGGGTATGACAGCCGAGTGGGGACCGAGGGGTCATCGCTCCTCTCGAGGCTGCGATAGAGCGAGGCAACGAATGACCATCCTGATCGCCGTGCAGGGCTGGGATTCGGCCGACTGGGTCGAACGCCTCAAGCAGAACGCGCCCGGCCGCGAGATACGCGTCTGGCCCGGGACGACCGGCTACGCCGGCGTTCGCTACGCCGTCTGCTGGAAACCGCCGCACGGACTTCTGGCGAAGCTCCCCGACCTTCAGGTGATGTTCTCGCTCGGTGCCGGCGTCGATGCGATGCTCGAGGATCCGGAGCTGCCGGACAGGCCGCTGGTGCGCATCGTCGATCCGAGCCTCACCGGCCGCATGAGCGAATGGGTCGTCCTGCAGGTGCTGATGCACCACCGCCTGCAGCGCGTCTACGATGCCCAGCAGCGCGACAAGATCTGGCGCGACATCCCGCAGCCCGCCGCCGGCAGGGTCGGGGTCGGCATCATGGGGATGGGCGTGCTCGGCCGCGACGCCGCCGAAAGGCTGAACGGCCTCGGCTTCGACGTCGCCGGCTGGAGCCGCACGGAGAAGGCGATCCCCGGCGTCGCCTGCTTCCACGGCGAGGCCGGGCTGAGGCCGTTCCTCGCCCGAACCGACATCCTCGTCGTGCTCCTGCCGCTGACGCCGGACACGGAGGGCCTGATCGACTTCGATCTGCTGTCCGGGCTCCGTACCGGCAATCACATGGGCGGGGCCGTGCTGATCAACGCCGGTCGCGGCGCATTGCAGGTCGAGCCGGACATCCTGCGCGCGATCGCCGAAGGCATCCTGTCGGGGGCGACGCTCGACGTCTTCGTCGAGGAGCCGCTGCCGCCCGAAAGCCCGTTCTGGACGCATCCGCGGGTGACGGTGACGCCGCACGTCGCCGCCGAGAGCGATCCCGACTTTCTCTGCGCCTACATCCTGCGCCAGATCGGGAATTTCGAGGCCGGCCGCCCGCTCGAGAACGTCGTCGACCGGAAGCTCGGATACTAGGCGCGCGCCGTTCTGCCGGACGGAGGGGCTGCCTGGGTCCCGGATCAAGTCCGGGACACGGGTTTGTTTGCAGGGCAAGGACCGGGCGACCGATGAAAGCCGCGTGCCCTGGACCTGATCCAGGGCCCATGCGGCCGACGCCACAGGTGACGCCGTTGATCTTCCTACGGGCGCGCCATGTAGAACAAGTTTGTCTGGCTCCTGATGTCGAGCGGCCGGAAGTCGCCGAAGCCCGCCGAGCGGATCAGCTCCTCGGTCCGCTTCGGGCCCATGCAGGTGCCCAGGCCCGGCCCGCCGTTGGCGAGCGACTGCGTCATGCAGTGGAAGATCGAGAAGCCGTAGAACACCGTGCCGAGCGCGTGGATGTTGTCCTCGAGCCGGTCGGCGGCCTTCGGCTCCTGAATGAACAGCGTGCCGTCGGGCTTGAGCAGCGCGCGGATCGCGGCGAGCGTGCCGTGCGGATCGGCGAGATCGTGGACGCAGTCGCAGGCGGTGACGAGGTCGAACTTCTCGGCCGGCGCGTAGGAGCCGACGTCCTGGGCGACGAACTCGACATGGCCGTCGAGCCCGACGTCGCCTGCGGCCTTGCGCGCCTTGGCGATCGACTGCGTGTCGATGTCGAGGCCGACGACATGCGCCCTGGGGAACGCCTTGGCGATCGCGATGCTCGCCCGGCCGACGCCGCAGCCGAAGTCGAGCGCCCGGCCGCCGGCCTTCAGCCGCTCGACGACGTCGGGCATCGCCGGCAGCCAGTAGTCGGTGAAGCGCAGCTCGTAGCTTCCCTGGTTCAGCATGTCGAGCGCGTGGATGCACTCGTCGCCGAACTCGGAGAAGGCGACGCCGCCGCCGGTCCTGAAGGCGTCGGCGACCTTGGGCGCGACGCCCATCAGCGAGCGGGCCATGAAGAACAGCCCGCCCATGAAATGGTCGGTGCCCTCGCTCGCCAAGAGATAGGCGTGCTCGTCGGGAAGCGCGTAGGTCTCCCCCGCCGGGTCGTAGTCGAGGAAGCGGGCGGTCGTCATGCCCTTCAGCCATTCCTCGACGTAGCGCGGATCGAGGCCGGAGACCTCGGCTACGTCGTCCCGGCGCATCGCCCCGCGCCCGGCCATGGTGCGGAACAGGCCGGTCTTCACGCCCGCGTAGGCCATGGCGACCGCCATGGTCCCGGCCATGTCCTCATAGACCTTGTCCGCGAATGTCCTGATCCGATCCTTGTCCATGACGGGTCTCCCCCAACGGCGGGCCCGGTTTGCGTGACGGCCCGGGCTTGTCGAAACTGTCGCGAGTCTGCCGGAAAACTCAGCCGACCGCGACCCCGAGCAGCGCGCCGATCGCGTATGTGGCGGCTCCCGCGGACGCGCCGATCAGCACCATGCGAAGACCGCCGGCAAGTGCGCCGCGTCCGGAGAACAGGCTCAGCGCCGCCCCGACGCCGAACAGGGCGACGGCCGCCAGGCCCGCCGCCATGGGGATTGCTTCCGTCCCGAAGCCCGCGAAGAAGGGAACGAGAGGCAGGACCGCGCCCGCCGCGAACGCGAGAAACGACCACAGGGCGGCGCCCCAGGGCGAGCCCAGGTCGTCGGGGTTGAGCCCGAGCTCCTCGCGGGCCAGCGTATCGAGCGCGACCTCGGGGTCGGCGACCAGGCGTTTCGCGAGCCCGCGCGCCTCGTCCATCGGCACGCCGCGCGCGTTGTAGATCAGCGCGAGTTCCTCCGCTTCCTCTTCCGGATAGCGTTGCAGCTCGTCGCGTTCCTGGGCGATCTGGTACTCGAACATCTCCCGCTGCGAGCGCATCGATATGTACTCGCCGGCGGCCATCGAGAATGCTCCGGCCAGCAGGCCGGCAATTCCGGTCAGGACGATCCCGCCCGGCTCCAGCGCCGCGCCGGCAACGCCCATGACGAGGCTGGTATTGGACACGAGCCCGTCATTGACGCCGAACACTGCGGCGCGCAGCGCGCCGCCGCCCGCTCCCCTGTGCCGCCCGCCGACCTGCTCGACGGACGTCGGCATGGCGTGCCCCGCCTCGGCGGCCGGTCCGGCGTAGACGGAAATCCCCCGGACTTTCGAAGCCGCCAGTATCGGCCGCGCGGCGCGGGGGCCGACCAGCTCCGCGATCGCGGCGACCAGCCGCGCCCGCAGCGGCGGCCGGTAGCTTCCCGCCCCGCCGGATTCCCTCGCCAGGATCTCCGCCTGCCGTTCGGCAGCCTCCGCCATCGAGCGGAACAGGGCCTGCTTCGCCGGATCTGGCTCCGCGTCCGCCACAGCGCGCGACAGGAATGCCGCCGTCTTCTCGGCACGCCAGCGCTCCCGGATCGACAACTCACTCATCGCCAAAGCTCTCCGTCCGGCGCCAGGATGAGGCATTTGCGCCGCTAGTCCAGGGCAAGCTTCATCCCCTCGTGGCTCGCCTCGAAGCCGAGGGCCTCGTAGAAGCGGTGCGCGTCGTTGCGCGACTTGTCGGTGGTGAGCTGCACCATGCCGCAGTTGCGCTTTCGGCATTCCTCGATCGCCCAGGCCATCATCTTCCGGCCGAGGCCGGTGCCCCGCCTGGAGATCGCGACCCGCACGCCCTCGACGAGGCCGCGCCACATGCCCTTGCGCGACAGGCCGGGCAGGAAGGTGAGCTGCACGCAGCCGACGAGTTCGCCGTCGAGCTCGGCGACGGCGAGAAGCTGGTTCGCGTCGGCGTCGATGGCATGGAAAGCGTCCGTGTAGACGGGCGACAGCGGCTGCGACAGGTCCTCGCGCGCGCCCGAGCGCGTCGTCGGCGAGCATCTCGACGATCGCGCCGACGTCCTCGATCCGTGCTCTCCGGAACACGGGGGAGGCGGCGCTCACGGGCGCTTCACCGAGGTCACGGCGAGGCCCGCCCCGGCGATGCGGTGCACCGCGCCCTCGACCGGCTCGACGACGGTTTCCATGTGGTGGCCGTTGGCGTGGACGATGGTGCCGTCGCCGCGCGCGATCGCCACGTGCCCCTTCCAGAACAGCAGGTCGCCGCGTTCCAGTGTCGTCGGATCGTTGAGGGACAGCGCGGCGCCCAGGGCGACCTCCTGCATGTCGGTGTCGCGCGGACAGGGCCGGCCGGCCGCGGTCATCGACATCTGCACCAGCGCCGAGCAGTCGAGCCCGATCGAGGTGCGCCCGCCCCAGAGATAGGGGGTGCCTAGGAAGGATTCGGCGACGCCGACCCAGTCCGGCTCGACGGAGTCGAGGGGGCCGAGATGGCGGGCATAGACGAAGCCGGCGCCGATGCGGGCGAAATGCTCCTCGGCCGAAGCGACGGCGACGCGCGCGTTCATCGACAGGAGCATGACGGGCGGCAGTTTGATGCTCGGTCCCGGATAGACGAAGGTGCGAAGCGTCCGCACCCGATGCGTCGGCTCCGGGCCGGGAGCCGCGAGCGCCTCGGACGGGCACCAGCCGACATAGCCGTCGGTGTCGAGCTGCACCCAGGCCCAGCCCTCGGCCGTCTCCTCGAAGACCAGCACCGTCTCCCCGTGCAGGAGCTCGGTGTCGAGGGCGGCGTCCGGCCGCGGCTCGCGGCGCAGCGGCGCCGATGCGGCGACCACCCGCTTAGGCGTGCCCTCGACGAAACGCTCCGCCTCGACCTTGCCCTCGAGCCGCGCGTCGGCGAGGTCCGGACGGGCCGCGTGGAGGCGGGGGTGCGGGTCGCTCACGGTCTTTCGCCCTTCATCGCGGAAGCTCCACGGCCTTGGCGGCGATCAGGTCGCCGAGCTGTTCGAGATAGAGCGCGCCCTTGACGGTGCGCTGGATGACGACGTTGCGCCTGTCGGCCTCGTCGCGGCGCCGGTTGACGAGGCCCTTGGCGCCCATCGTGTCGAGCGCGCGGGTGATCACCGGCTTGGTGACGCCGAGCTTGGCGGCGAGCCCGCGCACCGTATGCGGCGGCGTCTCGAGATAGATGGTGAGCAGGATCGCCATCTGGCGCGGCGAAAGATCGTCCTCTCCGGCGTGAACGAGAGCGAGCGCCACGTCGTGCCAGAGTTGCAGGGCCTGTGCCGGACGCAGGTCGAAGGACATGAGGCTACGCGATACGGGAGCTTCGTTTCGTACCCGTTATAAAATAGAGGGCGGCGGCAGACAAGAAGGATGGCATCCGCCGGCCGCGGCGGACGTGGTCCGCTGTCTTTGCCCGCCGTTCGTCGGTCCCCATATTACGGCCATGGTCCTCGCTCCGCTCGACAACCGCCTGCGTCTGCGCCACAAGCTGCGCAACGCCCTCCAGACCTGGCTGCTGGTCGGCGGCAGCCTGGGCCTGCTGGTCCTGTGCGCTTTTGTCTTCGCCGGCGTCGACGGGATCGTCTGGTCGGCGATCGGCGGCGGGCTGGTGCTGGTCGCCTCGCTCAGGGCCTCGCCCTGGATGGTGCTGCGGCTCTATCGCGCCCGCCCGCTCGCCCCCGACGAGTTTCCGGAAGGCCACCGGCTGGTGGCGGAGCTCGCGCGCCGCGCCGAGCTGCCCTCGCTGCCGCGCCTCTTCTACGTGCCGAGCCGCATGATGAACGCCTTCGCCGTCGGCGATCCGCGCCAGTCGGCGATCTGCGTCACCGACGGGCTGGTGCGCGGCCTGACGCTTCGCCAGCTCGCCGGCGTCCTCGCCCACGAGGTCTCCCATATCCGCAACGGCGACATCCGCGTCATGGCGATCGCCGACATGGTGAGCCGCATGACCGGCGCCATGTCGACGGCGGGCGTGCTGCTGCTGTTCCTCAACCTGCCCTTCGTCATGGCGAACGGCGTTCCGGTCCCCTGGCTCGGCATCGCGCTCCTGCTCGCCGCGCCGACGATCGGCGCGATCCTGCAGCTCGCCCTGTCGCGGGCGCGCGAATACGACGCCGACCTCGACGCGGTCGGCCTGACCGGCGATCCGGAGGGGCTCGCCGCCGCGCTCGCCACCCTCGAGCGCCGCCAGGGCCGCATGTGGGAGATGATGCTGCCCGGCCAGCGCATCCCCGATCCCTCGCTCCTGCGCAGCCATCCGCGCACCGAGGATCGGATCGCCCGCCTGTTGTCGCTGCGCCCCGGCGCGAAGCCCTATGTGGCCGCCCCCGACCGCCGCCCGCGCCGGCCGGTCGCCTCCGTGCCGATCGTCAGCGGCCCACGCTTCCGGACGATGGGCATCTGGTATTGAGCGGTTTTCCCGCCCTTCACGCTTCGTTAACGGGCGAGCCCGGTCGATTTCGCCACATTTTTGGTGAAAATCCCGAATCACCCGAGACGGATCGGGAACGAACCGGGATCGGACCGGGACGGTGTTAACGCTCGCTAACGAATGGCGAATCGGCGGCCCGCGCAACGGGCCCCGACGCGCCGCGCCGGGTGCGACCCGCTCCGTGCCGGCCGGCCGAACCGCACGCCGATCCGAACAGCCGGAGTCGGGTCGCAGGACAGACGAGGCGTCATCCGCCCTTCACGTTTCGTTAGGACATCCGCGGCGCCGGATTCGCACCGGAAACCTGTGGATTTCCGAATCGGTCTGGACAAAAAGAGAATAAAAAAGGATCAAAACAAGAACATATTCCGCAAACAAGATTCGCGGCTGTGGATAACCCGCCGCCCCGGACAGGGGCGGCCGATCGCTCGATCCGCTTGCCGGCGGTTTTTTTGCAAGCCGCCTATCTAAGGCTGCCGCCGGTCGCCTTCGCGACGGCCGCGACGATCGCCTTGCCGACCGCCTCTATCTCCTCGTCGGTCAGCGTCTTGTCGCGCGGCTGCAGTGTTATTTCGACGGCTATGGACTTCCTGCCGTCGCCGAGGCTCACCCCGGTGAAGACGTCGAACACCGAGACGTCGGCGATCAGCGCCTTGTCGGCGCCGCGCGCCGCGCGGACGATGTCGCCGGCCTTCACGTCGGCGGCGACCACGAAGGCGAAGTCGCGCGTCACCGGCATCAGGTCGGAAGCGTCGAGCGCCGGCCGCGCCTTGGTCGGCTTCGCCTTCGCCACGGGGACCGCCTCGATCATGATCTCGAAGGCGACCATCGGCCCTTCCGCGTCGAGGGCGGCGAGCGTGCGCGGATGCAGTTCGCCGAAGCGGGCGAGCACGGTCTTCGGTCCGAGCGTGATCAGCCCCGAGCGGCCGGGGTGATACCAGTCGCCGCCGCCGGCCTGTACCTGCGCGGTCGCGACCGGCGCTCCGAGGGCGGCGAGCACGGCAAGAGCGTCGGCCTTGGCGTCGAACACGTCGACGGGGCCGGATGCGCCGGACCAGTGCCGGCCGGAGCCGTCGACCTTTGCCGTTCCGCGCCGGACGCCAGCGGCGATCTCGCTCTGATGCTCGGGCCGGTCGCCGTGATAGGTCGCGCCGATCTCGAACAGGGCGAGGTCGGAGAAGCCGCGGTCGGCGTTCTTCTGCGCCGCCGTGATCAGGCCGGGCAGCAGGCTCGGCCGCATGTCGCTCATCTCCGACGAGATCGGGTTCGACAGCGCGATCTCCGGCTGGCCGCCGCCGAAGGCCTCGGCATGGGCCTTGGGGATGAACGACCAGGTGACGGCCTCCACCATGCCGCGCGCGGCGAGCGTCCGCCGCGCCATGATCGAGCGGTTCTGGCGGACGGTGAGGACCGGTTTCGGCACGCCGGCGCCGCGCGGCAGCGGCACGGTCGCCACCCGGTCGACGCCGACGATGCGGGTGATCTCCTCGACGAGGTCGGCCGCCTCGTGCACGTCCGGCCGCCAGCTCGGCACCGCGACGCGCAGCTCGTCGTTCTCTCCCGCGACCCAGAAGCCGAGCCTGGTCAGGATCGAGCGCATCTCGATCGGCGACAGGTCGAGGCCGGTCAGTCGTTTCACTTCCTTCGGATCGAAGGGGATGATGTTGACCGGCTCGGGGACCTCGCCGGCGAGCACCGTCTCGCTCGCCGTGCCGCCGCACAGGTCGAGCACCATCTGCGTCGCCATGTCGAGGCCGGGCACGCAGAAGGCCGGATCGACCCCGCGTTCGAACCGGTAGCGCGCGTCCGACTGGATGCCGAGCGCGCGGCCGGTGCGCGCCGTCGTCGAGGTGTCCCACAGCGCCGATTCGATCAGCACGTCGGTCGTCGCCTCGTCGCAACCCGAATGCTCGCCGCCCATGATGCCGGCGATCGATTCGACGCCGCTGTCGTCGGCGATCACCACCTGGCCGGGTGCGAGCGTGTAGGTCCGCCCGTCGAGCGCGAGAACCGTCTCGCCCGCCCTGGCGTGGCGGACGGTGAGGTTGCCTTTCACTTTCGCCGCATCGAACACGTGCAGCGGCCGGTTGCGGTCGTAGGTGATGTAGTTGGTGATGTCGACGAGGGCGTTGATCGGCCTCAGCCCGATCGCCTCGAGCCGCCGCTGCAGCCAGGCCGGCGAGGGGCCGTTTTTCACCCCGCGCACCAGGCGCAGCGCGAAGGCCGGGCAGAGATGCTTCTCGTCCTCCGGGAAGTCGATCGTCACCGGGACCGGGCAGGGACCCTCGCCCTCGATCCGCCTGATCTCCTTCGTGATGATCTTGCCGAGGTCGGCGGCGGCGAGGTCGCGGGCGATGCCGGAGATGCCGAGCGCGTCCGGCCGGTTCGGCGTCACCGCCACCTCGATCACCGGATCGTTCAGGCCGAGCACCTCGGCGAGCGGCGTGCCCACCGGCGTGTCGGCGGCCACCTCGATGATGCCCGCGTGTTCGTCGGAAAGCCCCATCTCGCGCTCGGAGACGAGCATGCCGTTCGATTCGACGCCACGGATCTTGGTGGGTTTCAGGTCGAGCCCGGTGCCGGGGATATGCGTGCCGGACGGGGCGAACACGCCCTTCATGCCGGTGCGCGCGTTCGGCGCCCCGCACACGACCTGAACCTCGCCCTCGGCGGTCTCCACCTTGCAGACTCTGAGCTTGTCGGCGTTCGGGTGCTGCTCGGCGGAGATCACGTAGGCGACCCTGAAGGGCGCCAGTTCCTCGGCCGGGTTGTGCACGTCCTCGACCTCGAGCCCGATCAGGCTCAGCTTGTCGACGATCTCCTCCAGCGAGGCCTCGGTGTCGAGGTGCTCCTTGAGCCAGGACAGGGTGAATTTCATCGCGACAGCCCTCCCGCCAGGCTCGGCACGTCGAGCGGCGCGAAGCCGTAGTGGTTGAGCCAGCGAAGGTTGGCGGAGAAGAAGGCGCGCAGGTCCGGCATTCCGTATTTCAGCATGGCGATGCGGTCGATCCCCATGCCCCAGGCGAAACCCTGGTAGCGCTTGGGATCGAGGTTGCAGGCCCGAAGCACGTTCGGATGCACGACGCCGCAGCCGAGGATCTCGAGCCAGTCGTCGCCCTCGCCGATGCGAAGCTCGTTGCCGACGCGCGAGCAGTTGATGTCGACCTCCATCGACGGCTCCGTGAAGGGGAAGTGCGAGGCGCGGAAGCGCATCTTCACGTCGTCGACCTCGAAGAACGCCTTGCAGAATTCCTGCAGCACCCACTTCAGGTGGCCGAGATGGGCCTCCTCGTCGATGACGAGACCCTCGACCTGATGGAACATCGGCGTGTGCGTCTGGTCATAGTCGCAACGGAAGACGCGGCCCGGCGCGATGACGCGGATCGGCGGCTCGGTGTTGAGCATGGTGCGGATCTGAACGGGGCTCGTATGGGTCCGCAGAAGCATCCGCGAGCCGTTCTCGGCCTCGGGGAAATAGAACGTGTCCATCTCCTGGCGGGCGGGATGGTCGGCGGGGATGTTGAGGGCGGTGAAGTTGTGGAAGTCGTCCTCGATATGCGGCCCTTCCGCGATCGAGAAGCCCATGTCGGCGAAGATCGCGGTGAGCTCGTCCATCACCTGGCTGACCGGATGGACGCGGCCGGTCTCGAGCGCGGAAGCGCGCACCGGCAGGGTCACGTCGACCTTTTCCGTCGCGAGCCGCGTTTCGAGGGCGGCTTCCTGCAGATCGGCGCGGCGCGCCTGCAGGGCCTCGTTCACGCGGTCCTTGAGCCCGTTGATCGCCGGCCCCATGGTGCGGCGCTCGTCCGGGCTCATCGTGCCGAGGCTCTTCAGGAGCTCGCTGATCGAGCCCTTCTTGCCGAGCGCGGCGACGCGCACGGCCTCCAGCGCGGCCTCGTCGGAGGCAGCCGCGATCTGGCTCAGAATGTCGGATTCCAGCCGATCGAGTTCGGCCATGACGTCATCTCCCGTCTTTCGTCGGCATTGGCGAGAAAGCGGGTCCGAGACGGATTTTCAAGAGAGAAGTCTCCTGGATCGGAGACTTGTCCCTTCCCGGACCCGGCGCCGCCCGGCGCTTGCTCTCGCGGCGGGCGGCCGGCCCCGGAAAGGTCCGAGGGTTGGGTCGTCGGTCGCTCAGGCGAGCGCGGCGCGGGCCTGCTCGACGAGAGCCTTGAAGGCGGCAGGCTCGTGAACGGCGAGATCGGCGAGCACCTTCCGGTCGACTTCGACCCCGGCCTTTCCGAGGCCGTCGATAAATCGACCGTAGGTCAGCCCGTTCTCGCGGGCGGCCGCGTTGATCCGCTGGATCCACAGCGCCCGGAACGTCCGCTTCTTCGCCTTGCGGTCGCGGTAGGCGTACTGGCCGGCCTTCTCGACCGCCTGCACGGCGACGCGGTAGGTGTTCTTGCGGCGGCCGTAGTAGCCCGTCGCCTTCTTGATGACCTTGCGATGGCGGGCGTGGGCGGTCACGCCCCGTTTCACACGCGACATGGATCAGCCCTCCTTCTTCGCCGGAGTCGCCTTGGCGACCCGCTTCTTGCGGGCGTACGGCATGTACTGCCGGATGATGTTCGCGTCGGATTCGTCGAGCACCGCGAACCCGCGGGCGCTGCGGATGAATTTGGGGGTCCGCTTGATCATGTTGTGGCGCTTGCCGGCCGGACCGGCTTTGATGCGCCCGGACGCGGTCACCTTGAAACGCTTCTTGGCGCCGCTCTTGGTCTTCATCTTGGGCATTTCGCTCTTCTCCTTAAGTCCTGGTAGGAACGCGAAAAAATCCCGCCGCGCGCTTGTTCGCCCGGTGGATTTTGACCGCGTCCGGTTGAGCTTTCGGGATCACCACGGCATGCCCATTTAGCCGGGCGATCCGGATTGCGGGCCGGTTTATAGCGCCGCCGCCGCAGAAACGCAATGCATGGCGGGTGCCCCACGTCGCCACAACCGGATCCCGGCGACCGATACTATCGGCCACGGCGCCATCCGGCCCTATATGGTCTCTTGAAAAGGGGCGGAGCGGCACAACCCGATGCGCGACAAACTGGGACTGGCGGTCGGCAACGCGAACCGGATGGCCTGGCGGGCCGCCGGGGCGGCGTCGCTCGCCCTCGGCATCCTCGGCGTCGCCCTGCCGCTGCTGCCGACCACGCCGTTTCTGCTGCTCGCCGCGTTCTGCTTTTCGAGGGGCTCGCAGACCTGGCACGACTGGCTTCTCGCCCATCCCCGCCTCGGCGTGCCGATCCGCGAGTGGCGCGAGCACGGGGCGATATCGCGCAAGGCCAAGATGCTGGCCGGTCTCGCCATGCTCGGCGCGATCGCCGGGGCCGCCGCCTTCGGCGCGCCGCGCAACGTGCTGATCGTCCAGTGCGTGGTGATGGTGTTCGTCGCGCTGTTCGTCTTCACCAGGCCCACGCCGCCGGCGGGCGGCTATCGGGACGACGAACCGTGACGATCGGTCAGGGGATCTGCAGGAACACCGGCAGGTAGCCGGAATAGTGCAGGTTCTCGATTGCCTCGACCAGCGGGATCGACAGGAAGAAGAACAGCCCGTCGCCGAACGAGGCGAGCACCAGGCGCGGGCTCGTCTCGACCGTCTCGACGTCGTGCCAGGCCGCGAAGCGCGGCCAGAACCGCGGCACCCGCGCGCAGTAGTCCGCGAAGGCGGCGCCGAACTTGTCGGACAGGAACAGCTCCTCCTTCGCGACGACCACGGCGAACACCGCGTAGCAGGCGGCGACCGCGAGCACCATCGCCACCACGCTTCCCGCCGCCGCGCCGACGCCGGCCGCCCCGATGAACGAGAAGACGTAGAGCGGATTGCGCGAGATCGAGTAAGGCCCGTCCTGCACGAGCTCGGCCTTCTTGCGGCCGCCGATATAGATCGTGCACCAGGCGCGGCCCAGGACGCACAGCATCAGCAGGCCGACGCCGATATACTCGATCGTCTCGTGAATGAAGCCGCCCGAAGGCCACCGGGATTCGGTGACGAGGAGCGCGGCGATCGCGGCGACGAGAAGGGCGAGCAGCGCCCACTTGCGGCGGCGCTGCACGTCGCGGAGCCACGCGGTTCCGGCTGTCGAGGCTGTCGTCTGGTTCTGGTTCATCGGATCACGAAAACCGTCCGATCGTGGCGGAATGGGGGCGGGCGTCCGCGGCGGTTCAACGCGGCGCCAGCACCATGATCATCTGCCGGCCTTCCAGCTTCGGCTCGAACTCGACCTTGGCGATCTCATCCAGTTCGTCGCGCACCCGCACGAGCAGCTTCATGCCGAGGTCCTGATGCGCCATCTCGCGGCCGCGGAAGCGCAGGGTGACCTTCACCTTGTCGCCTTCCTCGAAGAACCGGCGCGCGGCCCTCATCTTCACCTCGTAGTCGTGGGTGTCGATGTTGGGACGCATCTTGATCTCCTTGATCTCGATGGTCTTCTGTTTCTTGCGCGCTTCGGCGGCCTTCTTCTGCGCCTGGTACTTGTACTTGCCGAAATCCAGGATCTTGACGACAGGCGGCTTCGAATTGGGCGCGATCTCGACGAGATCGAGGCCTGCCTCTTCGGCGAGCGTCAGAGCTTCGTTGATGCTGACAACGCCCTTGTTGTCGCCGGAATCGGTAATGAGCTGGACTGTGGGGGAATCGATCTCCCGGTTGACGCGCGGTCCTTCCTTCTGGACCGGCTGCGACTTCATTGGACGGCGTGCTATTGTGCAGTCTCCTTTTGCTGTGGACGGTGCCCGACGCCGTTGCCCCGCTCGTTCACCGGCGGCAACACAAACGCCTTCGTCAGGCACACCCGGCGAAGTTCGGCGCTTATAGGATCGGGAAGAAGCGCCGGCAAGTCAATCGTCGGCGTGATCTTAAAGTTTTCGGAACGCCGGAATCCCGATGGAATCCGCTCAGCGGCCGGCGAGACGGGCGTAGACTTCGAGCGTCGCCGTCGTCATCGCCTCGAGGCTGAACGCCGCCCGGACGTGCGCCGAGGCCCGCGCCGCCAGCGCCGAGCGCTCCCGGGGCGACAGCGCGAGCGCCCCGGCGATAGCCGCCGCCAGCGCCTTCGCATCGCCCGCCGGCACGCGCCAGCCGGTCCGCGCGCCTTCGGCGACCTCCGGCGGCGCCAGAACCGTCTCGGGCACGGCGCCGAGATTGCTCACCACCACCGGCGTGCCCGTTGCCTGCGCCTCGACGGCGCTGCGCCCGAAGGCTTCCGGTTCCGTCGACGGAACGGTCACGACGTCGGCGGCGACGTCGGCTGCGGGCATGTCGGTGCAGTGGCCGACGATCCGGGCCCGGTCCTTCAGGCCGGCCGTTTCGATCCGCGCCCTCAGTCCCGCGACGTAGTCCGCGCGCCCCTGCGGATCGCCGGCGAGGACGAAGTCGACGTCGTCGAGACCCTCGCGGGAGAGAATGGCGGCGGCGTCGATCAGTACCGCCTGGCCCTTCCAGCCGGTCAGCCGCGCGGCGAGCAGCACGATCCGCCGCCCCTCGCGAACGCCCCATTGCGACCGGAGCGCCGCGACCCGGTCGGGCGATACGGCGGCGGGATCGAACTTCGACAGGTCGGTGCCGCGGTAGATCACCGTCACCTTGCCGCGCGCCCCGGAGTGGCGGGATCCGATGAGTCCTGCGGTGAAGCGGGAATTGGCGATGACCGCGTCGCCGCGCGCCATGACCGAATTGTACCAGTTCTTGACCGGTCCGGTCTCCTTGTAGGCGCCGTGATAGGTGGTGACGAAGGGCAGGCCGAGGCGCCTGGCGGCGAGAAAGGCGCTCCAGGCGGGCGCCCGGCTGCGCGCATGGATCAGCGAGACCTTCTCCGAGATCGCCAGCCGCCGCAGCCGCTCCGCGTTCCACAGGATTCGCGCCGGATTCTTGGTCGCGGCGGGAAAGGGCAGGAAGGTGGCCCCGGTCGCCTGAAGCTCCGGCACCAGCCGCCCGCCGGTCGAGGCGACGAGCGCCCGCGCACCCGCGTCGACGAGGGCGGCGGCGATGTCGACCGCGGTGCGCTCCGCCCCGCCCGCCTCCAGCGACGGCACGATCTGCAGGACCGTGACGCCCGTCAGGTCGGGCAGGGATGTCGGCCGGGGTTTTTCTGCGCGTCCGTCCATGCCATTACCTAGCCCATCGACGACGAGGAGACGAGAGCGTGTCAGAGGCCGAACGCATCGATATCGAGGTCGGAGACGGCGAGGAGACCCGGCGTATCGCCGTTCTGCGCCGCCCGGGCAGGGCTCCCGACGTCGTCTGGCTCGGCGGCTATCGTTCCGACATGGCGGGCACCAAGGCCGAGATGCTCGACAGATGGGGCGGCGAGACCGGCCGCGGCGTCGTCCGCTTCGACTACTCCGGCCACGGTGTCTCGGGCGGCGACTTCCTCGACGGCTCGATCAGCCGCTGGCTCGCCGAATCGGCGGCCGTGATCGAGCGGTTCACCGAGGCGCCGCCGATCCTGATCGGCTCCAGCATGGGCGGCTTCCTCTCGCTTCTCACCGCGCTCGGCCGCCACGCCGCCGGCAGTCCGATCGCGGGGCTGATCCTCCTCGCCCCCGCCGCCGACATGACCGAGCGGCTGATGTGGAGCGCGTTCTCCGACGAAGTCCGCGCCGAGATCATGGAGAAGGGCGTCTGGATCGAGCCCTCCCAGTACGACCCGGCCGGCAACCCGATCACGCGGAAGCTGATCGAGGACGGCCGCAACTACCTGATCATGGACCGGGCGACGCTGCAGGTCGGCTGCCCCGTCCACGTGGTGCACGGCCGCGACGACCCCGACGTGCCGCTGGGCCTGTCGCTCGAGCTCGTCGCCCGCCTCGCCCATGACGATGTAACGCTCACCATCGTCCATGACGGCGACCATCGCCTGTCGCGGCCTCAGGATATCGAGCTCCTGCTGCGGGTGACGGCCGACATGGTGGCGTCGGTCGGCGCATAGGGCAAGGCTTCGCGCTCCCTTCCCTTTCATGGGGCAGGGGCGGGATGGGGGTGGAGCGGCAGGCTCGGAGCAAGCGGCCCCATCCGGTCCCGATCCCATCGAGGGGAGGGGCGCTTTCGACCGCCGGCCGTCGTCCAAACCGCATGGACGAAGCCGCCCGGCATCGCTAGTGTCCCGCCAAACGGAACAAAACGTGTATGACCGCTTCCGCCACCAGCCCCGAGCTTGACCGGCTGATCCAGCTGCTCGCCCGCCTGCCGGGCCTGGGGCCGCGTTCTGCCAGGCGTGCCGTCCTGCACCTGATCCAGAAGCGCGAGCAGCTGCTCGTCCCGCTGGCCGACGCGCTGCATACGGCTGCCGAACGCATCACCGTCTGCTCGACCTGCGGCAACGTCGACACGACCGACCCCTGCGCGATCTGCTCCGATCCGCGCCGCGATGCCTCGATCATCTGCGTCGTCGAGCACGTCAGCGACCTGTGGGCGCTCGAGCGGGCCCAGGCGACGCGCGGCCGCTACCACGTCCTTGGCGGCACCCTGTCGCCGCTCGACGGCATCGGCCCCGACGACCTGCGCATCGCCGAACTGGTCGCCCGCGCCAAGGATCCGGCGGTGACCGAGGTGATTCTCGCCGTCAATGCGACGGTCGAGGGCCAGACCACCGCCCACTACGTCACCGACATGCTGCACGACTGCGATGTGAAGGTGACACGCCTCGCACACGGCGTGCCGGTCGGCGGCGAGCTCGACTATCTCGACGACGGCACGCTGGCCGCCGCCATGCGCTCGCGCACGCCGTTCTGAGAACCGGGGTCCGGCGCCATGCCCCGCTACCGACTGCTGATCGAGTATGACGGCGCCCCCTTCGTCGGCTGGCAGCGCCAGACGAATGGCCGCGCGGTGCAGCAGGCGATCGAGGAGGCGGTGCTCGCCTTCTGTGGCGAGGAGACCTCGGTCAACGGGGCGGGGCGCACCGACACCGGCGTCCACGCGCTCGGCCAGGTCGCCCATATCCATCTCGTCCGCGAGTGGCCGGCCGACACGGTGCGCGACGCGATCAACGCCCATCTGCGCCCCGAGCCGGTAGCGATCCTCGACGCAGAGCAGGTTCACAACGATTTCGATGCCCGCTTCTCGGCGGTGAAGCGCCACTACCGCTACCGGATCGTCAACCGCCGCGCGCCGCTGGCGATCGATCACGGCCGAGCCTGGCAGGTGATGAAGCGGCTCGATGCCGCCGCCATGCACGAGGCGGGGCAGGCGCTCGTCGGCCATCACGACTTCACGACCTTCCGGTCGACCGAGTGCCAGTCGGCCTCGCCGGTGAAGACCCTCGACCGCCTCGACGTGAGCCGCCTCGGCGAGGAGATCGTCGTCGAGACCTCGGCGCGCTCCTTCCTGCACAACCAGGTGCGCTCGATGGTCGGATCGCTGAAGCTGGTCGGCGAGGGCAGATGGTCTGCCGCCGACCTGAAGGCGGCGCTCGATGCCAGGGACCGCACGGCCTGCGGCCCCGTCGCCCCGCCGGACGGGCTCTATCTGGTCAGGGTCGACTATCCGGGCTGACGACGGCCTGCGTCGCGGCCGCGATCGAGATCAGTCGATCATCACCGCGTCCGCGTCCGCGCCCCTATCCGCACCCTTGGTGGCGAGGATCAGGTCCAGATAGATGATCTTGTTCGTCGCCATGAAGACGTCGTGCGTCTTGATCGGCGCGGGCGGAGCGGCCCGGGCGATCACGCGGAACAGGTGCTCGCTGAACCACGCGTGGGCGCAGATGTAGTAGGTCAGGTCGACGCCGAAGGCGCGGTGCCTCTCGCCGATCCGCCCCGTGTGGGCGCGGTAGACTTCGTCGAACTTGCCCGAGAACAGCGAGCGCCAGTAGGCGTATTGTCCGACCTTGATCTTCGGGATGTCGGCATCCCGGAAGTAGTCGCCGCCGCCGGTGGCGGAGAGATAGCCGAAGAACTGGTCGATCAGCCTCGGCAGCTTCGGCTTGATGATGGTCCATGCCACACGGGCGTGCTCGATCGTCCGGTCGTCGATTTCCAGCCGCTTGAGATGGATCTGGATCTCGTGTGAATAGGGTGCGGTCACGGCTGCGTCTCTCGCGTCCGATGCGGTCCGTGACGACCCCCGAGTGGCATCGCCGGCCGCGGTTTTCGTGCGGACGAATCGTCCGCGCCTTCAAGGGCACGATTGTCGCCAAGCCGGTTTAAGAATAGTTGACGAACTAAATGGTTGCGGAATCGACGAAATGCGCCGGACAGGGTGCCGTCAGACCCCGGCCAGCCGGCTGATCGTTTCGCCGAGCACCATCGACAGGAGGAACTCCAGCGCGACCATCCCGGCGGCGAGCGGGAAGCCGGAGTCGAGCGCGGCCCGCGCGGTGATGAAGCGGTAGCGGATCGTTATGATCAATGCGCCGAAGAACAGGATCTGCGCCGGCACCTCCGGGACGATCGAGAAGGCGTAGAGGATCGCCGGCGTCGCCATGATGGAGGACACGATCGGTCCGCCCCAGTTGAACGCGACGACCAGTCGGACGTAGTGACGGGCGAACCCGAGCGGCCGGGCGAGCAGGCCCGCGACGAGCGGAAACGCCGCCCAGTCGAGCACGAGCGCGAGCACCCGGGTGAGCCCGAATGGGATTTCCGGAAACAGCGCGCCTTCGGGCATGTCCGAGAGGATCATCCGCCTCTCGGCACCCACGTAGAGGACGTAGATCGGCAGCACCAGCACGATCGCCATGAACGATCGCCAGAAGCCGCGGAAGCTCGTGTCGAAAAGCCGGACGGCGTCGCGCTTTCCGAGGAACAGCCGCCAGGCGCCGGTAAGGCCACGCTGGAGATCTTCTGCGGTCAGCATGGAGCCTCAGGCGCCGAAGCGTTCGAAGTAGCCCGTCAGGAATCGCCGGTAGATCGCGGTCAGCGCCTCGATGTCCGAGATCGCCACGTTCTCGTCGATCTGGTGCATCGTCCGGCCGACGAGCCCGAACTCTATCACCGGGCAGTAGTCCTTGATGTAGCGTGCGTCCGAGGTGCCGCCGGTGGTCGAAAGTTCCGGCTTGCGGCCGGTCTCCGCCTCGATCGTCTCCCCCAGCAGGTCGGCGATGTCGCCGGCTGCGGTCAGGAACGCCTCCGCCGCGTTCGGCACGAAGTCCACGCGGCCCTTCAGGCCCGTGCCGGCGAGCGCCGCCTCGACCCCTTTCTCGATGCGCACCTGCAGGCTCTTCGCCGTGTGCAGGTTGTTGAAGCGGCTGTTGAAGCGGATCGTCGTCTGCGCCGGCAGCACGTTGAAGGCCGGGTTGCCGGTGTCGACGCTGGTGATCTCGAGCGTCGAGGGATCGAATTCGCGCGTGCCGGCGTCGAGCGGCTCGCTCAGGAGCGCGTGAAGCACCTTCTGCAGGCCCCGCACGGGGTTGTTCGCCAGATGCGGATAGGCCGAATGACCCTGCTTCCCGGTGATCGTGATCGTGCCCGACAGCGAGCCGCGTCGTCCGATCTTGATCATGTCGCCGAGCGCGTTCGGGTTGGTCGGCTCGCCGACGATCGCATGATCGAACCGCTCGCCGCGCTCCTTCGCCCAGGCGAGCAGCTTGCGCGTGCCGTTGATCGAGACGCCTTCCTCGTCGCCGGTGATCAGGAGCGAGATGGAGCCCTTCGGCCTGCCTTCCGTCTTCAGGTAGTCGAGCACGGCGGCGACGAAGGCCGCGATGCCGCCCTTCATGTCGACGGCGCCGCGCCCGTAGATCGAGCCGTCGTCGATCTCCGCGGAAAACGGCGGATGCGTCCAGCGGCTCTCGTCCCCGGGAGGCACCACGTCGGTGTGGCCGGCGAACGTCAGGTGCGGGGCGCCGCTGCCGATCCGAGCGTAGAGGTTGTCGACGTCGTCGGTGTCTTCCTCCGAGAAGCGGACGATCTCCGCGTCGAAGCCCGCGCCGGTGAGGAGACGCAGCAGGTAGGTCAGCGCGCCGCCTTCCTGCGGTGTCACGCTCGGGCAGCGGATCAGCGCCCGGGCGATCGCGACCGGATCGGCTTCGGCTTTCGCGGAATTCTCGGCGACGTCCTGCGACATGGTGCACTTTCGGGGAATTGTCGACCCGAAAGGCTCTAGCGCGGGCCTCGGGGCGAGGTCAATCGCGCCCGGATCGATGCCGCCGCACCGGGAATGGGAAACCTCGCCCCGAGGAGGCCGGATCGTCTGGTCCCGACGGTCACCCCTGTCCCTCGCTACACGCAGGCTTTACGGTGAAGCTCTTGATTCGAGCGAGGCCAGACATGCCCCCGGGCGACGCATCCGCAGCCGCCGAGACCCTGGAGCCCCGCAAGCCGTTGTCCGAACGGCTCTTCGCCGCGCTGGCCGTGTTCCTCGAACGGCGCGTGCTGGTCATCCTGTTCCTGGGGTTCTCCTCCGGCCTGCCGCTGGCGCTGTCGGGCTCGACGCTCGCGATCCGCATGACCGACGTCGGCGTCGACCTCGGCACGATCGGCCTGTTCTCGCTGGTGGGGCTTCCCTACACCATCAAGTTCCTGTGGGCGCCGGTAGTCGACGCGACGCGGATTCCCGTCCTGTCCCGACTGCTCGGGCGTCGCCGCGGCTGGCTCGTCTTCACCCAGCTGCTGCTGATGGCGGCGGTCGTCTATCTCGGCTTCGTCGACCCGCTGGTCGATCCCTGGTACGTGGCGCTCGGCGCCGTGCTGGTCGCGGCCGCGTCCGCCACCCAGGATATCGTCATCGACGCGTTCCGCGTCGAGAGCCTGCGGACCGACGAGCAGGCGGCGGGGATGGCCTGGTTCGTCTCCGCCTACCGGATAGGCATGCTCGTTTCGACGGCGGGCTGCGTCAGCCTCGTCGCGATCCTCGAGGACCGCGGAATCGACACGGTTCAGGGCTGGTCCTGGGCCTACGCGGCGATGGCGGGCCTCGTGCTGATCGGCACCGGGGCGGCGCTCGCCGGGCGCGAGCCGGCCGAGCCGGAGGGGATCTCCGACCACGACAACGCGGTGATGCGCGTCGGCCGCACCGCCTTCGACGCCTTCGCCGAGTTCCTGACCCGCAAGGACGCGATCGCGATCCTCCTGTTCGTGGTGCTCTTCAAGTTCTGCGATGCCTTCGCCGGCGTCATGACGGGGCCGTTCGTCATCTCGATCGGCTTCGACAAGCTCTCCTATGCCGGCATCGTCAAGGGCGTCGGCCTGTTCGCCGCGCTCGCCGGCGGCTTCGCGGGCGGCTTCATGCTGCGCGCCATGCCGATGGTCACCATGCTCTGGACCGCCGGCATCCTGCAGATGGCCTCCAACCTCGTCTTCTCCTGGCAGGCGATCGTCGGGGTGAACAACGCCGCGCTGGCGCTCACCATCGGCGTCGAGAACTTCACCGGTGGCATCGGCACGGTGATCTTCGTCGCCTATATCTCGAGCCTCTGCAACGACGCCCGCCACACCGCCACCCAGTTCGCGCTCCTGACCGCGCTCGCAGCCGTCGGCCGCACCGTGCTCGCGGCCTATGCCGGCTTCGCGGCGGAAGCGGTCGGCTGGGTCGTCTTCTTCGCGATCACCGCCGTCGCCGCCATCCCCGGCCTCGCGCTGCTCTGGTGGCTGCAGATGCGGGGGCATTTCGCCGGTCCGAAGCCCACCCCGGCCTCTTGATGCCCAATTCGTCGGCATGACAAAGATCAAGGCGGCGGAAATCGCCGCCTGCCACCGATTATCGGCTATGATCGCCGCGTGAACGCCGGGAGTGGCGCCGATGCCGCCGAAATCCGACCCGTACTGGTGGGAAGCCGCCCGCCCGACCGCGCCCGGCGAAGAGGCGAGGGCGGAACTGCCGGCGCAGGTCGACGTGATGATCGTCGGCGCCGGCCTGACCGGATCGAGCGCCGCCCTGACGCTGGCGAAGACCGGAGCCTCCGTGCTCCTGGTCGACTCCGAGGCGCCGGGCTACGGCGCGAGCACCCGCAACGGCGGCATGGTCGGCGGCGGCCATCGCCTGTCGATCGACGAACTCGTCGCCCGCTACGGCACCGAGACCGCGCATTCGCTGCTGCGCGAGGCTCACGTCGACTCCCTCGAATACGTCAAGGGGCTCATCCGCGACGAGGCGATCGACTGCGACTTCCATACCTGCGGCCGGTTCAGCGGCCAGCGCAGCCGCGACGTCTACGACGAGACGGCGCGCAACATGGAGCGGCTGACGAAGATCGTGCCGATCGACGTCAGGATGATCCCGCGTACCGAGCAGCGCCGCGAAGTCGGCACCGATTTCTACTTCGGAGGCATGCTGCTGCCCGATCATGGCGGGCTGCATCCCGGCAAGTATCACATGGGGCTTCTCGCCGCGGCCCGGCGCGCGGGCGCCACGGTCTCCGCGCCGACCCTCGTCCGGAGCGTCGTTTCGTCCGGCTCCGGCCACCGCGTGACGACGACGCGCGGCGACGTGCTGGCGAGCGAGGTGCTGATGGCGACGAACGGCTACACGCGTCGCCGCTTCCGTCCGCTGATGCGCCGGATCGTCCCGGTGTCGAGCTATATCGCCGCCACCGGGGAACTGCCCGAGGATCTGATCGCCGCGATCATGCCGGGCCGCCGCATGGTGGTGGAGACCCGAAACCGGCATTGCTACTACCGCCTGTCGCCGGATGGAAAGCGCCTCGTCTTCGGCGCTCGCGCGGCCATGCACCAGGTGTCGCAGGACACCGCGACCTCGGTGATACGCGGCCTGATGGCCGAGATCTTCCCGCAGCTGAAGTCTGTCGCGATCACACACAGCTGGAACGGCCGCCTCGGTTTCACCTTCGGCATGCTGCCGCATGTCGGCAGGATCGGCGGACATTGGCACGCGATGGGATTCTCGGGCAGCGGCAACGCCATGGCCCCCTATCTCGGCCACAAGGCCGCGCTCGCCATCCTTGGCCACAAGGACGCCGAGACGGCCTTCATGAAGACCGAGTTCTCGACGCGGTTCTGGCACTTCGGCCGGCCGTGGTTCCTGCCGGTCGCGCACGTGATGTACCGCGTGCTCGACATCCGCGACGACCTGCGCCGGGCCTGACGAGAGTTCAGCCGAAGGCTTCGAAAGCGGCCGGATAGACGACCTGGGGGCGGCTCGATGTCTGGCTCGAATGATCGAGCGCGAGTGCCATGAACGCCGGCCCCGACCATTGCGCGCAGAAGCGGCTGGCGACGCGGGAATCGAAGCCGAAACGGCGGTAATAGGGCGGATCGCCGAGCACGAAGATCAGGTCCTCGCCGACCTCCTCGAGGCGGCGGATGCCGTCGCGCACGAGCGCCGAGCCGATGCCGCGGCGGCGGTAGCAGCGCGCCACCGCGACCGGGGCGAGCGCGGTGGCGGCGAGGTCGCGGTCCCTTATCGCCAGCCGGGAGAAACCCGCGTAGCCGACGATCTTGCCGTCCTTCTCCGCCACCAGCGACAGCACGAGATCGCCGTCAGCGCGCAACCTGTCGATCAGCTTGGATTCGAGCTCGCTGTCGAACGCGGCCGCAACGACGCAGCGAATGGAGGGGAGATCGTCGGGCGCTTCGGGACGGATGATTGCGCCGCCCGCGTTACTGTCGGAAGGCATGCGTGACTTTCGCTTACGCCGTCGGCCAATTCACCGAAGCACTATACCCGCTTTCAGCCGCGCGCCTCGTGCGAATTGCGCATAGCTCATCTGTTGCCGCCCGGGACGCTGGATCTCCACGAGCCGCACCGCGCCGCCCATGCAGGCGACGATTCCCTCTTCGTCGATCAGGGTACCGGGCGCTTCCGTGACGTCGCGATCCATGCACTGGCTGCGCAGCACCTTCACCCGCTCGCCGGACAGGTCGAACCAGGCGCCGGGAAAAGGCGACAGGCCGCGGATGTGATCGTGCACGGCTTGCGCCGGCCGTGCCCAGTCGATACGCGTCTCGGCCTTGTCGATCTTCTTGGCGTAGGTGACGCCCGCTTCCGCCTGAGCCCGGCAGTCGAGGCTGTCGCGCGACAAGGCCGCCAGCGCGCGCGCCATCAGCCCGGCGCCGATCCGGGCGAGCCGGTCGTGCAGTTCGCCCGCCGTCATGTCGGCGCCGATGGACAGCCTTTCCTCCATGCAGACCGGGCCGGTGTCGAGCCCTTCTTCCATGCGCATGACGGCGACGCCGGTCTCGCCGTCGCCGGCCATGATCGCGCGCTGGATCGGCGCCGCGCCGCGCCAGCGCGGCAGCAGCGAGGCGTGCAGGTTGAGGCAGCCGTGCGCCGTCGCTTCGAGTATCGGTCCGGGAAGGATGAGCCCGTAGGCGACCACCACAGCCGCATCGGCGTCGTGCGCGGCGAAGACGGCCTGTGCCCCTTCGTCTTTCAGCGTCCTCGGCGTCAGCACGGGCAGCGCGAACCTGTCGGCCGCCTCGTGCACCGGGCTCCTGCGCTCCGCCATGCCGCGCCCGGCGGGCCGTGGCGGCTGCGAATAGACGGCGACGACCTCGTGCCCCGCCCCGACGATCTCGGTCAGCGTCGGCACCGCGAAGTCGGGCGTGCCCATGAAGACGATGCGCAGGGTCATCGTGCGGTAATCCCGGCGAAGCGGGATGCGCTCTGCATCTCCTCGCACTCCCACGTCATGGCCGGGCTTGTCCCGGGTATCCACGAGCTGCCGCGCGTCTCCCGAAACCGTGGACGGTCGGGACACGCCCGGCGATGACGGAGGAACACGCAGAGCTCGCCAAGGCGCCGCTTCTTATTCGGCCGCCGGCTGGTCGGCGCCCTCCGAGCCGGTCGAGCGGCGTTTCTTGAATTCCGGCACCTCGCCGCGCTTGGCCGCCTTGGTGAACTTCTTGACCACCCTGTCGCGCTTGAGCTTCGAGATGTGGTCGATGAACAGGACGCCGTTCAGGTGGTCCACCTCATGCTGGACGCAGGTCGCCAGCAGGCCCTCGCACTTCAGCTCCTGCCGCTTGCCGTCCCTGTCCATAAACGTCACGACACACGCCGCCGGCCGCTCGACCTCTTCGTAGTATTCCGGGATCGACAGGCAGCCTTCCTCGTAGGTCGAGGTCTCCTCCGAGGTCCAGGTGATCTCCGGATTGACGAGGCAGAGCGGCGCCTTCTTCTCGTCTTCCTTGGAGATGTCGATGACGACGATCCGCTTCAGGACGCCTATCTGGCAGGCGGCGAGCCCGATGCCGGGCGCCTCGTACATCGTCTCCAGCATGTCGTCCATCAGCGTGCGCACGTCGTCGGTCACCTCGGCGACGGGCTCGCAGACCTGGCGCAGGATGGGATCGGGAATATAGACGATGTCGCGGAGTGTCATGGCGTTCAGATAGGAGAAAGCTCGGTCCCGGTCAACGAGGCAGCATGGGGGCATCGCCGCGAAATGTTCGCGTTTTGATCTCGCATTGCGGGCAGAATCGACTACACTCGGCATCAATGGATCAACCACTCATCGAAATCTCCGGTCGCCTGTTCACGGTCGGCGAGGGCGCGCTCGCCGGCGCCGCGCTGCTGTTCGTCCTGCTCGTCCTGATTCTTTTCGCCGTCATGCGGCCGCGCAGGCCGGGCCCGGAGGAGGAGCGCCGCCGCCTCGAGGCCGAGCACCGGCTGAACGAGATGGCCCGTGCCCAGGCCGAACTCACCGGCCGCATGCAGACCATGGCCGAGATGTTCGGCACGAGGCAGGCCGATCTCGCCCGCGCGCTGACCGAGCGTCTCGACAATTTCGGCCACCGCCTCGGCCAGTCGGTCGAGGTGCAGTCGCGCGCCACCCACGACAGCCTGTCGAAGCTGAACGAGCGCCTCGCCGTCATCGACCGGGCGCAGAAGAACATCACGGAACTGTCGAAGGAGGTCGTCGGCCTCAACCAGATCCTCGCCAACAAGCAGACGCGCGGCGCCTTCGGCCAGGGCCGCATGGAGACGATCGTCCGCGACGGCCTGCCGGCGGGCGCCTACGAGTTCCAGTGGACGCTGTCCAACAACCGGCGACCCGACTGCATCGTCCGCTTTCCGAACACCGAGGCCGTGCTCGTCATCGACGCGAAGTTCCCGCTGGAAGCCTTCTCCGCCTTCCGCGAGGCGGAGACGGAGGATGCCCGTAGGCCCGCCGCCCAGCGCCTGCGCACCGACATCGTCAAGCACGTCACCGACATCCGCGAGCGCTATTTCATCCCCGGCGAGACCCAGGACCTCGCGATCCTATTCGTCCCTTCGGAATCGATCTACGCCGACCTGCACGAGCACTTCGAGGACGTCGTCCAGAAGGCCCACCGCGCCCGCATCATCGTGGTCGGTCCGTCCATGCTGATGCTGTCGATCCAGGTGATGCAGTCGATCCTGCGCGACGCGCGCATGCGCGAGCAGGCCCATCTGATCCACCGGGAGGTGACGATGCTGTCGGAGGACGTGCGCCGCCTCTCCGACCGCGTCTCGAAGCTGCAGCAGCATCACGGCCAGGCCGGCAAGGACATCGAGCAGATCCTCACCTCGACCGACAAGATCATCCGCCGCGGCGAGAAGATCGGCCAGCTCGATCTGGTCGAGGACACGAGCGCGGGCGAGGCGGAGGAAAAGGCGCTGCCCGGGCCGCGCCTGCTCGCCGGCGAGTAGGCCCCGCGTCGGAAAGGATGGTCAGGCGGGCGGCACGTTCGGCCGGTCGCCGTAGGCGTTCGGCCCCTTGTCCCCCGGTATGACGCCGGCCGCGATCGACCACAGGATGCCTACGACGGGCAGCCAGGCGAGCAGGCACCAGAACCACGGCAGGCCGCGATCGTGCTGGCGCTTCACCAGAAGCGCCATCTCCAACCACATGGTCGCCAGCGCGAGCACCACCATCGGCACCGACGCCGCGTCCTCGCCGACCGTCTTCACCAGCAGGCTGACGAGCACGAACAGCACGCAGACGATGAAGCCGAAAGACAGCCAGTAGACGCCGCGGCTGATCCGTCCCCTGAAGCTCAAGAAAAGCCAGGCGAACGACGTGGACGTTGCAAGTTGCGGGGGCTGTGCGTTGGACATCGGACTTTCGAGAAGGGGCCGGAATGCGACGTGCGGCATACAGGATCGGCACCATGTAGGGCAATGCCCGCCGCCACCGGCAGGGCGCGACGGTGAGGTCGAAATAATTAAGAAATACTGGCTATGCCCAACCGGTCGTATTTGCCGTCGAAATGAATATAGCCGATACGAAAAAACGAAAAGGGAAGGAGAATTTGATGCGGATTTTGCAGACGTGTGGGCTCGTCGGTCTTTTGATATTCGCTGCATCCTCACAAGCGTTCGCGGAATTTCCCGATTGTATCGCTCCCGTCGACAATCCCGGCCTCTATCCCTCTCAAACGGGCGCCTATCCTTCCGATCCGGCCATTCCCTACTCCGGTGGGCGGACGGTTTGGTCCACGAACGGGCTCGAGATCCAACTCAGCAAGAACGGCAAGGGAAACCGCCAGTTCATGGTCGAAGGCATAAACTACGAACCGACCCAGATCGGCGGCTCAGCCGATTACAGCCCCTTCAATGATTTTTTCTACACCAACGATACCGAGCTTTGGGTGCCGTTGTGGAACCGCGACATCGATCTGATGCGCGCGATGGGCGTCAATGCCATCCGTACCTACGGTTTCTGGAAGTGGGAGCCGGGCTTCAACCAGAAGGCGCCGGGCAATCATCCTGACGGCGTGGCCGAGTTCTGGCAGATGCTGGATTTCTCGGCGGCAAAGGCGAACGAGAACAACAAGCAGTTCTGCTTCCCCGGCAACAAAGGCGTCTACGCCTTCCAGCACCCCACCCACAAGCAGTTTCTCGATGAGCTCTGGAACGGCGGCAAGAAGCCGATCTACGTCTGGATCGGTGTTTCGCTACCGCTGTCCATAGTGGATCCGAACATCTCCGAAACCCGGCGCAAGAACCTGGTGCAGTTCTATCGCTACACGGCGAAGTGGCTGGCCAAGAAGTACGGTGACCATCCCGCGGTGATGGGCTTCGTCATCGGCAACGAGATCGACACGCCGGCTACGACTCCGACGTCGGAATTCTGGGAGATTCTCAACGATCTGCATCGTCTGGTGAAGGCCAGCGCCCCTGACAAGCTGACCATGAACACGTTCCACGATACGGCGGACTTCGCCCGACCGATCAAGACGGGGTCGTTTGTCGGCAGGCGCGGCCCGGCCGTCTACGAGCTCGACGTCTGGGGTTTCAACCCCTACTCCAACCCGGCTCCGGATGGGAATCTGTTTTCCCGGTTCAGCGAGTTCGTCGTGAATTGCAAAGGCGACCGCGACACGGCGAACTGCACGAAACCGCTGCTCTACGGTGAATTCGGCGTGCCGGGGAACACCCACGAGGTTGGCGACGAGGACTATCCGATCAATTGGGTAGCCCCCAATTTCATCTGGATGAGAAATCCGCCCGCCGCCCAGTGCCTGACGCACGGCCAGCTGGCCTCGCCGCCCCGGGCGCGGGGGGGGCCGGGGGGCGACGGGCCGGTGGCCGAGTACAAGCGCGGCAGGACGATCGCCATCGAGATGCCCACCGGCAGGGGTGAGCGCTACGACATGCCGAAGCGATTGGCCAGGTATTTCGAGGGTTCCGGTGTTCAGGAAGGCGACGACCTGCCGGCCGCCGACCAGGCGAAGTGGATCTTCAAGTTCTGGAAGGTCACGCGAAACCACAAGGCCGACAATTCCTCGCCCGATAGCAAGCACGACTACAGCTCGGGCGGCTTCCTGTTCGAGTGGCGCGACGAATGGTGGAAGGCCAATCCGCATCCCGATTTCCACAGTATCACCGGCAACAACAAGTGCGGTTCCGGCTGCTCCGGCGGTTGCGATACCGGCGCCGCCAACGCCGTTTTCCCCGGCGGATGGGGCGACGAGCAATGGTTCGGCATAAATGGCGCGAAGGCCAACGGCCGGCAGAACTCCGACCCGGTCGTCAACCCGTACACCGGCAAGCTCAACGGCGGGCCCGATATCCTGTTGCCACGCGCCGCCGTCGTGGCGACCTGTCAGATGTACGGCAAGTGCCTGACGCCCCTGCAGATCAAGCGCAGGCAGGCCAGGAGGGCGCAACTGACGTTGCCCCCAGTTTGCCCTCACTCATGACTGGACTCTGTTCTCGTTGTGGTCCCTCCGGGACCGGGTTGCAAACTCGTTCGGGGTAAGGCCACCGAGGCTCGTATGAGGCCGGCAGGCGTT
>JAEWYT010000083.1 GCA_023458595.1 Pseudomonadota bacterium
TGTCGACCCCGTCCGCGTCCGTGGCGAAGCCCGGGCGCCGCCGCGAGCGGGACCTGGTCTTCGAGGTCCTCGACCGCGTGCCCCTCGGCCTGGCGGTCCTGCGCGACCGGCAGCTGCTGGCCGCGAACCGCGCCTTCCTCGAGCTGTTCGACTATGCCGACATCGACGACCTCGAGAGCGCCGGCGGCGTCTCCGCGATCATCGAGGGGCGCGGCGAGGACGAGGAGCCCGGCACCGCCGTCACCGCGCGCAGGCGCGACGGCTCGGCCTTTCCGGTCGAGGTGCGGCTCGGCCGCACGCCCTGGATCGGCGGTCCGGCCATGCTGATGTCGGTGCGCGCCGCCGGGCAGACGTTCGGGAAGGAAGGGGCCGCGCCGGCGGCCGATCTCGGGGCGGTGCTCGACACCGCCTTCGACGGCGTCTTCGTGCTCGACGCGGAAGGCACGATCCTGTCGGCGAACGCCACCGGCGCCCGCCTCGCCGGCGCCGATCCGCAGGCGCTGGCGGGAAGGCGGTTCACCGACCTGGTCGTCCAGGACGATCGCTCGGCCGTCGCCGATCTCCTGCAGAGCCTGATCGAGGGCGGCGTTCCGAGCGTGCTCGAGAAGGGCCGCGAGATAGCGCTTTCGGGCGACGGCGCGCCCGTGCCCGTCCAGTTCGGCCTCGGCCGCGTCGGAACGGCGGAGCCGCTGCGGACGTGCGTCGTCCTGCGCGACCTCACCGAATGGAAGGAGGCCGAGGCCGACCTCGTCGCCGCGCGCAAGCGCGCCGAGGACGCGAGCGCCCAGAAGTCCGATTTCCTGGCCAAGATGAGCCACGAGATCCGCACGCCGCTGAACGGCATCATCGGCTTCTCCGAGGTGATCTCGGAGGAGCGTTTCGGCCCGCTCGGCAACGACCGCTACCGCGAATACATCAAGGACATCCGCGAGTCCGGCGAGCACCTGATGAGCCTCGTCAACGACCTGCTCGATCTCTCCAAGGTCGAGGCCGGCAAGCTCGAGATGACCTTCACCAATCTCCGGCTCAACGACCTCGTCGAGCAGTGCGTGGCGGTGATGCAGCCCCAGTCGAACCGCGCCCGCGTCATCATCCGTTCCAGCCTGCCGGCGACCCTGCCGGGCGTCGTCGCCGATGCCCGCTCGATCCGCCAGGTGATGCTCAACATCCTGTCGAACGCGATCAAGTTCACCCCGCCCGGCGGCCAGGTGATCGTCTCGACCGCGCTGGGAGATACCGGCGAGGTGCATCTCAGGGTGCGCGACACCGGCATCGGCATGTCGAAGAGCGATGTCGCGACCGCCATGGAGCCGTTCCGCCAGCTGCCGACGACGCCCTCGACCGGCGAGCGCGGCACGGGCCTCGGCCTGCCGCTCGCCAAGGCGCTGACCGAGGCCAACCGCGCGACCTTCTCGCTGACGAGCAAGCCGGGCGAGGGCACGCTGGTGGAGATCACCTTCCCGCAGCAGCGCGTGCTGGCGGAGTAGCGGCGCTAGCCTTTCAGGGTCAAATAGAACCATTCCGACGCAGCGTTTTCGGGCCAGGGCCGGGCCGGTGTCAGAAGGGCGTATCCGGATACGGTCGAGGACGACGGCGCAGGCATTGGCCCGAAAGCGCCCGTCCCGGAGGGTTTGCGAGCGGCGGACACCCGCCGGGAAATCGGGTGTTCCCGATTTCCCTTTCCTTTGCTGACGACATCGGAAGCATCCGATGTCGTTCGAGCCCGCCTTGGCCGATGCCCGGCATCACCCTGCGCCGCTCTCGACGCCGGATCGCCTCGCCGAGCGCAAACAGAATTGTTTCTATTTGACCCTGAAAGGCTTTAGTTGCGCTGCCGCAGCGGGATGTCGAACACGGCGATGTCCTGTGTCGTATCGGCGACACCGCCGATCTTGCCCGTGGGATCCGCGTAGCCGCTCGTTCCGCAGTACCACGAAGGCAGGAAGCGCCCGTATGGCCTTGGGCCCACGGGGTTCGCACCGACGACGAAAGCGGACTCGAGAAAACGGGCCGCTTTCGAGGCGTACTCGGCGGCATTGAAGTCCTCGAGGCCGCATTCGGCCTGGCTGCCTGCAGCAACGCCCCATGGAACGATCACGAAATCGGGATGTTGCGCCTTCAGTTTCCGGAGCGCGGTGGTGTCGTATGTGTAGGCGTCCGCGCAAACCAGAATTGCGGTGCGGCCGAACGGTGTTTGAGCGGTGGTGATGTCCGAAAGCGGCCCCGCCGCGTAGCTGCATCCCTGCGTGCCGAATACGGCCGGGCACTTGCTGGGCTCGAACGAGTTCTTCAGAACGTTGAATTTGCGATGGCGCAGGACGATCTCGCCCTTCGGGTTCACCAGCAATCCCGAATCGTAGACCTCGAAGACATCGGGGTTGCTGCCGACTTTCTCGCCGCGCTCTGCGAGCCCGGCGGCTATCCATATGTTCGCGTTGGCGGCGATCGAAGCGAACTTTGCCGACGTGTCGCCGGGTATTGGCGCCGCGTCGGTGAATACCTCCGGGTTGAGCCAACCGAACGCAGACGATTCCGGGAAAATTACCAACTCCGCACCGAGTGCTTTCGCTTCTCTGGCGAAGCCGGATATTGCGTCGAAGTTCCCGACCTGGGTGGAGTCCAGTTGTACGACTGCAACACGCACGAACGGCTTTGGCAGAGTGCCGTTTGCACTGGCTGGATGGGCGCAAAGCAGAAGTAGCGAAACTACAAGCCGCAGTCGGGCAAACATTGGCACCCCCGAATAGAGCCGAGCTCGACTGTTGCCTGGATAGCATATTTCTGCGGAGCGGCGTACTTTCTTGCGTAAATTACCCGGCCGAAAGTCTAGGCCGGCAATTTGATCGGCTCTGCGCAGCTTTGGATTCATGCGTGTTACTTGCAGGCTGACGCGGCTGAAAACCTAGAAATCTTCTAATTCTAGAGAAACCCGACTTTAAATGTCGGAATTTGTTGACTCGCGCTTCCGCTTCGGGTTCCTTCGGCGCATGAGCCGGCGTCCCGCCGGCGCCGCGGCCTTTGATGACGGGGCCTTGAACCCTGCCGATTGGAGGAGACATGAAGCCGTTCCTTTCCCGGTCCATCTGGGCCGGTTCAAGCCTGATCCTCGCGTCGCTCTCGCCTGCGCTGCCGGCCATGGCCGCCGAGGTGAACGTCTATACAACCCGCGAGCCGGGGCTGATCCAGCCGCTGTTCGACGCCTTCACCGCCGAGACCGGCACCAAGGTCAACGTGCTGTTCGGCAAGGACGAGCTGATCGAGCGCATCCAGGCGGAAGGCGCCAACAGCCCGGCCGACCTGCTGATCACCGTCGACGTCGGCACGCTGAACCGCGCCAAGGAGGCCGGCATCTGGCAGCCGATCGCCTCCGACGTCGTCACCGCCGACATCCCGGCGCAGTATCGCGACGCCGACGGCGCCTGGGTCGGGCTCTCGCAGCGCGCGCGCGTCGTCTACGCCTCCAAGGACCGCGTCGCCCAGGACTCGATCACCTACGAGGAACTGGCCGATCCGAAGTGGCGCGGCAAGCTCTGCACGCGCTCCGGCCAGCACGCCTACAACATCGGCCTGATCGCCTCGCGCATCGCCCATGTCGGCGCCGAGAAGACGAAGGAGTGGCTCGCCGGCGTGCGCGACAACCTCGCCACCAAGCCGACCGGCAACGACCGCGCCCAGGCCAAGGCCATCTATGCCGGCGAGTGCGACATCGCGCTCGGCAACACCTACTACATGGGCCTGATGCAGACGAACGAGCAGGAGCCCGAGCAGAAGGAATGGGCGAAGGCGATCAAGGTCCTGTTCCCGGATGCCGAGGGCGACGGCACGCACGTCAACATCTCCGGCGTCGTGCTCCTGAAGAACGCCCCGAACAAGGACGAAGCGGTCAGGCTCGTCGAGTTCCTGACCGCCGAAGAGGCCCAGCATCTCTATGCCGAGATGAACTTCGAGTACCCCCTGAAGCCGGGCGTCCCGCCCTCCCAGATCGTCGCCTCCTGGGGGGCGCTGAAGGCCGATCCGCTGCCGCTGTCGGACGTGGCCAGGAACCGGGCCGAGGCGAGCGCGATCGTCGACGAGGTCAATTTCGATGCCGGTCCGGCATCGTAGGCGCGGCCTCGCACAGGACAGCTCGGGGGTGGCAATGGCTGACGCAAATCGGAGCCTGGGACCCGTGTCGCTGGATCGCCGCGCCGAGCGCCTCGTCGTGCTCGGCATGCGCGGCTGGCTCGCGGGCTACGAGACCGGCGACATCGCCTGCTGGGAGGCGGTGTGGGACGATTTCTGCCGCGAGCTGGGCCCGGCACGCGCCAAGCGCGTCGTCTCCGAGCTCGCCGGCTGGATCCGCGTCCTGCGCGCGGGCGCCTGCCGGACGATCGACTGCTATCCGCGGCCCTGCAAGTTCATGTGCCGCGACGAATGCCTGGCGCTCCGGCTCGTCTCCGGCTGCCAGAAGGGCATGCGCCCGCTCGCCTGCGACTCCGCCTGCCAGCTCATCGCCGACGCGCGCATCGAGGAGCTCGTCTCGGCGGCCGAATGCCTTGCCGCCGAGCTCGCCGAAGCGGGCCTCGAGCTGGAGCCGATTTCCGACGAGGCGATGATCGCGCTCGGCGAGCGCCCGGCACCCGCGGCACTGAGCTGAGGGCGCCGGGGGCGCGATGCGGCGGACGGCCAAGGGCACTTCTCCGGCGATCGCGCATCGGCGCTCCGCCCTGCATCATCACCCGCTGATCGCGGCCGGCGCCCTCGCCGTCGCCGCGCTGGCGGTGATGCCGATCGCGGCCCTGCTTTTCATCGCGCTTCGCGGCGATCCCTCGATCTGGCCGCATCTCCTCTCCACCGTCCTGCCCGGCGCGACCAGGACGACCGTGCTGCTGATGGCCGGCGTCGGCGCCGTCACCGCCGTGATCGGCGTCGCCGGCGCCTGGCTCGTCTCGATGTGCCGTTTTCCCGGCCGCAGGCTCCTCGAATGGATGCTGCTGCTGCCGCTCGCCGTGCCGACCTACGTGGTCGCCTATGCCTATGTCGAGATCCTCGATTCGGTCGGCCCGGTGCAGACCTTCATCCGCTCGGTCTTCGGCTTCGGAAGCGCGCGCGACTACTGGTTCCCCGATGTCCGCAGCCTGGGCGGCGCGGTCTTCGTGATGAGCTTCGTGCTCTACCCTTACGTCTACCTGACGGTGCGCGCGACCTTCCTGATGCAGTCGATGTGCGTGCTCGACGTCTCCCGCACGCTCGGCAGGACGGCGTTCGGCACCTTCCTGCACGTCGCCCTGCCGCTCGCCCGTCCCGCCGTCGTCGTCGGCGTGACCCTGGCGGCCATGGAATGCCTGAACGACATCGGCGCGGTGCAGTTCCTCGGCGTCCAGACCCTGACCCTGTCCGTCTATTCGACCTGGACCAACCGCGGCGATCTCGCCGGCGCCGCGCAGATCGCCTGCGTCATGCTGGTCGTCGTCCTGTTCCTGGTCTGGCTGGAGCGGCACGGGCGCCGGCTGCAGCGCTTCCACCACACCTCCCGACGGCTGCAGGCGCTGCCCGACTATCCTCTGACCGGCTGGCGCGCCGCCGGCGCGCTCGCCGTCTGCGGCCTGCCCGTCCTGATCGGCTTCGTCTTCCCCGCGCTCTACCTGCTCGACGCCGCCGCCCGCCGCTTCTCGGCCGACTTCGGCCCGGCCTATTTCACCCTGGCCGCCAACAGCGTCGGCCTCGCGCTCATGGCCTCCGCCGTCGCGGTGGCCGCCGCGCTGGTGCTCGCCTACGCGGCGCGGCTCACCGGCGCCCGCCCGGTCGCCGCGCTCGCCCGCGTCGCCAGCGTCGGCTACGCGGTGCCGGGCACGGTGCTCGCCGTCGGCATCCTCGTGCCTCTCGCCGCCCTCGACAACCTCGTCGACGGCCTCGCGCGGTCCGCCCTCGGCGTCTCCACCGGCCTGCTGCTGACCGGCTCGACCGCCGCGCTCGTCTATGCCTACGCGACGCGGTTCCTCGCCGTCTCCTTCGGCACCGTCGAGGCCGGGCTCCAGCGCGTCACCCCGAACATCGACATGGCCGCCCGCTCGCTCGGCCGCACGCCCGCCGCGGCCATGCGCGAGGTGCATCTGCCGCTCCTCAGGCCGGCGGTGGCCACGGCGGCGCTGCTCGTCTTCGTCGATTCGATGAAGGAGCTGCCTGCGACGATCCTGCTCAGGCCCTTCAATTTCGAGACCCTGGCGACCCACGTCTACACCTACGCCTCGATGGAGATGGTCGAGCGGGGCGCGATCGCCGCGCTCACCATCGTGCTCGCCGGCCTCGTTCCCGTGGCGCTGCTCGCCCGCACCTCCCGCCTGCCGCGGCGCATCGCCAGCCAGGCCGTTCGCGGCGCCGTCCCGAATATCTGATCGCCGCCGCTTGCCCCGCCGCGCCGACTCGCGACAATTGGCGCGGGGACGCCAGGACGTCCCGCTTTGGGGGAATCCCGCGGAGCCCGTGATGCGCGAGAAGGAGCTGCGCCTCGCTCTCGTCCTGTACGGCGGCGTGTCGCTCGCCGTCTACATGTTCGGCGTCTGCCGGGAGATCTCGAAGCTCGTCCGCGCCTCGAAGCTTTTCCACGGGCTCCCGTCCGGGCAGCGCCGCGACGCGACGATCGCGCCCGACGCGCCGGGCTCGATCCGCGAGACCGACACCGACCGCGTCTATCTCGAGCTCCTGCGCGAGCTCGCCCGCCACACCGAGCTGCGCGTCATCGTCGACGTCATCGCCGGCGCCTCGGCGGGGGGCATCAACGGCATCTTCCTCGCCCGCGCGCTCGCCCACGACCTGCCGCTCGCGCCGCTGCGCGGCCTGTGGCTCGAGAACGCCGACGTCACCCGCCTGATCGAGGAGGACGCGCTCGCCGGCCGTTTCTCGAAGCGCTTCATGACGCCCTTCGTCAGCCGCATCCTGCGCTACGATCCCGTCCTCGCCGAGAACGACGAGACGCGCACCAAGCTCGATCAGTTCGTCCGCTCGCGCTGGTTCCAGCCGCCGTTCTCCGGCCCGCGCTTCACCGGCTGGATGTTCGACGCCGCCGAGGCGATGGGCGAGCCGGTTCCCGGCGAGTCGCTCCTGCCCGAGGATCACGCGCTCGACCTGTTCGTGTCGATCACCGACTACAACGGCCATCCCCGCCTGGTGCCGCTCGACGATCCGCCTTCGGTGGTCGAGCTCGACCATCAGTTCAACATGGGCTTCCGCTACCGCCGCCGCGCCTCGGGCCTCGTCGAGAGCGAGTTCGACAGCGCCTCGGTGCCGGGGCTGATCTTCGCCGCGCGGGCGACCTCCTCGTTCCCCGGCGCCTTTCCGCCGGCGACCATCGAGGAGACCGAGGCCGTCCTGCGCGACCGTGGCGCCGGCTGGCCGGGGCAGGAGGCCTTCATCCGCGAGAAGCTCGCCGAGGTGATCCGCGACGGCCGCGATCCGCGCACCATTCCCTTCGTCGACGGCGCCGTCGTCACCAACAAGCCCTTCGCCGCCGCGCTGTCGGCGCTGTCGGGCAGGCCGGCGAACCGCGAGGTCGTCCGCCGCATCGTCTTCGTCGATCCGAACCCCGACATCGAGTTCGCCGACGGCGAGCAGCTGCCGGGCTTCTTCCGGGCGATCTTCGCCTCGCTCACCGAGATCCCCCGCAACGAGCCGATCCATCACGAGCTCGAGCGCGTCGCGGCCCTGAACGACCAGATCTCGGTGATCTCCGAGGTGGTCGAATCCGCCCGCCCGCGCATCCGCCTCCTCGTCCAGTCGATCCTCGACCAGGACCACGACGAGGCGCCGTCGGCGAGCGTCTTCGCCGCCTGGCGCGACACCGCCAACCGCGGCGCGGCGGTGGAGGCGGGCTTCGCCTTCGAGAGCTACCTGCACCTGAAGATCCTGACCGTCGCCCGCCGCCTGCGCGCCTTCATCGAGGCGATCGCCGGCCGCGATCTCGGCGGCCTCGGCCACCGGATGGCGCGGCCGCTGCTGATCGAGTCGCGCGATCCCGACGGCCGCGTCTCGGCGGAGGCGATCGCCTTCCTGCGCGCCTTCGACGCCGACTTCCGCGTGCGCCGCCTGCGCTTCGTCATCCGCCACCTGAACGAGCTCTACCACTCCAACCGGCCCGAAGCCGCCACCGAGCCGGTCGACAGCGGCATGCTCGACGACGTGAAGGCCGAGCTCTACGACCTCGTCGACGGCATCAAGGCGCGCATGGCCGCGCCGCCGGACGATCCGGAGGCGCTCGCCGCCGCGACCTGCCTCGCCGACCCCGATGCGGGCGCCGAGGACCGGCTCGCCGCCATCGAGCACCTCGGCCGCGACCTCGGCCTGCACGAGGTCGACGACAAGCTCGACGAGATCTTCTCGATGATGGTCCTGAACTACCTGCCGGCCTGGGCGCGGACGGAGCTGATGGTCGCCTATGTCGGATTCCCGTTCTTCGACGTGCTCACCCTGCCGATGACGCAGTGGGAGGATCTCGACGAGCTCGACATCATCCGCGTCTTCCGCATCTCCCCCGCCGACGCCCAGACGATCCGCAAGGGCAGGGCGATGGACAAGCTGAAAGGCCTGCGGCTGCGCCGCTTCGGCGCCTTCTTCAACCGCGCCTGGCGGGAGAACGACTACCTCTGGGGCCGCCTCGTCGCCGCCGACCGGCTCGTCACCGTCGTGCTGACGGCCGCTGGCGAGGCCGCGCGCGGCATCGATGCGCTGGCGGTGAAGAAGAAGCTCTTCGAGACGATCCTCGAGGCCGAGCGCCCGAACCTGAAGGCCGATCCCGATCTGATCGCCGGCCTCGTCGAGGAGGTCGCGCGGATCGAGGCGGGGCCATTCGGCTCGTAGCCGCGCCGCCGGTCAGGCGGCGCCCCGGGCCGCGTCCATCTGTGCCGTGTCCATCCAGACGATCGCCCAGACGTGCCCGTCCGGGTCACTGAACAGCCGCTCGTACATGAAGCCGTGGTCGATCGGCTCGTGCGCCTCCGTGCCGCCGGCCTTCACGGCCTTGCCGACGAGCGCGTCGACCGCTTCGCGGCTGTCCGCCGACAGCGCCGTCATCACTTCCGTCGCCTTCGTCGCGTCGGCGACGGGCTTCGGCGTGAACGTGGCGAAGAACGGCTCGGTCAGCAGCATCGCGTAGATGTCGTCGCTGAAGACGAGGCAGGCCGCCCGCTCGTCGGTGAAGTCCGGATTGAACTCGAGGTCGAGCGCCCGGAAGAACGCCATCGACCGGTCCAGATCCTTCACCGGCAGGTTCACGAAGATCTTCGTCGTCATGTCGAACTCCCGATTGTGCGATTTGTCGGCGCGTCAGCCCAGTGCGAGCAGGCCGGCGCGCAGCGCGTCGGCATCGACCGGCAGCTTCGCCTCGATCCCGGCGTGGACTTCCGTCCAGACCGGCACCGCCTTTGCGAGCAGCGTCCGCCCCTGCGGCGTCAGGCGCAGCAGCCGCGCGCGCCGGTCCTCGGGATCGCCCCGGCTCTCGACGAGCTCCCGGCGCTCCAGCGGCTTCAGCGCGGCGGTCAGCGTCGTGCGGTCCATGGCGAGCAGGGCCGCGACCTTTCCCATGGCGACCGGCTCGGGCCGCGACAGGGCCGTGAGCAGCGAGAACTGGCCGCTCGTCAGGCCGAGGGGCCTGAGCGCCGCGTCGAAGCGCCGGGCGAGCGCCCGCGCGGCCCGTTGCGCGTGCAGGCACAGGCAATGGTCGCGGATGAAATGCGTGGTTTCCAGCGAGACGGTCGCGGCGTTTGACATGGATCAATTATGTTGATATCAACGTATTACGTCAAGCGGCATTGCGCTCGTCTTCGAACGGGCGCTGCCGGCGACGTCGAACCGATGCCGCATTGTCGGCGTTGACTGATGTCGAACGAGATCGGGTGCGAAGCGGGAACGCGGCGGCGGATCCGCAGAAGGTGTTTTTTGCCTCGTGCTCGACGACCGGGCGCGGGAGAGCGCAACCGAAGACCGTTCAGAAGCGAAAGGAGAAGTGATGGCGACCGCGAAGAACACGATCTGTGTGTGGTACGACAAGGACGCTGAGGCTGCGGCTCGCTTCTACGCGGAGGTTTTTCCCGACAGTTCGGTGAGCGCCGTCCACCGCGCTCCCAGCGATTACCCTTCCGGCAAGGCGGGCGACGTGCTGACCGTCGAGTTCACGGTCGCCGGCATCCCCTGTCTCGGCCTGAACGGCGGGCCCATGTTCAAGCACAACGAGGCTTTCTCGTTCCAGATCGCCACGGACGATCAGGAAGAGACCGACCGCTACTGGAACGCGATCGTCGGCAACGGCGGCCAGGAAAGCGCGTGCGGCTGGTGCAAGGACAAGTGGGGCGTCTCCTGGCAGATCACGCCGCGCGTCCTGACCGAGGCGATGGCCATCGGCGGCGCCGAAGCCAAGCGCGCCTTCGATGCGATGATGGACATGGGCAAGATCGATGTCGCCGCGATCGAGGCCGCCCGGCGCGGCGGCTGAAGATCCGCCTCGCCGGGGGCCGGCAATCAGGCGGAGAGATCGCCTGCGGGACGGCCGGGGAAGCGCGAGTGAAGAACGGGCCGGACGACGTCATGGTCCCGTCGGCAAGAGGAGAGGAAGATGCAGCACGAAGTCGTATCGCACGATCGTTGGATCGCCGCCCGCATGGCCTTTCTGAAGAAGGAGAAGGAGTTCACCAGGGCACGCGACGCCTTGAGCGCCGAGTTGCGGGCCTTGCCCTGGGTGAGGGTCGAGAAGGAGTACGTCTTCGACACGCCGCGCGGCCGCAGGACGCTCGCCGACCTGTTCGACGGCAACAGCCAGCTCATCGTCCAGCACTTCATGTTCGCCCCCGACTGGGAGGAGGGTTGCGTCGGTTGCTCGTTCGGCCTCGACCACGCCGACGCCGCCTACCGGCACATCCGCCACCACGACGTCGGCTACGTCGCCGTCGCCCGCGCGCCGATCGCCAAGCTCGGGGCCTATCGCGAGCGCATGGGCTGGAGCGTGCCGTTCGCCTCCTCCGGCGACAGCGATTTCAACTACGACTTCAACGTCTCGTTCAGGCCGGAGGAGCTGGCTTCCGGCAAGGTCACCTACAACTACGGGGAGATCGAGACGACCGCGGGGTCGATCACCGACCTGCCCGGCGCGAGCGTCTTCTGCAAGGACGGGAACGGCGACGTCTATCTGACCTATTCGAGCTTCGGGCGCGGCGGCGAGGAGGTGATCTCCGCCTACATGCTGCTCGACGCCACGCCGAAGGGCCGCAACGAGAACGGTCCGAACTTCAACCTGATGGACTGGGTGCGCCGCCACGACGAATACGAGGGCAGGGCCGCGACCGGCCGCGCCTGCCACGGCGAGGCGGCCGAATAGCCGCCCGCCCCGGAACGACGCCACACGGACAGTGAGGAGTACCGCAATGTCGAGCCACGAAGGTTATTTCGTCTGGTACGAGCTGATGACCGACGATACCGCCGCCGCGAAGGCGTTCTACGGCGACGTGGTCGGCTGGAGGACCACCGACACCACCGACCCGGGCTTCACCTACACGATCCTCTCCGCGGGCGACGGCGGCGTCGCCGGCCTGATGGAGATGCCCGAGGCGCCGCGCGAGGCGGGCGCTCCGCCGTTCTGGATGGGCTATATCTGGGCCGACGACGTCGACGCGATGGTGGAACGGGTGAGGGCCGCCGGCGGCCTCGTCCATCGCGAGCCCGCCGACATCCCCGGCGTCGGCCGCTTCGCCGTCCTCGCCGATCCCTACGGCGCGACGTTCTGCCTCTTCAAGGGGCTTTCGGCGGACAATGGCGGGTCCGTCTCGCCGGCGACGCTGATGACGCCCGGCCATACCGGCTGGCACGAGCTGATGGCCGGCGATCTCGACGGCGCCTTCGCCTTCTATTCCGGCCTGTTCGGCTGGGAGAAGGGCGACGCGATCGACATGGGGCCGATGGGTATGTATCAGGTCTTCGGCAAGAACGGCGTGATGATGGGCGGTATGATGAAGAACCCGCCCGAGTCGCCACGCCCGTTCTGGGGCTACTACTTCACGGTGCCGGAGATCGTGACGGCGGCCGACCGGGTCAGGAAGGCGGGCGGCTCGATCATGACCGAGCCGATGGAAGTCCCCGGCGGCGCCTGGATCGTCCACGCGACCGACCCGCAGGGGGCGTATTTCGCGCTGGTGGCGCCGCCGGCGTAGTCGGTTCGATCAAGGAGGAGACGGCGCGCCCAGTCAGTGCGGGCAGCCGCGCTCGCCGATGCACTCGCCGGTTTCTTCGAGGAAAACGGGCGAATGCTTGCCTTGACCAGCCGGCATGGGGATTCCATTTGAGAGAATGAATTTCGCGTCCGACCCGAGCATCGGCGGGAACTTCGCGAACGGCTTCACGATGACGTAGAAGCGGTCGCGCGTGCGCCGGACTGAACCCGACTCCATCAGCTTGATGATGCCGGCTAGGTTAGGCAGCATCTCGTAGCTTTCAACCGGCTGGGGTGAGACCACCGACTTGCGATCGATGTCAATGACGCCCGCCGGAAACTCCCTATAGAAATCCGACCACGTGCTCGCATCCACGCCTGCCGGACGCTCTTTCGGGCCCTGGTCGTCGACGAGCAACTTGGGGCCCTCGGGCGTCAATTCGTAGGATTTGTCGCCCGTGATGACGATCGGGCCGCTGCGGGCGGGCTTCTTGTTGGTAGTGCGGCCGGAGGGGACGAGTAGGGGATTTGGGTCGCGGGCCGCGGCGATCCGGTCGATCTTCCGGCCGAACTTCGCGGACATCATCGACGCGGCGATCTTCGCCTTGCCATCACCGTCCGAGGGAAATGCCTCGAAACAGGCGCGAGACTCGACGAAAGCGACCCGCTTCGGATCGAGGCCGACGACGCCGACACCAGCGAACGGGCCTTTGTCGTATACGACCGGCTGGGCGACGAATGTCACGACGCGGTCGGTCGCACCGTCGACCTTCCAGATCACCGCACCACTACTGGCGGCGAGAATGTAGAGGGGTGTGTCGCCGTCCTCGATCGTAACCGGCACGACGGACGTGATCGTCTCCTGTCCGTTCACCGCGACCGTCGACAATCCGGAGGACCCCACCGCGCTGACCAGAACGATCTCGCTGCCGGCGATCGGTTTCGGTGCATTGCATTCGACGACTCGGCGCACCGGCAGGCCGGATTCCGAAGAGGACGACCGGGTCGAAGATACAGGCTCCTTGGCGATGGCCTCGATCCGTCGGGAAATCTCGTCGCCGTCCACGCGACCGTCGCCGTTCTCGTCAAACAACATCGGATTGTAGCGGTCGCGCCTCCGCTTGGCGGTGACCATGTCCGTGGCTTTCTTACCAGCATATGCCATCATTTCCGCAAAGCTCGTGTCGCCGTCTTTGTCGGTATCGGCCTCCAGACGGAGCATCTCGGCGCGCGCCTTCTCGTTCACCGGCTTGGCGTCCATGAACGCGTCGAACTCTGCCCTGCTGACGTTTCCGTCGCCGTCCAGATCCATCGGCAGCATTTGCCCCACAAGGCCAGCGCGCGCCCTCGCGACCTCCACACGCTCGAAACGGTCGATATCTTCCTGCGTCGCGACACCGCTCGCGCTGATCTGGTAGAGCCTCTGCACGACGACCTGCATGAAGTTGGACGGATTTGAGGCGACCGCCCGCCGCACATCGTCAGGAACTTCGGTCGGAGCGGCGGTCTGAGCGGAGGCCAAGGGACAGATCGACAGGAGAAGGCCGCACGTCATAAGACGTGCCAAAGCAGCGGAGCGAGGCGTCATTCGAAACTCCCTGTGTATTGCCGGTCGCATACAACCACAGATAGCACAGTCGGGCGTACGAAGTTTGACACTTTTCCGTTTCAGGAAAAGACGGTAAGTATAAAGTTTATAGACTTCAGAATTTCTTCCACATCGTGGCAGGAAACCGTTGGAAAAGCGGGCTACTTCGCCAGCTCCGGCAGGTTCCTGAAAAGATCCAGCGCCTCGGGGTTCGCCAGCGCTTCCTTGTTCTTCACATCCCGCCCGTGCACGACGTCGCGCACGGCGAGCTCGGTGATCTTGCCGGACTTCGTCCGTGGGATGTCGGTCACGGCGACGATCCTGGCCGGCACGTGGCGCGGGCTCGCGCCTTCGCGGATCTGCTTGCGGATCTTCTGCGTCAGGGCGTCATCGAGGCCGATGCCCTCGGCGAGCCGCACGAACAGCACGACGCGCACGTCGTCGTCCCATTGCTGCCCGATCGCCAGCGCCTCGACGATCTCGGAAAGCTGCTCGACCTGCGCGTAGATCTCGGCCGTGCCGATCCTGACGCCGCCGGGGTTGAGGGTGGCGTCGGAGCGGCCGTGGATGATCATGCCGCCGTGTTCCGTCCATTCGGCGAAGTCGCCGTGGCACCAGACGTTGTCGAAGCGTTCGAAATAGGCCGAGCGGTACTTCGCCCCATCCGGGTCGTTCCAGAACATGATCGGCATCGACGGGAACGCCCGGGTGCAGACGAGCTCGCCCTTGACGCCGGGCGGACAGGTCCTGCCGTCGTCGTCCCAGACGTCCACGTCCATGCCGAGCGCCGGGCCCTGGATCTCGCCGCGCCAGACCGGCGACAGCGGATTGCCGAGCACGAAGCAGGAGACGATGTCGGTGCCGCCCGAGATCGAGGCGAGATGCACGTCGGGCTTGATCGCCTCGTAGACGAAATCGAAGCTCTCGGCCGAAAGCGGCGAGCCCGTCGAGGCCATCAGCCGCACCGTCGACAGGTCGTGCGTGTCGCGCGGCCTCAGGCCCGCCTTCTTCACCGCGTCGATATATTTCGCCGAGGTTCCGAACAGCGTCATCTTCTCGTCCTGAGCGTAGTCGAAAAGGACGTTGCCGGCCGGATGGAAGGGGGAGCCGTCGTAGAGGAGCAGCGTCGCTTGCGCCGCAAGCCCGCTGACGAGCCAGTTCCACATCATCCAGCCGAGCGTCGTGAAATAGAAAACCCGGTCGCCGGGCCGGACGTCGGAATGAAGCTGATGTTCCTTCAGGTGCTGCAGCAGCGTGCCGCCGGCCGAATGGACGATGCATTTCGGCACGCCCGTCGTCCCGCTCGAGAACAGGATGTAGAGCGGATGGGAGAAGGGCTGGCGCGCGAAGGCGACGTCCGCCGCCTCGAAGCCGGCGACCGCGTCGGTAAGGGCCGTCGCCTTGCCGACCTTGCCGGCGACCTCGGCGGCGATGTCGAGATAGGGCACGACGATGACCGCCTTGAGCGAGGGCAGCCTGTCGACGACGTGGGCGAGCTTGTCGGCGACCTCGATGCGCTTGCCCGCGTACCAGTAGCCGTCGCAGGCGATCAGCACCTTGGGCTCGATCTGGCCGAAGCGGTCGAGCACGCCGCGCTCGCCGAAATCGGGAGAGCAGGACGACCAGATCGCGCCGACCGAGGTGGCGGCCAGCATGGCGGCGATCGACTCCGGCATGTTGGGCATCATCGCGGCGACCCGGTCGCCGGCGACGACGCCGTGCGCGACGAGGACCTGCTGGAGCCGCGACACCAGGGCGTTGAGCTCCTTCCAGCTCATCCGCCGCTTCACCTTGTCCTCGCCGCGGAAGACGAGGGCGTCGGTATCGTCGTTGCGGCGCAGCAGGTTCTCGGCGAAGTTGAGCCGCGCATCGGGGAAGAACGCGGCGCCCGGCATCCGGTCGCCGTCCTTCAGTCGGGCCTCGCCCTTCTCGCCGACGACCCCGCCGAAATCCCAGACCGCCGACCAGAAATCCTCGCGCCTCTCGACGGAAAATCTGTGGAGAGCCGCGTATCCGTCGAGGCCGAGTCCGTGGCGTTCATCGACAAGACGCATGAACCGCGTCATGTTCGAGTTCGCGACGGCGTCTGCGGACGGGGACCAAAGCGGCTGTTCGGACATGATGGCTCCTGGCTGCTTCTCACCGGTCGGTCGCGTGGGGGCAACCTGCCGTGACGTGTTTCGGGCTTATTGCCATAGGCTTCGGCGCAACGCCATCCGGTTGCGCGAAATTTGACCCTGTCGAGGGCGGAAATATAGTGATTCCAAGGGAGAAGGCGCTCGAAGGCGGGGCGCGGGCGGCACGACGGAGGGCGGCGCCATGAGGCGGTTGGCCATCGCCGTCGTGGCCATCGTACTGGCCGCGGTGGCCGTGCTCGCCTATCTGTCGCAGCGCGTCTCCGAGGACGCGGTCCTGCGCTCGACCGCGGAGAAGGTCGCCGCGCTGACGGGCAACCGCGTCGAGTTTCGCGGCGGCGCCGAGGTCTCCTTCTTCCCGCTGCCGACTTTCGAGCTGCAGGACGTCGTCATCGCTCCGAGGTTCGGCAACGACGCGGCCGAGCTCGCGTCGATCGACGTGCTGCGCGGCTCCGTCGCGCTGCTGCCGCTCCTGATCGGCCATGTCGAGCTCAAGGAATTCGTGCTGATACGGCCGCGCGTGCATCTCAAGGTCGATCGCCGCGGCCGCGAGAACTGGGCCGTCGGCCGGCGCGGCGAGACCGAGAGCGGCGGCGAGCCGCCGCCGATAGCCGACGTTCACATCGGCAGCTTCCGTGTCGAGGACGGCGCCGTCGACTACGAGAACCAGCGCAGCGGCACGACGCGGTCGGCGACCGCCATCAATGCCGTGATCGCCTGGCCGCGATTGTCGTCGAAGCTCGCCGCCACCGGCAGCCTGATCTGGAACGGCGAGAACGTGCGGGCGAGCCTCGGTGCCGACGCGCCGCTCGACCTGATGAACCACGGCAAGTCGCCGGCCCGCATCCGCGTCGAGTCGGGCGTGGCGAACGTCGAGTTCGACGGCAACGCCCACTATACCCCCGATCCTCAGCTCGAAGGCTCGGTCAAGCTGTCGGCGCCGTCGGCGCGCGGGCTCCTGCGCTGGATCGGCACGGACCTGGGAACCGGGCCGGGCCTCAATGCCGTCTCGCTTTCGGGCAAGCTCAACCTGATCGGCAGGTCGCTGTCGCTGTCGGAGCTCGCCCTCAGCCTCGACGGCAACAATGCCGAGGGCGTGGTCAAGGTGACGCGTGACGCGAACCGGACGGCGGTGCAGGGCACGCTCGCCTTCGATGCCCTCGATCTCGGCGTCTACAGGACGCGCGGCGAGGACGACAAGACGGCCGCGCCCGAACCCGGCGCGACGCTGTCGACCGAGGTCGACCTGTCCATGCTCCGGAAGATCGACACGGACCTTCGCATATCCGCCGCGAGCGTGACCTACGGCGACCTGAAGGTCGGCCGCACCGCGGCCACGGTGACGGTGCGCAAGGGCGCGATCGATCTCGGCGTCGGCGAGGCGGAGCTCTACGGCGGCATCGCGCAGGGCACGATCGGCGTCGGCCCGACCGCCGGCGGCGCCCAGATCAAGGTCGCCGTCAAGCTCGATAAGACCGACATCGGCCCGCTGCTGACGGCGCTGAGCGGCTCGACCCGCATCTCCGGCACGACGACCGGCCGCGCCAATCTGACCGGCACGGGCAGGACCGTCGCCGGCATCATCGCGAGCCTCTCGGGCGACGCGACGCTGTCGATCTCGCCCGGCGCGATCCAGGGCATCGATATCGGCAAGCTTCTCGCCGCGCTCGAGACCGGCCGCGTCGAAGGCTGGCCGTCGACCACGGCGACGAGCGTGCTCGACAAGGCGACGGCGAGCTTCGCGGTAGCGGAGGGGACGGCCTCGACGGCGGATTTCTATGTGAAGGGCCCGAACATCGAGGTGAACGCCGAGGGCGAGGTGCGGCTCGTCTCCGCGTCCATCGCGGGACACGGGACCGCCGACCTCGGAGCGGCGCCGGAACCGACGGCCGGAACAGCGGCGGTGATCTTCTCCGTGCCCTTCGTGATAGAGGGGCCGATCGCCAATCCGAGGCTCTACCCCGATCCCGTCTGGCTGCTCAACAGGCCGGCCGCCACGGCCGAGGAAGTCGAGCAGCTGCGCGAGGATCTGCAGCAAAGCCGGCCGGAGGACGTCATCGAGGATCTGGTCGAGCGTGGCCGCGACATGCCGCCCAAAGTGGTGCCGAACGAGGCGCAGCCGACGGTACCCCAGCAATAGGCTGCCGAAGCGGCCGGCCGCGTCGCCGGCGGGCCGGCCGCCGTGTATCCTGACACCCGATTCGCGCCGCGGTTTCCGACTTGGGTTTGCAGCGCCATGCCGCTTGACGTTTTTCCGATCCGCCGATCCGTGGTCGCTCGGTTTTCGTCCGCGTTGGCGGTCCTCCTGATCGCCGCCCCCGTCCTCGACACCCCTGTCTTCGACGCTGTCTTCATCTCCGCGTCGGCCCGCGCCGCCGAGCGCGGGTTGACGCTGTTCGTCGTCGACGAGCCGCCGCTGACCTCCGCGCCGGGACCGGCGTCCTATGCGCCCGGCTCGCGCGCCGTCGCCCGGCTCATGTTCGGGAACCGCGGCGCGGCGCCGCTCGAGAAGGTGCGCGTCGAAGCCGACCTGACCGGCGCGACCCTCGCCGCCGGCACGCGGAGCTGGAAGCGTGACGGCAACACGGTTCGTGCGACCATCGACACGCTCGCGCCCGGCGAGACTTTCGAGCTTCCGCTTGTCGTCGAACTCGCCGACGACACCGAGCGCGGCGCCCGCGGCACCGGCGGCGAGGCGCACATCCGCGCGACCGTCCCGGCGACCGGCGAAACACTGGTCGCCGAGGCGAGCTGGCCGATAGCGAGCTGCGCGGACGCCTACCACGCGGCGCTCCGCCGGGTGCGCGACAACCAGTTCGCCGCCCTGCGCGCGGCCGTCGACGCCTCGCGAGAGTCAGACAAGCGCCTGCCCGGCCGCATGGTCCTCGCCTTCGGGCCGGACGGAGGCAAGGACGTGCCCGCCGCCGTGGGCCTCTCCGAGCAGATCGCGAAGGCGCGCGGGCGCGACGGCTACTACGCTTCCAGGGACGTCGTCTGGATCGCGGACCGCCTGGTGAACGACATCGGCGTCTATCTCGGCCAGGACCGATATGCCGGCCTGTGCACCGGCGTCGACCAGTGGACGGCCATACTGCAGGAATACCTGGGCCGCTTCACCCGGCGCGCCGAAGAGATCGACCGCCACCGGACCGGCCTCGCGCCCGCCGTGCGCGCGCTCGTCGCGGCGGCAGGCGACGGCGCGATGGATCAGCGCAGCGGAGACATCGAAGCGTGGGATACGGCGGCCGTGCTCCTCATGTCGATCGGCGGGGCCGTGACGCCCGGAAGCGGCGCGACGATCTTCGCGTCCGCGCGCGAAGCGCTCGCCTCTCCCGACGCCGGGACGACGGCCGAACGCGCCGCTGCGTTGGGCAGGGCCTTCGCCGGGCTCGAACGGCTCTGGTATCTCGACCTCGCCGCGCAGAAGGCGACAGCGGTCGCAGCGGGCTTCACCGGGACGCTCGAAGCCATCCGCAAGGCCCATGAGGAAACTTGCACCTGCGGGTCATGAAGGGCGAGACAGCGGCAACCTTGCCGGCGACACCGATCGGGCTCCGTCGCCTTACCGGGCCCGCCACCGCGGTGACAACGCTGCGGCATCCGCGTCGGCCCACCCGTCGTCCACGATCATGTCGGCGGCGACCCGGCCGACCGCGATGCACGATTTCGCCGCGTAGCCGTTGCAGCCGAGCGCGACGCCGATCGCGGGGTTGCCGGGCACCCGGCCGATGAACGGACGCTCCGAGTCGGTCTCGACCAGTGCGCAGGGTTCCGTCCGCCAGCGTGCATTCGCGAGGCCGGGGAACATCTGCAGCGTCCTCTCGCGGATCGCGTTCGCCTCGGCCCGTGAGCCGCCGGCGGCGAACCAGTCACGCACCGTGTCGGAGCCCTCGAGCAGGTCGCCGAAACCACCGTTGCCCGTCTTGAGCCAGAGCCCGCCACCCGGATAGGCGACGGGAGGGACTCCGTAGAACGAATAGTTCGCCTCGTCCGCGTCGAAGGCGACGATGAAGCTCGGCAGGCCGGCGAAGGCGGGGTCGCCGGCATTGACCTCGATCTGCACGACGGTGCGGCCGACTGGCTTCAGGTCCGGCAGCACCGGCAGGAGGCTCGGGTCGAGCGCGTGCGGGCCGACCGTGACGAGCGCCCGCGCGCACGAGATCCGGTCTCCGCCCGAAAGCAAGATCTCCGCGTCCTTGCCGGCGGACCGCGCCGACAAGGCCGCCTCGGGCGCCAGAGTCACGCCGCTCCGTGTGGCCGCGGTCCGTATCGCCGCGACCATCCGGCGCGGGTTGACGTATCCCGCCGGCCCGTGCTCCCAGAGGACAGTGAACTGGTCACCGAGACCGACCGCCGGGCAGCGGCGCCGCAGTTCGGCTCCGTCGATTTCCTCGAGCGCGACGCCGTAGGGCGCGGCGGCGGCCTTCGCACGTTCGATCGAGGCGGCACCCGCCGGCGCGGCCCGGATTGAGCCGCAGGCGGTGTGGAACCCGATGCCCGACCGCTCTTCGATCGCGCCGTAGCGGGCGATGGACTCGGCCGCCCATTTCGCCCAGAGCGGGTCCGGGTCGACGATGCGGGTGATGCGCCCCTCGTCGTAGTGGCTCGCGAGCGGACCGTCCGTCGCCGCCTTGTTCGCCGGTTCGCCCGGGCCGACGAGGATGGTCCTGCGACCGGCCTCGGCGAGCGCCAGTGCCGCCGACGAGCCGATCATCCCCGCGCCGACGACCGCGACGTCGAATGTGGCCATCGACGCTGCCTCCGGAGCCTACGGTGCGGCGGCCGCCAGACGCTCGGCCCTCTGCCGCTCGACTTCCTGCCGCTTGGTGATCAGCGAGGCGCAGACCACGCCGATCGTCACGACCGAGATCAACACGGTCGACACGGCATTGATCTCCGGCGTGACGCCGAGCCGCACCGCCGAGTAGATGCGCATCGGCAGCGTCGTTGCGCCCGGGCCGGTCGTGAAGCTCGCGATCACGAGGTCGTCCAGCGACAGCGTGAAGGCGAGCATCCAGCCCGCCACGATCCCCGGCATGATCAGCGGCAGCGTCACCACGAAGAAGGTCTTGAACGGCGGGCAGCCGAGATCCATCGCCGCCTCCTCGAGCGAGCGGTCGAAGGTGACGAGCCGTGACTGCACGACGACTGCAACGAAGCACATGGTCAGCGTGATGTGGGCGATGGTGACCGTCCAGAAGCCGCGGTCGAGGTTGATCGCCACGAACAGGAGCAGGAGCGCCAGGCCGGTGATGACGTCCGGCATGACGAGCGGCGCATAGACCATGCCGGAGAACAGCGTGCGGCCCGAGAAGCGGCCGTGCCGGACGAGGGCGAGGGCCGCGAGCGTGCCGAGCACCGTCGACACCGATGCCGACAGGAGCCCGACGCGGAGCGTCACCCACGCCGCGTCGAGGAGCTGCTGGTTGTGGAGCATCGCGACGTACCACTTGGTCGACCAGCCCGCCCAGATCGCGACGTTTCGCCCGGCGTTGAACGAATAGATCACCAGGAGCACGATCGGGATGTAGAGGAACGCGAAGCCGAGCGCGACCGAGGTGACGTTGAAGAGGCTCGGACCTTTCCTCATGAATTCTTCTCCTGGGCGCGCTGCTGCGCGTTCTGGAACAGCACGATCGGGATGACGAGGATCAGCAGCAGCACCACGGCGACCGAGGAGGCGAGCGGCCAGTCGCGGTTGGCGAAGAATTCCGACCACAGCGTCTTGCCGATCATCAGCGTTTCCGATCCGCCGAGCAGGTCGGGGATGACGAACTCGCCGACCGCCGGGATGAACACCAGGAAGCAGCCGGCGACGACGCCGGGCAGCGACAGCGGAAACGTGACGACCCAGAACGTCTTCAGCGGCGGGCAGCCGAGATCGGACGCCGCCTCGAGCAGCGTGTCGTCCATTCTCTCGAGCGAGGCGTAGAGCGGCAGCACCATGAACGGCAGGTACGAATAGACGATACCGATATAGACGGCGATGTTGGTCGACAGGATGGTGAGCGGCGAATCGATGACGCCGATCCAGCTCAGGAAGGTGTTGAGCAGACCCTCCCGGCTCAGGATTCCGATCCAGGCGTAGACGCGGATCAGGAAGCTGGTCCAGAAGGGCAGGATCACGAGCATCAGGAGCGTCGGCCGCCATGCCTTCGGCGCGCGGGCCATGCCGTAGGCGACCGGGTAGCCGATCAGCAGCAGCAGCACCGTCGAGACGAAGGCGATCGTCAGGCTCGACAGGTAGGACTTGATGTAGAGCGCGTCGGAGAACAGGAATTCGTAGTTGTCCAGGGAGAGTTCCCGCACCGACGCCAGGAGACCGCCGATGCCCTCGCTCAGGTCGAAGACCGGGGTGTAGGGAGGCATGGCGATCGCCGTCGTCGACAGCGAGATCTTGAAGACGATGAGGAACGGCGCGAGGAAGAAGATAAGGAGCCACAGATAGGGCACCAGAACGACCAGGCTCTTCGTCTTGACCAGCGGCTTTCGGGTCGGTTCGGTCATGGCTCGCCGCCTCACTTCGTCAGCACGACGCCGGCGTCGCGCGGCCACGACAGCCAGACCTTGTCGTCCCAGCCGATCGGCCGCTCGACCAGCCGCGTCTGGTTGGTGACCGTCGACTTGATGACGAGGCCGTTGTCGAGCCGCACGTGATAGATCGACAGGTCGCCGAGATAGCCGATGTCCCAGACCTGGCCGGCGACGCAGTTGGTGGTCGACTCGGCGGGTTGGTCGAGCGAGATGCGCATCTTCTCGGGCCGGATCGCGAGCCACGCGTCGTCGCCGACCTTGCCGTCGACATTGTCCTGGCTCGCCGCGATCGTGCAGGCGATGTCGTCGCTCTTGATCTCGACGCCGCCGCCGCCGACCCCGCTGATCTTGCCCGACAGGAAATTGACGTTGCCGATGAAGTCGGCGACGTAGCGCGAGTTCGGGAACTCGTAGATCACCGCGGGCGTCGCCACCTGAACGAGCTTGCCGTGGTCCATGACCGCGATGCGGTCGGAGACCGTCATCGCCTCTTCCTGGTCGTGGGTCACGATCACGAAGGTCAGGCCCAGCTCCTGCTGCAGGTCCATGAGCTCGAACTGCGTCTCCTCGCGCAGCTTCTTGTCGAGCGCGCCGAGCGGCTCGTCGAGGAGCAGCACCTTCGGACGCTTGGCGAGGGAACGGGCGAGCGCCACGCGCTGCTTCTGCCCGCCGGAGAGCTGGTGCGGCCTGCGCTTGGCGAACGGCTCGAGCTTGACGAGCCTGAGCATCTCCTCGACCCGCGCCTCGATGTCCGCCTTGGGCATGCCGTCCTGCTTGAGGCCGAAGGCGATGTTGCCCTCGACGCTCATGTGCGGAAAGAGGGCATATGACTGGAACATCATGTTGACCGGCCGCCTGTGCGGCGGAACGCTCGAGATGTCGTTGTCCTCGAGCAGGATGCGTCCTTCGCTCGGCGTCTCGAAGCCGGCCAGCATCCTCAGAAGGGTGGTCTTGCCGCAGCCCGAAGGTCCGAGCAGCGAGAAGAACTCGCGCTCGTAGATGTCGAGGCTGAGGTCGTCGACGGCGACGAAATCGCCGAAGCGCTTGGTGACGTTCTCGAAGCGGATGAACGCCTTCGCGGAAGGATCTTCCCAGGGCGCGAACTTGCGCTTGATGGGGCCGGATGCTTTCGCCATTCAACTCCCCCCGTCCGGAATCCGGACAATACGATAAGCCGAGCCACAAACGAAAACGGGCCGGGATTTCCCCGGCCCGTTTGTGATGTCGAGTTCAGGTACCCGACTTTATCTTCGTCCACAACCGCGTCACCACGCGCTGCACCTTCGGATCGTAGGGTGTCAGCGTGAACAGCCGCGCCATCGTCTCCTCGTCGGGATAAATTGCGGTGTCGCCGATCACGTCCTCGTTGAGGAACTCCTGCGAGCCCTTGTTGCCGTTGGCGTAGTAGACGTAGTTCGAGTTCTCGGCCGCGATCTTCGGATCGATCATGAAGTTGATGAAGGCGTAGGCCTCTTCGAGATGCGGCGCGTCGGCCGGGATCGCGAAGTTGTCGAACCACATGCCGGCGCCTTCCTTGGGGATCACGTAGGCGATCTCGGTGTCGCCGCCGGCTTCCGCCGCACGGTCGCGCGCCTGCAGCACGTCGCCCGACCAGCCGACCGCCAGGCAGATGTTCCCGTTGGCGAGCGCCTCGATGTACTCCGAGGAATGGAACTTCTGCACGTAGGGCCGGACCTTCTCGATCAGCGCGGCGGCTTCCTCGAGCTCCTTGGGATCCTTGGAGTCCGGGTCCTTGCCCAGGTAGTTGAGGGCGGCCGGCAGGATCTCGTCGGAGGCGTCGAGCATGTAGACGCCGCAGTCGGCGAACTTCGAGACGACGTCGGGATCGAACACCATCGCCCAGGAGTTGACCGGCGCGTCGGGCATGCGCTCCTCGATCTTGCCGACGTTGTAGCCGATGCCCGTCGTGCCCCACATGTAGTTGACGGCGTACTCGTTGCCGGGATCGTACTTCTTGGCGAGCTGGTTGGAGATCTCGTCCCACTGGTGGGTGAGGTTCGGCAGCTTCGACTTGTCCAGCGGCTGGAACACCCCGGCCTGGATCTGGCGGGCGAGGAAGGTGGCCGAGGGAACGACGACGTCGTAGCCGGTGCCGCCGGCGAGCAGCTTCGTCTCGAGGATGTCGTTGGAATCGAACACGTCGTAGACGACCTTGATGCCCGTCGCCTTGGTGAACTCGTCGAGGACGTTCTCGCCGATGTAGTCGGACCAGTTGTAGACGTGCACCACCTTGTCCTGGGCATTGGCGGCAACGGTCATCGCCGCGCTCAGGGCCAGCGCGGTGGCCAGACGGGTTGGGATCATACTGTTCTCCTGTTCTCCATTGGTTTGGCTCTCGGGCCGTCTCGCGCGGCCCCTCGCTCCTGAAAGAGCATCAAATCGCCGATTGCGTCGTCGTGCAATATCCCCCGCTCGGATTACTTGGCGGCACACGGACTCACAGATAGGTCTCGTATTCGAGCGGCGAGACGTAGGCCTCGAAACCTTCGAGTTCCTGCCGCTTCACCTTGGAATAGAAGTCCCGCCACGGCGCCCCGAACGTCTCCGCGATCCAATCGGACCCCTCGAAACGCTCGAGGGCATGGCGCATGGTCGGCGGCAGGCGGTCGGTTGCGACCGTCTTCACGTCGCCGTCGACCGGGGCGGGCAGGGGCAGGTCCCCGGCGAGGCCGCGCTCGGCACCGGCCAGGATCGTCGCCAGCACCAGATGCGGATTGGCGTCGGCCCCGGCCACCCTGTGCTCGAACCGCCGCGCCGGACCGCTCGCCCGCGGCAGCCTGACGGCGACATAGCGGTTGTTTTCGGCCCACAGCGCCTTGGAGGGCGAATAGGCACCGGCGAGTCGCCGGAAGCCGTTGTAGGTGGAGACGAGCGGCAGCGTGGCTTCATGCATGGTCGCGAGGAGCCCGGCGACACAGCGCCTGAGCCGTTCCTCGCCTTCCGCGCCGGCGCCGAACGTGTTGCGCCCGTCGCGCTCGACGAGGCTGACATGGGCATGCATGCCGTTGCCGGACCGGTCGGCGAAGGGCTTCGCCATGAAGGAGGCCTTCAGCCCGTGCTTGCGGGCGACCTGCCGCACGATCCGCCTCAGCATCACGGCCTGGTCGCAGGCGGCGAAGGGGTCGTCGACATGGACGAGATTGATCTCGAACTGGCCGGGCGCCGCTTCCGAGATGATCGTGTCGGTCGGCACGTCGAGCGCTTCCGCCGCCGCTTCGATCTCGGCGAACAGGTCGCTGTAGGCCCTCAGGTCCGACACCGAATAGATGTTGGTGCGGTCTGGTCCGACGCCTTCGATCACTGGCGAGGGCACGCCGCGGTCAGGGGTGTCCTCGAACAGATAGAATTCGAGCTCGAAGGCGGTCACCGGTTTCAGGCCCCGCGCGGCGAGCCGCGCGACGGCCTTCTCCAGGATCGTGCGCGGGTCGGCGAAGAAGGGCGAGCCGTCCTCGTCCTCCATCCGAAGCATCACCTGCGCCGTCGGCCGCTCCGCCCAGGGCACCCGCCGCAGGCTGCCCGGCACCGGCCGGCAGACGCCGTCGCGGTCGCCGGTCTCGTGATAGAGCCCCGTTGCCAGGACGTCCGTCCCCCACGCATCCAGCGCGAACACGGATTTCGCCAATGCGAGACCGCCGCGGAACAGGCCGGAAATGTGATTGGCCGGCATCCATTTGCCGCGGAAGATGCCGTTCGAGTCGGGCAGGAGAAGCTCGACGATCTCGATGTCCGGATTGGCGGCGACGAAGCGCGCGGCCTCGTCCTCGCTCCCGGATACCGATTGTTCCAACATGGGGCGCGCCATGCATATGCCATCGGTTGCGCAGGGGAGGGGTTTCTGAAATGATCTTCCGTAAATGTGATCACGCTTCAAAGGGACTGTCAACTTGACCGGCAGGCAGGCTTCGGAAGGCTTCCGGGAGACGATGCACGAGCGCGTCTATCGCGAGCTGCGCGAGCGGCTGGTCGGCGGCCGGGTCGTTCCGGGCCGGCCGGTGACGCTGCGGGGCCTCGCCGCGGAGCTCGGGGTGAGCCCGATGCCGGTGCGCGAGGCGGTGAGCCGCCTGGTCGCCGAGCGGGCCCTGGCGATGACGCCGAGCCGGCGCATTTCCGTCCCCGAGATGACGCGTGCGCGGTTCGAGGAACTGGTGATCGCCCGGGAGCGCCTCGAGCCGGCCGCCGCCCGCCGCGCCCTGCCACACCTCCAGCGCGCCGACGTGACCCGGTTGCGAAAGATCGACGACGCTCTGGAAGACCACCTCAAGACCGGGAACGTCGAGGGATACGTGGCGGCAAATCACGCCTTCCACTTCCACATCTACAGCGCCGCGCCGTCGGACGTGCTGGTGCCGCTGATCGAAAGCCTGTGGATGCAGTTCGGCCCGTTCATGCGCCTCGTCTACGGGCGCGTCGGCACCAGCTGGCTCGTCGACTATCACGAGCAGGCGATAGCCGCGATCATGGCCCGCGACGCCGATGCGCTGGCCGAGGCGATTCGCTCCGATATCCTCGACGGCATGCAGCATATCGGCAATTCGGTCTTCGAAACCGACGAACGGCCGGTCCGCCGCGCCGGCGCGAGCTGACGGCCGATGGCCGCCGGCGTTCCGCCGGTGGATTGACTTTCGCCGTTTGTGATCACAAAATCCGGCTCATCCTACACATGAGACGGCCCGCGCAGGTGGAACCCGCTTCGCGCAATGGTCGCGGATCGAGCGGCAATGCCTCGCAAGAAAGTTTCCGAAGAGACGCTGGAATCCCCGCGCGGGGTGGCCAACTACGACGAGGCCCGGGCGTGGATGGCGACGCGGCGCGTCGACGACGTCGAATGCATCGTGCCCGACCAGTCGGGCGTCGCGCGCGGCAAGCTGATGCCGGCCTCGAAGTTCTTCGAGGGCCGCGTCATGAACATGCCCGAGTCGATCTTCTACCAGACGATCAGCGGCGACTATCCCGGGCTCGACGGCATTTCCGGCCTCAACGCCTCCGATGGTGATCTCCTGTTCAGGCCGGATTTCTCGACGCTTTGCATCGTGCCCTGGGAGGACGAGCCGACCGCCCAGGTCATCCATGATGCCTTCCATCCCGACGGCCGCATCGTCGAGCTCGCCCCGCGCCACGTCCTGCGCCGGGTGCTGAAGCTGTTCGAGGGTCGCGGCTGGAAGGCCGTCGTGGCTCCCGAGGTTGAGTTCTATCTCGTGCGCCCGAACACCGACCCCGACTATCCGCTCGAGCCGCCGGTCGGCCGCTCGGGTCGGGCCGAGACCGGCCGCAAGTCCTTCTCGATCTCCGCGGTCAACGAGTTCGATCCGCTGTTCGACGACATCTACGACTATTCGGAGGCCCAGGGCCTCGAGATCGACACGCTGATCCACGAGGAAGGCGCCGCGCAGATGGAGATCAATCTGCGCCACGGCGAGCCGCTGGAACTCGCCGACCAGGTGTTCCTGTTCAAGCGCACGATCCGCGAGGCGGCGCTGAAGCACGACACCTACGCGACGTTCATGGCCAAGCCGATCGCCCAGGAGCCCGGCAGCGCCATGCACATCCATCAGTCGATCGTCGACGAGGAGACGGGCCGCAACATCTTCTCTAACGAGGAGGGGGAGCCGACGCAGGAGTTCTTCGCCTTCATCGCCGGCATGCAGGAATACCTGCCCGCCGCGATGTGCATGCTCGCCCCTTACGTGAACTCCTACCGCCGGCTGGCGCGCTACACCGCCGCCCCCATCAACATCCAGTGGGGTTACGACAACCGTACCGTCGGCCTGCGCATCCCGCGCTCGAAACCGGAGGCGCGTCGCGTCGAGAACCGGGTGCCGTCCTCCGACGCCAATCCGTACCTGGCGATCGCAGCCTCGCTCGCCTGCGGCTGGCTCGGCATCGAGAACGAGCTGACGCCCTCCGACCCGATCACCGGATCGGCGCGCGAGCTCCCCTACGACCTGCCGCGCGGCCTGCTCGAGGCGGTCGCCGCCTTCCAGGAGTGCGAGCCGCTGCAGGAGGTGTTCGGCGAGACCTTCGTGTCGGTCTACTCCGCCGTCAAGCAGGAGGAGTTCGAGACCTTCATGCGGGTGATCAGCCCGTGGGAACGCGAGTATCTGCTTTTGAACGTGTGACAGGAACGACGCCGCGCCGGCAGACATCCGGCGGCCGGGCGACATTTGAGACAGGAGCCGCCATGAACCACGCACCCAATCTCTCGACCGCTGACTTCCAGCGCGTCGACGCCGCCCATCACCTCCATCCGTTCACCGACTACAAGGCGCTGAACGCGGAGAAGAGCCGCGTCATAACGCGCGGCGACGGGGTGTGGCTGTGGGATTCGGACGGCAACCGCTATCTCGACGGCATGGCCGGGCTGTGGTGCACCCAGATCGGCCACGGCCGCCGCGAGATCGCCGACGCCGTCCACCGGCAGATGACCGAGCTCGAGTACTACAACACCTTCTTCAAGACGACGCATCCCGCCGCCGCGATGCTGTCGGAGGTGCTCGCCGGGCTCACCCCGGACGGCCTCGACCACGTCTTCTTCACCAATTCGGGCTCCGAGGCCAACGACACCGTGTTCCGCATGGTGCGTTACTACTGGCAGCTCCTCGGCAAGCCCTCCAAGCAGGTCATCATCGGTCGCAACCTCGGCTATCACGGCTCCACCGTCGCCGCCGCCGCGATGGGAGGCATGGCCGGCATGCACGGTCAGGCCGGCATGATCGCCGGCGTCCATCACATCACGCCGCCCTATTGGTTCGGTTTCGGTGGTGACATGAGCCCCGACGAGTTCGGCCTCTGGGCGGCGAAGGAGCTGGAACGCGCGATCGACGAGCTCGGCGAGGACAATGTCGCGGCCTTCATCGCCGAGCCGATCCAGGGCGCCGGCGGCGTGCTGATCCCGCCGGACACCTATTGGCCCGAAATCAACCGCATCTGCGCCGAGCGCGAGATCCTTCTCGTCGCCGACGAAGTGATCTGCGGCTTCGGCCGCACCGGCAAGTGGTTCGGCTCCGACACCTACGGCATCAAGCCGGACCTGATGCCGATCGCCAAGGGCCTCTCCTCCGGTTATCTGCCGATCGGCGGCGTCATGGTGGGCGACCGGGTCGCCGACGTCATCATCGGGAAGGGCGGCGAGTTCTATCACGGCTATACCTATTCGGGTCATCCGGCCTCCTGCGCCGCCGCGCTCGAGAACCTGCGCATCATGCGCGACGAGAAGGTGGTCGAGCGCTGCGCCGCCGAAGCCGTTCCCTATCTTCAGGAGAAGTGGTTCGCCTTCGCCGATCATCCGCTCGTCGGCGAGGCGCGCATGCAGGGCCTGGTCGGCGCGCTCGAGCTCGTCCCGGACAGGAAGGACCGCGCCAGGTGCTTCGACAATGTCGGCGAGGTCGGCACCATCGCCCGCGATTTCTCCTTCAAGAACGGTCTCATCATGCGCGCCGTGCGCGACGGCCTGATCATCTCCCCGCCGCTGGTCATCACCCGCGAGGAGATCGACACGCTCGTCCGGCACGTCGAGAAGACCCTCGACGACACGCTGGCCGAGCTGAAGAAGCAGGGCCGCATGGGCTGAGCGGGACCTGAGGCGATGGAAGGGCCGGGAGCACCCTATCCCGCCGACTCCTGGTACACGGCGACGGCGCACGCGCTCGCCCCGTTTCCGCCGATGGCAGGCGACACCAAGGCGGATGTCGCCATCGTCGGCGGCGGTTTCACCGGTCTGTCGGCGGCGCTCCATCTCGCCGAGCGGGGCGTCGACGTCGTCCTCCTGGAATCGAACCGCGTCGGCTGGGGCGCCTCGGGCCGCAACGGCGGCCAGATCCATTCCGGCCAGCGCCGCGACGTCGAATGGCTGGAGACGCGGCTGGGCGTCGATCACGCCAGGCGCCTCTGGGCGCTCGGCGAGGAATCCAAGGCGCTCGTCCGCGATCTGATCCACCGACACAAGATCGACTGCGACCTGCACGACGGCCTCTTCAGCGTGTCGCACAAGCCGCGCTACGTCGACGGCGAACGGCGCTACGCCGAGAAGCTGAGGCGCGACTACGGCTACGAAAGGATCGAATGGGTCGAGCGCGGCGCGCTCGCCGACGCTCTCGGCACCGATGTCTACTACGGCGGCGTGCGTGACGGTGGAGCGGGGCACCTGCATCCACTCAACTTCGCCCTCGGGCTCGCCCGCGCGGCCGCCGCCGCCGGCGCGCGCATACACGAAGGAACCGTAGTCACGAGACTCGAGGGCGGGACGACACCGGTTCTGGTGACGCCGCGCGGCCGTATCGCCGCCGATACCGTCATCCTCGCCGGCAACGGCTACCTCGACGGAGTCGAAGCCGATGTCGAGGCGCGCGTCATGCCGATGAACAACTATGTCCTGACGACCGAGCCGGTCGGCGCCGGCGGTCCGGACGGCATCCTGAAGGGCGGCGAGGCGGCTTCCGATTCGCGCTTCGTCATCTACTACTGGCGCCCGACGCCCGACGGCCGTCTGCTGTTCGGCGGCGGCGAGACCTATACGCGCTCGTTCCCCGCCGATGTCCGCGCCTTCGTGCGCAGGCACATGCTGAACATCTATCCGCAGTTCGCGAACGCCCGGATCGATCACGCCTGGGGCGGGACGCTCGCCGTCACCGTCAACCGGCTGCCCTACATTCGCAAGATCCGGAACGGCGTTTATGTCGGCGCCGGCTATTCCGGCCAGGGCGTCACCATCGCCCCGCTCGGCGGCAAGCTCCTGGCCGACGCGCTGACCAATGCGCCGGGCCGCCTCGACGACTACGCGACGCTGCCCTGTCCGCCGTTCCCGGGCGGCAAATGGCTGCGCACGCCGACGCTCGTCGCCGCCATGACCTGGTTCGCGCTCCGCGACCGGCTCTAGGCGGACGACGGGATCTCAGAACTTCCGGCCGATCCCGATGCGACCCTGGCTCTCGCCGCGCTCGTCCTGCCAGGTCTCCCGCGCGATGAAGCTGTTGCCGCGGCTGTATTCGTAGCGGTTCACCTGGCCGCGGCCGTCCTGGACGATGGTTTCGGATTCCAGGATTGCCCGGCTCGGCGCCTGACCCGGCATGTAGAACCGGTCGCGCGGGTGGACGAAGACGTCGCCGAACAGCTCGGCCTCGGATATCGGGGCGGGCTTGTCCTGCGCGGCCGCGGCCCCTGCCAGGATCGCCACAAGCGCGGCGACCGGGGCAAGGCGGCGGACGTTGGCGAACGGGCTCATGCCGACATCATGCTCAGACACAGCGCCCGCCGTCCACTTCGAGCGCCACGCCGGTGATGAACCCGGCGTCGTCGGAGGCGAGCCACAGCGCCGCGCTGGCGATGTCGGCCGGCGTCGACAGGCGGCCGAGCGGGATCGTCGAGATGAACTTGGCGCGCATCTCCGGCGTGTCCTCGCCCATGAACAGATGCAGCATCCCCGTCTCGCCGGCGACGGGGCACAGGCAGTTGACGCGGATTTTCTTCGGCGCGAGCTCGACGGCCATCGACTTCGTCGCGATGATCGCGAAGCCCTTCGAGGCGTTGTACCAGGTCAGCCCCGGCCGGGGCCTGAGACCCGCCGTCGAGGCGGTGTTGATGATGACGCCGCCGCGGCCTTCGAGCATCGGCACGGCTTCGAGCGCCGCCAGATAGATCGCCTTGGCGTTGACGTCCATGATGCGGTCGAAGTCGTCCTCGGACACCTCGGTCAGCGGCTTGTTGCGGTGGCAGTAGCCGGCGTTGTTGACGAGGATGTCGAGCTTGCCGAAGCCCTCGGTCGCCGCCGCGAGCATCGCCTTCACGTCGGCCCTGTCGGTGACGTCGGCCCGGACCGCGACCGCCTGCTCGCCGATCTCGCCGGCGACGCGCGTGGCGCCGTCGCCGTTCAGGTCGGCGACGACCACCCTGGCGCCCTCTTGCGCGAAGCGCTTCGCCATGCCCTCGCCGAACCCGGACGCCGCGCCGGTGACCACCGCGACCTTTCCCTCGAGCCTTCCCGCCATCGAACGTTCTCCCTTCTCGCGCCGACCGCCGGTCGCGGTCCTTCGTGGTGAGTCCCTTAGCCCTTCGGCCCTCGCAGGGAAAGCCGGAAGGCGGCCCGGCTTTCGCCCCGCGGCATATCGCGCCGGCCCGTCGGCAGGGATTCATTCAATCGATTGACTAAATCATTCGATTGAACGAAATGGAGGCCGGTACCGACAGGATGCACGCGATGGCAAAATCAGGCTCCCGACAGAAGGCGAAGGCACAGGCGGCCCCCGGCGGCCGCGGCGAACCCGTGCGCGGCCAGGCCGAGGAGACACGCCACCGCCTGGTGGAGGCCGGGCTGGACGCTTTCGGCCGCTTCGGCTTCGACGGCGCGTCCACACGCGAGATCGCCAGGCGTGCCGGCGTCAATCTGGCCGCGATCCCTTACCACTTCGGCGGCAAGGAGGGCCTGCACCGGGCCGTCGCGGAACATATCGTCGAAGAGGTCGGCGCGCGCATCGGGCCGATGATCGACACGGTCTCCGCATCGATCGAGCGAGACGAGATCGCGCCGGAACGGGCGCGGACCATGCTCAAGATGGTCGCGGTGCAGGCCGCCGAAGTCATCCTCGGTCACCCTGAGGCGAGCCGCTGGGCGCCGTTCATCCTGCGCGAGCAGATGGATCCCTCACCGACCTTCAATGTCATTTACGAGGGATTTCTCGGCCGCGCCCTCGACGCGGCGACCGCGCTCTATGCCAGAGCGACCGGCCGGCCGGCCTCGGACCCGGAGACCACCGCCGCTGCGCTGATGCTGTTCGGCCAGCTCGTGATCCTCCGCATCGGCCGCGCGATGGTCGAGCGCCGCCTCGGCTGGACGGCCTACGGCCCGGACGAGATCGCGGTCGTGAAGGAACTGTTGAGCAGGAACCTCGACGCGATGATCGAGGCAGGGAGAGTGTGATGCGTCTCCTGCGGATTCCGGCCCTCGTCCTGTTGGCGGCGAGCCTGTCCGGCTGCTGGTGGCAGAGCGAAAGCGATGCCCTGCAAGGCTACGTCGAAGGCGATTTCCTCGATGTCGGCGCCGAGGAGACCGGCAAGCTCGTCGCCCTCGACGTCGCGCGCGGCGACACTGTGACGGCCGGAGCCGTCGTGTTCCGCATCGACGATACCGATGCGCGCGCCGCCCGCGACGAGGCCGAGGCCCGCCTCGCCCAGGCCAAGGCGCAGCTCGCCGACCTTCGGACCGGCAAGCGGCAGGAGGAGATCGACGTTCTTCAGGCGCAGCACGACGAGATCGAGGCGAGCCTGGAGTTCGCAAGGCGTGAATATCAGCGCTATCGCACCCTGCACGAGGCGAGCGTCGTTTCCGACGCCAATACCGAGAACGCCGAGGAACGCTTCAAGACGCTGCAGTCGCGCCTGGCCTCGATGGCGGCGCAGATCGAGGTGGCGAAGCTCGCCGCCCGCCCGGACGCCATCGAGGCGGCGCAGAACGCGGTCGATGCGGCGGCCGGCGCTCTGGCGCGGATCGACGCCCGCCTAGAGCGGCTCTCGGGCAAGGCGCCGATGGCCGGCAGCGTGCAGGATACCTATTACGAGCCCGGCGAGGTGGTGCCGGCGGGCCGCCCCGTCGTCTCCCTGCTGCCGCCCGAGAACCTGAAAATTCGCTTCTTCGTGCCCGAGGCCGAGCTCGCCGCGGTGAGCCTCGGCGATACCGTCTCGATCTCCTGCGACGGCTGCGCCGAGCCGATCCCGGCGAAGGTGACCTTCATCTCGCGATCCGCCGAGTTCACGCCGCCGGTGATCTACTCGGTCCACGCCCGCCAGAAGCTCGTCTACATGATCGAGGCGCGTCCCGACGACGTCGCCGGCCTCAAGGTCGGCCAGCCGGTCGACGTGGGGCTGCAGCAATGACCGCCCCGCAAGCCCGCGCGGTAGACGAGGTCATCTCGGTCCGCGGACTGACCAAGCGCTTCGGCGCGAAGACGGTCGTCGACCAGGTCGACCTCGATGTGAAACGCGGCGAGATCGTCGGCTTTCTGGGCCCCAACGGTTCCGGCAAGACGACGACCATCCGCATGATCTGCGGCCTGCTCAAGGCCGACGAGGGCGAGGGCACCGCCCTCGGCCACGACATCCGCTCGCAGTCCGACGCGATCAAGCTGCAGACCGGCTACATGACGCAGCGGTTCTCCTTCTACGAGGACCTGACGATCCGCGAGAACCTCGACTTCGTCGCCCGCCTCTACGACCTGCGCCCGCGCCGGGACTATATCGACAAAACGCTTCGGCGCCTCGGCCTGACCGATCGCCAGAACCAGCTCGCCGGCACGCTGTCGGGGGGCTGGAAGCAGCGCCTGGCGCTCGCCGCCTGCGTCATGCACGAGCCCAGGCTCCTGCTCCTCGACGAGCCGACCGCAGGTGTCGATCCGAAGGCGCGCCGCGAGTTCTGGGACGAGATCCACGCGCTCGCCGACGACGGCCTGACGGTGCTCGTCTCGACCCACTACATGGACGAGGCCGAGCGCTGCCACCGGATCGTCTACATCGCCTACGGCACCATCGTCGCGCGCGGCACGGTCAAGGAGGTCGTGGCCGAATCCGGTCTCAAGACCTGGGTCGTCCACGGCGACGGCTCGGGCAGGCTGATGACCGAGCTGCGCGACCTGCCGGGCGTGGAGCAGGTCGCGGCCTTCGGCACCGACATCCACGTCGTCGGCTCCGACGGTGGCGTGCTGGAGAAGGGCGTCACGACGGTCGCCAGGGAGCGCGGCCTGAGGGCGGAGCGGGGCGAGACGAGCCTCGAGGACGTCTTCATCAAGCTGATGTCCGACGCGCAGGCGCTCGAGCGATGACCGTGTTCTCGCTCTCCCGCATCGGCGCCATCCTGGTCAAGGAGCTGATCCAGATGCGTCGGGACCGGCTGACCTTCGCCATGATGGTCGGCATCCCGATCATCCAGCTGATCCTGTTCGGCTTCGCCATCAACACCGACCCGAAGCACCTGTCGGCCGCGGCGGTCGTCCAGGATTCGAGCCGCTTCGGCCGCTCCGTCTTCGCCGCCATGCGCAATTCCACCTACTTCGATTTCGTCGCCACCGCCGACAGCGAAGGGGAGGCCCGCGAGATGCTGGCGCGCGGCGAGGTCTCCTTCGTCGTCACCGTGCCGGTCGACTTCGGCCGCGATCTCGTGCGCGGCGACATGCCGGCGCTGCTGCTCGAGGCAGACGCAACCGATCCGGCCGCCGCCTCCGGCGCGGTCGGGGCGATTTCGCAGATCGTCGCCTCCGGCCTCGACCACGACCTGCGCGGGCCGCTGGAGGGGCTGAAGCAGACAAAGCCCCCCGTCGAGGTCTCCGTCCACCGCATGTACAACCCGGAGATCATCACCCAGTACAATATCGTTCCGGGCCTGCTCGGCGTGGTGCTGACCATGACGACGATCCTGATGACCGCGCTGGCGCTCACGCGCGAGCTCGAGCGCGGCACCATGGAAAACCTGCTGGCGATGCCGGCGCGGCCCGTCGAGATCATGATCGGCAAGATCGTGCCCTATATCGGCCTCGGCTTCATCCAGGTCTTCGTCATCCTGGTCGCCGCCTGGACGATCTTCACCGTGCCGATGCTGGGCTCCCTCGCGGTGCTCCTGTTCGCGCTCCTCGTCTTCATCGCCGCCAACGTCACCCTCGGCTACACCTTCTCGACGCTCGCCCGCACGCAGATGCAGGCGATGCAGATGACGTTCTTCTTCTTCCTGCCCTCGATCCTGCTGTCGGGCTTCATGTTTCCCTTCCGCGGCATGCCGGTCTGGGCCCAGTGGATCGGCGAGGTGCTGCCGCTCACCCATTGCCTGCGCATCGTCCGGGGCATCGTGCTGAAGGGCAACGGCCTCGCCGACATCATGCCGGAACTCTGGGCGATGGTGGCCTTCTGGGGAGCCGTCGGGCTGCTCGCCCTGCTCAGATATCGGCGCACGCTCGATTGAGTGGTAGAAGTCCCGGCGCGGCACCGATTCGCGGGCTTGCCGTTTCCGCCTTGGGGGGCATTCCATGATCGCAGCGGCGATCGAGTTCGTCCTGTCGAACTTCACGCTCACCTTCCTCGTCATCGGACTCGTCGTCTCGCTCGTCGCGATCTCGCGCGCGCCGAAACCTCTCGGCGCGGCGGTGGTCGTGGAGAAGCTGATGGCCTGGTACGTGTTCTTTCCGATCGGCGTCTCCTTTCTCTACAACTTCGTCATGCACTGCTTCTTCGGCGAGATGGCGGCGCGCTTCATCGGCTGGGCGAACAGTCCGTTCCAGTTCGAGGTCGGCACCGCGAGCCTCGGTTTCGCCGTCGTCGCCTTCGTCGCCGCCTTCGCGAGCTTCGATCTGCGCCTCGCCGCGATTCTGGGGCCGTCGATCTTCACGCTCGGTGCCGCTGCGGGCCACGTCTACCAGATGGTCACCGCCCACAACTTCGCGCCGGGCAACGCCGGCGTGATCTTCTGGACCGACATCCTGATCCCGCTCTTCGGCTTCGTGCTGCTCGCCCTGCAGTGGCGGCTGGGCAAGCCCGTCCGCCCCTGACGAGATCCCCGGGTCGAGCCCCGGGGATGACGCGCAAGCGGCAGAGCCGCCGTACCTGTTGCGTCGTGTCCGGGCTTAACCCGGGCATCTCGTGCCGCCTCACCCGCCCCGGGGGGCTGACAGCGGCGCCGTGGGCGCTATCTTTACGGCGCAACCGGGCCGCTGCCTCGAGGGAGGCCCCGATGAGCGACACCACCGTCAAGCCGCGCCCGAAGGGGCGAACCGAGCCCTTGCCGAAGACCGAGCGGCCGCGCCTGCACAAGGTGCTGCTGCTCAACGACGACTTCACGCCGCGCGAGTTCGTCGTGATGGTGCTGATGGCCGTCTTCCGCATGGGCGAGACCGAGGCCGATCGCGTCATGCTGACGGCGCACCGCAAGGGCGTCTGCGTCGTCGCCGTCTTCCCCCGCGATGTCGCCGAGACCAAGGCGACCGAGGCGACCGACTTCGGCAAGCGCTACGGCTTCCCGCTGATGTTCACGACGGAGCCGGAGGAGTAGCCTCGCGCCCCGCCCGCTTCCGGCTCCCCCCTGCAATTACTTAGGTATTGACCTAAGTATCACTCCCGTCTATGACTGCGCCGAACGAACGGCCGCGACTGGCGGCCCCCGGAGCCGGACAACGGACATGACGCCCGCCGCCGCCCACACCCCGCCCCCGGCCGCGCCGCCGCCCTCGCTGGTCGACGGCATCTTCCGCGCCCTGTCGGACCCGACGCGCCGGCACGTGCTCGAACGGCTGAGCCGCAGCCCGGCGACGGTGTCTGAACTGGCGGCGACCTACGACATGGCGCTGCCGTCCTTCGTCGGGCACCTGAAGGTGCTCGAGAAGTCGGGGCTCGTCAGTTCGCAGAAGATCGGCCGGGTGCGCACCTACCGGCTCGAGTCCGCGCAACTGAAGCAGGCGGAGGACTGGCTCGGCAAGCAGCGCACCATGTGGGAGCGCCGTCTCGACCGGCTCGATCGGTATTTGTTGAAGATGCAGGAGGAAGACAGCGAATGACCCCCCTTCTCAAGCACGATCCGGAGCTCGACCTAGTGCTCGAACGCGACATCGACGTGCCCGTCAAACTCGTCTGGAAGGCCTGGACGACGCCGGCGCACCTGAAGCACTGGTTCGTGCCGAAGCCGTGGACCGTCGTCTCCTGCGAGATCGACCTGCGCCCCGGCGGCGTGTTCTCGACGCTGATGCGCTCGCCCGAAGGCGAGGAGTTCCCCAATCTCGGCTGCTACCTGGACGTGGCGCCGAACGAGCGGCTGATCTTCACCGATACGCTGCTCGCCGGCTTCCGTCCCGCGCCGAAGCCCTTCTTCACCGCCGTGCTCGAGCTTTTCCCCACGAAAACGGGCACCCGCTACAAGGCGACCGCGATCCATGGGAACGAGGAGACCCGCAAGCAGCACGAGGCGATGGGCTTCCACGACGGCTGGGGCACGGTGGTGACCCAGATGACGGACTACATCAAGGCGGAGATGTAGGCGTCCGCCGCTATCCGTACGGAGAGGCTATGCCGGCCGCCGCCGAGGCGACGGCCGGGAAATGTAGGTTCGATAGTTGCCTCTCGGCGGCTGCCCTGTGAGCTACCGCCCGTCAGCGGTCGCCTCTCAGCGGCCATACGTATAGGTGACGCTCGCCTTGTCCAGCGTGTTGAAGTGCAGGTTGAAGCCGACCACCGCGCCCGAGGCATTCTCGTCGACGGGCAGTTTGTCGGCGCCGACGGCGAACACGGTGACGACGTAGCGGTGCGGCTTGTCGCCCTGGGGCGGGCAGGGGCCGAAATAGGCAGCCGTCCCCGCGTCGTTGCGCGACTGCACCGCGCCCTGAGGCAGCTTGCCGTTGCCGGCTTCGCCCGCGCCTTCGGGCAGGCTCGTCGTGTCCGGCGGCAGGTTCGCCACCTCCCAGTGCCAGAAGCCCGAGCCGGTCGGCGCGTCGGGATCGTAGATTGTGATCGCGAGGCTCTTGGCTTCGGCGGGCACGCCGGAGATCTCCAGCGGCAGCGACACGTTCTCGCCGCTGCAGCCGAAGGCGTTGGCGGTGTACTTGTCGGGGATCTTGTTGTCCGCGCCGATGGCGGGGCTCTTGATGTCGAGCGCCATCGCGGGCCCGGCGAGGCCTGCGACGGCTAGCGCGGCAATCAATAGACGCAGTGTCATGGCATTTCCCTCCCTTGCATGTTTGTTTCGCTGTGAAAAACGGGAAATCGCCCGACGATGGTCTCCCATCCCGACGCCGACCGCAACGCCCGGTGCAATCGGGATGTTCTGCCACCCCCGGCTGCTCCGGCCCCGGCACCACGCCGTTGCGCGGCGCGTTTCCGCCCTGCGGAGGCGATGCTGCCGCTACCGCTGTCTCGCGCCGTCGGGGGCTAATCGTGCCTGAACACGACCGTCTTCGTCGTCGAGAACTCGTAGAGCGCGTCGAAGCCCTTCTCGCGGCCGTGGCCTGATTTCTTGCGGCCGCCGAAGGGCAGCTCGATGCCGCCTCCGGCGCCGTAGCAGTTGACGAAGACCTGGCCGACCTGCAGCGCCTTGGCGACGCGCATCTGCCTTCCGCCGTCGCGCGTCCACACGCCGGCGACGAGGCCGTAGTCGGAGGAGTTGGAGACGCGGATCGCATCCGCCTCGTCCTCGAAGGGGATCGCCGACAGGACCGGGCCGAACACCTCCTCGCAGGCGAGCCGGTTCTCTCGCGGCACGGGGCCGAACAGCGCCGGCGCGGCGTAGTAGCCGCCGGCGGGCGCTCCGGCATCGACCGAGCCCTCGGCGAGGAGCGCCACGCCGTCCGCCTTGGCCTGGCCGACGAAGCCGCTCACCCGGTCGCGCTGGCCGGCGTTGATAAGCGGACCGACGTCGAGGTCGGCCTCGTGCGGCCCGGCCCTCAGTTTCGAGAAGCGGGCGGCGAGTTCCTTCGTGGCGGCGTCGTAGATCGACTTCTCGATCAGCACGCGGCTGCCCGCCGAGCAGGTCTGGCCGCCGTTCTGGATGATGGCGTTGACGACGATCGGCAGCGCGGCGTCGAGGTCGGCGTCGGCGAACAGGATCTGCGGCGACTTGCCGCCGAGCTCCAGCGTCGCGCCGATGTGGTTCCTGGCGGCCGCCGCCTGCACCAGCGTGCCGACCTCCGGCGAGCCGGTGAACGAGATGAAGTCGATGCCAGGATGCCCCGAGAGCGCGGCGCCGGCCTCCTCGCCGTAGCCGGTGACGACGTTGATCGCGCCCGCCGGGAATCCGACCTCGAGGGCGAGTTCGGCGAAGCGGATCGGCGTCATGCAGGCGTCCTCCGCCGGCTTGATCACCACGGCGTTGCCCATGGCGAGCGCCCCGCCGACCGAGCGGCCGAACATCTGGGCGGGATAGTTCCACGGGATGATGTGGCCGGTGACGCCGTGGGCCTCGCGAAGGGTCAGCGCCATGTGGCCGGGCAGGAAGGGCAGGGTGTCGCCGTGCAGCTTGTCGCAGGCGCCGGCATAGAACTCGAAGTAGCGCGCGGCCGAAGCGATGTCGGCCTTGCCCTGACGGGCCGGCTTGCCGGCATCTTGGGACTCGAGACGGCTGAGCTCGTCGAAGTGGTCGAGGGTCGCCTGGGCGAGCTTCATCAGAAGACGCCCGCGCTCGTGCGGGGCCATCCGCCCCCAGGCGCCGTCGAAGGCCGACCGTGCCGCCGCGACCGCGGCGTCCACGTCCGCCGTGCCTGATCTTGCGATGGTGGCGAACGCCGCCCCGTCGGAGGGACAGACGACCTCGACCGTGCGTCCGTCGGCGGCGGGTGCTGATTTTCCGTCGATGATGTTGCCGTACGCCTTCAGGCCGCCTTCGATCTTCGTCGCCGCCGTCATGGAACTCTCCCTGAAAATCCCGTCTTTTGCTGCCGGGAGAGTAGAGCCGGGCAATATCCGCCTCAAGCGGTCGCGATGCCGCGAGGCCATGCAGGATCGCGAGTCCGGCGCGTGAAAACAAAGGCGGCGCCTGCTGGCGCCGCCTTTCCCCGCCGACTTCCGGGCGTTCCCCGTCTCGATCCAGAATGTCTTGCGAGTTCGGACTCTGAATTTGCAAGGTTAATGCGCGGTTAACCCTGCTACTCGGCCGCCGCCACCTTCAGGACGCCGCGCCGGATCTGGTCTTCCTCGATGGACTCGAACAGGGCGCGGAAATTGCCCTCGCCGAAACCGTCGTCGCCCTTCCTCTGGATGAACTCGAAGAAGATCGGCCCGATCACGGTCTTGGAGAAGATCTGCAGCAGGATCCGCGTCTCGCCGCCATCGACCACGCCCTCTCCGTCGATCAGGATGCCGTGCTTCTTCAGGCGCTCGATCGGTTCCTCGTGGCCGATGACGCGCTCGCGGCTCTTCTCGTAGTAGACCTCCGGCGGGCCGGGCATGAACCTCACGCCGTTGTCGGCGAGCCGGTCGGTCGCCGCGTAGATGTCCTCGCTGCCGACGGCGATGTGCTGGATGCCCTCGCCGTTGTACTTCTTCAGGTACTCCTCGATCTGGCTGTGCTCGTCGGCGGACTCGTTGATCGGGATGCGGATCTTGCCGCACGGGCTCGTCAGCGCGCGGGAAAACAGGCCGGTCAGCTTGCCCTCGATATCGAAGAAGCGGATCTGGCGGAAGTTGAACAGCTTCACGTAGTAGTCGAACCACGTGTCCATGTTGCCGCGGCGCACGTTGTGGGTCAGGTGGTCGAGATAGTAGAAGCCGAGGCCCTCCGGCTTCGGATCGGCCTCGCCGAGCCAGTCGAACTCGTCGGTGTAGGGAGAGCCCTTTTCGCCATAGGTGTCGACGAAATAGATGAGGCTGCCGCCGATGCCGCGGATCGCCGGGACGTCCAGCGTCTTGGCGCCGTCCTCGCCCTCGTAGGGCATGGCGCCGAGCTTGACCGCGCGCTCGAAGGTGTGCCGCGCGTCGACCACGCGCCAGGCCATGGACGGCGCGCACGGACCGTGCGCGGAAACGAACTTCGCCGCGAAGCTCTCGGGGTCGGCGTTGACGACGTAGTTGATGTCGCCCTGCCGGTAGACCCAGATGTCGCGGCTCCTGTGCTTCGCCACGGGCGCGAAGCCCATGCGCGAGAACAGGTCCTTCAAGACGTTCGCGTCGGGATGGGCGAACTCGACGAACTCGAAGCCGTCGGTTCCCATCGGGTTGGCGTCGTCGATCTTCGCCGCCGGCGCGTCGTGCGGAAACGGACCCATGCCTTCCTCCTGCTGTCGTGCCCCTTGCCGTCGGGGCCGTGCATGTTGGGAGCAGTATGACGCACGAGTCGCGCGAAGTGTTTGCGTAGTAGGCTCGTTTGGCGCATGATATGCACGAAACGTGCGCTATAAACGGAATCTACGCACGCAATGGAACTCGACACGATCGACCTGCGCATCCTCGACGCGCTGCAGGAGAAGGGCGACCTGACCAATCAGGAACTCGCCGAGCGCGTGCATCTGTCCGCCTCGCAGGTGTCGCGCAGGCGGGCGCGGCTCGAGGAGACGGGCGTGATCCGCCGCTACCGCGCCGAGCTCGACGGCGAGCGGCTCGGCCTGTCCACCATCGTCTTCATCCACGTCACGCTGTCGCGCCACAACGCGGCGAACGCGCGTCGCTTCCGCGACCTGTCGCGGCTGACGCCGCAGGTGCAGGAGGCCTATTCGCTGACCGGCGAGGCGGACTATCTCCTGAAGGTCGTCGTCGCCTCGCTCCCCGATCTTTCCCGCCTCGTCAACGACGTACTGCTGCCGCACGAGAGCGTCGCCAAGGTGCGTTCCGAGGTGGTGCTGGAGACCCTGTCGGAGCGGCGCTCGCTGCCGATCCATGCTCCATGAATACGGCCATGCTCATCCTGACCGGCCTCGCCGCGCTGGCCTTCGTCGCGGTCCATCTGCTCATCGGCCGGCTCACCTTCCTTGAAGGCAGGCCGCGCCATGTGCTGCTCTCCTTCGCGGGCGGGGTGGCGGTCGCCTATATCTATCTGCACGTTCTCCCCGAACTCGCCGCTCACCAGCGCGTCTTCGCCCGCGAGCTGCATATGGGCGACAGCGCGGCGGAGGCATGGGTCTACCTGATCTCGCTCCTCGGCCTCGTCTTCTTCTTCGGCCTGGAGACCGCCGCCCGCCGCTCGCGCGGCCGGCGTCTGGCGACGACCGGCGAGAGCCGGCTCGAGCGCGAGGTGAAGGGCGTCCACCTCGCTTCGTTCTTCTTCTTCAACTTCCTGCTCGGCTATCTGCTCCTGCACCGCGAGCAGGCCGGCCTCTGGTCGCTCGCGATCTACGTCGTCGCGATGCTGCTGCACCTTTCGACCAGCGATTTCGGCCAGCGCCAGGAGCACCCCGAGGACTACGACGCGGAGACACGCTGGGTGCTCGCGGCCGGCGTCGCCGTCGGCTGGGTCGTCGGCGCGCTCGACAGGCAGGTGCCGCCGATCTTCATCGGCGCGATGTTCGCCTTCCTCGCCGGCGGCGTCGTGCTCAACACGCTGAAGGACGAGCTGCCCGAGGACAAGGCGAGCCGCTTCCTGCCGTTCGCCGTCGGCGCCGCGGCCTACTCGCTTCTGCTGTTGCTGATCCGGTAGCCTTTTATGTATTCTTGCATCATGATATCGAGAGACGTACAAAGTAATTCCGTGGTATAAATGAATATAGCCCATCAGCGTTTCGGTGGCCCGCGTGACGGAAGAATACGACGAGAGGAAATGGTTCTTCGATAGGAGAACTGACAAGACTATCATCAGCAAGAGGATCACGGATTCCATTTTTGGTGAAAAGCTACGAATCGCATCTCACCTCATCGAAGGTCAGCCAGGCTTGAAGTTCGCGACGGTCGGTAATGAAGTCGTCCTAAGGCAGACGCCGGCAGGGCGGTATGAAATAAAAGCTACCTTCTTAGAAGATGACCGTTCAATCCGAACTCTCACAATTCAAAAGTATAGTAGCAGAACAGGTCCCCTCGACAGGCAGCATTTCTCGTTTGTGGGTAGTGAAATCGATAAACTAATCGATTTTATAGCGGGTATCAGAACCGTTCCCATAGGTGGGGCTGAGAAGTTACACATATCAGATGACGTATTACGCGATATTATCCTCGATCAGGGGCAAGCGCAGCGTATATTCGCGAAAAATCCCGAACTTTTCATTCAACTGGCACAGCAAGAAGAAATTACGCGCGACCTGGTTGCCGTGGGCTATCGACGGAAGCAGTTAAAGCGGTTCGAGTCTTTGCTCCTCGACGAAGAATTCTTTTCCAGTGAACGGGAGCGCCTTCGTTGCAAGCCTGAAGATGTGTGGCAAGAATTTTTCGAATCTAACACTTGGATATTTGGTTACGGGCTCTCGTATCAGTTCTTGTCGAAGCTTGATGAACGGAAGTTGGAGCAGATCGTACGTGGCCGCGACTTAATTACCGCGGGCAAACGCTCGGACGCATTAATGAAGACAAGGGGTATCGTTAGTTCATTGTGTTTCGTCGAAATCAAGCGCCATGATACACCGTTGCTAGGAGCCGCTCAATATCGTCCGGACGCTTGGCCGCCATCTGCCGAGTTGACCGGTGGGGTGTCCCAAGTCCAAACGACAGTCCACGCTGCAATAAGGACTCTAGGTGATAAGTTGATGCCTAGAGATAGTGTTGGGGCACCGACTGGCGAGGTACTCTACAACATAGAGCCGCGCTCATACCTAGTTGTAGGATCACTTAGTCAGTTCCTGACCGAACACGGAGCCAATGAGCCGCAATTCCGATCCTTCGAACTCTATCGGCGACATATTTGGCGACCTGAGATTATCACATTCGACGAATTGCTCCAGCGGGCGCGGTTTATAGTCGAGTCTGGGCAAGAAAGTACCGATTAAGAAATTCATAAGCATGAAAAATAATCACTATAAGTAATAAAGATATTTCTATTCCGGTATGAATAGAAAAATACAAAGTAGCCACTATGTGACGTTAATAAGGCGACATGCTTTTTTGTTTCATGCCCGATACGCCTTAAACCACCCCAGGCTCTCGACCGTCCCCGTGGGCGGCTTGTATTCGCAGCCGATCCAGCCGCCGTAGCCGAGCCTTTCCAGTTCCGCGAACACATAAATGTAGTTCACTTCCCCCGTGCCCGGATCGGCGCGGTCGGGCGGGTTGGCGACCTGGATGTGGGGGCTGACCGGCAGATAGTCGCGGATCGCGTGGATCAGGTCGCCGCGGGTCACCTGGCGGTGATAGAGGTCGAGCTGCAGGCGTACATGCTCTGAGCCGACCGCATCGAGCACGCCGCGCGCTGTCTCCAGGTCGGAGAGGAAGTAGCCCGGATTGTCGCGCAGGTTTATCGGCTCGATGAGGACGGTGACGCCGCGCGCGCCGGCCGCCTCGCCGGCCTTCTTCAGGTTGGCGACGTAGGCGTCCATCGCCCGTCTCGGGTCGACGTCCTTGCCCGGGATGCCGGCCATGGCATGCAGGAGCCTGCAGTCCAGCGCCTCGGCATAGGCGAGCGCGGTGTCGAGCGCGCGGTCGAACTCCGCCTCGCGGCCGGGCATCGCGGCAAGGCCGCGCTCGCCCGCGGCCCAGTCGCCGGGCGGCAGGTTGAACAGGGCCTGCGTCAGGCCGTTGTCGGAAAGCCGCGCGGCGATCTCCGCGGCGTCGAACTCGTAGGGGAACAGGAACTCGACGCCCCGGAAGCCCGCCTTCCGCGCCGCCGCGAACCGGTCGAGGAACGGCATCTCGGTGAACATCATCGACAGATTGGCGGCAAAGCGCAGCATGGCGTTTCCCCCTCCGGCATTCTGGGACGATAGGGGTTCAATCGGCCGCTCCCGTCAAGATGGGCGGGAGCCGGCGCGGCACCGGCGAGGACTGAATGATCGAGGTGTTGGTCGTCGCGTAGGGGATGATCCGGTCGATCAGCCGTTCGAGTTCCTCGACTGAGGCGACATGGGCGCGGGCGAGGAAGCAGTCCTCGCCGGTGATGCGGTCGCACTCGACGATCTCCGGCAGCGAACGCACGATATCCGTCACGCGCGAGAGCTCGCCCGGCAGCGGTCGGATTCGCAGCCACGCCGCGATCGGCAGGCCGATCTCCTTCGGATCGATGCGCGCGCCGTAGCCTGCGATCACGCGGGCCTCCTCGAGACGGCGGATGCGCTCGCCGACGCTGGGCGCCGACAGGCCGACCGCGCGGGCGAGCTCGGCGGTGCTGACGCGCGCGTTCTCGGCGAGCGCGCGAAGGATCGCCGCGTCGATCCGGTCGAGGGAGCCATCTTCGTATCGAAGGCGTTTCATCGCTCTAGCCTCCATTCCGAAGCCTGATCGAGCTTTGGGTCTTTACTATACCATACATATCGGCCAACCGCCTTTCTACGATTGCCCGCATGAGCGACACGCTGGCGTCTCTCTCCCGACGAACCGATGCCGTCCCCCCGCAAGCCTTCTTCGCGGTGAGCGCGGTCTTCCACTATCTCGGACCTTCGTTCGCGGTGCTGCTGTTCCCGGCGGTCGGCGTGCTCGGCGTCGCCTGGCTGCGCATCGCGACGGCGGCCCTCGCCTTCGCGCCGGTGACGAAGCCGTGGCGGACGATCGCGCGGGCGGACGCGCGCACGCGGCTCCTGCTCGTCGGGCTCGGCGCCTGTCTTGCCGTCATGAACACGGCCTTCTACCTCGCCCTCGACCGGCTGCCGATGAGCCTCGTCGCCGCAATCGAGTTCGTCTGTACGATCGCCGTGGCGCTCTACGGGATGCGGACCGCCCGCAACCTTGCGGCGCTCGCTGTTACCGTCGCCGGCGTCGCGATCCTGATCGACGCGACCTGGACGAGCGATCCGTTGGGGCTTCTGTGGGCGTTCGCCAACGGGGCGATGTTCGTCGGCTATATCGTTCTCGGACACCGCGCCGCCCGGCGCGGGGCGGGCGACGGCATCCAGAACCTCGGCGCCGCGATGGCGATCGCCCTCGTCTGCATCCTGCCGTTCGGCCTGGCGCAAGCCGTCGTTGCCGTGTCCTCGCCGAAGCTGATCCTGGCGGGCATCGGCGTCGGCATCTGTTCTTCCGTCATCCCCTACGTCTGCGACCAGTTGGCGATGGCGCGGCTGCCGCGGGAAAGCTTCGCACTGATGCTGGCGCTGCTGCCGGCCACGGCCACGGTCGTCGCCGCGGTGGTGCTGGCCCAGATCCCCGATGCGGCGGACCTTCTCGGCATCGCGCTGGTGATGGCGGGGATTGCCCTTCACCGTCCGGCGGCTGCCTGACGGGCGGGCCGCCGCCGTTTCAATCGAGAAAGCTCGTCAAGAGCAGCGCCGCCGAAAGCGTCGCGCCGAGGACGGGAACGGCGGTCGGCACGCGGATCGCCGGCAGCCCTCCGCCGCGCCGCTTGATGCGGATCAGCGCGAGGTTGACGACGACGAAGACCGTCAGGATCAGCCGCGCGCTCATCGCCGCGAGGTCGACGACCGGCAGGCCCGCCGCGAGCGCGCCGGTGACCGCGACGACGAGCACCGTGGCGTTGACCGGCGTGCGCGTCGCCGCCGCGACGCGGCCGAGCCAGGCCGGCAGATGCCCGCGCTTCGACAGGCCGTAGAGCATGCGCGGGGCGAGGATGAACTGGACGAGGACGCCGTTGAGAGCCGCCGATATGGCGATCAGCGTGACGATCGTGCCGGCGCCCGGCAGCCCCCGCGCGGCGACGAGGGCGAGCGGGGCGGGCGAGGCGGCGAGGTCGGCGACCGGCACGGCGAGCACGCAGATCGTGGCGACGGCGAGATAGAGCAGGGTGGCGGCGACCATCACGATCGCGATCGCGCGCGGCAGGGTCCGCTCGGGCTCGATCACCTCCTCGGCGACGTTGACCATGTCCTCGAAGCCGAGGAAGGCGAAGAAGGCGAGGACGCTGCCCGCAAGGATGCCCGACCACGCCGCCCAGGTCGGCGGCGGCGCGATCTCGTCGAGCCGCGTCAGGATGCCGGGCTCCGCAAGCATCGCCGACACCGCGACCAGGACGAGGCCGGCGATCTCGATCACGGTAAGGACCGCGGCGAACACGGCCGACTCGACGATACCGTAGGCCGCGAGCGCGCCGAGCGCGGCGACGACGATCGCGATCGTCGCCCAGTCGGGCAGGGCGGCGAGGGTTTCGATGTAGCCGGCCGCGCCGGCGCTGATCGTGGCGCCGGCGAGCGTCGCGACCGCGACGATGGTGAGCCCGGTGACCAGCGTCAGCGTCGGCGAGCGAAAGCCCTCCGCCACATAGGCGGCCTCGCCGGCCGCTTCCGGCAGGCGCGCGGCGAGCTCCATGTAGGAGAGCGCCGTCATGCCGGCGACGAGCCCCGCGATCAGGAACGAGATCGGCGCAGCGGTTCCCGCGAGCCCCGCGAGCGCGCCGATCAGCACGTAGATCCCCGCGCCGACGACGACGCCGAGGCCGTAGAAGGTGGTGAGCCACAGGCCGAGCCCGCGCTTCAGGGCGGGCCGGCCGGCGGGGGCCGGGGTTCGGCTCATGGTTCGGCCGTCATCGTTTCGACAGAGTGTCGCCCGATCGTTTCGCGGAAAGTCGAACCGCACTACTGTGCGGCCGATTCGCCCGACAAGAGGAGTCGAAGAATGCGCCGTTTCGCCGGTTGGATCGTCGTGCTGCTGCTTGCCTGCGCCCTCTCGCCGGGATCGTCGGCGCTCGCCAGGGACATAAACGCCCCGCTGATCGCCAACGACGCGCAGGCCAAGCAGATGTGCCCGCAGATCTGCAAGACCAGCGGCGGCACCTGGAACGGCAAGTGGAGCACGCCGCAGGGCCGGGCGACGTCCGTTTGCGGCTGCAAGATGCCGCCGCCTCCCGAGGAGCCGGCCAGGAAGAACCTCAACGCCGGCCCGATCGCGAACGACAGGCAGGCCGAGCAGATGTGTCCGTCGGTCTGCAAGTCCGAGAACCGGGTCTGGAAGGGGCAGTGGAAGGCGACGGGCGGCGGACGCGGCGCGGTCTGCACGTGCCTCCTGAAATAGCCGCAAAAGGCAGGCGTGCGGGATCGGGGGGAGAGCCCCCGATCCGCATTCGTAGCGTCTAGAGGCTCAAGGGCCCCAGCGCGGCGACCATCACGCCGACGGCGATGGCGATTGCAGTGAAATGACGCATGTCCAGCATGACGAGGTCCCTCCGTCAGGTACCCGGTAGTGCTGTACCGGAGCGCCCCCACAGCCTGCTCCTTCGCATAAGGTAGGCGGGCGGGACTAACCGCTGTTGAACGAAACCGTGCGCAATTGTCTCGATTGCGCTACGGATTTGCGTCAAATCTCGCCGGAGCGGGCCGGCGGAACGGACGAGGCGGAGCCATGCCGGCCGACGATGCCCCGAAGGCGGACATGAAAGCGATGGTGCTGGAGGCGCCCGGCGCCCGGCTCGTGATGCGCGAGCGGCCGGTACCGTCGCCGGGGCCCGGCCAGGTGCTGGTCGGGGTCCGTGCCTGCGGCGTCTGCCGCACGGACCTGCATGTCGTCGACGGCGAGCTGCCGGACATCCCCTATCCGATCGTGCCGGGCCACGAGGTGGTCGGCGAGGTGCTGGCGCTCGGGGAGGGAACAGCGAGCCTCGCTGTCGGCGCGCGTATCGGCGTGCCCTGGCTCGGCTGGACCTGCGGGACGTGCCGCTACTGCCTGTCGGGCCGCGAGAACCTCTGCGACCGGGCCCGCTTCACCGGCTACCAGCTCGACGGCGGCTATGCCACGCACATGCTCGCCGATGCGCGCTACTGCTTTCCGCTTCCGGAAGCCTTCGACGATGCCCACGCCGCGCCGCTGCTGTGCGCCGGCCTGATCGGCCACCGGGCCCATCGCATGGCGGGGGAGGCGGAGACGATCGGCGTCTACGGCTTCGGCGCCGCCGCCCATATCATGGCGCAGGTCGCCCGCCATCTCGGCCAGCGCGTCTTCGCCTTCACCCGCCCGGGCGACGCGGTGGCGCAGGAGTTCGCCGCTTCGCTCGGTGCCGAGTGGGTCGGCGATTCCGACAGGCCCGCGCCGGAGCCGCTCGACTCCGCCGTGATCTTCGCCCCTGTCGGCCCGTTGGTGCCGGCGGCGCTGCGCGCGGTGCGCAAGGGCGGCACCGTGGTCTGCGCCGGCATCCACATGAGCGATATCCCGTCTTTCCCCTATTCGATCCTGTGGGGCGAGCGGGTGGTGCGCTCGGTCGCCAACCTGACGCGTGCCGACGGCGACGAATTCCTGGACATCGCGGCCAAGGTCCCGGTCGAGACGACGGTGGAGGCCGTTCCGCTCGAAGACGCCAACGAGGCGCTCGACCGTTTGCGCGAGGGCCGTCTCACCGGCGCGGCGGTGCTGGTGCCGTAGCCGATCGGCCCCGGGGCGACGACAACATGGGCGTCCAGGGCGCACGGGTTTTCGGGTTGTTGATGCCGACCCCGAACCCGGGCTCGTGTCCCGGACCTGATCCGGGATCCATGCGGCCTCCCGAGACGGCGCGACGTTCGCGTTTCCCGATCCGATCGGCTAGCGTCTTCCACAAGTCGAATCGAGGATCGCCCCATGTCCGCCCCGTCCGCTGTCCGCGTCGTCCCGCTCGCCCCCGAACACCGCGCGGACTGGGAGAGGCTCTTCGCCGGATACGCGGACTTCTACCACGTCGCCCAGACGCCGCAGATGCGCGAGCGCGTGTGGGGCTGGCATTTCGATCCCGAGCACGAATCCGAGGCGATCGTCGCCGTCGACGGGACGGGCAGGGCGATCGGCCTTGCCCATTTCCAGGCCTTCAGCCGCCCGCTCGGCGCCAACACCGCCTGCTTCCTGAACGACCTGTTCGTCGATCCCGCCGCGCGCGGCTCGGGCGCGGCGGAGGCGCTGATCTCGGCGCTGGAAGAGATCTGCAGGGAGCGCGGCTGGGCGGTGATCCGCTGGCTGACCGCCGAGGACAACTATCGCGCCCGCTCGTTCTACGACCGCATAGGCCGCAAGACGCCGTTCATCGCCTACCAGATCGACGTGTGAGGAAGCGCGTCTATTCGGCGACGCAGGGGAACGGCTCGTTCATGCCGACCTGCCAGGCCGCCCGGTTGCCGCGCCCGCGGAACTGGTACTCGCCGCTCCGGTAGTGGAAGCCGTCGCCCGTCGGCACCGCGTCCATGGTCAGCGTGCCGAGATCGGCGGATTCGACGATCGCGACGTTCTTGTCGTTGTCGAAGGTGACGTGCAGCCTGATCTTCCCCTCGCAGGAATAATCGGCGGTGACCGGGTCGGCACGGGCCGATACCGGCAGCGCGACGGCTGCCATCGTCCCGACGGCGACGAGCAGCGAGTGCGGATCGAGGCGCATGTTGGTCTCCTTTTTCCGTGAAGGGCCGTTACTTCGCGGCGGTGCAGTTGACCGGCGCCTTGCGGCCGACCTCCCACGTCGCCTCGTCGCCCTTGCCGCGCAGGCCGATCATGCCGTTCGTGTAGTAGTAGCCCGAGCCGGACATCGCGATCGGGAGCGTGATCGGGTCCTTGCCCTCGATCGCCACGACGGCGGTATTGGGATCGGCGTCGTTGTCGAAGGTCACGTTCAGCCTCGTTCCGTCCTCGCAGTCGAAGACGGCCTTGATCTGCTCGGCGCCGGCGAGGTGCGGGGCGGCGAGTGCGGCGAAGGCTGCGAGGGCGAGGCGGCGCATGGGGGCATCCCTGTTCGAGGACCTTGTCGGTCGCAGGATCAATTCGAAGGCATTGACAGATCGATAGCAAGGGCTTCGAGCGCGCGCGCGACCGTCTCCTCGCGCCCGCCGCCCGCCTCGACGATCGTCCAGTCGATTAGGCCGGTCTCGTAGGCGAGCTGCTTCCTGACGACCTCGACGGTCGCGTCGGAGGCGTCTCCCGTCCGCGCGCAGACCCGTGCGAAAAGGCGTTCCGGCGGCGCCTCGAGCCACAGTCCGTCGAAGCGCACGCCCGCCTTCGCGGCGACGGTGCGGGCAGCGGCGCGTTCGCCGGGCCTGGAATGCACCGCATCGAGGATCGCGCCGTGGCCGGCGGCGAGAACGCGCGCGGCCCGGCTCTCGATCTCCGCGTAGACCCGCTCGCCGGCCTCCGGCGCGTAGGCGTCGTCCGGCAGCCGCTCGGTCTCGGCGACGTCGAACATCACCTTGCGCATGATGTCGCTGCGCACGACGACGGCGCCCGGCGCCGGGCCGATATCGGGGGCGATACCGTAGGCGACGGTCGTCTTGCCGGTCCCCGACAGCCCTCCGATCGCGACGAGCCGCGCCGGGGGCGGATCGAGGAAGGCGCAGGCGGCCTCGAACATCGCCCGCGCCTCGGCCTCGGCGGCCGCGCGCGCCTCCCCTTCGAGATGCGCCGCGCGCGGGGCGGCGACCTTGGCGCGGATTGCCGCCCGCATCGACAGGAAGAGCGGCAGCAGGGCCAGCCCGTCGAGATCGTCCCGATTGCGCCGCTCGACCAGCCAGCGGTTCAGGACGCGGTTGGCGTGGTGGCGATAGCCGCGCTCCCAGAGATCCATGACGAGGAAGGCGAGATCGTAGAGGATGTCGATCGTGGCGATCTTCTCGTCGAACTCGATCGCGTCGAAGATCACCGGCCCGCCGTCGATCAGCGCGACGTTGCCCAGATGCAGGTCGCCGTGGCAGCGCCGCACGAAGCCGGCCGCCGACCGCCGCTCGATCAGCGGGCCCAGGCGGGCGAGGGCCTCGTCGGTGCGTTTCGCCAGGCCCGCGACGGCGCCGGAGGCGAACAGCCCGGGGTGCCCGGTAAGTTCCGCGCAGTTCTCGCGGGCGACCCGTGCGACCTCGCCGGCGGGGTCCTGCGCCGCCGCGACGGGTGCGTTCAGGTGCATGTCGGCGACCTTCCCGGCGAGCCGGTCCATGAGCGCGGCATCGAGCCGGTGCGCCGCGGCGAGCCTGTCGAGCGTCGCCGTCTCGTCGAAGCGGCGCATGTGGACCGCCCACTCCACCGGCTGGCCCGTTCCGCCGAGCGCAAGCGACCCGTCCGTCTCGCGGGTGACGGGTACCGTTCCGAGATAGAGGTCCGGCGCCGTCGGCCGGTTGACCTCGACCTCCCGCGCGCAGGCGGCCCTTCTGCGCTCCAGCGTCGAGAAATCGAGGAAGGGGAAGGCGACCGCCCGCTTGATCTTGTAGACGTCCCCGCCCGCCAGGAAGACGATCGCGGCGTGGGTGTCTATCCGCCCGACGGTGCCGACCCCCGGCCCGTAGGTCGCCGGATCCGCCAGGAAGGCGGCGACCTCGGCCTGGGATTCTTCGTCTCCGACGGGGCCGGACATGGGCTTCCTTCGCGATACCGTGGCGGGATTGGCCGCCCGCTTGAGCCTTGTCAACGCCGGGGACCGGCGTTCCATGGAAAAGATAGCCGATGGTATGCTGCACCGATATGATCGCCGTGGCGCTTGCCCTCGAAGGCCGGGCGGGCTATCGCCGGGGGAAATGGTTCCCACACAAGGTGTTCAGGGAGTGGTACCGAATGTCTGACTCTTCGCTGCATCTGAAGCGCATCCGGCTCAATCTTGCGCGCAGCCACGATTTCCCCAACGGCAGCGACTATCACGGCTACGAGTTCGTCGCCCCGCTCGACCGGGAGGGCCGTATCGACGCCGACGCCTGGCGCAAGACGCGCGACAAGTGCGTGGTGCGGCGATTCTGGGCGAGCGAGCAGGACGAGCACGGCAAGCTCGTGCACAAGCCCGGCGGCGCCGAGCATGCCCGCTGGGTGTTCGACTACGACGAGTCCGCGGAGGACGACGACGAGGCCGGCTATCGCTTCGGCAGCCACGCCTTCCACGTCGGCGAGTACGTCTCGATCCGCGACGAGGACGGCGACATGCATACCTTCCAGGTCGTGTCGGTGCAGCCGGCCTGACGGTTCGGGACGCTTGGCCGCAGGAAGCCCGTCTTAAAATCACTGGTCGAAGCTCTTATTTCTTCCTGGACGTTCCGCCGCGTTGACAAGCGACCGGCACGGGGCCGGGAGACGCGGCGGACGCCTTGACAGAAGGAGGTCTGACCATGCGTCTTCCGACACTGTGGGGTCGCGACAAGGACGACCCGTTCGGCGCCCTTCAGCGCGAGGTGGAGAAGGTGTTCGACGACTTCACCAGGAGCTGGCCGAGCGTCGGCGCCCTGACCGGGCGCGGCCTGATGCCCAACATCGACGTCCACGAGACGGACAACGGTCTCGAGGTGACGGCCGAGCTTCCCGGCGTCGACGAGAAGGACGTCGAGGTGACGCTTGCCGACAACGTGCTCACCATCAAGGGCGAGAAGAAGTACGAGCATAAGGAAGGCGCGGAGGGCCGCGTGGTGTCCGAGCGCTCCTACGGCGCCTTCCAGCGCTCCTTCACGCTTCCCTACGAGGTCGACCCGAACAGGGTTCAGGCAAACGTCGAGAAGGGCGTCCTGAAGGTCAGTCTGCCGAAATCGGCCGAACTGAAGAAGAAGACGAAGAAGATTACCTTCAAGGCCGCGAAATAGGCGCGGCCGGCGCAGCGTCGAAAGCCCCCTCGCCACATCCGGCGAGGGGGCTTTTCCATGTCGGCGTTTCGCTCTGGCGCCGGCGCGATCGCTGGCTATGATGCGCCAGCCTTTGGGAGATACCTGGATGGAAGCCACCAACACGCCGCTGCGCACCGGCGGTCAGATCCTCGTCGATGCGCTCCTCGCGCAAGGTGTCGACCGCGTCTTCTGCGTGCCCGGCGAGAGCTATCTCGCCGCCCTCGACGCCTTCTACGACACCAGGGTCGGCATCACGATCTGCCGGCAGGAGGGCGGCGCGGCGATGATGGCGGACGCCTGGGCCCGGCTGACCGGCCGGCCCGGCATCTGCTTCGTCACCCGCGGGCCCGGCATCACCAACGCCTCGCCCGCCATCCACATCGCCTCGCAGGACTCGGTTCCCCTGATCGTCTTCGTCGGCCAGGTCGGCCGCGACATGCGCCACCGCGAGGCCTTCCAGGAGATCGACTACGCCGCGGTGTTCGGCTCCATGACCAAATGGACCGTGGAGATCGACGACGCATCCCGTATCCCCGAGCTCGTCCACCGCGCCTTCATGACGGCGATGAACGGACGCCCGGGCCCGGTGGTCGTCGCCCTGCCCGAGGACATGCTGTCCGGCGAGGCGGCTGCCGCGCCGACCCCCTATGCCGAGGCCGTCCCGACCGGCCCGGCGGCTGGGTCCATGAAGAAGCTCGAAGCCCTGCTTGCCGGGGCGAAGACGCCGTTCGCCGTGCTCGGGGGCGGCCGCTGGTCGCCGGAGGCCGTCGCCGACTTCCGGCGCTTCGCCGAGACGTTCGACCTGCCGGTCGGATGCCAGTTCCGGCGGCAGATGCTGTTCGATTCGACCCATCCGAACTATGCCGGCGACGTCGGCATCGGCCCCAATCCGGAGCTTGCCCGCCGCGTGCGCGAGGCCGACGTGCTGCTGGTCGTCGGCGGGCGCATGAGCGAGATGCCGTCCTCCAGCTATACCCTGATCGACATCCCGAACCCGAAACAGGCTCTGGTCCACGTCCACGCGTCGGCCGAGGAGATCGGCAGGGTCTACGCCCCGACGCTCGGAATCCATGCCGATCCGGCGTCCTTCGCCGCGGCCGCCGCGGAACTGGCCCCGCCGGCGAAGATCGCGTGGTCGAACGAGACCCGTGCCGCCAACGCCGCCTACCACGCCTGGAGCGACGAGCCCGCGCCGCTGCCGGGTGCCTGCGACTACGGCGCGATCATCGCCTGGCTGCGCGACCGGCTGCCGGACGACGCGATCATCTGCAACGGCGCCGGCAACTACGCGACCTGGCTGCACCGCTACCTGCGCTATCGCCGCTACGGCACGCAGCTCGCCCCGACGTCCGGTTCGATGGGCTACGGCGTGCCCGCCGCGGTCGCCGCCAAGCAGCTCCATCCGGACCGCGCGGTTATCGCGGTGGCCGGCGACGGCTGCTTCATGATGAACGGCCAGGAGTTCGCGACCGCCGTCCAGTACGACGTCCCGATCCTCGTGATCGTCGTCGACAACGGCATGTACGGAACGATCCGCATGCATCAGGAACGCGAATTCCCCGGCCGCATCATTGCGACGGGCCTGAAGAATCCCGATTTCGCCACCCTCGCCCGCGCCTATGGCGGTCACGGCGAGACGGTCGAGGCGACCGCGGAGTTCGCGCCGGCCTTCGAGCGTGCCGTAGCGTCGGGCAAGCCGGCGATCATTCATCTCAAGGTCGATTCCGAGGCGATCCTGCCGACGACGACGCTGTCGCAGATCCGCGAGAAGGCGCTCGCCGGCACGCGCTGAGCGCGCATCCGGCAGCGCCCATTTGTCGCGGACGCTTTTTTCGCCGGCGGGAGGCTGACGGGAGCGATCTCGCACACTATGTGAAGGGGGCCACCGGGGGCGGCTGGCACGTCATCCGACATGTCTGCGCAAATCTGATGTTCTGAGTGAAGCTCATGAGCAAGAACGACGCGCGTTCCGATGTGGAAAAGGTCCTGGCCGCCCGGCGCCCGAGCCGGCTCGGACGAGTCCTGAAAACGGTCGTCTCGCTGGCGTTGCTCGCCGGCGTGGCGGTGTTCGCCTGGATGTGGTTCTCCGGCGACGGCGAGCAGACGGTCCGCTACGCCACCGCGCCCGCGGAGCGTGGCGATCTGCGCGTCGTCGTCACGGCGACGGGCTCCATTCAGCCGACCAATCTCGTCGAGATATCGAGCGAGCTTTCCGGCACCGTCCGCGCGGTGAGCGTCGACTACAATTCCTCGGTCAGGAAGGGCGACGTGCTCGCCGAACTCGACAAGGACAAGCTGCGGGCCGAGGTCCAGGCCTCGCGCGCCCAGCTCATCGCCGCCCAGGCACAGGTCTCCAACGCGGCGGCGACGCTCTACGAGGCGGAGAAGGAGCACGACCGCAAGCAGGCGCTGTCGAGCCGCAAGGTCGCTTCCGACTACGACGTGGAGAAGGCCAAGGCCACTTACGATCGCGCCGTCGCCGCCCTGTCGATCGCGCGCGCCGACGTCGACGTCGCCCAGGCCGATCTGAAGCTGAAGGAGATCAACCTCGCCAAGGCCGACATCGTTTCGCCGATCGACGGCGTGGTGCTGCGCCCCGCCGGCGGACCCCGCCCCACCGGCGCCG
>JAEWYT010000084.1 GCA_023458595.1 Pseudomonadota bacterium
TCCTCCTTCTAGATTGTTTGTTGAAATCAATCTAGAAAAGAAATCGGCAGTTTTACCTTTCCCACCAGGATATCTTAGTGGCGAATTAAATTTCATATTAGTTAGTTCTTTAAGAATGAGGCAAAGATAGCTAAATTCTTTGGTATAAATTAGCTAATTATATTGCTTTATAACAGAGTTTACCCAAATCTCAATTGCCTTATTTAAATCTGTAGGCTTTTCAGTTGAAAAATCCATTAATCTATTTCGATCAAAAAATAGTCCATCTACGTATCTTGTAATTTCCTCCCATGATTCATAACAAGATTCTGCGACTAGGAATATTTTTACAGGGGTAAAAACAGGTGAACACGTACTGTATGAGTCCCAAAAAGCTTTGGGATTTAATTGACCGACAGAATCTCGCCAATTGTTGCCTGTTTTACATTGTCCAAATCCAATAAAATCCCCTTCTCGCTTATCCGTAAAAGGAATCCAAACAACAATGTCAAGTTTGCCATCTTTTTGCATACCTAAACTATTAACAGGCTCTTTGAAAGTACCTTTTATATTCAGTGCTGAAATCAGTGTTTCGATTTTCTCTTTGAAAGTAAGTTCTGAAGAGGTTCCAAAGATCATGGTTTTAGCTTTTTCCCCAAAAAAGTTTTTAATTATTATTTCACAGAAAAATTCGAACAATAATGTTCCATCAATCCCACTATAGATTCTTTTAACTCCCATGCGTTCTCTGGTGGCTAAAAGGAGGAAATAATAGATATATGCTATTCTATCAGATTTTGTAATCTTTATAACATTTTTTTCTGCGGTGAAAGGATAGTTCTCTCTGCATCGACATCGCCTTTCTTCAATCTCCATTAGTGCCTCACTAAAATCATTCAGAATCTCGTCTTCTTCAGAGTCTATCCCCGCAATCGTAGTGTCATCAGCCATGCAGAGTGCTGATTTAGCAGAGGTAATAGAATAACTCTTTTCTGTACTAAGTAAACATTGGACCTCAAGAAAGTCAGCAAGTTCAGATACATTTGCACCTTTACTAGGCAGTGTTCCTAATTTATAAGTCATAAATTATATAGTCCTTTTAGGGGCGTCTTGACCCTTTGATTGATAATATTTGTTTTTTAAAGTACTGAAAATGGTATCTGCTGAGTCTGCTATAATTTTGGCTAATTCCAGATGGTCAAGATTACCATCATAATAAGAGATCTTAGACAGGGATTTTGCTAGGTTTTGTTTTGCATCAACTAAAGATTTGTATAAAACAGCTCCACCGTCTTGACTAATATCCAGCGCGATACTTAGGTCGTTAGTGGATCTTAATGATTCAGTGGCCTCTCTACTATTTAATACTTCATTTAAATATTTAATATCTGGGTTTTGGGTTTTAACAATTGGCTTAATCTTTTTGGATGCACTTCCATATATCCAAAACATCGTGTCTTCTAGATTCTGCAGTTTATCGTCAGGAACAGGGTTTGTTTTTATTTCCGCTATATTGAGTCCAAGAAACTTTTGAAATCCCTCATAAAAAATAGCTGTATAAATATGAGAAAAATAGATACGGTTATTGTAAACATCACTTGTTTTAAATGAAGTCATATCGTTTGCTTGATTTAAAACCATTAGACCTTGGTATATTTTTAAAACAGTTCGATTCTCATCTCCTATTTGTTCAGCGATATCTTCAAGCGATATTCCAAAGTCATGATGAACAGAAGCTATATATTGAGCTTTTGCATAAGAATCCCATTTTGCAGCTCCATTAACGTGTTTAAAACCGATATATCTCCAAGCTTCTTCTCTATTTGCTAAGACAATAACAGGAAGGGAACTTGATAATTCGTCAGAAAGCCTCTTGCTGATTTTTTGTGTATATTTTTGCATCCCATTGCTTTTTATTTTTTCGGGATTTAGTATAGCTTTAACTGCGGCTAGGCGTCTATTACCTTCGACAATTATTAAGCGATCTTCTTCATAAACTCCATACATGGCTTCATTTTCAAAGAATCCATGAGCTAAAATAGACATCACAATTTCGTTGACGGCCATTTCTGACCATAAAATATTGAGAACCTTGTCTTCTGACGTTGCTTTGGTTATATTATATTGAACCAAACGAGGATTTTTCCAATCAAAAAAAAGTTCCTCCGCTCTAAAACGCTTTATTTCAGCCATGTTATCTATCTATTTTTTTAATGCAACTGCTTTACTATATGTAAGGGATATACAAAGATATAATTCTTTTTGCATTGAACAAAGGATTCCTTTTTTTTAGAATTTATAATAGATAAATAATCATTTTATAAACCTTCGTAACTAGATTTATAAAATATAGTTTATTCTTTAAACTTTTTCAGAGATTCCTCCTGCATTCTTATTGATTCATCCATGGTCATAAGCGCATCATATAAAAGCCCCTCACGCACTGCAGGTTTCTTAGTCATGTCGTTCTTGGCCAAACTGTCAAGGAGGCGAAGTTGAGACTCAAAGACATTGCCGGTCACGGATCCACCACCAGAGAATACACGCGGGAACTGACTACCAATAAATTCCATTGACCCTAAATAGTACCAATACATTACTGTTTTAAGCGCTGGATCCAATTTGGCAATCAATCTAGCGTCCTTATCCATATTCTCTGCAGAAAACTTTTCTTCACTATGGAATAGTACAGCAAGCAGATGGTTGATGTAGGTTATATCTTCACGCATCCTACTTTGGTAAAATTGCAGGTAAGTGAATTGATCAAAGGATGCACTCATCAATGCTTCGTCTGGTAATGATAATCGAGTAAAACCAACCTTCAGCTTCTTAATCGGGCATATTGTCAACTGTGGTCTGATAACGTAGGTATCTTCCTGGTATTGATTTGTTAGGAAGTCAAACAGGTCGGCAAGGGAACATATTTGTTCCGCAGATAACAGGTGTTTTTTTGAAGCCCGGAAAGCTGATTGCTGGCTAATAGACAGGCAAACTCGATCAGCATACACTTTCCTATGTCGACCGATATGGGCGTGAAGACAATAGAGCATCATTGTTACTTTAACTTCCTGAACCGGCATGTCAGTCGAAGTTAATCTGGCTAAATAAAGCAGCTGGTCAAGCGTTAGCTCATCCCAACATTCGGGTAACATGTACAAGTCGGTATTAATTTCGATTTTATGCATGGGATCAAGATTATGTTAGTCCAGCGAATATTCTATTGCCAGGTTTGTTCCAATTAAGTGCTTCAGGAACAGCTAAACCTAGTTCGGCACTATTCTCAAGCATGAATTTATTAATTCTTGCTTGGTAGTATTCTGCCTGAGCTGCAAAATAATTGCCCGTCGTTCCTGAATCATTATAAATAGGCCTAATGCTTGGTGTAAAATATGGAGTCGAGGAGGATGTTTGCGGTGGAGCTGCAGTAAACAACTCTGCTGTTTTATTGGCTATCATCTTTATAATCAAATCAATAAGTACCTTTTCCTTGACTGTAAGTTCAGCTTTGGCTAAGAGAGATTCGGTAAGAGTATCGCCAAGCAGATCCGGCAATTTGTCTTGAATACTTATAGCCGTTGGTATTAATGAGATAAAGGTTATAATTGAGTATTCAATGTTCACTAAGCCTACATCTTGAAACATCTCAGCAGACTTGATAAGAGAGTTCTTAATCAGCTTACAGTAACGTGATTGCTCGAATTCTTTATAAGTAGTAACATTACTTTGAAGATGCAATAACAATCTGTCAAGGGCTTGAAATCCACGAAATTTAAAGCTCTCAGCTGCAGCTGCTATTTTAGCTTCGTTAGCCGGTGATCTTTTACCTTGTTCGTTGCTCACGGTGATGCCGGCGTCACCAATGCTGATACCAAGTTCAGGAGTAGCAAGCATTAAAGTAAGCGGACCAAGAGCACGACAAATGTACGGAATTAGATTGGCGTATGTTGAATCGCTGGCTTTTTTGATGATTTCAGGACCGATGTAGTGTTCAAGATATATTGTTTGAGCATCATCGAGGTATGGTTCTATAGACTCCCACGGCAATGATGCGTTGATTTTTACAACCTTCTTTAGGTCTTCTATATTGGAAAAAAAAGTATTCATAATAGTTCTAGTTATTCAGTTTCTTGTGGCATGCCGGTATTCTTAACAGCGCCGGTGCCCTTATCGGTAGTAGTTAACTGCACGTTTGTGATAGCGAAGTATATATCCTGTGGCCATCCGTTACATGCTTTAGCAAAATAAAGAGGTTCTAAGGTTGCATCTTGCAACGTTTTAGAGAGAGCTTGCTCTATAATAAACAACTCTCTAGCTTCTGTTCCGTTGATAGACTTGCCTTTGCCAGGAGCCGCGCCTATGATACTAGGATGTACGCCTTGAGCGTAACACAATGTGTTACTTACTTCTTCAGAGTCTTCAATGTATTCGCCTCCTTTGAAAAAACTTTCGATTGGTTTTATGATGATGTCTTTGTCTTCGAATCCTTTAATGCGATCATATCGAAATGTGGATACAAAACTTTGACCTGCATTTTCTTCTCCAGCTAGGAATTCATTCATCTCGTTTAGAAATTGCTTTTTGCGTGCAGTACGCTTTTCTTTATCCGTGATGCCCTCGCTTTCGTATAATTTACCCCAAAAATTCTCTTGAATGAATATCTGATATTTGAGAACCATTTGATTCTTTATCAGTGATTTTTTGAAAATAGGGATAGCAGATGAAAAATCGTACCAGCCGCTAGCGAAGATAGACCACCAATAAGGACGAGAATAGTAAAAACGTCCTGGCGTAGATAGACGGATATTATGTATAAATCGTCTGTCTTTACCAACTATTGCAGATCCATTGTCTCCAGGAATAATTCCCATACGTTTTTTTAAATCGTATAATGGTGCCTGCCGATCTAATAGAGGAGTCACAACGAGATCTTCAGGGTTTCCACCTTTCCATTTAGCTGAATATCCGTGCCATTCACTTTTGAATGTTTTTTCATCAATTTCAGAAATTCGACTGCAGGTAGTCTCTTTAGCTTTGAGCTGTACTAGTTTGGGG
>JAEWYT010000085.1 GCA_023458595.1 Pseudomonadota bacterium
TGAGAACGGCGGTGAGAAAGTCGACCACGGCAGCGGCGGGATAGTCCCGCTGCGGGCGGCGTAAAAGTCGTCCACTTTTTCCCTTTTCTGCGAGGCGCAGGGAGGGACGAGGGATCTACACCGTGGAATTATATCTGAAGGTTCGCGTGGCTTGCGACGGGGGCATGAGCCAGCGCGAGGCATCCAGGCATTTTGGCATCTCGCGCGACACGGTTCGCAAGATGATGGCGTATTCGGTTCCGCCGGGCTATCGGCGGCAGGCGCCGGTTCGGCGTCCGAAGCTGGACGCATTCATTCCGATCATCGATCAGTGGCTTGAGGCGGATCGGGCGGTCCCGCGCAAGCAGCGTCATACTGCCAAACGGGTGTTCGATCGGCTGCGGGACGAGCACGGGTTTACTGGCGGCTACACGATCATCAAGGACTACATGCGCGATCGGGCGCGGCGCGGTCAGGAGATGTTCGTGCCACTGGCGCATCCTGCCGGACATGGACAGGCAGACTTCGGGGAGGCCGTGGTTGTCATCGACGGGGTGGAGCAGAAGGCGCATTTCTTCGTGCTCGATCTGCCTCACAGCGACGCGTGCTATGTTCGCGCCTATCCGGCGGCCGTGGCCGAGGCCTGGGTGGACGGCCATATCCATGCTTTCGCCTTCTTCGGGGCTGTGCCGCTGTCGATGGTCTACGACAACGACCGGTGCCTGGTGGCGAAGATCCTGCCCGACGGCACGCGCAAGCGGGCAACGCTGTTCAGCGGCTTCCTGTCCCACTACCTGATCCGGGATCGCTATGGTCGTCCCGGCAAGGGCAATGACAAGGGCAGCGTTGAAGGACTGGTCGGCTATGCCCGGCGTAACTTCATGGTGCCGATCCCGCGCTTTGCATCGTGGGACGAGTTCAACCTGTGGCTCGAGGAGCAGTGCCGCAAGCGTCAGGGTGAGCGGCTGCGCGGCGAGAGAGAGACGATCGGCGAACGCTTGCTGCGCGATCTGGCAGCGATGCGCCCGCTGCCGGCATCGCCCTTCGAGGCCTGCGACCAAGCCAGCGGTCGGGTCTCCTCGCAGGCGCTGGTGCGCTACAGGACCAACGACTACTCCGTTCCGGTCGCCTTCGGTCACCAGGACGTTTGGATTCGTGGCTATGTCGACGCGGTGGTGATCGGCTGCGGTGGGGAGATCATTGCCCGCCACCCGCGCAGCTATGAGCGTGAGGAGATTGTCTTCGATCCGCTGCATTACCTGCCGCTGATCGAGCAGAAGATCAACGCGCTCGACCAGGCGGCGCCCTTGCAGGGTTGGGAACTGCCAGAGGCGTTCACGACACTGCGCCGCCTCATGGAAGCACGGATGGGCAAACAGGGCCGACGCGCCTATGTGCAGGTGCTGCGCCTGCTGGAAAGCTTCGATCTGGCTGATCTGCATGCGGCCGTGAAGCAGGCGCTGCATCTGGGCGCCATCAGCTTCGATGCCGTGAAGCACCTCGTCCTGTGCCGGGCCGAGCGCAGGCCGCCCAGGCTGGACCTCGATATCTATCCCTATCTGCCCAGAGCCACTGTCGAGAAGACATCGGCCAGGGCCTATATGCGCCTGCTGGACCGTGAGGAGGAACCGGCATGAGCAGCGATGCTCCTGAACTCCTGCTGGCTCATCATCTGAAGGCCCTGAAGCTGCCGACCTTCCTGCGCGAGCACCAGAAGCTCGCTCGCCAATGCGCGGTCGAGGGCGTGGATCATGTTCGCTATCTTGCCAGGCTGGTCGAACTGGAACTGATCGACCGGGAACGCAGGATGGTCGAGCGCCGCATCAAGGCTGCGAAGTTCCCGGCCGCCAAGAGCCTCGACAGCTTCGACTTCGCCGCCATCCCCAAGCTCAACAGGATGCTGGTGCTGGAACTGGCGCGCTGCGAATGGATCGAGCGCCGCGAGAACGTCATCGCGCTCGGCCCCAGCGGCACGGGCAAGACCCATGTTGCGATCGGTCTAGGCCTGGCAGCCTGCCAGAAGGGATTGTCTGTCGGCTTCACCACGGCGGCCGCGCTCGTCAGCGAGATGATGGAGGCGCGCGACGAACGTCGTCTGCTGCGCTTCCAGAAACAGATGGCCGGCTACAAGCTGCTCATCATCGACGAGCTGGGCTTCGTGCCGCTGTCAAAGACCGGAGCGGAGTTGCTGTTCGAGCTGATCTCGCAGCGTTACGAGCGTGGCTCCACCCTGATCACCAGCAATCTGCCCTTCGACGAATGGACCGAAACCTTCGGGTCCGAGCGCCTCACAGGCGCGCTCCTTGACCGCCTGACCCACCATGTCAGCATCCTTGAGATGAATGGCGACAGCTATCGCCTCGCGCAAAGCCGGGCCCGAAAAACCGCCGACACCACCCCATAAGAACGCCGACGCCGCATTTGGGAAACTCTGGTCGGGCTACGCCCTCCCGGCGTTCCCCAAATGCGCCGCCAAGTGGACTACTTTTGCGCCGCCCAATGGCCGACTTTTACTCCGCCGTTGACAGTTCGGCATATAGGAGCTTTATGTTTCATGTATCCAAACTTGCACCGTCTGAACATGACTTTAATCGAGGCTGTATGGGTCTCTCACGCATAAGGTCGCTATAACCGCGATAATGTGAAACTTCGTTGTCCTTGCAAACGCACCCATCAGGAACGCCCGCAAACCGACACCGTCCCTACCTTGACCAAAACAGATACTTCTGGGGACGGAGCCGGTTCTTCAGGCGCACCGAGCCGCGATAGAGCGGGCGGCGCACCTCGCGCATGATGGTCTCGATGATCCCGCGCCGGCTTGCCTGGACGAGCGTTCCGCCCAGCTCCCGACTGATCTCCTTCGTCACCAGCGGCCGCGCCGAGAGGATGCGCACGCCGTGCAGCCAGCGCATCTGGAGGACGGCGTCGACCGGGCGGTCGAAGGTTTCCGTCGCAGCCAGCAGCTTCCGCGCCGCGTCGCGGCCGACGAGCTGCATCACCATGCTGAAGGCAGGCGTCACCGGCTCGATGAGCGACGCGCCGCCATTGCCGCTCGCTACGACCGGCCCGGTCTCGCCGCCATGCTTCTGCGGGAACCGCACGAAATCGTCCGGCCCGGCGTGCGTCTTGACGAGGTCCATGATCCGCGCCAGCCCGTCGATGTCGACGCTGACGTCGTCCTCGACGATCAGCCCGGCGTCGAGGCCGCGCTCGACGATCTCGCGCCACGCCTTGCGATGGCTGAGGAAGCAGCCGATCTCGCCGCAGTTCAGCGCGAAGGGATAATGCGGCCGGTAGAGCGCCGGCCGGCAGACGGCGTCGATCTCGGCCGGCGTCATCGCCCGGCCGTCGACGGCGTCGATCACATGGGCCGGCATCGGCAGGCGGGCACATAGTGCCTCGACCTGCGGCCGGCGCTGCGTGGCGCGCGCGAGATGGATGACGAAGCCTTCAACGCGCATCGATGCCCTTCGCTTCGCGGCCTTCGGCAAGCCGCCTGTAGATTTCGACCAGTCGCCCCGCCTCATCAGAAAGCCGAAAGTTGGCCTCGACATGGCGGCGCCCGGCTTCGCCCTGCCTTGCCGTGAAGGCAGGGTCGGAAAGATAGGGCTCGACGGCGGCTTGCATAGCCCCGGGATCGCCCGCGGGAACGATCCTGCCGGTCTCGCCCGGAACGATCAGCTCGGAGAACGCGCCGACGTCGGTCGCCACCACCGGCGCGCCGCTCGCCATCGCCTCGAGCGGGGTCAGGC
>JAEWYT010000086.1 GCA_023458595.1 Pseudomonadota bacterium
CCCCCCCGCCCCCCCCGCCCGGGGGGTGCGCCCCGGCCCCGCCACACGGTTGCCGCACCGCCCGTTAATCTTGCGGCGCAACAGGCACATTTCGTAACGGAAATCATGTTATAGGCCTGTCGACCGGGGGCTGGTCGTTCGGAGGTTTTCTCCATGCGGATTACCCGCAGGGATCTGTTGATCGGGGCCGGGGCCACCGCGGCGACCGGGCTCGGGCTGTCCAGCTACGCCTTCGCCATCGAGCCCGGCTTCCGGCTCGTCGTCGCGCGCCATACGGTGCGCAGCCCCGCCTGGCCGAAGCGCCATCCCCCGCTCCGGATCGGGGTGATCGCGGACCTGCACGCCTGCGACCCGTGGATGTCGGTCGACCGCATCGAGCAGATCGTGGCGCGCACGATGAAGCACGAGCCCGACGTGATCGTCATCCTCGGCGACATCGCCGCCGGCCTGCGCAATTTCCGCACCCGCGCCGTCGAGCCCGAGGAATGGGCGGTGCCGCTGTCGCGGCTGCGGGCCCCGCTCGGCGTCCACGCGGTGCTCGGCAACCACGACTGGTGGACCGACGTCGACGCGGTGCGTTTCGGCCTGTCCAGGGCCGGCATCCCGGTCTACGAGAACGACGCGATCCGCCTCAGCACCCGCCGCCGCCAGTTCTGGCTCGCCGGGCTCGGCGACCAGATCGCCTACCAGACCTCGGAGGGCTTCCGCGGCCTCGACGACCTGCCCGGCACGCTGGACAGTATCCAGGAGGATGCGCCGGTCATCCTGCTCGCGCACGAGCCCGACATCTTCGTCGACGTCCCCGACCGCGTGGCGATCACGCTCGCCGGCCATACGCACGGCGGCCAGATCCGGCTGCCCGGGCTCGGCAGCCCCGTGGTGCCGTCGGCCTACGGGCAGCGCTTCGCCTACGGCCACATCGTCGAGAACGACCGGCACATGGTCGTCTCCGGGGGCCTGGGCTGCTCCATCCTGCCCGTGCGCTTCGGCGTGCCGCCGGAGATCACCCTGGTGACGCTGCGCTCGGCCGCCGAGGCGTAGGCCCGTTCCCGCCGATGAACGGCGGCTGAACGGCGGGTTCCGGCGCGGTTCAGACGGATGAACGTCTCATCGCTCTCGACGTCATCCGACGCCGAGAGGACCGAGACCATGACCGCCACGACCGAAAAACCCCGCACCGCCGGCAATTCCGCGATCGTCAGCCGCTATGGCGAGATCGGCATCGTCGCCGTCGCCGCCGCCGTGCTGTTCACGGGCGCGGGCAATGCCGCGCCCTCCGTTTCCGTTCCCGGCTCCGTCGCGTCCGCCCGCTTGCGACCCTGAGTCCGCCTGCCTCCCCCTCCGACCTCCCGCTGTCCCTGCCCCGCCTCGCCGGCGGGGCTTTTTTGGCCGATGCCGGCAGCGGCGATTCGTCGCGGCGCCGGCACCGGAACAGCGCGCCTTATGCGAACGTTAACGAATTGAGCGCTGCAATAAGCGGATTGGCTGTGGTTCCAGCGTCACCGGCGTCACGATTCCATCGCCGCGCTGTCGCGAATCCGCAATACGTGTCGCAAACTCGGCTTTTCCATCCGATTGTCTGGTTGCGAACGCCGCAGATACGCCACAGTCTCTCACAATATGCCGCGCTCTTGAACAAAGCGGTGCATAGAGAGTGATCAGAATGCCTAGGAATTCATCAGAAGAATCGGTCGAAGCACGATCGGAAGCCCACCCGGAACCCACCTGGTGCGGGATCGGGATCAACGCGGTGGCCGCCGCGTCGATGTGCAAGTCGAGTGATCGTCACGAGCGCGACGCGGAGCCGCGGTGCTTCCCGTTCGCGGAGACCGAGTACGCGACCGACTGAGTTCGGTCCTGGTCTGAACCGGCGTGGCGGGCGCCCCTCGGCGGGACGCCCGGCGAAGGCGCCGGTGAGCTGCGCCAGCTAGTTGCGCCAAGCCGTTGCGCCGGTCAGTTGCGGAAATCCGCGAAGCCGACCCGGACGCTGCGGCCGTCGGCGAGACCGGCGGAAACCCGCTGCCCCGAAATCGATACGGGTCCGACGACCGGCGCGGGAACGCCCGCCCGGCCGACGATCCGTGCCCGGCCGCCGGCGAGGCCGACGGCGAGGAGGGCCGTGCGCCGGGCATCCGGCAGCACCAGGTCCGCGATGCCGTCGCCGTCGACGTCGCCGCTCGCGGCCAGGCCGAGGGTCCGCGAGCCGATGACGTGGTTCGAGACCCCCTCGAGGCTTCCGACCCGGGACAGGCCGCCGCCCGCGAGCCGCCAGAACTCCAGCCTTCCGCCGATATGCGGCGTCCTGACGACGGCGATCTCCGGACGGCCGTCGCCGGTGAAATCGGCGATCGCGGCCGGGTTGAGCCAGCGCGCCGGGCGGCCGATCGGCGCGGTCTCGGCGATGCGCACGAGCTCGCCGCCGCGCATGCCGAAGACCGCCAGCGCGGAACCGCGCGACAGGTAGCTGCGCACGACGACGACCTCGGCGCCGCCGTCGCCGTCGAGGTCGGCGAGACGCGGCGTGATGTCCTCGAAGACGGAGTCCTCGGGCAGCAGGAAGACGTGGCGCCTGCCCGACGCATCCTTGACGGCGAGGCCGCCGGCCTCGATCGCATCGCCGAGCACGCCGTGGGCGTAGCGGGTGGTCGGGGCGACGTAGCGGGCCTCGACGACGCCCGAGCCGCCGGCCCGCGCGGTGCCGCCGCCGGGCAGCGGCGCCTCCGCGCCGGACGCGCCGGCGGCCGAGACGGCGACAAGAACGGCCGCCAACCGGGCGCGCAGCCTCCTCACGCCTTCGCTCCCAGGATCAGCAGCGCCGCGCCGGCGAAGGCAGCGAGCCCGCCGATCAGCCGGTCGGTCTGGCAGGCCCAGGCGCCGCCGCGGCGGGAGGTCCAGGACGTGATCAGCGTCGAGGCGATCAGCACCGCGACGGCCGCACCGGCGAGGGCCGCCGCCCGCCCGGATGCGGCCTGCGGCCATCCGACGACCAGACCGAGGACGGCCGCGCCGACGGCGACGGCAAGGTACCGGACCGGTCCGAACAACGGCACGCCGGCATAGACGACGACGCCGAGGGCGAGCGCCGCGACCGGGCCGAGCCACCAGGGCGCCGCCGCCCCGCGGATCGCGAGAATGGCCGCGACGGCGAGCGGCAACAGCAGCGCGAGGGACTGCCACCGGGGTACCGGCGGTTTTCCCGCTACGGCGCCGACGACGGCCGCAAGCGCGACGATCAAGGCGACCAGTCCGATCGGCAACTGCAAGAGCGGCTCCGGGGCGACTTGCGGGCGGTGGATGGGCTTCGCACCGACGACCGATGGGCGGCGCCGGTCCGGAGCCTCGCGTTCGGGACGGCGTGCCGGCTCAGACGTGCTGGCCGCCGTTGATGTGGATCTCCGCGCCGGTCACGTAGGACGAGGTGTCGGTGCAGAGCACGTAGATGATCTTGGCGACCTCCTCCGGCGTGCCGAGGCGGCGCATCGGGATCTGCTCGACGAGCTTCTCGGTGCCCGGCGACAGGATCGAGGTGTCGATCTCGCCCGGCGCGATGGCGTTGACCCGCACGCCGAGCGGGCCGAAGTCGTTGGCCATCTCGCGGGTCAGCGCCGCGAGCGCGGCCTTCGACGTCGCATAGGCGGAGCCGGCGAAGGGATGGACGCGGCTGCCGGCGATCGAGGTGACGTTGAGCACCGCCCCCTTCGCCGCGGCCAGTTCGTCCAGCAGCCCCCGGGCGAGCATGATCGGGGCGAAGAAGTTGACGTTGAACACCGTCTTCCAGTCGTCGATGCCGGTGTCGAGCGAGCCCATGCGCGCTCCGCCCTGCTTCTTCGGCGAGATCGCGGCGTTGTTGACCAGCGCGTTGAGGCGCGAGCCGTCGGCCTTCAGCCTCTCCTTCATCTCGGCGATCGCCGCGAAGGTGTTGTGCTGGTCGGCGAGGTCGACCTGGATATGGTCCTCCGGGCCCGCTTCCCAGGGGCAGTCCTCCGGGAAGGGATGGCGCGAGCAGGTGATGACCCGCCAGCCGGCAGAGGAGAAGCGCTTCACCGTGGCGTGGCCGATGCCGCGGCTCGCGCCGGTCAGGATCAGCGTCTTGCGCGGTTCGTTCGATAGCGACATGTCGGTCCCCTGAAACGCCTTTGTCTACGGATAGAGCCGCTCGACGGACCACGGCCCCTCGGGAGCCGGCCGCCGGTAGACCTGCCGGTCGTGCAGGCGGAAGGCGCCGTCGCGCCAGAACTCGATCTCCACCGGCCTGATGCGGAAACCCGACCAGTAGTCGGGCCGCGGGATCTCGCCGATGCCGAACTTCGCGGTGTAGCGGGCGACCGCCTTCTCGAGCGCCAGGCGGCTCTCCAGCGGCCGCGACTGCTGCGAGGCCCAGGCGCCGATCCGGCTGCCGCGCGGGCGGGAGGCGAAATAGTCGTCGGCCTCCTTGTCGGAGACCGGCTCGACGGGGCCGCGCACCCTCACCTGCCGGCGCAGGCTCTTCCAGTGGAAGCCCATCGCCGCCTTGCGGGCGCTCAGGATCTCGCGGCCCTTGGCGCTCTCGTAGTTGGTGAAGAACACGAAGCCGTTCTCGTCGAAACCGCGCATCAGCACCATGCGCACGTTGGGCAGGCCGCCGGGATCGACCGTCGCGAGGGCCACGGCGGTCGGGTCGTTGATCTCGCTCTTCTCGGCCTCGGCGAGCCACTCGCCGAAGCGCGCGAAAGGCTCTCCCGCATCGACAGCGTTACCGGAAATTAACGCTTCCCCGGTCGAATCCATCACCACATTCGCACTCCCGCCGGTTCCAGCCGGCTGCAAGGGCACACCGGCACCGATGCCTGGCGATTTTGTATATCGGACGAACCCGGACTTGACGAGATCGCGCGACGCGGCGACGCGCTTGCCGACGGTTTTGCCGCCCCTCTGCGCTCTGCTCGCCGCGGGCGCCTTCCTTAGCGCCTGCTCGCTGCCGGTTTCCCTGCCCATGCCTTCGATCGCCGGCGCTGCCGAGCCCGTCGAGGTGACCGGGACCGTCTCGACCGAGGTCGACGACGAGGGGTTCGCGGAGAGCGTCGGCTCGCGGGCCTGGGCCGCTCTCAAGGCGGCGCTGGTATCGGCCGCCGAGCACGGCGAGGACGGCGAGACCTTCGCCTGGAAGGACCCGGAAAGCGTGGGCGGCCGGTACTCGGAAGGGACCGTCACGGCCGTGGACGCCTTCTTCGACGAGACCGGCGCGGTCTGCCGCCGGCTCGCCATCACCGCGACCGCCTATCAGCGCGAGGATGCCTTCGCCGCCGAGGCCTGCCGGCGCGACGGCGGCGGCTGGACGGTGAAGCCGGTTTCCGGCCGATAACGGGCCGGAAGACCGGATCGGAAGGGCTTGCTTTTCGGCTTCGAATTACCACATGGAATGGGAATAAATTCTTTCCAGATTCCGAATCCCCGGTACCTGACAGATGGCGCGTGATCCTTACGACGTTCTTGGAGTGCCCCGCACGGCGAGCGCCGGCGAGATCAAGAAGGCGTATCGCAAGCTCGCCAAGAAATTCCACCCCGACACGTCCGACGATCCGAAGGCGGAAGAGCGCTTCTCCGAGGCGACGGCGGCTTACGACCTGCTGAACGACAAGGAGAAGCGGGCCCAGTACGACCGCGGCGAGATCGGCCCGGACGGAAACCCGCGCTTCGCGGGCTTCGAAGGCGTCCATCCCGGCGCGGGCGCCGGCGCCCGCCGCGGCCCGGGCGGCGTCCAGTGGACCTACACGACCGGCGGGCCGGGCGGCACCGGTGCCGGCGGCATCGACCCCGACGACATCCTCAGCGAGTTCTTCGGCATGGGCGGCCGGGCCGGCTTCGGGGGCGGGGCGGGAACGCGCCAGCGGGCGCGGCCGGGCGTCAAGGGCGAGGATGTCGCCCTCGCCGTCTCGATCGACCTCGCCGAGGCCGCGAAAGGCGCGACGAAGCGCGTGCGCCTGCCGAGCGGCAAGGAGGTCGACGTCAAGATTCCCGCCGGGATGGAGGACGGCAAGCAGATCCGCCTGCGCGGCCAGGGACATCCCGGCCAGTTCGGCGGTCCGGACGGCGACGCCCTCGTCACCGTCAAGATCAAGCCGCATCCCCTGTTCAAGGTCGACGGCCACGACCTGCGCCACGAGCTGCCCGTCTCGCTCTACGAGGCGGTGCTCGGCGCGACCGTGCGCGTGCCGACGCTGGACGGCGCGGTCGAGCTCAAGATCCCGGCCAACTCCTCGGGCGGCCGCACGCTGAGGCTGAAGGGCAAGGGCCTGCCCAAGCCCGGCCATACCGACGGCCACGGCCACGGCGATCTCTACGTGACGCTGCGCATCGTCCTGCCGGAGAAGACCGATCCCGAGCTCGAGGCGCTGATGAAGGCCTGGCGCGAGGGCAAGCCCTACGATCCGCGGACCTGAGCGGGTCCGCTATCCCCTGGCCCCATCGGCCGTGCCCGTGTTCTCGTAGGCATCGTAGATCCGGTTGGCGATCGCCAGCAGGCGATCACGGTCCGCCGGGCCGTTGACGACCACGGCAACGCCCTTGTCGAGCCAGTAGCAGGCGCCGATATCGCCGGCGAAATCAAAGCGGAACGCCGTTTCCGCGGCGCGCGCGGCGCGGGTCACGTAGACGGTGTAGCGGTCGCCGTTGCCGGCCTCGAACATGAACAGCGCGGCCGGCCCGTTGTCGCCGGTCGTCAGCCGGCCGCCGACCAGCGTCAGCCCCTCGTCGGCGAGATCGGGCAGGGCGAGCGGGGTCTCGAGCCGGTTGGACAGCCATTTCACCAGATGATCGCGCTCGTCGGCGCGCACCTCGACGGGATGGCGCTTGTCGACGCTGTAGACGCGATAGGCCGTCTCGGCCTGGGCCGCGATCGTCGGCGCGGCGGGCCTGATGCCCGGCGCGAAGGCGCCGATGCCGATGCCGGCGGCAAGGCCGACCGCAAAGGCCGCGACCGAGGCGGCGAGCGCCATGCGCCGGCGACCGCGGCGGGAACCGGCACCCCGGTCCCCCCTCTCCTCCACCGGCAGGACGCCGGCCCTGGCGAACACTTCGCGGATCAATGCGTTCTGATGGCGCCAGGCGGCAACCGAGGCGGCATCCTCCGGATGGCTCGCCAGCCAGGCATCGACGCGCACGACCTCCTCCGGCGACAATGCACCGTCGACATAGGCGTGCAACATCTCCTCCGGGACGGTCCTGTCGTCCGTCACTTCACTCTCCTCAGCTGCGGCTGCGGCCCGCCGTCCAGCGCCGCCCTTAGCGCCGCGCGGGCCCGCGAGAGCCGCGACATCACCGTTCCGATCGGCACGTCCTGCACCTCCGCGACCTCCCGGTAGCTCAGGCCCTCCAGGGCGACGAGCAGAAGCACCTCGCGCTGGTCGTCCGGCAGGGCGGCGACGCCGCGCTCGATCGCGCGTCTGGCCAGCACATCGTCCGGCGGCGTGCCGAACCGGCTCTCGTCGAACTCGTCAACTCCGGGCCGCACCGCCAGCGACCGGCGCCGGTTGCGGTCGAGATTGGTCAGGATCGTGAACAGCCAGGCCCTCAACGATCCGCCGTGCCACAGGTGCTCGCGGGAGAGGGCGCGGGCCAGCGTGTCCTGAACGAGATCCTCGGCGACGTCGCGGTCGCGGGTGAGCGCCAGCGCATAGCGCTTCAGCGACGCTGCTTCCGCCGCAACCGCCGCTTTGAATGCCTCACTCGACACGCCCGCCCGCACTCCGTTCGTTCAGGTTCTCCAGCGGCCCGCCGGTCTTCACGGGAATGTGAACACCGCCTCTCGCCGCTTTATTCCCGGATTTCTTTTCGACATTTGTTGATAATCCGCATAACAATCCTCCTACTCCGTATGTGGACGCAGGCGGGAACGCAATCGTAGGATCGACCGCAACTTCGGGATACCGACGCATGAACAGACCCGCCGTACTGCTTGTCGCCGCGGCATTGCTCGTTTCCGGGACGGTCGTCTCGCGGGCGGCGGACGTGGTGATAGGCGTGCCCAACTGGTCCTCGGCGACCGTCACCGCGCATGTCCTGAAGGCGCTGCTCAACAGCGAATTCGATCTCGACGTCGCGCTGGCTCCCGGCACCAACGAGGAGATCTTCGCGGCCATGGACGCCGGCACGGAGGACATCCACCCCGAATCGTGGCTGCCGAACCATGCCGCCCTCAACGCCGAGTACGTGCTGAGGCGCAAGTCGGTGATCATGAGCCCGAAGGGCGTGCCCGCGCGCCAGGGCATCTGCGTGACGAAGGCGACGCACGATCAGGGTGTCACCTCGGTCACCGATCTCACCGATCCGGCCAAGGCCAAGCTCTTCGATACCGACGGCAACGGCAAGGGCGAGATCTGGATCGGCGCCCCCGACTGGTCGTCCACCCGCATCGAGCGGATCCGCGCCAAGAGCTACGGCTACGACAAGACCATGGATCTGCTGGAGGCCGACGAGGAAGTCGCCGTCACCGCGATCGATGCCGCGATGGCCGCCGACAAGCCGCTCGTCTTCTTCTGCTACGAACCGCACCACACCTTCGAGCTGCACGGGATCGTGTTCCTCGACGAGCCCCCCTACGACCCGCGGAAATGGAAGGTGGTGACCCCGGACCAGGATCCGGACTGGCTTCAGAAGTCCGACGCCCCCGTCTCCTGGCCGCCGTCGTTCTTCCACATAAACTATTCCAAGAAGCTCGCCGAGGCGCGGCCCGAAGTCGCCGCGTTCCTCGACGCGATCAGCCTCGACGTCGATACCGTGTCGGAGATGACCTACGCGCTGATCGTCGAGCATCGCGATCCGGAGGATTTCGCCTCCGACTGGATCGCGAACAACGAGGACCGGATTTCAGGTTGGCGCAAGGCGGCCAATAGGTAGGGAGTGTGCAATGTCGAACTGGTCGTGTTGGAGGGAGCGCGTGTCGCGTGTGTTCCGGATGAGAGGCGGCCGCTACGCGATTGTGGCGCTGGTCCTGGCGGCCGGATCGGCGGCGGCGCTGAACGTCACCACGCAGATCTACAACCCCGAGACCCGCAAGTGGGAGGACTACGACCCGCGCCGGGCGATCCTCTATTTCCAGCGCCACGGCCAGACGCCGGCCGCCTTCCAGCGGACGATCGTCACATTCCGCACCGCGGAGAAGCCGGGGACGATCGTCATCGACGGCGACAAGCACTTCCTCTACCTGGTGCTGCCGGACTTCAAGGCCGTCCGCTACGGCATCGGCGTCGGCCGGGAAGGCTTCGGCTGGGCCGGCATCGTCAATGTCGGGCGCAAGCAGGAATGGCCGGTATGGACGCCGCCGGCCGAGATGATCGAACGCGATCCCAAGGCCGCGCAGTACGCCAAGGGCATGCCGGGCGGTCCCGACAATCCGCTCGGCCCCCGCGCGCTCTACCTCTTCGAGGGCAACAGGGACTCGATCTATCGCATACACGGCACGATCGAGCCCTGGTCGATCGGGCTCAACGTGTCGTCGGGCTGCATCCGCCTCAACAACGACGACATCATCGACCTCTACGAGCGCGTCGAGGTCGGCGCCAAAGTGATCGTACTGATGCAGGGGGCCGCGCTCTACAAGGGCGTATGACCGCCCAGGGGATGGACGGAGAGGGAAAGATGAGTCAACGGATTGCAAGGACCGGCCCGTGGATGGCACTTGCGGGCCTGTCTCTGCTCGCGCTCGGCTGCTCGCAGGGAGCCCAGACGGCGGCGCCGCAGAGCCCGGTGGTGCGATCGGCCGTGGAGACCGCACCGGCCGACCTGCAGCTGATGTGCGCTGCGGAGGCTGCGAAGGTCTATTCGGCGCCGGCCGACAAGATCCTGCCGCTGTCCTCGCAACGCTCGGGGACGGCATCCTTCGAGGTCATGCTCGACGTCGCCGGCAGGCGGGCCAGGTGCACGATCGACGAGAGCGGCAGCGTGGTCACGGTCGTCGACGCCTGAAATCCGGCTGGAGTTGCGACGCTTCACCGCACGGAAAGGGCGCTTTCCGGGCTCACGGTCTTGGCACCCCATATAGACCTGGTGTAACGCTTGATCCGTGCGGCTACCATCAGCGGACCCCTGACCCAACCGAACCGTTTCATTCTCATGACCCCGTCGTCCACGCCCCTTCTCGATACCGTCCGACTGCCTGAAGACCTGCGGCGGCTCGAGGAATCGCAGCTGCCCCAACTCGCCGACGAGCTCCGCAAGGAGACTATCGACGCCGTATCGGTGACGGGCGGGCATCTGGGCGCGGGGCTCGGCGTCGTCGAGCTGACGGTGGCGCTGCATTACGTCTTCGATACGCCCGACGACCGGGTGGTCTGGGACGTCGGCCACCAGGCCTATCCCCACAAGATCCTGACGGGGCGGCGGGACCGCATACGCACGCTGCGGCAGGGCGGCGGGCTGTCGGGCTTCACCAAGCGGGCGGAAAGCGCGTACGACCCCTTCGGCACGGCCCATTCCTCGACGTCGATCTCCGCCAGCCTCGGCATGGCGGTCGCCCGTGACCTCGACCACCGCAAGAACAGCGTCATCGCGGTGATCGGCGACGGGGCGATGTCGGCGGGCATGGCCTACGAGGCGATGAACAACGCCGGCGCGATGGACAAGCGCCTCATCGTCATCCTCAACGACAACGACATGTCGATCGCGCCGCCGGTCGGCGCGATGAGCGCCTATCTCGCCCGCTCGATCACCGGCCACACCTACATGACGGTCCGGCGACGGGGAAAGAAGCTCACCTCGCACCTGCCCAGGCAGGTCGACCGCTTCATCACCCGCTGGGTCGAGCACATGCGCGGCTTCCTCACCGGCGGCACGCTGTTCGAGGAACTCGGCTTCTATTACGTCGGGCCGATCGACGGCCACAATTTCGACCACCTGCTGCCCGTCCTGAGGAATGTGCGCGACGCCGAGGAAGGGCCGATCCTGGTCCATGTCGTCACCAAGAAGGGCAAGGGCTACGAGCCGGCGGAGAAATCCGACGACAAGTATCACGGCGTCTCCAAGTTCAACGTCGTCACCGGCGAGCAGGCCAAGGGCGCGGCCCGGGCGCCGAGCTACACGAAGGTGTTCGCCGAGAGCCTGATCGAGGAGGCGCGCAAGGACGACAGGATCTGTGCGATCACCGCCGCCATGCCGTCCGGCACCGGCCTCGACCTGTTCGGCAGGGAATTCCCGGAGCGCACGTTCGACGTCGGCATCGCCGAGCAGCACGCCGTCACGTTCGCCGCGGGCCTCGCCACGGAGGGCTACAAGCCGTTCGCGGCGATCTATTCGACCTTCCTGCAGCGCGGCTACGACCAGGTCGTCCACGACGTGGCGATCCAGTCGCTGCCCGTCCGGTTCGCGATCGACAGGGCCGGCCTCGTCGGCGCCGACGGGCCGACGCACGCGGGCGCCTTCGACGTGGCGTATCTGGGCTGCCTGCCCGGCTTCGTCATCATGGCGGCAGCGGACGAGGCGGAGCTGAAGCATATGGTCGCCACGGCGGCCGGGATCGACGACCGCCCGTCGGCGGTGCGCTATCCGCGCGGCGAAGGCACGGGCGTGGAGATGCCGGCGGCCGGCGTGCCGCTGGAGATCGGCAAGGGCCGGATCGTGCGGGAGGGCGGCAAGATCGCGATCCTGTCGCTCGGCACGCGGCTTCCGGAGGCGCTGAAGGCCGCCGACGAGCTCGCTTCCTACGGCCTGCCGGCGACGGTCGCCGACGCGCGCTTCGCCAAGCCGCTCGACCGCGAGCTGATCCGGCAGCTCGCCAACCACCACGAGGTGCTGATCACGGTCGAGGAGGGTTCCATCGGCGGTTTCGGCAGTCAGGTGCTGCAATTCCTCGCGGACGACGGGCAGCTCGACCGCGGCCTGAAGGTGCGGGCGATGGTGCTGCCGGACGTCTTCATCGATCAGGACAGCCCGGCGGCGATGTACGCCAGGGCGGGCCTCGACGCGCGCGGAATCGTCGCAAAGGCACTCGAAGCCCTCGGTCGCGACGCGGCCGCGGAGACGACGCAGCTCGCCTGATCCAGCCGGCCCTACAGTTTTTTTCCGCGACGCCGGCCCGGTCCGCGCGCGTGATTTACCAAACGCCAATATCTTTGCAGTATTTATTCTGCCACCGAGCCGGTATTCGGTGCAGAACGGTAAAATCGGATGCAGAAATTTTAAAATAAATCGATTGTTCTGTTTAGTCCCCCGTTGAGACGGCGTGCCTAACCTCCCACTCGAATCCGGGAGAAGAGAGGCACGACCGTGTTCACGACCCTTGGCCGCAGGTTTAAGGAAGACCGTCGGGGCAACGTTGCGATCATTTTCGCGGCAGTGCTCCTTCCCATCATCGGCATGACGGGTGCCGCCATCGACTACAAGCGCATCACCAACGCGCGCGCCCAGCTGCTGATGGCGCTGGACGGCGCGTTGCTGGCTCTGGGAAGCTCGCCGAAGCGCGGCGACACCGAGGCGTTGCAGTTCCTGAACTCCTACGTGAGCGCCCAGCTGTCCGCGCTCGACTACAGGGGCGCCTGGGAGATCACCTCCCTGAGCCAGGACGGAGCCCGCATCTCGGCCGAGATCGCCGGCAGCCTGGAAACGACGCTGATGGGCCTGCTCGGAGTCGAGCTGGTCAGCTTCGACACCAGCAGCACCGTCGTCCGCGACCAGAAGAACGTCGAGCTGGCGCTCGTTCTCGACAATACCGGCTCGATGGCCAGCAACGGCAAGATCGCCGCGCTGCGCGGCGCGGCGACCGCGCTCGTCAACATCATATACGAGGGCGGACGGGCCGACGAGCGCGTCAAGATCAGCCTCGTGCCGTTCGTGACCGGCGTCAACATCAAGGCGCCGGACGACTTCTCGATGGCGTGGATGGATACGCTCGGCCAGTCGACCTATCACGGCATCAATTTCGACGAGAACATCACCGCCGGCAGCGGCAGCGGCACGGGCGGCGGCTCGGGCGGCTCCACGGGCGGCGGCGGCGGCGTCGGCTGGTGGGGCGGCGGCTGGGGCGGCTGGGGCGGCGGC
>JAEWYT010000087.1 GCA_023458595.1 Pseudomonadota bacterium
ATGGCGGGCAGCGGCGCCAGAGGCACCCGCACCGGCCCCGCCGCCGAGGCGCCGGAGCGCGGCGTGCTCGGCGAGCTCCAGGACACCACCAGCAACACCAGCGCGCCGTAGATCGCCAGCGTGTAGAGCACGGTCAAGGTGGCATAACCCACGCGCTTGCCGGTTATCGGCTGGCCCCCGTCGCGGCCCAGCAAGCTGCGCCAGCCGACCAGCGCCGCGCCCGGCGCGGAAATCAGCCACCAGCACAGCCGCCGGAGCGGACCTGGTTCGTGTGAGGGATGGGCGGCCTGCGCCTGCGCGGCCACCAATTCGCGCAAGGCGCGATTCTCTTCGCGCAGACGCAAGGTCTGCTCATCCACCGGCGCCTGAGAGTCTGGATCCGTGGTGCTGCCATGCTGCGTAGCGAGTGGATCGGGTGGCGTCGCGGTCATATTAAGAAAACTATAGATACAAAATCATGCGGAGGCAATTATGAGGCAATTACATGGGGGGCAAAAGAGGAATAGGGCGGGAAAATGGCGGCTTGGCTGTAAATTCATTCAGCCGTGGAAGAACACGAGGCCTTCGCGTGCGGCAGTCCGCCCGGGAAACGGTAGGGCGAAGGCGCGAGCCCGGCATGGAGCTCGGCGCAACTGTAGCTGCGCCAGGTCGCTTCACGCCCGGGCAGAGCGCGCGTCTCGAACTGGGCCGTCAGTGCCCCACCGGCACGTTTCCGGCGCAGTTGATACCGTCACGGTTGCGCTTCTTTGTACAAATACAGCGTGAATTCCCACAAGGGATAGTCGTGACGAATCTTGACCCACTTGGTCAGGCCGCGAGCGAGACGGAACATGTCTTCCGGCGAGTAGTGGAAATTGCGCGGGTGTTGATGATTGACGTAGGTGCTCAGGAAATTGACCGCAACCCCTTTCCGGCACAAGGAGAACATCTTTTCGATCATGCGCGTTGCATGAGCCATGTTGTCCTGGCGCTTGAAACTCAACGCGCCGGAACTCAGGAAGTAGTCATGCACCTGGTCATAGGATTCCTGATCCAGATCGAGCTGGAGGAACGAGTCCGCCGGATGCGCCGCCTTGGCGTGGGCAACGAAGGACGGAGCGATATCCAGTCCGGTATAGGTGACATTCAGTTGCTTTTCGCGGAAATAGTCTGCCAGGTCACCGAAACCACAGCCTACGTCGCACACGGTGGCGTGTTGCAGCGGTCCGACGCCGCTCAGCACATCGAACCGCAGGCGTTGTTCTTCCCGATTCTTCCAACCGAGGGTGGTGATCTCCGCGCCATCCGCTGTGTAGCGACCTTCGTAGAGATCGACCAAGGCCCGAGTGTCTTCGTCATGCATGGCGCGTCTCTGCAATGAGGCTCTTGATGGCATCGATGCCGCGATAGATCCGGTCCAGCGGTTCGGATCCGACCGACACGCGTACGAATTTGTCGCAGGAAGACCCGTAACCAAAGCCGGGAACCACGCACACCTGACGTTCGTTGAGCAGGCGCATGGAGAACGTTTCCGAGTCCAATGCACTCGGCGAGATCGAGACGAACAGATAGAACCCGGCACTGCCCGATACCGCTTCGACGCCTTGTTTTTGAAGATAGTCCGCCACCACCGACCGCTTGTTCACGACATCCGTGACTTGAGGCTTCGTCGTCTTGATCAGCGAGTCGAAATTTCGCACCAGGTACTGCTGGAGATTGGTGGCAGGGCAGGTGATGACGTGTTGATTGATCTTCAGCAGCTGATGAATAAACTCGGCTCCGGCGATCGCGTAACCAATGCGCCAGCCGGATATTCCGAGGTTTTTGGAAATCGAATTGCAGACGATCGTGTGCGATTTCGCCTTGTCCAGGCAGCCGGCCGACACGAATGAGCGATCTACCAGGAAATCGCTGTACGCCTCGTCGCTGAGCAGATAGATATCGTTGGCGCGCGCCATGACCGACAAGTACTGCAATTCGCGCTTCGAATAGACGTAGCCGGTAGGATTGTTTGGGTTGTTGATGATGAGCAGGCGCGTCCGATCGGTCAGAAAGTGCTCAAAATCGCCGACCTTGTTCGGATAAGGAATGGACACGGGCTTGGCAAAGCACAAGCGTGCCTGTTCCGGATAGCTGACCCACATCGGCTCGGGTATCAAAACCTCGTCGCCAGGGTTCAGCACCGCCATCATCGAAAAGTAGATAGCAGCCTTGGACCCGGCGGTGAACAGGATTTCGGTTGCAGGATCGACGCTGACACCGTACTGCTCATGGTAATAGCGGGAAACGCGTTCCCGCAGTTCGGGAACGCCACGCGAGTGCGAATAATGCAAGCCCTCGGGATGCGGCAGGCCTTCGAGCGATACGGGAGGAAGGTCAAAGAACGCTTCGCCCAGGGAAAGCACGATTACGTCCTTGCCGCTACGCTTGAGATCGTAGACGGCATTGTTGTATCTGACGGAGACTGCTTCCTGCAGCCTACTCGCATGATCTGAAATTTTGGGCATCAATAACTCCTGCCAGAGGAAAACGAAGGCGCGAACGCGTCCGGCCATTGCGTGCGAGCGTTGCTCAGTAGCAGATCTTCCAGCTGCTCCTGGTTGAGGCCGACCTCACGCGCCAATCGCAATTGTTCGTTCAGTTGTCGCTCGATATTCCCGCTCGGCCAATCGCTTCCGAAATGGATACGGGTCGGCGAATGCATCAAATAGCGTTGCAAGGGTTTGACGGCATCCGCCCTCTCGTAGTAGTCCAGCGTCATCGAGAAATCGAAATGCACGTTTTTCAAGCCGCCCGCGTGCGCGCGGAACTGCCACGATTCGTAGCCGCCGCCGTGAGTGGCGAGAATGGTCGACTGTGGCAACGCTTGCGCCAGATGGATGACGAACGGCAGGCTGACGTTGTATTGCAGCTGCGTGCCCCAAGGAAAGCAATGCACCATCACGCCGCGGGGATTCGCATCCGCAAGCCGGGCGGCGAGTTCCGGCAGGGCATCGATGCCCAGCTTGTGGAGGGACGGATGGATCTTGTACCAGCCGGATGCCGTGACTTCGGCCGGTAGTCCGTGCTCTGCGCTGAAGTAAGGGACAAGCACCACGCGGGAGGGAATGAGGTCGATATGCCGATGGACCACATCGACTTCCTGTCGCGTATTCAGGACCAGCAGCCCGCCCAGGCATTCTGGATACGACTCCAGTTTGCCGAGCAGTTCGTCCAAGCCGGCGCGATCGGCGCTACGCAGATGCACATGGGTGTCGAAGAATCGCATTACAGGTACTCCACCTTGATCGTCTGCCGGATGCGCCTGCAGCGAGCATCGACATCGGCCCGATCTTCGCCCAGCACCAGGGCGTAGCCCAGCCGTTGCGTGTCGTCTTCGGGGCGTATGATTTCCGAGCCCTCCTGGAAGGTCAGGGAAATCTCCGCGGCGACGCCGTCCGCCTGCAAAGCGTCCAATCCATGGATTCGTTTGACCACCCCGGGATCGAATTCGAGAAACATCAGGACCGCCGCCTTGCCCGCGGGCGCGGGCACCGACACGGGTTCGCCGCTCAGCCGGCGCACCAACAGCTCATAGGGGCTGAATTGGCAGACGTGGGGCAGGATCTTGGCGGCGATCTGCGTTCCGCCTCCACGCGCGGCAACTTCCACCAGATAGGGGATTCCGTCCTTTATCCGATATTCTGCATGGCTCAAACCGATATCCAGGCCTAGCGTGCATACAACGGTGGTCGCGGTGTCCTTGATGCGCGTCAGCGTGGTGGCGTCAAACGAATCGGGGGGATAGCTCAATCGTTTCGCAACGCAGGGATTGAAAGAATAGTGCTCTTTCTCCGATATCGCCAAGACGTGAAACTGCCCATCGATCGAGAGGCCTTCGACGGTCACTTCGATGCCGTCGACAAACGCCTCGATCAGCAGGTTGCCGTCCTTGCTGAAGGCCATGCTGTCGGTGAATCTCTCTTCCAGCTCGCGGGGCGTGTCGACCTTGAAAACGCCGTAGGAAGATTGCGCGGACTTGGGCTTGATCACGAGCGGAAAGCCGACTTGCGCGCCGAAGTCCAGCGCGGTCTGCAGATCGCCGACCTCGCGGAAGTCCGGCATGGGGACCTTTCCGCGCAATATCTGGCGCATGCGCGACTTATCGGTAAATCGCTCGGCAATCTCGGGGAGCAGGCCGGGCAGTTTCAGCGCCTGATTTACGCTGGCCGCCACCCGGACGAATCGGTCGCTCTGTTCGGCAATGACCAGGCCGGCCCCCAGTGATTGCACGGCATGCATGACCGTCTGCGGGTTGCTCGTATCGCCTTGCACGAATTCGCCCGCGGCATATCGGCCGGGACATTCGGGATTGATGTCGATGACTGCGCTTTCGAGGCCGAGGCGGTGGAGCGTATCCAAAAGGCCGAGCTGCCATTTTCCACCACCCAGAGATAGGACTTTCATGGTGTGGAACCTACATGAACCCGCGCACGACGCTACAGACGCGGTCCATATCCGCATCGCTGATGTCGTGGAATGAGGGCAGATTGATCGCGCGCTCGTGGATGGACCAAGAGATTCGGTTGTCCGGTTTGTCGGTAAACATGGGAAGCGCCGATAGCGGGCTGAAGAATACCCGAGCGTCGATATCGGCTTCGCCGAATGCCTTCAACAGGGCTGACTTGGTAACGTTTGCCTCTTCCGGAAAGACGACCGTGGGCATCCACGCACCATTGACCGTGCCGGCAGGCTCGGGGTTCATGGCGAGTCCCGGAAGATCAGCCAGCCGTTCACGGTAGGACGCGAGGATGGCGCGCTTGCGGGATGTCAGCGCTTCGATGCGCTCCAGTTGAGCACAGCCGATCGCTGCCTGGATGTTGGACATCTTATACTTGAAACCCACCATGTCCGGCCAGAATTGCTTGGACTGGGTACGGGCGCGTCCATGATTGGATAGCGTCAGCACCCGTTCATAGAGTTCTTCATCCTGAGTCACCAGCATGCCGCCTTCGCCAGTGGTCATGGTTTTGGTGCCGTGGAATGAAAATGTGCCGAACAACCCCATGCTGCCCGCGCGCCGCCCACGATATTCCGAGCCGATGGCCTCGGCGGCATCCTCGATGACCGGTATGCCGTGCCGCTCGCCGATCACGAGCAGGTCGTCCATCTCGCACAGGTTTCCGTATAGGTGGACAGCGATGATCGCCTTGGTCCGCGTCGTGATGGCGGCTTCCACTTTGCCGGGATCCAGGCACCAGGAATCCGAACGAATGTCCACGAAGACCGGGGTGGCGCCCAAGTGAACGATAGGGGCGGCACTGGCGATCCAGTTGGTATCCGCGAGAATGATCTCATCGCCCGGGCCTATGCCCATCGCGGCCAGGCCCATGTGCAATGCACCGGTGCAGCTGGATGTTGCCAGGGCGTGGCGAGTGCCGAGGTGTTGGCGGAAGGCCCCTTCGAACAGATGAATGTAGTCGTAGCAATGTGCACCCCAGCCGTTGGTGGCGGCGTCGGTCGCGTAACGGACTTCCAGATCGGTGATCGACGGTTTGGTGTAGACGATGCGGTCCGTTGTCATAGGATTTCCAGCTGCGGAACGGCTGTGACGTAGCGCCCACCCCATTCACGGATATAGCCGACCTGGTTCATGATTTCGCCGGATATATTCCAGGGGAAGATCACGACAAAGTCGGGCCTGCGGGTTTGCAGTGCTTCGGGTGCCAATATCGGGATTCGGCTGCCCGGCAGATACTTGCCTTGCTTGCGTGGAGAGGCATCGCAAACGAAGGAGAGCAGGTCGGGCTTGATTCCGGCGTAGTTCAAGAGCGTATTGCCTTTGGCTGCGGCGCCATATGCGGCGACCTGCTTACCTGCCTGCCGTTGCTCGATCAGGAACTTGGTGAATTCATTCTTGATGGTGTCCACGCGCGTTTGGAATGTGTGGTAGGGCGCGATCGTACGCAGGCCTGCATCCTGCTCGGCGCGGAGTACAGCCTCCACGGCCGTCGAGCCGGACCGAGGGTCTTGCGCATGGCAGCCGTAAACACGCAAGCTGCCGCCGTGGGTGGGGAGCGCTTCGACGTCGGTTACACGCAGTCCGTGGGCCGCGAAAATGCGGCTCACCGTGTAGAGCGACAGGTACGAGAAATGCTCATGGTAGATAGTGTCGAACTGGGTCTGTTCCAGCAGCTTCAACAGGTGCGGGAACTCAAGCGTAATCGTGCCGCCCGGCTTCAGGGCCAGGGCCAGTCCTTGCGTGAAGTCGTTGATATCCGGGACGTGGGCGTACACGTTGTTGCCGATGATCAAGTCTGCCTGGCGTCCGTCCTGGCGCAGCCTTTCGGCCAGTTCACGGCCGAAAAATTCGCGCAAGACGGGAATTCCCAGCGCTTGCGCCGCGTCGGCAGTGCTTGCGGTGGGTTCGATTCCCAAGCAGGGAATGCTCGCAGCGACAAAATTCTTCAGCAGGTATCCATCATTAGATGCGACTTCAATGACGAAACTCTCGTCGCCCAGCCCTAGCCGACGGGTGATCATCGAGGCATAGTTTGCGGCATGGACGAGCCAACCAGATGAGGTCGACGAAAAGTAGGCGTAATCCGGTGTGAACAGATCGTCGGCGGCGGCATAGTCTTCCGTCTGGACCAACCAGCAATCGGAGCAGACCCGCACGCGGAGCGGGTACGAGACTTCAGGCCGAGCCAGGTCGCTTGCGCCAAGATATGCATTGGAAGGCGGCGCGGTACCCAGGTCGACCAGGACATGCTCCAAGGACGAACCGCAGTGGCGGCATTTCATAGCTGAATTCCAGAGAAACTCCGGTCAATAAAAGGGTGTGAACGGTCGCGAGCAGAAACTTCAGTGACGGGCAGCGGCCAGGAAATGCCCAATACGGGATCGTTGTGTAGCAGGCCGCCCTCATAGGTGGGCTGATACGTGGCGGTGTGCAGATACATCATTTCGCTGTCGGCCTCCAGCGCCTGGAAACCATGCGCGCAGCCTTCGGGAATGACGATCATCGTGAGCGAGTCGCCGTCCAGCGTTTCGGCATGCCATTGCAGAAACGTGGGGGAGTCCGCACGGAGATCGACCACGACATCCCACACCCGGCCGCGAACGCAGCGGACGAATTTCATCTCCGCTTGGGGAGGATGCTGGAAATGCAGGCCGCGCACCGCCCCCGGACTACGGGTGCGAGAGTGATTGATTTGCAGGATCTGCCGGCCGCCGATGACATCTCCCAGGCTCTCGCGGCAGAACAGCCGGGCGAATGCTCCCCGCTCATCGCGATGGACGGTAGTTTCGACCACGCATACGCCCGGAATCTTCGTTGCGGTGATTCTCATTGCGGGTTCCAGGCACGATGACGCTGCCTTGCCGCGTCGACGTAATAGTCCAACTGGACTTCGGTAAGCGTTTCGGCCGTCTCATGGAAATGGCAATACCATTGCGCGGTCAGGGCGAGCGACTCGGCCAGGCTCAACGTAGGAGACCATCCCAGTTCTCGTTGGGCTTTGGCGCAATCCAATGACAGCAATCCCGCTTCGTGCGGTCCCGGTTGGGCAGCGCTCAGCCAGGCAAGCCCGGGCCAGTGGCTTTTTATGGACTGGAGCAGGTCGGAGACCGTTCGGCAGTCTGTCGGCGGCGGGCCGAAATTCCAGGCCGACGCGCACGCGGCGTCGCCCTCAAGTAGGCGCCGCCCGAGCATGAGGTAGCCGGACAGGCACTCCAGCACATGTTGCCAGGGGCGCACCGACATCGGCGAACGGATTTCCAGTGGCTGTCCGGCGTAGCGGGCCCTGACGACGTCGGGGATCAAACGGCCGGCCGCCCAGTCTCCGCCGCCGAAGACGTTGCCTGCGCGAACGGTGGCGACCAGCGGCGAATTGTCCTGGTGGAAGAAGGACTTACGGTAGCTGTCCACGACCAGTTCCGCGGCCGCCTTGGAGGCACTGTAGGGATCGTGACCGCCCAGGCGATCGTTCTCCCGGTATCCCCATGGCCACTCCTGGTTCGCATATACCTTGTCCGTGGTCACCACGACGATCGCCTCGACGGAAGGTGCGCGTCGGCACGCTTCCAGCACGTTGGCCGTGCCCATCACGTTGGTGGACCAACTGGTCAAGGGCTGTTGGTATGATTCTCGAACCAGCGTTTGGGCTGCCAGATGAAACACGATGTCGGGCCGGCAGGCTTCTACGGCCCGGGTTGTCGCTTCTAGGTCGCGGATGTCGGCGCAAATATTCGTGGCGCAGGCAGAAATCTCGTCCCAATGGTTGGGTTGGGCCGTGGGGGCGAGTGCGAGCCCGGTCACTTGTGCGCCCAATCTTGACAGCCAAAACGCCAGCCAGCCTCCTTTGAAGCCCGTGTGACCGGTGACGAGCACGCGACGCCCGCGATAGGCGCCGGCAAACGGGACTATTTCCACACTTTCCACGGCGCGTCGCCCTGTGACCACAGGTTTTCCAAGTGATTCTTGTCTCGCAGCGTGTCCATGGCGTGCCAGAAACCCGAGTGACGGTGCACCATAAGGTTCTGCTCTGCGGCGAGCCGCATGAGAGGTTCTCCCTCCCAGCTCGTGCGATCTCCTTCAATGAGGTCTAGCACCGTGGGATTCAGTACGAAGTAGCCGCCATTGATCCATGCGCCGTCACCGGCGGGTTTTTCGCGGAAATTCAGTACGGAATCTCCGTCCATTTCCAACGCGCCATATCGGCCGGGAGGTTGGATTGCGGTGACGGTCGCGGGCTTTCGATGCGTCAAGTGGAAGTCCACTAATGCGCGGATATTGATGTTGCTGACTCCGTCGCCGTATGTGAAGCAGAACGGCTCGTCGTTCAGATGGTCGCGAACTCGCTTCAAGCGACCGCCAGTCATCGTTTCTTCGCCAGTATTGACCAGCGTCACGCGCCAGGGCTCCACGTACCGATGATGGACCTCCATGGCGTTCTTGGTCATGTCGATGGTGACGTCGGACATGTGGAGGAAGTAGTTCGCGAAATACTCCTTGATCACGTAGCCCTTGTATCCGCAGCAGATCACAAAATCATTGATGCCGTGATGGGAATAGGTCTTCATGATATGCCAGAGGATAGGCCGGCCGCCGATTTCGATCATCGGCTTGGGCCTAAGGTAGGATTCCTCAGAGATTCTCGTGCCATAGCCGCCGGCCAGGATTACCGCTTTCATGGTTGGATACCTGTTTTCATCAGTATGTCTTTGTTCCGCGGCGGGCTGTGCCACGCGCGGTTCAGCGCCCGCGGTCAGGCCGCGGTAGGCGCACCGCCGAATCGGCGTCGCAGCACGGATTGCACAATTTCTTGCAGCTTTTCGATTTCTTCTGGCGCCATGACATCTTTGCTAAGGTTCGCCAGATCCTCGCGGTAGTGCTGATACAGACCCTCCAGCGGCAATTCGATTTTCTTGCCTGTGATCCGCTCCGAGGCAGTATTCATGCGCGCTTCGGCAAAGTAGCGGCGGTAGTATTTGGGTCCGTCCAGATACTCCAGGTAGCCCTTCCACAGCAGGTGGCTGATCAGGACATGGTCCCCGGAACGCACTTCACGTATCTCATAGTCATCGAGATGGACGCGTCGGAACATCGCTTGGACGATCGTGCAATTGGCGAGGGCGATCACCGAGTCCAGGTAGCGTTGCGCGGGAGATTGGCTGCTGAAATCGTAAATTGCGGACGGCAGACTCTGGACGTGCGAACCATTCACGCTATACGGGGAGCCGAGAACCATCGAAAGATGAGGGTTCTGGTCGAGCCGCCTGACGACTTTCGATACGTAGTCGGGCGACAAATAGTCGTGCGCGCCCAGCCACATGAAGTAGTCGGAAGCCGAGTTCTGCAGCACGAAGGCAAAGTTTTTGGCAGCGCCGAGATTGCTTTCATGCTGGAAAACCTCGAAGCGCGCATCCCCGGTGGCCAAGTCCTGGATGATTTCGATCGTCCTGTCGGTCGAGCAATTGTCCGAAATCAGGAAGCGAACGCCGTCGGCATCCTGATCCTTCAGCGATTGGATCGTCTGCGCGATGTACTTTTCCTCGTTGTAGGTCGGCACGCCGACCACGGCGCGGTGCTTGGCCTTCTTGCTGAGCAGCAGTTCCGGTGCGCGGACGATGCGGGCTTTCGGCGGGGGGGCCCAGCCGCCGGCCACCAAATAGTGGCTGGCAGTGTCTTCGTCGGCAAGTTGCAGCGCGGCGTGCGCGGCGTCCGGCGCTTCATAGACAGTGTGCAGCAGGAACGCCAGTTTCAGCACGCGCGCGCGTTCGGTATTTTTCAGACGATCATCGGTCGGGATGAAGATGGCGTCGGCACTGAGTAGTTGGGAGCCATCGAAGGCCTTCTTGGCGAGCTGCAACGCTGGCGAACAGTATAGATGCCTGGGGTTTTTCAGCCGCAGCAGGCGCAGGCCATGGCGAGCCAAGGCCCCGCTTATCAAGCCGAGATCGGGCTGATGCGTGTACAAGGGCAAGAACAGGATTCTTGCCTGCACGAGGAGCGCGTTATCCAGTTGAGCGCTCGCGCCCTCGATAATTCTCAAGGTGTCGTGCCGGTCATCCAGGATCAACCAATCGAGTTGGCCCAGGCCGCTGATGCTGTCGAGGGGCGCGGTCGGGACGGGCAAGGTCGTCAGTACCGTGGTGCCTTGCCGCAACGCGGCAACCTGCTCGGCAGCAGGCAGTGGCTCCAAGGTTCCCGAGAATGAGGTGTCGAGGCATGCGTGCAGCCTAGTTGGCGTGCCGTCGCCCAGGGCAATCTTGGAGTCATAGTGCTGCAGGCTGCCGTCCTGGATCAGTTCGGCGGCCCGGCTGAGCACGCCGGTCGGATCCATGGCTATCGTCGCCAGGGCCTTCAGCCGCGAAAGCCCGGCAAAGCGTTCGCTGTGAATGAACGAGCCGCCATGGTCCAGCGTGACGATCTTGCCTTGCAACTCGAACTGGAACGATTCGGAGGACGAGGCGGGGGGCGGTGGAGCTGGATGGGTCAGCACACTAGGCGCGTCTTCGGTCTCGAACCAGGGCCGGCCTTCGGGTGTGAAGGCCAGCGCAGCAGGAGGCTTCTCCTCGCAATAGCGCTGCCAGATCGCGCGCAGGGCGTCTGACAGGTGGCGCGCAAATTTGGCCCCATCGCATACTGGGGATTGGAGCAGGATTTGGCGCAGGTGCTCGCGTATCGTCGATAAGCTCTGCAGGTCGGATGCCAGTTCAACCGCACGCGCCAGGTATTCTGACCAGTTGGAAACGACCAGTTCCGGCATGCCGGCGTTTATCAGGTGCGTCGCGGAGTGCCGCCCGGCGAAAGTCGGCCCTGGCAGGCTGATTACAGGCACGCCCATCAATAGGGCTTCACACGTGGTTAAGCCCCCCGAATACGGCCAAGGGTCCAGCGCAATGTCGACTTCGTTATAGCTATTGAGCAGGTCGTAGTGCGCGGACTGCCCCTCCATACGGACTCTCTTCGAGTCGATGCCATGGGTGGCTAGAACGTCCAGTGTGCGTTTGCGCAGATCTTCGGTTCCGAACGAACTGCTTTTCAAATACAGGCGTGAGTCCGGAACGGCACGTAGCAAGCGGGCCCAATGGCCCAACACCGTTTCGTTGACCTTGGTCGGATTGTTGAAGCATCCGAACGTGACGTAGCCGTTGCGCAGAGCGGGCAGGGGGCCTACTTCCGGCACATGCTGGGGCGGCATGTAGCAGATGTAGTCGTCGGGCATGCGGATGAGCTTCTCCGTGTACGAGGCATCGCTGCCCGGGGGCGATTCGACGGTGTCGGTGATCAGATAGTCAATCGCTTCGACACCCGTCGTATTTATGAGCCCGCCCACCCACTTTACGATCACGGGCGCGGGCTCCATGGCGATCGTGCGCATCCGGGTCCCGGTGTTGTGGCCGGACAGGTCGATAAGAATGTCGATGCCGTCGCCGCGGATTAGGGCGGCTAGTTCATCGTCGGATTTATTGAAAATCGGAATCCAGCGGTCGGCCGCGGCCTGGATCTGCTCGGTGACGCTGTCTACGGCGCTACTGGAGGTGTAGAGGTGCAGGCGAAGGCCGGTGTTTCTCAGGTGCGCCAATGCGGGGGTGATCATTGCTCCAACCGGATGTTGGCGGAAGCCATCGGAGATCATGCCGATGTTCAGCGGGCGAGACGCGCACCGGTCGGCAGGACGTGGGCGGCGCATTCCCTTTGCAGGAGCGAAAGTCTGCCCCCATTTTTTACATAGCTCGAAAATCTCGGATGGATCCCGATCCGGCATGTAATGGAGTAGGGTGATCTGGTTGGATAGCGCGACCGAACTCGTTCCGGAATGCCCCGCAGCTTTGCGATAGCAATCAAGAGCTTCGTCGAGCCTCCCCAGTTCGCGCTTGATGTTGCCCAAATCGTTCCAGCACCCATGGGCGGTGGCCTGATCCTGTTGAATCAGTTGTTCGAAGATCGATATTGCTGCTTGATACTTGCCGGACACGTGCAGGAGTTGCGCCTTGACGCGCAGGGCCGGGATGCTGTTCGGCTGGAGGGCCAGCGCTCTTTCTACATGCTCGATGCTTTGGCCCGTCTGGTTTTGGCGCAGGAAGAGAAACGCCAGGTTCACGTGCGCATCAAAATCGTCCGCGCGCAACGCCAGCACGCGCTGGAAATGATCGACGGCTGTCAGCTCGTCACCGGCACTGAAGCTCGCATATCCCAGGAGCAGCCAGGTTCCATAGTCGGTCGGCGCCAGTTCGGCAGCCCGTGCCAGTGCCGTCTCGGCCCCGCGAAGGTCGCCTGCATTGAGCTGGTGGCGGCCGTGCTCCTTCCATCCGTGCGGATCGTTTGGCATCCGCTTAGTCTGTGCAAGGGCTTGTTTCGGCGTCAATGGCAATGCGCGGTTCGATGTCGATGCGCTTTTGGGTTTGGCGGGGGGGCGTGCGTGCTTTGCCATTTTTTACGGAAGAAACGATAGGAAGGCTGATCGTTGCAAGCTTAAGGTATGCGTTCCTCTGGCAATGATCGATTGAAGAGCGGAATTTCCCCGCAATTCCGGCAACTTGAGAGCGGCCCAGCGGGATGAGAGCGCCTCCCCATCGCTGCCGCCCCAACGAAAAACCCCCCTCGGGGCGCATAACGCCTCGAGAGGGATGGAGATTCTGCTTGACGCATCCGCAGCACAAGGCCGCGGGATGCGGCGTGCGGCGATTAACGCAGCAGCGACAGAACGGTCTGCGGCACTTGGTTGGCCTGAGCCAGAACCGAGGTGCCAGCCTGTTGCAGGATCTGAGCCTTCGACATGTTCGAAACTTCCGTGGCGTAGTCGGCGTCTTGGATACGCGAACGAGCGTTGGACAGGTTGTTGACCACGTTGTTCAGGTTGGCGATGGTCGATTCCAGGCGGTTTTGCACAGCGCCCAGTTCGCCCGTGAGCTTGTCCAGCTTCGTGAAGGCGGCATCCAGCGTCTTCAGCGGATCGGTGGTCAGCGTGCCCTTGCTGGTGGTTTCCGTGGTCAACTTGCCCGAACTGTTGACGAAAACTTCGGTGCCGATGCCTTGGGCATAGGCGCTGGCGTCTTCACCGTTGGTCGCCGTGGCGGCATTGCCCTTGACCGTCACCTTGCCGGTGTTGGGGTCAACGGTGTAGTCGGTGACGTATTCGTCAACGCGGGTGAACTCGCCCTTGCCATCGACGTACGTGTCGGTCGACTTGCCGGAGGTGAAGTCCAGGGTGGCGCTGGTGATGCCCTGGCCGAGCGTGATAGCCACGTTGCCCGAGGCGTCGGCCTTCACCTTGGCCAGCAGAGCGTCGCTGCTGATCGTGTCGGTGTATTCCAGTTGGCCGGCGGTGCCGTTGTTGGAGTAGGTCTTGCCACCAATGGCGACGCTTGCGGTGCCCGTGCCGCTTGCATTGGAAGCAGCGGCCATGACGTTGTCGATCGTGGCAACCGTGGTGGTGCCAGCGCTGTTGGTCGTCAGGTTGCCAGCTGCATCCAGGTAGGCTTCCTTGCCACCGATCGTGACCTTGCCGGTTGCATCGACTTGGAACGTGGTGGAGGCGGTGCCGGCGTTGCTGTAGGTGCCGGTGATCGTGCCGGTGGCCGGCTTCAGCGAGGCGGACAGGTTGGCGACGGATGCCGCGCCCGTGCCCGATGCGGTGTTGGTGAACGTGAAGTTGTTCTTGGCAGCGTCGAAGGTGTACTCGACCTTGGCGGCGCCGGTGCCCACGGCAACCTTATTGCCGTTTTGCATCTTGTCGAAAGCTTGTTCAGCGGTAACGGCTTCGTGCTTGGTCGTGACCTTCCAGTCGTTGGCTGCCGCGCCCGTGCCAGCAACGCCGCCAGCAGCTTGCAGGTCCGACACGGTAGCCGAACGGTTCTGGGTCACACCCGAGCCGTTCACGTTGAAGCCGTCGAGGCCCAGCGTCTTGACGCTGATTTCGCTCAGGTTCAGGGTGATGGTTTCGCCGTCGTTGGCGCCGACTTGCAGCGTCAGGGGCTTGGCCGAGTCCGACAGGACCTTCACGCCGTTGAAGTCGGTTTGTTGCGAGATGCGATCGATGTCCGACAGACGCTGGTTGATTTCGTCCTGCAT
>JAEWYT010000088.1 GCA_023458595.1 Pseudomonadota bacterium
GCCGGTGCCTTGGGCGCGGCCGCGGCCGGCGGCGGGGGGGTTGGGGCCGTCGGCTTCGAAGGGATCGGGGCCGAGGCGGCACTCTGGACGGTGGGCGGTTGCGGGGCGGCGGGCGGCTCGGCGGCCGCGGCGGCAGGCGTGGCCGACGACGGCGGCTTAGGCTCGGAGACCTGCGGAACGGGAGGCTGGGGCGCGACAGGCGCCTCGACCGGCGGCGCGGTGGACGCGGAATCGGCGGCGGGCGGCTGCGGCCTCGCAACCGGCGCCGGCTCCATCACTTCAGACTGACTACCTCGTCTGCCGAACATGTGCGATCAGGTCCGTTCAGTTCTTCTTCCGCTTGAAGCGCTCAAGCAGCGGCCCGAGCGACGCCCGCTTGGATTTGCGTGTCTCGGAGCGGCCGGTCAGCGCCTCGGCCAGCGACCGGAAGGCGTCCACGGGCTTCGCGTTCGCCTGGTTCTCGGCGATCATCTGACCGTTGTTGGCCGCCGTCGCGAACAGCACGGGATCGAATGTGATGGCGGCGAAGGGCTGCAGCTCCAGCGCCGTGCCGAAGTCCTTCTCCGATATCTCCGGCTTCTTCGGGATCCCGACCTGGTTGAGCACGACGAGCGGCGGGCGGTCGTTGCGGCGCGCCTGCTTGAGCATGTCGACGAGGTTCTTGGCGTTGCGCAGGTTGGCGAGATCCGGCATCGCGGTGATGACGATGTCGTCGGCGGCCAACAGCGTCGCCTTCGCCCAGGCCGTCCATACGTGCGGCACGTCGAGCACCACGGTCGGCACGGTCTTGCGGATCAGATCGATCACCGGCTCCATCGAGTCGCCGGGAAGGTCGTATTCCTTGTCGAGCGTAGACGGAGCGGCGATGAGGCTCAGGTGATCGGTGCACTTGGAGAACAGGCGGTCGAGATAGTTCTCGTCGAGCCGGTCGCGGGCGAAGACGGCCTCCGCCATACCCTGGGGCGGGTCCTGGTTGAAGTCGAGACCGGCGGTGCCGAAGGCGAGATCGAGATCGGCGATGACCACGTCGCTGACGAGTTCCTGGGAGATCGCCCAGGCGACGTTGTGGGCGATGGTCGAGGACCCGACGCCGCCCTTGGCACCGACGAAGGCGACGGTGCGGCCGAGCGGATCCGTGCCCGGCACGTCGAACAGGGCCGAAAGCGTGGACAGGGCGAGCAGCGGATCGACGGGCGCGAGCACGTAGTCGCTGACGCCCTTCTGCATGAGCTCGCGGAACAGCCCGATGTCGTTGGCATGGCCGATGACGATGACGCGGGTGCCCGGATCGCAGACGTCCGCCAGGCGGTCGAGCTGCTCGGTCAGGCCGGCGGCGCCGGCCGTCGATTCGACGACTATGACATTCGGGGTCGCGGCGCTGACATAGAATTCGCGGGCGGCCGCCAGACCACCCATCTGCACTGTCATGTGGGCGCGGCCGGCACGGCGGTCGCCGGCGGCTTCGGTAAACGCCGCGTTGGTTTCAGGCGTTTCGCAGAAGACCTGGATCGATACCCGCGGCAACGGCGGGATGTATCGGTCTCCGCCGCCTTCCCGGCGATCGTCCGCGGCTTCGGTCAATTTTTCCGCAGCTACGCTCATGACTACTGCGCGACCTCGCTGATCTGGCCGGTGCTGGTGTCGTTGTAGACCGTGGATGGATCGTCGCCCGTCCGGTACTTCTTGTAGACGGTGTCACGGCGCTGGCCGTCACGCGGTGTCTGCGCGCGCGGCCTGGAGAGGTCGCGCGGATCCTCCACCATCGCGGCCAGGTTCTTCTGGGTCGCGCAGCCGAAGTTCTCGTAAGGCAGGTTGTCCCAGCTGGAGGCGACGTTGGTCGGCCAGTTGCCGCATTCGAGCGTCGCCACGACGCGCTCGTAGGCGAGGTGCACCGGCGCGACCCGGTGGGTCGTATGATAGCCGACGACGTGGATCGTCTCGACGGGCATGCCGTAGGAATAGGCGATGTCCTTGACCTCGGCGACGACGGAGGCGGCTTCCTTCTCGTTCAGGGTCCCGGTCGGCGTCAGTACCTGCAGGCCGCCGGTGCCCTGGCGGCGCCATCCGAGGATGAATTCCTCCGCCATCGTCCTGTCGGGCCTAGAGAGGCCCATGCCCGTGGCGTTGAGATCGAGCTTGGCGCGTTCCGGCACGACGCCGATCGGATAGCGCTCCTCGATGGAGGTCGGCACCGATCCGGTGATCACCCGATCGGAGTTGCACGCCGCAAGCGGCAGGCCGAGCAGCACCAGCGCGAGGGCGCGACGGGTATTGGGCGAGAGCAGCGCTCTGTTCGACTTGGCGTTCATCGATACGACGGCTGGAGCCGCTCCCTATTCCACAATGAAACCGATCGGGCCGCGGTAGTTGCCCGCCGGATTTTCCTCGGCGAGGCCATAGAGGCGGTTCAGACGGCCGAGCAGGATCGCGGCGGGATCCGTCGACGGTGCGAAGTTCTTGTCCGGACGGGCGAGTTCGTCGCGGGCGACAGGCTTGGACATGAACGGGGTGGCGAGGATGACCAGCTCGGTCTCGTCGTTCTGGAAGTCGCGGCTGCGGAACAGGGTGCCGAGGATCGGCAGATCCATGACGCCCGGCACGCCGTTGATGACCTGCTTGGTGTCCTGCTGGATGAGGCCGGCGAGCACCAGCGATCCTCCGCTCGGCAACTCGACCGTGGTATCGGTGCGCCGCGTCTTGATGCCGGGGATGCGGGTGTCCTCGAGGATGACCTCCGACTGACGGTCGATCTCGGACACCTCGGTCTTGACCTTGAGGCTGATGCGGCCCGCGGACATCACGACCGGCGTGAAGGCGAGCGCGACGCCGAAGGGCTTGAACTCGATCGACAGCTGGCACTGGCCGGTATCGGGGTCGCAGGTGCGACCCGTGGGGACCGGAAACTCGCCGCCGGCGAGGAAATTCGCGGTTTCGCCGCTGATCGCCGACAGCGTCGGCTCGGCGAGCACCCGCAGGAGGCCCTGCGACTCCAGCGCGCGGATATTGGCGCCGACGACGTTGGTTCCGTCCGTCCAGGACGCGCCCCAGCCGGCGCCGACATTGGAAACACCGCCGCCGCGCAGCGCGGGAAGCTGCGACAGGCCCAGACCGAACACCGGGTTGGAAATGATGTTGGTGATGATGTTGGCGGAATTGATCTGCAGGTTCAGGTCCACACCGAGTTCCTTGAGGACCTGCCGCTTCACCTCGGCGACCGTGACCTTCAGGAACACCTGCTCGCTGCCCTGCACCGCGATCATGTTCAGGACCTTGGCGGGATCGCCGGCGTAGCGGGCGGCGATGTCGACGGCCTTCTCCGCATCGGAGGCGGTCTCCGCCGTGCCGGTCAGGACGACGTTGTCGTTCATGGATTCGACCTTCACCGCCGTGCCGGGAACGAGCTGGCGGATGCTCTGCGAGAGCGCGGCGATGTCGCGGTCGACCTGGAGCTCGATGACGGCGATCTGACGGCCGGCCACATCGAAGAAGAAGACGTTGGTCTGGCCGACCTCGAGGCCGATCAGGTAGGCGCGGCGCGCCGTCCGCATCACCGCGTCGGCGACCTTGGGGCTCGACACGAGCACGTCCTTGGCATCGCGCGGCAGGTCGATGACGAGGGACTTTCCGACGCCGATCTTGACCTGGCGCGAGGTCGACAGTTCGGCCGGATTGATGGTCATGTGACCCGCCGACTGGGCCGTCGCGGGGCTGGCGGCAACCAGTTCGAGCGCGGCTGCTGTCGCCGCCAGGGCGAGGGCAGAAACCAGGTTAAGGAAGCTCCCGCGAGCCATGGCAGATTTCTCCCGATTGCCCGTACTCAGTTCGTGGTGACCCGTGTGGGCACACCGAATTTCACGACCGTCACCGCGCCGCGACTACCGGCCGCCCCACCCGGCGGCAGCGGCGCCGCGCCGCCGTCCATGATCGAGCGCAGCGACAGCGAGATGTCACCGAGCTGCTGGGCCAGGGCGAGTTGCTCGGCCTGTACCGGGCTCAGTTCCAGCGTCGCGACGTTGCCGACCACGTCCATCCGGCCGTCCTTCTCCTCGACGGTCTGATCGATGGCGAGGACACGCACGTTCTCCAGCACCGTCTCGCTGACGAAGCTCTGCTGGCCCTTGGAATTCTGCTCCTGGCGCGTCACCACCACATCGACGTGATCGTTGGGCAGGATGAAGCCGCCGGCGCCGGTCTCCGGCGAGGTCTTGGTGGCGACGGCGCGCTTGCCCGGCGGCAGCAACGCGGAGAGATAGCCGCCGGCGCCGGACTTCACGAGCTTGGAGTTGCGGATCGGCTCGCCCGGGAAGAAGCTGGTGCGCGCGACGGAGCCCGTCGTCTTCTCGATCGCGTCGGGATCGGAGGCGCGCGTCATAAAGGCGCCGCTTATGCTCCCTTTCGGCCAGTTTTCCCAGGTCATGTCGGCAGCCGACAGGACCGCACCGGGGGTGATGTCGCGCTGCGCCACCAGCACCTCCTCGGTATCGACCGCCTTTTCGACGACGACCTCGGTCGGGCCCGAGCCAATGTTGCTGGCAAGCCGCCAGGCAAGGAAACCGGCGACGACGGCAATGCCGAGAACGGCAATACGCGCGACTTTCATAACTCATCATCCCAAGCTGACTGTCGCCTCATCGGCGGCGTTCGCAGGGATCATGCGGATGGAATGGTCAACTTATGGTTAATGAGAAGTATCGATTTGTAGGCGGCGTACTCTCGGGCGCCGTCATCCGGTCATCACTGCCGTCCAGATCGTCGCCGGGTAGACGATCAGGCCCGCCGCGGCCAAGGCGACGCCGTAGGGAACTCCGTTTCGCCTGTCGTGCAGCCGCAGTGCCCATTCAGCGTGGGCGACCAGCAACGGGATCGGCATGCGGCGAGCAACCACGAGGGCGAGGGACAGGCCGCCGCCCACCAGCGAAAACCACACAATATACGGAAGAAGGTGAGGCCAGCCGAGCCAGAGGGCCGTGGCCGCGAAGAACTTCGCATCCCCGCCGCCGATCCAGCCGAATGCGAACAGGGCAACGCCGACCGCCAGCATAGCCGCTGCGGCGAGCACATGCATGCCGATGTCATGAAGGGGCAATCCGGCCACGAGCGCGGCGGGGAAGAACAGAACCGCGAACCCGATGGAGAGGCGGTTGGGAATAGTCAGCGTAAAGAAGTCGATACACGCCGCCGCCGCCATCGCGGCGGGGAAGAAGAGAAAGACTATCGTACCGACCATTGCTGGTGCCCGCGTCGCTGCGTGGAACCCATCGGCCGCATATTAAGCGGAACGGCTTAATCGCCCCTTAAGGGGCAAAAGGAGACGAAGCCGCCGCTTCGGCGTCGGGCCGAAACGGCGGCTTCCGTTGTGTCTGTCGCTTTGCGCAGACCGCCGGAACTCAGCGGGCCTGCAGCGCGGCGAGGATTTCGTTGAACACCACGTCGAGCTGGTCGCCGATCAGCGGCGTGACGGCCACGATCGCGATCGAGATGCCGGCGGCGATCAGGCCGTATTCGATGGCGGTCGCGCCCGACTCGTCGCGGGCAAAATTCTTGAAGAGGGTCTTCATCATGTCGCTCCTTGTCCTTAGTTCGTCTTAAGACGCTCCGGCCCGACCGACCCTTAAGGATCCTTCATCGGAACCGGCGACGAACCTAGCCGTGGCGCGTTACGAACAACTTAAGATGATCGCATACATACGCACATAATTTACAGTTCTACATCGATGGTGAACGATTTCTCACCACCTCTGATGTCCCTATTGTGAAACATTTACAGACGTATAATTTGCTTAAACCTCGTTAATATAGCAAGCCTGTTTAATATACACTCCAGACGACCGACAATATCGCCAGTACATCCAAATTTTCTCCGATATATATCTGTGCATTTTACGCGCCTACTTCGTCACCAAGCCCTCCGAGCCGTGGGGACAGAGCGTCGAAAACCGCCGCTGATCGAAGATAGTCCACTGCCGACGGAGCCCGGGCACCCGACTTCCGAAATCGGAACCGGCATTGGGAAATCGTTTACCAATATTTCGATACAGTGCGACGCGGGCAAGCAAGCGGCCGAAGGATGCGCGACATGACGGTCTTCAGAAGTGTTCTGGCGAGCGGGATTATGATCGCCGCCGCGATCGCCGTGCCGCGACCCGTTCTCGCCTTGGAAGACACGCTTCTTGTCGAGGTGGACCGCGCCAAGCTCGTTCGGCTCGAGTCTCCCGCCTCGACGGTCATCATCGGCAATCCGTCGATTGCCGACGCGCTCGTTCAGAATCGCGAAATGCTCGTCGTCACCGGCAAGAGCTTCGGCGTGACCAACATGATCGTCCTCGACGCCACCGGCGATACGATCGGCGACTATACCGTTCACGTGCGCGGCGACGACGTCGGCATCGTGACGGTGCAGCGCGGCGGCGCGAGGCAATCTTATTCTTGCGCTCCTACGTGCGAGCGGACGCTGATGATCGGCGACACGCCCGAGAACTTCGATGCCCTGAACACCCAGATCGGCGACCGGCTGGGTCTCGCCACCGGCCAGGCGGGCACGAACTGACACGAGACGCGACCGGCGTCCGGACCTCCCCGATTCCCACGGTAAACAGACTCTTTCGCTGATTGCCGACGCTTCGGCGATGGCTGAAAGGGTTCGGCAAACGTTTTTGTCTATTTTTGGATCGGGAGCCGTAGTGGGCCCTGAGGGGCCCTCGCATCATTCCGTGAATGCCCGGTTCGTATTTTGGAGACACACCGAATGCCTGCACCGACAGCGCAACTCAGAGGGCGGTGGAGCATCCGCCGCTTCTCCAAAAATCACGACGGGTCCATCGCCATCGAGTTCGCGCTCGTCGCCCTGCCCTTCTTCGCACTCCTTTTCGCGATCCTCGAGACCGCACTGATCTTCTTCGCCGGCCAGATCCTCGAGACCGGGCTCGCCGACGCGGCACGCCTGATCCGCACCGGCCAGGCGCAGGAGCAGAGCTTCGACAAGAACAAGTTCCAGCAGGCCGTCTGCGCCCGCATCGTCGCGTTGCTCGATTGCGAAGCCGGAGTGAAGATCGACGTACGCGAGCTCACCGATTTCAACTCGGCCCGGGAGCCCCTGCCTATCGACGCGAACGGAAACTTCGACGACGACAACTTCGTCTATCGCCCCGGCGTCGGGGGCGACATCGTTCTGGTCCGGGCCTTCTACGAATGGCCGACGTCCGTGCCGAACTTCGTGGCACCGCACAACCTCGCCAACGGCAACTATCTGCTGTCCGCCACCGCGACCTTCCGCAACGAACCGTTCTGAGGCGCCAAACATGATCCCTGGCAACACGATTCTCGGAAAGATCCGCAACCTGCGCCGGACTCTCGTCAGGGACGAGGAGGGCGTGTCCGCCGTAGAGTTCGCGCTTGTGCTGCCGGTGCTGATCCTGATCTATCTCGCCGGCACCGAGCTCAGCCAGGCGGTCACGGTCGATCGCAAGCTTACCACGGCGGCCGGGTCGGTCGGCGACCTCGTGGCCCAAGGCACGATCATCAACTCGGCGGAGATGGACGACATCTTCTCGGCGGCGCAGGCGATCCTGGCACCGTACGACACCGCGACCCTCAAGCTGGTCGTCTCAAGCGTGAACATCACCTCGAACGGCGACAAGGTCCTGAACAGCTGCGCCTACCACACATCGCCGCGCACGAAGGGATCCAACATCACCGTGCCGGAGGGCGTGCGCGTCGAGGGCACCACGCTGATCATCACCGAGGCGCAGTTCGAGTACATCCCCAAGCTCGGCCAGATCCTGACCGAGTCCATCTACTTGACCGACACCTTCTACATGCGTCCCCGCCAGGTCGACGAGGTCATACTGCCCTGCTAGGGCGCGCGGTTCAGCGGACGTAGCCGAGCATCCGGGAGGCGGGCACGAGCGCCATCCGGTCGGTCTTCTCGCCCTCGAGACGAAACGCCGCGGCCTGACGGCGCGCATCGGCGAGGCCGCGCCACCAGGGCGGCAACGCCGCCGGCGCGCGCGCAAGCAGGTAGAACGGCAGAACAGCCTCGAAAAGGTGCCAGCGCAGCCAGAGGCGCCGGCGCATGTCCGGCGAGACGTCCTTCATCCAGATAAGGCGCCGGTTGCGGAAAAGACGGCGCTGGTAATCCGGCGGCTTGTCGAGGAAGCCGGAGGCGCCGCCCGCCGAAGCGGAGCCGACATGCCAGGCCCGCGCGGTCGGGCAATAGAGCGCCTTCCAGCCGCGATGCTGCATCCGGAACCAGAGGTCGAGATCCTCGTAGCCCGTGCCGAAGCGCTCGTCGTACCAGTAGCCGTGGACCTCGCGCATGTCGTCGAGCATGGCGCGGCGCATCAGCGGCATCGAGCCCGACACGCCGAATGCGTAGGTGTCCCCGTCCTCGGGCACCCAGCGGCCGCGAAGCTCGGGCGACACGAACAGGGCGCCGGCGCTCGGCCGCGGTTTGTCCGTGCGTTTGCCGTCGACCCAGGCATACTCCTTGCCGCCGACGACGCCTATCTCGGGATCCGCCTCGCCGCGCGCGACCACCGTCGAGACGTAGTCGGGGGCGAGCCAGACGTCGTTGCCGAGCGGCATGACCCAGTCACCGGCCGCCTCGGCGATGCCGGCGTTCATGCCGGCCGCGAAGCCCAGGTTCTCCGGCAGGCGGACCAGCCTGTCGGGCTCGCCGAGGGCCAGGCACTTCTCCAGCGAGCCGTCCTGCGAGGCGTTGTCGACCAGGATCAGCTCGATTTCGGGGTAATCCTGGCCCCGCACGGCCCGGCAGCAGTCGACGACGCGGTCGCCGCCATTCCAGTTCAGGAGAACGATGCTGACGCGCGGGCGGGTGATCATGGAACGGGATACCCGGGAACCGCGGAATCACGATACCGTTTATGCTGCACTGCACAAAGGTCTTTTCTATGCGGGACGGCTTCGCTATAAGGCGCGGCGACGAAACCGCGCGGGCCGAGCGGAATGCGGCAGACGCCGGCTTCTGCCGGCGCATCTCGGTTCGACCGGCCGACGGTCCGGATGCCGGCGCCGCTCTCCAGAGCGCGCCGCTTCCCGTACGTAGCAAGAAGAGAAACCATGAACCATCTCGACGAGCTCGAAGCCCAGAGCATCTACATCTTCCGCGAAGCCTTCAACCGCATCGACAACATCGCGATGCTGTGGAGCCTCGGCAAGGATTCCAACGTGATGCTGTGGCTCGCCCGCAAGGCGTTCTTCGGCCATGTACCCTTCCCGGTGATGCATGTCGACACCGGCAAGAAATTCAGGGAGATGTACGAGTTCCGCGATCGCTACGCCGCGGAGTGGAAGCTGAACTTCATCCGCGAGGAATGCCCGCCGGTCGAGGAGACCGACGAGACGCTGCCGCCCGCCGCCCGCTCGGCCGCCCGCAAGACGCTCGGCCTGAAGGCTGCGATCGAGAAGCACAAGTTCAACGCGCTCTTCGCCGGCATCCGCCGCGACGAGGAGGCGCTCAGGGCCAAGGAGCGCGTGTTCAGCCCGCGCGGCCAGACCGGCCAGTGGGACTACCGCGACCAGCCGCCGGAGTTCTGGGACCAGTACAAGACCGACTTCCCGCCCGGAACGCATATCCGCGTGCATCCGCTCCTGCACTGGACCGAGATCGACATCTGGCGGTACTCGGCGCGCGAGGGCATCCCGCTGATCTCGCTGTACTTCTCGAAGAACGGCAAGCGTTACCGCTCGCTCGGCGACGAGGACATCACCTTCCCGGTCGACTCCGACGCCGTCACCGTCGAGGAGATCATCGAGGAGCTGATGACCACCAAGGTGTCCGAGCGCGCCGGCCGCGCCATGGACCACGAGGCCGAGGACTCCTTCGAGCGCCTGCGCGCCGAAGGCTACATGTAAGCCCGCCCGTCGAACCGATATGACCGAAAGCCACGCCATGAACGCTGGTCCGATCTCCAAGTCCGCCGCCGCCAGCCGCGCCTCGGCCCGGCAGCTCCTGCGCATCGTCATCGTCGGCCATGTCGACCACGGCAAGTCGACGCTGGTCGGCCGCCTGTTCCACGACACCGGCTCGCTGCCGGAGGGCAAGTACGAGGCGATCCGCAAGATGTGCGAGCGCCGCGGCATGCCGTTCGAATGGGCGTTCCTGATGGACGCCATGCAGGCGGAGCGCGACCAGGGCATTACCATCGACACCGCGCAGATCTGGTTCAAGACCGAGAAGCGCGACTACACGATCATCGACGCGCCGGGCCACAAGGAGTTCCTGAAGAACATGATCACCGGCGCGGCCCAGTCCGACGCCGCCGTCCTTGTGATCGACGCGACCGAGGGCGTGCAGGAGCAATCGCGCCGGCACGGCTACCTGCTCCATCTGCTGGGCGTGCGCCAGATCGCCGTCGCGGTGAACAAGATGGACGCGGTCGGCTACCGCGAGGACGTGTTCGCCCAGATCGAGACCGAATACCGCGCCTATCTCGCCTCGATCGGCGTGACGCCGACCTTCGTCGTGCCGGTCTCGGCGCGCGAGGGCGACAACATCGCCAACCGCTCGGCCAACATGCCCTGGTACGACGGCCCGACCGTCGTGGGCGCGCTCGATTCGTTCCAGCTGCCGGCCGCCCATCTCGACCGGCCCCTGCGCTTCCCCGTCCAGGACGTCTACAAGTTCGACGACCGCCGCATCCTGGCCGGGCGCATCGAGTCCGGCCGCCTGCACGTCGGCGACGAGCTTATCTTCTCGCCGTCCAACAAGACCGCGCGGGTCAGGTCGATCGAGGTCTGGCCGGAGCCGGCAAGCGCCGATGCCCGGCCGCAGACCGTCGGCGCCGGCCAGTGCGTCGGCATAACGCTCGACGAGCAACTCTTCATCGAGCGCGGCGACCTGGCCTCGCACACGACCAACCCACCGATCGAAACGGAGGTCTTCCGCGCCAGGATCTTCTGGCTCGGCCGCGAGCCGCTCGAAAAGGGCAAGACCTACAAGATGAAGATCGGCACCGGCGAGGCGCGCGTAACGGTGCAGGAGATCGAGCACGTGCTCGACACGACCGACCTGTCGTCTTCGACGACGTCGAAAGTCGACCGCAACCAGGTCGGCGAGGTGGTGCTGCGCTCGCGCCGCATGCTGGCGCTCGACGAGCACTCCCGCAACGGCCGAACCGGCCGCTTCGTGCTGATCGACGGCTACGACATCGCCGGCGGCGGCATCATCTCGATGGAGGGCTACGCCGACCAGCGCCAGCTCGTCACGCAGCGGGCCAAGAACATCACCCGCGTCGAGCACGGCGTGCCGACCGACGAGCGCGAGCGCCAGAACGGCCACAAGGGCGGCATCCTATGGTTCACCGGCCTTTCGGGCGCGGGCAAGTCGACGCTCGCCACCAAGCTGGAACGGGCGCTGTTCGACAAGGGCTACCAGACCTACGTGCTCGACGGCGACAACATCCGCTTCGGCCTCAACGCCAATCTCGGCTTCTCGCCGGAGGAGCGGGCGGAGAACATCCGCCGCGTCGGCGAGGTGGCGGCCCTGTTCTCGCGGGCCGGCATGGTGGCGATCACCGCCTTCATCTCGCCCTACCGGTCCGACCGCGACCGGGCGCGGGCGGCGGCGAGCGAGCACTTCCACGAAATCTACATCAAGGCCGACCTCGAAACCTGCGAGCAGCGCGACCCGAAGGGGCTCTACGCCAAGGCCCGCAGCGGCGAGATCAAGGAGTTCACCGGCATCTCGGCGCCCTACGAGGCGCCGGACGGCGCCGAACTGGTCATCGACACGGGCAAGCTGTCGGTCGAACAGGCCCTTGAAGAACTGCTCGGATACGTGGAAAAGACGTTCCGCAGCTAACCGGCGCAAGGAGTCCGGCCCCGGCATGCGGCCGGCCGGCGCGGGATAGCCGCGCCGCCGGCATCGCCGCTGGGACTTCGAATGGTCTTTTCGTCGATCGAGTTCCTGATCTTCTTCCTGCCGGCCTCGATCGGCCTCTATTTCGCCGTTCCCCGCGGTGCGCGCAACGCCGTCCTCCTGCTCGCCAGCTTCGTCTTCTACCTTTGGGGATCGGGCGCGCTCGTTCTCGTCCTCGTCCTCTCGATCGTCCTGAACCATGCGTTCGGCGCGGTCGTCGCCCGGGCGCGCGCGTCCGGAGACGGGCGGCTGAGAGCGATCGGAATCGCGGGCGCCGTCATCTCCAACGTGGCGATCCTCGGCTACTTCAAATATGCCAACTTCATCGTCGACCAGTTCAACGATGTCGGCGCGATGGCCGGGCTCGGCACCATCGCCTGGGACGGCGTGATCCTGCCGATCGGCATCTCGTTCTACACCTTCCAGGCGATGTCCTACGTGTTCGACGTGGCGCGCGGAACGGCACAGCCGGCGCGGCGGTTCCTGGACTTCGCGCTCTACGTGACGATGTTCCCGCAGCTCGTCGCGGGGCCGATCGTGCGATACGCGACGATCGCCGGCGAACTGGTGGAGCGACGCACGCGTTTCGACGATTTCGCGGAAGGCGCGCAGCGCTTCGCGCTCGGACTGGTGAAGAAGGTGGTCGTCGCCGACAGCGTCGCCCCGATCGCCGACGCGGCCTTCGCCACGTCAGGCGGCGACCTGACCTTCTCCGGCGCCTGGATCGGGCTCGTCGCCTACACGATCCAGATCTATTTCGACTTCTCCGGCTATTCCGACATGGCGATCGGGCTCGGCCGCGTTCTCGGCTTCCATTTCCCGGAAAACTTCGACCGGCCCTATTCGGCGCATTCGATCACCGAGTTCTGGCGACGCTGGCACATGAGCCTGTCGAGCTGGTTCCGCGACTATCTCTACATCCCCCTCGGCGGCAACCGCGGCGGCGCCCTGCGCACATACGCCAACCTGTGGATCGTGTTCCTGGTCACCGGCCTCTGGCACGGCGCCGCCTGGACCTTCGTGCTCTGGGGGGCGTGGCACGGGTTCCTGCTCGTCGTCGAGCGGGCGACGGGCTGGCGCGAGCGCACGGTGACGTCGCTGCCGGCGGTGATGGGCGTCCGTGCGCTGACACTCCTCCTGGTGATGGCCGGCTGGGTCGTGTTCCGCGCGCCCGATCTCGGCTCGGCGCTCGGCTACTACGCGGCGCTGGCGACCCCCGATTTCATCGGTCTTCCCGACGAGGTGGCACGGGCGGCGACTCACCGGGCGACGACTGTGCTCGCGCTGGCTGCGCTCGTCTTCGCGCTGCCGCGCGCCTTTCGCATGCCCGACCTCCTGCTGCGCGAGGGAATCCCGGGCGTCGCGAGCCGCGTCGCGGTCGTCGGGGCGGGCTACCTCTACGCCCTGACGCTGGTGATCGCCGGCGCCTTCACGTCCTTCATATACTTCCAGTTCTAGGGGCGAGGGATGCGCGGCTACGAGAAGATCCTGGTCTCGCTGACGGTGGCCCTGCCGCTCGCGGCCCTGTTTCTCGCTGCGCCGCTCCTGCGGCCGGACACGAGCGATCTCAACCGCTTTCCCGTGCCTTTCCCGCGGGTCGGCGCGCACGACCTCCTGAACGGGGACGCCTATGCGGCCGTCGGGGCATGGCTTCGCGACCGCGTGCCGCTGCGCCGGGAGGTGCGCAAGCTCGACGCGCGGATCGACAACGGGATCTTCGGCGACCTCGACAACGTCCTGCTTCTGCCCGGGCGGGAGGGCTGGGTGTTCTTCGAGCCGGCGATCAGCCGCGGCCTCGATCCGGACTACGATCCCGCCAACCAGCGGGCGGGGATCCTGCGGCTCAAGGAAATCGTCGAATCCGCCGGAAAGCAGTTCCTGTTCGCGGTCGCGCCGCACAAGCCGACGATCTATTCCGACCATCTCGACGAGCGCGACCGGCGCCGCCAGTCGATCGTCCGGGAAAGGCTCGAGCGGTTCCGCGACCTGATGCGCCGCGAGCCGGTCGAAGGGTTCGTCGATGCGTGGGACGAGCTGGAATCCGCGGCGCGGGCGTCGCCGGTGCCGTTGTACTACCCGCACGACACGCACTGGAACGCCCTCGGCGCGGCGGCAATGACCCGGACGCTCGTGGAGCATCTCGCGCCGGGGCTGACCGCCTCCCTGGAAGCCGTCCGGCGCAAGCCGCGCGTCGTCAGGCCCGACCTGATGATCTATTCCGGGCTCGCCGAGGGCGAACCGGTCGACACGTGGACCTTCAGGCGGCCCGGGGTTCGCGCAAGAAGGGCCGAAGCCGAGCGCCACGGCAGGGCCCCGACCGTCCAATACAGGGCGACGGCCCCGGGCGACGTGAAGCTGCTGCCGAAAATCGCGGTGATCTGCGATTCCTACGGCACCGCCATGCGACCGTCCTTCGTGCTGTTCTTCCGGTCGGCCACGTTCATTCCGACCGTTTCTCTGCCGACAAAACTGGCCCGCCGGGCGCTGGCGGAGGCCGATATCGTGCTGTTTCTGCGGGTTGAACGCCTCTTTTGGCAGACGAGCGCGGAATCCCCCTTCGCGGAGGACAGCGACAAGGTGCTGAAGCTGCTCTCGACCATGACGGGGCGGCCGTAGGCGCCGGCGGGCCGGTTTGACTGACAGGGCTTCAGCGGCTAGTGGAAGCGCGGCGTCGGCGCCCTCCATTTCGGTCGCCCGCGCCGGCCACCCGATCACCCCACTGCAAGGGCGGGCGGCCCGGGCCGGCATCATTCCTTCAGGACATAAGAGCTGCAGATGAAGGGTATCATTCTCGCGGGCGGCAGCGGCACTCGTCTGCATCCGCTGACCATTTCGATGAGCAAGCAGCTCCTCCCGGTCTACGACAAGCCGATGATCTACTATCCGCTGTCGGTCCTGATGCTGGCCGGCATCCGCCAGATCCTGATCATCTCGACGCCGGAGCACCTGCCGCTCTACGAGGGGCTGCTCGGCGACGGCGGCAAATGGGGTCTCGAGCTCTCCTATGCGGTGCAGCCGAAGCCGGAAGGCCTCGCGCAGGCCTTCATCATCGGCGCCGCCTTCATCGGCGCGGAGCGCTGCGCGCTGATCCTCGGCGACAACATCTTCTACGGCCACGGCCTGCAGGACCAGCTCGAGCAGGCTTCGAGGCGAACCGAAGGGGCGACGGTGTTCGCCTACCAGGTCGTCGATCCGCAGCGCTACGGCGTGATCGAGTTCGACCGCGACGGCAAGGCGCTGTCGATCGAGGAGAAGCCGAAGGCGCCGCGCTCCGACTGGGCGGTGACCGGGCTCTATTTCTACGACAACGACGTGGTCGAGATCGCCCGCGGCGTGAAGCCCTCGGCGCGCGGGGAACTGGAGATCACCACGGTCAACCAGACCTATCTCGAACGCGGCAAGCTGCAGGTGGAGCGCCTCGGGCGCGGCTATGCCTGGCTCGACACCGGAACCCACGACGCCCTGCACGAGGCGGCCTCCTTCATCCAGACCATCGAGCGCCGGCAGGGCCTGAAGATCGCCTGCCCCGAGGAGATCGCCTTCTTCAAGGGCTATATCGGCCTCGACGCGCTGATCGAGGCCGGCGAGCAGCTCGGCAAGACCGAGTACGGCCAGTATCTGCTGCGCATCGGCGGACGAGCCGGGAAATGAGGGTCGTCGAGAAGCTCCAGAGGCTGCCGGCCTACGTGCAGCGCTACGGCTGGTCGACCGCGTGGAACCGCGGCCGCGGCGAGCTCGGCAAGATGATCCCGGGCAAGCTCGGCCGGACGATCGGCGGCGGCTACGGCGGCTTCAAGCTGATCGACCGGTTCGAGGCGAATCTCGGCGAGGAGCAGGGAACCGGCGATCCCGCCGTCGTCACGGCGGCGCCGCGCGACTCGATCACCTGGGTGATCCCCGACTTCGCCGCCGGTTCGGGCGGTCACACGACGATCCTGCGCATCGTGCGCGGCCTCGAACTGCTCGGCTGGAAGAACCAGACGATCGTCATCAAGGAGCCCTACCGCTGGCTGCGCGTGGAGGAGGCGGTCGAGTCGATCCGCAAGCACTTCACGCCGCTTCAGCACACCAGCGTCGTGCTCGGCGCCAGGAACATCCCGCCGAGCCGCTTCCTGATCGCGACGGGATGGCAGACCGCCTACTGGGTGGCGAAATACAGGGACGCGGCCCACAAGATCTATTTCGTGCAGGATTTCGAGCCGTATTTCTATCCGGTCGGCGCCGAGAACACCCTGGCGGAGGGAACCTACCGGCTCGGCCTCGACGCGATCACCGCCGGCGACTGGCTGAAGGACAAGCTGTCGAGCGAGTACGGCATGAAGGCGCAGGCGATCTCGTTCTCCTGCGACCACGACATCTACAAGCCGGCGCCGCGGCGGCCGTCCGAGTACGCCAAGCAGGTGTTCTTCTATTCGCGCCCGGCGACGCCCAGGCGCGCGTTCGAGCTCGGCGCGCTGGCTCTGAAACGGGTCTGCGAGCAGCGGGGAGACACCGCCGCGCTGCTGGCGGGCTGGAACCTCGACTATTTCGATATCCCGTTCCCGCATGTCGACGCCGGGGTGGTGCCGCCGGCCAGGCTCGCCGACATGATCAGCCAGTCGGAAGCCTCGCTCGTGCTGTCGCTCACCAACCTGTCGCTGATGCCGCTGGAAGTACTGTCCTGCGACTGCCCGCTGGTCGTCAACCGGGGTCCCAACAACGAATGGCTGATCGACGAATCCGTCTCGTGGTACTGCGATCTGACCGTCGACAGTATCACCGAGACGCTGATGAAGGTCCTCGACGGCGGACCGGAGGTCGAGGCGCGGCGCAGGAAGGGCCTCGAGCTCAGCCGGTCCACCTCGTGGGACAACGAGTTCAGGAAGTTCAGTTCCTATCTCGAGGCCTACGAATGACCCGGGACCGAAGCCGGGCCGGCGAGGGGCCGGACCGATGAAGATCAAGCTCGCGTGGCGCAGGGCCCGAAAGCTGGTACGGCCGAACCGGCCCGATCCGGGACGCATCAACGCGGTCAACAATCCCGTCTACAGCTCGACGGTCGTCGACGCGGAGAGCGGCCGCCGCTCGGTGATGGGAACGGGCCGGAAGGACGCCTGCGCGGTCATTCGCCAAAGCACGCTGAAGGCCGGCGCGCCGCGCACCGCCGTCGTGCTCGGCATCGCGCGCGGCGGCACCTCGATGGTCTCCGGGGTGCTGCGCGGCCTCGACATCTTCATGGGCGACAATCTCGGCTTCAACCACGAGGACTCCCGCGTCCAGCGCATCGTTACCAGCAAGAACTTCGGCGAGTTCGGCAAAATCGCGCGCGAGCGCGACAAGGAACACGACATCTGGGGCTTCAAGTTCCCCGAGGCCTCGCTGGTGATGGACAGGTTCCATCCGAGCCTGCGCAATCCGCACTACCTGTTCGTCATGCGCCATCCGATGTCGCGCGGCATGAGCGTGGTGGCGCGCACCGGCGGGACGCTGCAGGAAGCGATCGAGGACGCGCTCGCCAGCTACCGGTCGATCTTCTCCTTCATCGGACAGACCGATGCGCCGGTACTGATGATCAACTACGAGCAGGCCACCGAGAACGCGCGCGCCGCCGTCGAGCAGATCGCCGCCTTCCTCGGCATCGAGGACGAGCCGGAGAGGATCGATCGCGCGGCCTCCATGATCCTCGGCGAGGGCGCGGGCTACCTGAACCTGCCGGAATTCTGGTTCTTCGCCGAAGAGTCGACGGCGCCGGAGGAGGCGGGCCTCGCCGACGTCGGCGCCTCGGCCGGCGCGCCGCGGGCCCGGGAGCTCAACTACGCCAGGGAGCGGGCATCCGTCTGGCTCGCGCCGGAAGCCGGCTTCCCCAAGGCCTTCTGGCTGCGGTTCAGGCTGACGGGAACGGGCGGCGACCAGCGGGTGCGCGTCTACTACGACTACGACGGCCGTTTCCATCTCGGCCACCGCCTGCTGCTCGACCTCTCCTCGACCGCGCCGGTCCTCAAGGTGCAGACGACGGGCGCGCTGAAGCGGCTCGCGATCGTCCCCCTCGCCGAGAAGAGCAAGGTCGAGGACGTCCGGATCGAGGCGGAAGCGTAGGGGTCCGCGCCGGCCGCCCATGGTTCGAGACGCGCTCTCCGAGCGCTCCTCGCCGTGAGGTTCCCGAATTGCTGCGGACGCCGTCGCGAACCGGCGTGGCCGAGGCTCAGGCCCGCAGGCCGAGCCGTTCGCCGGTGTAGCGTCCGCCGCGGATCGGCCCCCACCAGGCCTCGTTCCCGAGATACCAGTCGACGGTCTTGGCGAGGCCGGACTCGAAATCCTCGCGCGGCGTCCAGCCGAGCTCGCGGGCGATCTTCGAGGCGTCGATCGCGTAGCGCAGGTCGTGGCCCGGCCGGTCGGCGACGAACGAAATGAGGTCGCGGCGGCTCGACCCGTCGGCGCGGGGCCGGCGGGCGTCGACCAGATCGCAGATCGCCTCGACGACGTCCAGGTTGGTGCGCTCGGCATTGCCGCCGACATTGTAGGATTCGCCCGGCACGCCCCTGGTCAGCACCGTCACCAGCGCGCGGGCGTGATCTTCCACGTAGAGCCAGTCGCGCACGTTGCCGCCGGTGCCGTAGACGGGCAGCTTCTTGTCGTCGAGCGCGTTGAGGATCATCAGCGGGACGAGCTTCTCGGGGAAATGGAACGGCCCGTAGTTGTTCGAGCAGTTCGACAGCACGACGGGCAGCTTGAAGGTGTGCCACCAGGCCATCACGAGATGGTCGGACGCGGCCTTCGAGGCGGAGTAGGGCGAGGACGGCTCATAGGCCGTCTCCTCGGTGAAGATGCCGGACTCCAGCGGCAGCGAGCCGTAGACCTCGTCGGTCGAGACGTGATGGAAGCGGAACGCCTGCCCGCGGTCCTCGGGAAGCTCCGACCAGTAGTGGCGGGCGGCCTCGAGCAGCCGGTAGGTGCCGACGATGTTGGTCTGGATGAACTCCTCGGGCCCGTCGATCGAGCGGTCGACATGGCTTTCGGCGGCGAGATGCATCACCGCGTCGACCCCCTCCTCGACCATCAGCGCGTGGATCGCGTCGCGGTCGCAGATGTCGAGCCTGACGAAGCGGTAGCGCGGGCTGTCGGCGACGGCATCGAGCGAGGAGAGGTTCGCCGCGTAGGTGAGCTTGTCGACATTGACCACGGAATGATCGGTGTCGGCGATCAGGTGCCGGCAGACGGTCGATCCGATGAAACCGGCACCGCCGGTCACGAGGATCTTCATTGAACGCACTCCTCAGTACCTGAAATGGGCCGGCAGGTCCCTGAGCCGCGGATGCCGGCGGTCCTTGTCCGACAGGATCGCGTCGGCCGCAGACACCGGCCAGGCGATGCCCAGGTCCGGATCGTCGAAGGCGAGGCCGTGATCGTGGTCGGGAGCGTAATAGCTGGTGACCTTGTATTGGACCTCGGTGTCGGGCTCAAGCGTGCAGAACCCGTGGGCGAAGCCGGGCGGCACCCAGAGCTGGCACCAGTTCCCGGCCGACAGCTCGGCGGTGACGTGGCGGCCGAACGTCGGCGAGCCGACCCGGATGTCGACGGCGACGTCGAGGATCGCCCCGCGCGAGACCCGCACCAGCTTGCCCTGCGCGTGCGGCGGCGACTGGAAATGCATGCCGCGCAGGACGCCCTTTTCGGCCGACAGCGAATGATTGTCCTGCACGAACTCCGCCTCGGTCCCGGCGGCCTCGGCGAAGGCCCGCCTGCTCCAGGTCTCGGAGAAGAAGCCGCGGTGATCGCCGAACCGCTTAGGCGTGAGCTTCAGGATCTCGGGGATTTCGCAGGGCTCCACCAGCAAGGCCGTCGTTCTCCTGTTCGCTATTCCGCCGACCAGCGCGGGGTGGTGACCGGCAGACTGCGCTGCAGACGCTTGTCGCGGGACAGCGACAGCCGCAGGGCGCCGGGCAGCCGCGCCGCGTGGGCGCCGGCCATCTGCCCGCTCACCGAGGCCGCGTCGAGCATCAGCCGCTTCAGCGTCGCGAAGGGCGAGACGCCGTTGCGCCAGGCGAAGGCCAGGTCGCGCTTGGCGAGATAGCCGATCGACAGGAAGGCGCGGACCGGGCTCGCGTTCAGCCGGTAGCCGAACAGCACGCGAAAGGCGTTCGACTCGTCGAAGGAGCGCTGGAACCGCTCGAAGACGCCGTAGTCGTGCGAATGGTAGACGACCGCGTCCGGCGCGTAGGCCTTGGCGTAGCCCGCCTCGACCGCCCGGTGCGCCCAGATCTGGTCCTCGGCGAATTCGACGTCGGGATAGGGCAATTCCTGCCAGACGCTGCGCCTCAGGCAGGAATTGTTGTCCGAATAGAAGTGCAGGAACTGCCGCCATCCCTGATCGCTTTCGTAGCGCTCGGGGTCGGTTTCCCGTGAAACGACGAGCGGCTGCCGCGAGAATCCGGAAAAATGCACTTCCAGGTCGCGCTTGGTGAAGGGGCTCGCGTCGGGATAGGCGACATGGCGCCCGAACGCGCCGGCGATGTCCGGGGCCTGGTCGACGGCCTCGACGATATTGCGCAGCCAGGCATCGTCGACCGGAAGGGCGTCGTGGGTCAGGAACGCGACGAACTCGCCTTGCGCGAGCGACGCGCCGAGATTGCGGGTGCGGCCGTGGCCGAACTCGTCGGCCCCGATCTCGTGGAGCCGGACGCCCGCCTTCGAGCGCGCGTAGTCCTGCGCGCCGTCGTTCGACCCGGAATCGATCACCAGGACCTCGAACGGCCAGGGACACTCCTGCCCGAGCACGCGATCGAGCACGTCCCGGAAGATCTGGCCGGGATTCTTGGTCGGAATGACGACGGAAACCTTCATACGGGAACTGCGCGACGGTCGTCCAAAACAGGGTCGGGGTGCCGGACTTTCCGGGCCCGTAGCGCTAGTTACCGCCTTCCGGGCGCGAAGGGAACCTCGCCCGGCGATGCATCCGCGCGTCAACCTTGACGCCCGAACATCGATCTTCTATTCGACAGCCGGCTGAAAGGGCCTCCGCCTGGCCCCAGCACGCGCCGTAGCGATCCGCGCAAGGACAATGTTCTTCAGGAAAAAGCCCGTTTTCATCGGCTTTCATTTCGCCAAGACGGGCGGAACCAGCATCAAGAGCCACGCGCTCGCCAATCTCGCCGACAACGAAAGCCTGTCCTACGGCCCGTTCGCGCTCGCCGACAGCTTCTTCGCGTGCCGGCCGCTTCTGTGCGAAATGAGCGCGCGGCAGACCTCCAGGTTCCGTTTCGTCTTCGGCCACGGCGTGAAGGCGCAGATCCTTCCCCATTTCGCCGGCCGCGACATCTCGCTGTTCGTGACCTGCCGCGATCCGCTCAGGCGCTTCACCTCGAGTCTGAAGCACAATATCCGGACGGAACAGCGCTTCGGCGAGGTGGTCAGCGCGCGGCAGGTGTTCGAAGCCCAGCCCGCCAACCCGTTCTCCAGCTCGATCCTGAGGAACTTCGGGGCGATGGTGCCGAAGAGCGTCAGGGATCCGAAGGAGCGCCTGGTGACGATCCTGCGCTGCTTCCGCTTCGTCATGTCCACCGACGACCTGAACGAGCAGTCCAAGCCGCTCTTCGCCGCCCTCGACGCGCCGCCGATGACCGAGTCCAAGAGGGTCTACCCGGAAAGCGTCGACCTCGGCGATCTCACCGAGGCGGAAATCCTCGCCCGGGACCATCTCGACGCCTTCGTCAACAGGACGATCAACGCGTTCCACGCCGACCGGGGGGACGCGGCGAGCGCCGAGGGCGGCAATCCGTTCGGGTTCGACCAGGCGCTGCTCGCGCAGCGCGTGAAGGCGCTCGTCAAGGCGGCGCCGGCGCGCGGCGAGGACATCGAGGCGACCTACCGGGACCTCTTCAACTTCCTCGACAAGCAGGGGCGGCTGGAAGCGGCGAAGGTCCTGATCGACTCGGGACGGCAGACCAGGCGGGTCGTGGAGATTTTCGAGCGCTACTGCAGGGAGATCGACCGCAGCTTCGACGACCGGGACGTTCCCTCCCGCAGCCTCTGCTACCAGGCGGAGGTCTCCATCCGGCTGGGGGACCTGGCGTCGGCGTCCGAATACGCCCGCCGCGCGGTCGAGGCCGATCCGAAGAATCCGATGGCCCACTACCTCACCGGCCGCGCGGCGCTCGAAAAAGGGCAGTACGAGGCGTGCATATCGAGCCTCGAGCACGCCGCCGAGCTCAACCCCAATCACGCCCCGAGCTTCCGCTTCCTGGCCCGGGCCTACCAGAAGGTCGGCCGCAAGGCCGACGCGGAAGACGCGTTGAAGGCCGTGAAGGCGCTTTGACGACCGGGCGCCGCCGAGGCGCCGTTTTTCGCGGACCGGCAGGGATTTGCGTGCGGGCAGCGCATCGACTAGACCGTTGCCTGCGGATACCTGGCGATCGACGGCGCGCAAACCGGAACCCCTGCCGACAATGCCCGAGACACCCACCGGCTTCAGCGGCTTGACCGGTCACCGGCTGGTGCGGCGACGCACGCAGCGCTACCTGGAATCGCTGCGATGGGTGATCGGGACGCTGGTCCGGGTCCAGCCCTTGCGATTCACGCTCATTCTCGGTCTGGTCGCGGCCGGCCGCGGCCTGCAGGTCGTCGCCTTCGGCGGGGTGATGTGGTTCTTCTCGGCCGTCGAGCGGGACGCGCACATCAGCGTCCTCGGCCTGACGATCGAGCCGCGCAGCGGCTTCTGGATGGCGCTGACGATCGCCGGCGTCGCCGCGGCGATGATCGTGGCGTCCTTCTTCATCTACATGAGCTCGCGGATGAGCTTCTACATGGCGATGGCGTTCGCCGAGCACGTCATCACGTCCGTCCTGAACCTCGACCGGGGCTATCCCTCGCGCGGGAAGCTCGCGGGAAGCGGCAAGACGTCGATGCAGGTCCTGGAGGTGACGAACGGCCGGCCGCTGCTGTTCCCGCCGGTCAACGTGCTGATGATGTTTCCGCGCCACATCCTGCTCGTCATCCCGGCGCTGTCGGGCATGATCTGGATCGCCGGCGAGGTCGTCGTCTTCCTGGCGCTGCTCGCCACGCCGGTCATCGCGCTGAACTACGTGATCAGCCACCGGGTCGTCGTCGCCCAGCGGACCCGCAAGGAGGTGCAGGGCGAGTTCCGCGAGGCGATGCGCGACACCCTCGACGCGATCGGCGACGAATCCCGGCCGGTCGCGGACCGCGCGGCGCTCGCCGACGCGCTGATGGCGGGCGAGAAGAGCCGGGCGAGCATCCACGTGTTCTCGCACTACCTGCTGTCGCCGCGGCAGTCGGAATTCGTCTCCAACGTCCTCGCCGCGCTGGCGGTCGCCATCATCGGCTTCTATCTCGGCTACGAGGCGCTGGCGGGCGCGATGCCGCTCGCGCAGGTCATCGGCTTCTTCATCATGCTGCGGGTGACGATCGGCGGCCTGACCGGCGCCACCGTGTCGCTCACCAGCTATGCCCGGTTCTACGGGCTGATCCGCATCGCGCTCGAGTATCTCAAGAGCCCGCTGCCGCCGGAGCGCTTCACCGGCGAGCCCAAGCTGCACGCGGCGAAGCAGGACGAGCCCGCCCCCGGCGCCCTCGAGGAGGACGTGCCGGTGCAGCGCGGCGTCCCGGTCGCCGTCGTCTCGCCGGCCGCGATCAACCGCTTCACCCAGTATTTCTTCGCGTTCGCACTGACCCAGCGGTCGCGGCACACGACGCGCGAGAAGCTGAACGCGGCGACCCTGCGCTGCACCGGCGCGCTCGCCGACCCCGATGCGCTCGCCGCCAACGGGCTGCTTTCGCTCGACGACGACGCGCTCAGGGCTCGCCTTGCGGATACCGGCGTCGCCGATATCGCGCCCAAGGCGGAAAAGGTGCGACAGGCGGGGCGGGCCGGGGCGAAGACCGGGGCGGCGGATCTCGCCCGGATCGCGCTCATGACCGCCGTCCTGTCGCAGGCCGATCTCGTCGTCGTCGATCCGGGCCTTCTGGAGGCGCTGCCCGAGGACGAGCGGCCGCGCTGGATCGGCGCGCTTTCGGACCGGTTCATCGCCGTGGGATACCGCATTCGCGGCTTTTCTGGCTGCATCGCCGGGGAATCGCACGCGATCCTGCTCGATTTCGAGCGGGCGGTCGCCGTCGTCGAGGCCAAAGACGCGGTCGCGGCCGCCCGTTTCGTCGAGGCCGGCATGCGGCCGGCCAGAGCCGAGGAACCGGTCCTCGACGAGGAAGAGCTCGAGTAGGGGTCGCGACCGCCCGGATCCCGCGCGCGCGAACCCGCGACGGTCTTGATCTCGCCACGCCGTCCGTGCGACAGCGGGCGATCGAAATCCCAAACACCAAGAGCCATCAGGACCGATGACCCATACCCCGCACGAGCTGCACGAAGAATTCCCCGAATACGCCGAGAAGATCCACGCCCTCAAGACGGCGAACAGCCACTTCCACAAGCTCGCCGAAGAGTATCACCGGCTCAACCGCGACATCCATCGCGCCGAGACCGACGTGGAACCGACTACGGACGAGCACCTCGAGGAAATGAAGAAGGCCCGCCTGAAGCTGAAGGACGAGATATTCGGCATCCTGAACGGATGACGCTTACGTCGACGTGAGGTTCCGCATGGCAGACCCCGCCTATCCTCGCGACATGATCGGCTACGGCCGCGACGTGCCGGACGCCGACTGGCCGGCCGGCGCGCGCATCGCCGTGCAGTTCGTCGTCAACTACGAGGAAGGCGGCGAGAACTCGATCCTGCACGGCGACGCCGCCTCCGAGGCCTTCCTGTCGGAGACGATCGGCGCCGAGCCGTGGCCAGGCAGGCGTCATATGAACATCGAGTCCCAGTACGAGTACGGCTCGCGCGCCGGGTTCTGGCGGCTGTGGCGGCTGTTCACCTCGCGCGGGGTGCCGGTCACCGTCTACGGCGTCGCCATGGCGCTCGCCCGCAACCGGGAAGCCGTGGCGGCCATGAAGGAGGCGGGCTGGGAGATCGCGAGCCACGGGCTGCGCTGGATCGAGTACCGCGATTTTCCCGAGGACGAGGAGCGGCGCCATCTCGCCGAGGCGATCCGCATCCACGGCGAGGTCACCGGCGAGCGGCCGCTCGGCTTCTATCTCGGCCGCTGCTCGGAAAACACCCGCCGGCTCGTCATGGAGGAAGGCGGCTTCCTCTACGACTCCGATTCCTACGCCGACGACCTGCCCTACTGGGTTTCCGGGCCGAAGGGGCCGCACCTCGTCATCCCCTACACGCTCGACGCCAACGACATGCGCTTCGCGACGGCGCAGGGGTTCAATTCCGGTGACCAGTTCCACGCCTATCTGCGCGACGCGTTCGACGTGCTCTACGCGGAGGGCGCCGAGCGCCCGAAGATGATGTCGATCGGGCTGCACTGCCGGCTCGCCGGCCGGCCGGGCCGGGCCGCCTCGCTCGCCCGCTTCCTGGACTACGTGCTGAGCCACGAGGACGCCTGGGTGTGCCGGCGCATCGACATCGCCCGGCACTGGCACAGGCGGCACAAGCCGGCGGCGTGACGTCGAGCGCCGGAACGGCGAAGACCGTCCCCGGAAACGCGCCACACGCCCGGGCGAGGGCGCGAACGGCCGTTGCCCGAAGGCGGCCGTCGGCCTACCGCCCGAAGACGTAGGTTCCAGGCGCCGGCTCCAGGCAGGGCAAGCCGGCCTTCGGCGCGCCCAGCGGCGGCGGAGCGACCATGCCCGCGCTGCCGTGCGCGTTCAGCCACTCGTCCCATTCCGGCCACCAGGAGCCTTCCTTCGCCTCGGCGCAGGGCAGCCATTCGTCGGGGCTGCGGTAGGGGGCGTCGTCGTGGCGGGTGGCGATGCGGTAGTGCCGGCGCGGATGGCCGGGCTCGGAGACGATGCCGGCGTTGTGGCCGCCCGAGGTCAGCACGAAGGTGACGTCGGTGTTGGTGAACAGGTGCAGCTTGTAGACCGAGCGCCAGGGGGCGATGTGGTCCTTCTCGGTGCCGACCAGGAAGAACGGCACGCGGATGTCGCGCAGGGCGATGACGCGGCCCTCGACGGCGAAACGGCCGGCGGTCAGCCGGTTCTCCAGGAACAGGCCGCGCAGATACTCCGAATGCATGCGTGCCGGCATACGGGTCTGGTCGGCGTTCCAGGCCATCAGGTCGTTCTGCGGATCGCGCTCGCCGAGCACGTATTCGCGCACCATCTTCGACCAGACGAGGTCGTTGGCACGGAGCGCCCGGAAGGCGCCGGCCATCTGGTGGGTGTCGAGCACGCCCTGGTCCCACATCATGTCCTCGAGGAAGGCGATCTGCCATTCGTCGACGAAGAGCATCAGCTCGCCCGCTTCCGAGAAATCGGTCTGGGCGGCGAGCAGGCTGACGGAGGCGAGGCGATGGTCGCGGCGGCGGCCCATGGTGGCGGCCGCGATCGCCAGGATCGTGCCGCCGAGACAATAGCCGCAGGCGTGGATCTTCTCGTCCGGCACGATCTTGCCGACGGCGTCGATAGCCGCCATCACGCCCTGGGTGCGGTAGTCGTCGAGGCCGACGTCGGCATCCGCGCCGGTCGGGTTGCGCCAGGAGATCATGAACACGGTATGGCCCTGGCCGACGAGCCATTTGACCATCGAGTTCTCGGGCGACAGGTCGAGAATGTAGTACTTCATGATCCAGGCCGGGACGATCAGCACCGGCTCGCGGTGGACCGTCTTCGTCGCCGGCTCGTACTGGATCAGCTCGATCAGGTCGTTGCGATAGACGACCCGGCCGGGCGTCACGGCGACGGTCTCGCCGACACGCCACTGCTCCAGGCCGGCCGGCCGCTTTCCAGACAGCTGACGGCTCATGTCCTCGAGGAGATTCCGCCAGCCCTGCACCAGATTGCCGCCGCCCGTGCGCAGGATCGCATTCTGGATCTGCGGGTTGGTGAGCGCGGAATTGGAGGGCGCCAGCACGTCGACGAGCTGGTCGGCGACGAAGGCGACCCGTTCGGCGTTCTTCGAGTTCATGCCGCGGATCGGCGCGGTCGCCGCGTTCCACCAGTCCTCGACGGCGAGATAGGACTGCACCATCAGGTCGAACGGCCGGCCCTTCCAGGCCGGGTCGTCGAAGCGGCGGTCGTCGGGCTTCGGCGAGAACGGCGGGTCGAGGCCGTCCGTGCCGCGGGCGACCGCGTAGGCGGCGATCCTGGCCGTATCGATCACGGCCTTCTGGCCGAGCTCGAGCTGGCGGCCGGAGGCGGTGGCGAGGTGTGTCCACCAGTCGCCCCAGGCGCTCGACAGAGCCCAGGGCGAGACCCCTTGCGTCCAGCGCGCGAGCAGCGCCCGATTGACGCGATCGAGCGTGTCGAAGCGCGGCGCGACGTCGGCTTCCGGCTCCGGGGGACGCGGGGGCGCGGGGGGCGGCACGTCGGGTTTCCGCTTGTCGGCCCTGCCTGCGCGCGCCTTGTTTTCGGCACGATCGGAGACGACGGTTAATCTTGGTGCGGTTCTTGCCATGGTGCGTGGCGGTCCTGATGGAGCTTCGGCGCGAATTGATCGGTCTCAACGCGCATAGCCGACAATCATGGCAATAAATAATATCAGTGTCGTGAACCGGGAGGCTCAGATCATGTCGACGAGAAAAAAGGCGGCAGCGGAAAAGGCCACCAACAACCTGATGATGTTCAACCAGGAAGCGCTCGAGACGGCCATCGAGATGCAGATGGGATTCCTCGAGACCGCGGCCCGGTTCGCCAGGGAGTTCACGGATTTCGCCGTCCGCCGGGCCGAGGCCAATACCGGGGACCTGGCGAAGTTCGCCGGGGCGAAGTCGCCGCCCGAACTGCTGCAGATGCAGCTCGAGCACATGCGCGCGATGTTCGAGGACTACACGAAGGAAGCCAACCGCCTGCTCGGCCTCGCCGGCGAGACGATCGGCGAGAGCAGCGAGGCCGTGCGCTCGACTTTCCTCAGCAAGGAAGAGCTGAAGAAGGCGAGCTAGGCGCGGAGGCGGCCGGCGGGCGGTTCCGATTGCGGGACGAACGGCGCGCCGGGTAGAGTGGCGCCATGGCTATTCGCAAGATCGTGGTGCCCGTGCACGGCCGGGACGGAGACCGGGAGCGGCTGATGGCCGCAGGGGCGGCGGCCGCGCGTCTTTCGGCGCGGATCGAGGCGATTTTCCTGCGCCACGATCCACGTGAAGCGCTGCCCTTCTCGACCGGCTACATCGCCAAGGACATCGCCGACCAGTTCGCCGATGCTCTGAAGGCCGAGGACGAGGCCGCCGAGGCCCGCGCGCGCGAAACCCTCGCCGAACTCGCCAGCGACCCTCGCCTCGCCGGGGCCGAACTCGAGATATACCCCGGTCCGATCGAGGAGACCGTCGTGCGGCGGGCGCGCTGCGCCGATCTCGTCGTCGTCTCGCCCTACCGCGCCGACGAGCTCGCGGAGGTCCGTCGCAGCCGCGACGCGGCGCTGTTCGACTCCGGGCGGCCCGTCCTGGTCGCCGCGCCGGAGGCGCCGACGGTCGTCGGCAATCGCTGCATGGTCGCCTGGGACGGCAGCGCGGTGGCGGCGCGCGCGGTGGAATCGGCGCTCCCCTTCCTCTCGAACGCCGAGGAGGTCGCGGTCCTGGTCGTCGAGGCGGACGGACCGCCGATCCGCGACGTCGAGGAGATCGTCGAGTATCTCGACATGCACGGGGCGGACGCGGAGATCGTCCGCGAGCCGATGCACGGGACGATCGGGGAAACGGTGGTCGGCCAGTCCGCGGACTGGAAGGCCGACCTGCTCGTCATGGGCGCCTACGGCCATGCCTGGCTGCGCGAGCAGGTGCTCGGCGGCACCACGCGCTACGTCATGCTGGAGACGAAGGTCGCCGTGCTTATGGAGCACTGAAGAAGGCGCGACGCGCCCGGACGGCCCCCTGCCCCTCGATGGGGGGCAGGGCGGGGCGGCCCCGCCGGCCTCTTCCCTTACACCTCCCCCTTGAGCGCCTTCACGAAGACGGCCTTCGCCATCTCCTTGGTGACGGCGACCGGATTGCCGCCGGCGGTCGGGTCGACGATCGCCATCTCGGCGATCAGGTCGAGCCTGCTCTCGTCGACGCCGAGCTCGGCGATCGTGTGCGGGATGCCGATCTCCTTGCGCAGCTCGAGCACCCACTCGAGGAAGGCGTCGAAGCTCGGCTCCAGGCCGCAATAGGCGGCGAGGCGGGAGATGCGCGGCTCGATCGCGGCGCGGTTGGCGACCAGCACGTAGGGCATGAACACCGCGTTGGTGAGGCCGTGATGGGTGTCGTAGAGCGCGCCGACGGGATGCGACAGCGAATGGATCGCGCCGAGGCCCTTCTGGAAGGCCGTCGCGCCCATGGCGGCGGCGGCCATCATGTTGGCGCGCGCCTCGATGTCGTCGCCCCTGGCGACGGCGCGCGGCAGATAGGTCTTGCACAGGCGCACGCCCTCCGCGCCGATGCCGTCGGCCATCGGGTGGTAGCCCGGCGCGCAGTAGGCCTCCAGGCAATGGGCGAGCGCGTCCATGCCGGTGCCGGCGGTGAGCTTCGGCGGCAGGCCGACGGTCAGCTCGGGATCGCAGATGACGATCTTCGGCATCATGTTCGGATGGAAGATCACCTTCTTGGTGTGCGTCTCCTCGTTGGTGACGACGCCGGCACGGCCGACCTCCGAGCCGGTGCCGGCCGTGGTCGGCACGGCGACGATCGGGGCGAAGTCGGGATCGGCGCGCGTCCACCAGTCGCCGACGTCCTCGAAGTCCCAGATCGGGCGTGTCTGGGCGGCCATGAAGGCGACGCACTTGCCGGCGTCCAGCGCGCTGCCGCCGCCGACGGCGACGACGCCGTCATGGCCGCCGGAGCGGAACGCGGCGACGCCGCCGGTGACGTTCGCCTCGACCGGGTTCGGCCGCACGTCGGAATAGACCGCCGTCGACAGGCCGGCCTTCTTCAGGACCGCGACCATGTTGGCGATCATCGGCAGGCCGGCGAGGCCGGGATCGGTGACCAGCAGCGGGTTCTCCATGCCGGCGGCCCTGCAGGCCTCGCCCAGCTCGGAGATGCGGCCGGGTCCGAAGCGCACGGCGGTCGGGTAGTTCCAGTTGGAGGTGAGGTTCATTGGGAGCTCCGGGGTAAGCAAAGACGGAAGATCGACGGGTCGTGGCCCCTTTTGCCATCGGGGCCGCCGAGCGCTCAGCCGAAACTCGTGCGCATGTGCCAGGACTTCGGCCGGGTCAGCGTCTCGTAGCCGACGCGCGACAGGGTGACGCCGCGGCCGGTGTCCTTGACTCCGGTCCAGGCGAGCGCGGGATCGAGATAGTCGCAGCGGTTCATGAAGACCGTGCCGGTCTCGACCCTGTCGCCGATCTCCTCGGCGGCCGACAGGTCGTGCGTCCACACCGAGGCGGTGAGGCCATAGGGGCTGTCGTTCATCAGCCCGACGGCCTCCTCGTCGTCGGCGACCGGCATGATGCCGACGACGGGGCCGAAGGATTCCTCGACCATCACCGACATCTGGTGGTTGACCTCGGTCAGCACCTGCGGGGCCATGTAGGGGCTGCCCTTGCCGTCGCGCGGGAAGTCCTTCGGGTCGAGATGGGCCCTGGCGCCGGAGCGCACGGCCGCGTCGATCTGGCCACGGACGAAGTCGGCCGCATCGCCCTTCACCATCGGGCCGAGCGTGGTCGTGTCCTCGAGCGGATCGCCGAGGACGTACTGGCGGGTCAGGTCGACGAAGCCGTCGACGAACTCGGCATAGACGTCGCGGTGGACGTAGATGCGCTCGATGCCGCAGCAGGACTGGCCGGAGTTGAAGAAGGCGCCGTCGACGAGGTTCTCGACCGCCTGCTTCATGTCGCAGTCCGCGCGCACGTAGGCTGGATCCTTGCCGCCGAGCTCCAGCCCCAGGCCGGTGAAGGTGCCGGACGCGGCCTGTTCCATCGCCTTGCCGCCGGCCACCGAGCCGGTGAAGTTGACCTGGTCGACGTGGTTGCCGGAGATGATGCGGGCGGCCTGGCCGTGGCTCAGGCAGAGGTTGCGGAACAGGCCGGCGGGAAGGCCGGCCATGTCGAAGGCCTTCTGGAAGCGCTCGCCGACGAGCAGCGTCTGGGCGGCGTGCTTCAGGATCACGGCGTTGCCGGCCATCAGGGCGGGAACGATCGAGTTGACCGCGGTCAGGAAGGGATAGTTCCAGGGGGCGATGACGAAGATAAGGCCGAGCGGCTCGCGGGTGATCCAGCGGCGGAAATTCTCCTTCGGCAGCGGATCGATGCGGGCGAGCGCCACGTCAGCGATGTCGATCATGTGGCGGGCGCGCTCCTCGAAGCCGCGCAGCTCGCCGGCGCCGTACTTCACCGGCCGGCCCATCTGCCAGGCGAGTTCCGGCACGATCTCGTCGCGCATCGACAGCATGGCGTCGACGGCGGCGCCGCAGTAGCGGGCGCGCTCGAAGACGGGCAGGCGCTTCCACTCCGCCTGCGCCGCCTTCGCCACAGCGATCGCGGCATCGACTTCGGCGTCCGGGGTCAGGGGCCGCTCGGCATAGAGCTCGCCGTTGACGGGCGAAATGCAGCGCACGGTGTTGGTCATTCGTCAGCAGTCCTTCTCGGCCGTCCCGGCCATTGCACTATCTCAACAAGGTATGGCTTGCACGTGTCCGGCCTCGGCGTAGGTCAGTATCTGACGGTCGCGGGTCATTATGGCCAGCCCGCTTTCCCGGGCCGTTGTGATGATGATCCTGTCCGCTGGATCGCGCGGCGGTTCACCGGGCAAGAAAGACGAGTCGATCAGGACGTCCGTCGACATATCCGCGAGCATCAGGTTCGGCGCGGACAGAAGCTGCCGAAACAGTGCCTTTGGGCTCATCGGCGAGGCGATCCGGCCGCGCGAAATCAGCAGTCCAATCTCCCACGCCGTCATCGGCGACACATAGATCGTATCGCCACGACCCGATGCCCGGTCGAGGGCATCGGCAGCCTCAGCGCCGATTTCCTCGTCCATGACGATCCAGATCGCCGCGCAGGTATCGAGCAGAATGGGCGCGGTCACGACTGCTCGCCCCACGACGGGTCGGCCGGTTCGGTCAGATCGGTTCCGGGCGCGACGACGATCTTGCCCTTCAGCCAGCCGAACAGGGGATTCCGCTTCGGGCCGCTTCCCGCCGGCGGCGGGCCACCTTGCGGCCCGCTTCCGTTGGTCTGCGTCGTTCGCGTGAACACCAGCTTCTGGCCTTCGATATCGACCTGCTCTGTCTTGAACCCAGCGGCCAGCCAGACCTTGGTCATCACATTGTTGTCCGGATTGTTGCTCCACCACGCGCGGATCGTTTTCGAGCGCGGCAACGCTTCACCGATTACTCGCTCAATCTCGGCGAAAGTCATCGGAACTACCGCAGTGCCCTTGGATTTTAGGTAGGCGCCCAAAGGTTCATACTTGGACATTGGCATTCTCCACACGGGATCCTGTTCCCGTATGTACATATAGAATTACAGTATGTGTGTCAATAAAACACACAGTGTGTCTACTAAGCCCGCTCGAAGCCCCGCGACAGTTCCAGGTCGGTGATCTTGCGGTCGAATTCGGCCTGCTCCCATTCGGCGGTGTGCACGTAGTGGTCGACGACCGCGTCGCCGAAGGCGCCGCGCAGCATCTTCGACTTCTTCATCAGCTCGATCCCCTCGCGAAGCGTCGGCGGGATCTCGCGCAGCTTCTTGCCGTGGTAGGCGTCGCCCTCGAAGGGGGGCTCGAGCTCGAGCTTCTGCTCGATGCCGGCAAGGCCCGCCGCCAGGATCGCCGCGAAGGCGAGATAGGGGTTCAGGTCGGCGCCGCCGATGCGGCACTCGATGCGCACGCCCTTCGTCTCCTCGCCGCAGACGCGGAAGCCCGCGGTGCGGTTGTCGACGCTCCATATCGCCCGCGTCGGCGCGAAGGTGCCGACCTGCTGGAAGCGCTTGTAGGAATTCATGAAGGGCGCCAGGAACCAGGTGATCTCGCGCGAATAGGTGAGGAGACCGGCCACGTAGTGGCGCATCAGCTTCGACATGCCGTGCTCCGCCTTCGGGTCGAAGAACAGCGAGGTCCTGCCGGCGGCGTCCCACAGCGAGGAATGGACATGGCAGCTCGATCCGGCGAGGTCGTAGCGCCACTTCGCCATGAAGGTCGCCGACTTGCCGTGCAGGTCGGCGATCTCCTTGATCGCGTTCTTCATGACGACGTGGCGGTCGGCCATGGTCAGCGCGTCGGCGTAGCGGACGTTGAGCTCCTCCTGGCCCGGCCCCCATTCGCCCTTGGAATTCTCGATCGGGATGCCGGCGGCCTGCAGGTGCGTGCGGATCGCCTGCATGACCGGCTCCTCGCGGGTGCACTGCAGGACGTTGTAGTCCTCGATGTAGTAGCCCGAGGTCCTGAGATCCCGGTAGCCCTTGTCGAAGGCCTGCCGGAAGGTGTCGTCGAACAGATAGAACTCGAGCTCGGAGGCGAAGTAGGCCTTCGCCTTCAGCTTCTTCAGCCGCTCGATCTGGCCCCTCAGGATCGCGCGCGGCGAGTGCGGGATCGGCTTGCGGTGATGATGGTCGACGAGATCGCTGAGCACCAGCGCGGTCTTCGGCAGCCACGGCACCGGCATCAGCGTGGAAAGGTCCGGCTTGAAGACGAAGTCGCCGTAGCCCTTCGACCAGTTGGCGGCCGCGTAGCCCGGCACCGGCTCCATCTCGATGTCGTTGGCGAGCAGGTAGTTGCAGCCGTGCGTCTCCTCCCAGGCCGACTCGACGAAGTGCTCGGCCTGGAAGCGCTTGCCGACGAGGCGGCCGATCATGTCGGGAAAACAGACGATAACGGTGTCGATATCGCCGGCCTTCACCGCCTTTGCGAGGGATTCGAGGGTTAGCTTGGCTGCCATGGAAATCCGGTCCGTTGAGTGCTGCTTACGCGTCGAAGGTCGGGTCTATTGCACCGGAGCGTTCCGCGTCCGGGTCGGCGGGCTCGGCCCGCGGCTCGAGACGGCCGCCTGAACGCAGTTCGCTCGGGTGGCCGGCCCGGGGTCGCCCCCGGGCCGGTCTTTCTCGCAATCAGGCGCAGCGGTAGGGCGGGCCCGCCTTTTCCATCACGCCGGCGTACTTCTTCAGGATCTCGACGACGCGCTTCGAGCGGTCGCTTTCGGCGGCGACCTCTTCCCAGAACGTCTCGGCGGCCTTCACCACCTGGTTCCATTCGGAATCGGGGATCGAGGTCAGCTCCAGCTTGTCGCCGTTGACGCGCAGATTGGCCTCGCCGCCCCAGTACCACCACTGGCGGTAGTAGTGGGAGGAATCCATGGCCAGCTGGAAGAGCGTCTTCAGATGGTCGGGAACCTCGTTCCACCGCTCGGTATTGGCGAAGAACGAGCCGATCCACGCGCCGGTGATGTTGTTGGTCAGGAAGTACTTGGTGACGTTCGCCCAGCCGACCGTGTAGTCCTCGGTGATGCCCGACCAGGCCATGCCGTCGAGCTCGCCGGTCTGCACCGCGACCTCGGCGTCCTCGTAGGGAATGTTGACCGGGATGACGCCGAACTGGGTCAGGAAGCGGCCGGCGGTCGGGAATGTGTAGACGCGCAGGCCCTTCAGGTCCTCCAGACTGCGGATCGGCTTCGTGGTGTTGAAATGGCAGGGATCCCACGAGCCGGCCGACAGCCAGGTGACGTTCTCGACGTCGGAATAGGCCTCTTCCCAGATCTCCTTCAGGCCGTACTGGTTGAACAGCACCGGCACGTCGAGGGAATAGCGCGTGGCGAACGGGAAGTAGCCGCCGAACACGGACACGTCGACGGGGGCCGCCATCGAGTCCTCGTCCGACTGCACGGCGTCGATCGTGCCGGCCTGCATGGCGCGGAACAGCTCGCCCGTCGGAACGAGCTGGTCGGCCGTGTAGAGCTCGATCACCATCTCGCCGTTGGCCACCTTGTTGAAGGCGTCGATGGCCGGCTTGACGACGTGCTCGGCGAGCGCGACGCCGGCATAGGTCTGCAGGCGCCACTTGATCGGCGACTGGCCGAGGACCGCCGGCGCTGCGAGCGCCGAGGCGCCGGTCGCGGCTGTCGCCACACCGGCCGTCTTCAGGAATTCGCGTTTACTCAGCTTCTTGGTATCGGTCATTTCCGTCTGCTCCCTTCTTGTCTTCCACTCGTCAAGATTTCAGCTGCCAGACCGGGCGGAACCGGCCGCAAACCCGTCTCCCATCCGACGCCCCCTCCAAACCCGCCGATATCCCTCCCTCGCCCATCCGACGCCCCTTCAGAGTCCGTAGACCTTCTGCGGCAGCCACAGGGCGATCTCCGGGTAGACCATCAGCATCACCATCGCCACGATCATGACGATCACGAACGGCACGATCGACCGGTAGATGTCGCCGAGCGTGATCTCCGGCGGCGCCATGGCGCGCATCAGGAACAGGTTGTAGCCGAAGGGCGGCGTCATGTAGGCGATCTGGCAGGTGATCGTGTAGAGGACGCCGTACCAGATCAGGTCGAAGCCGAGCGCGCGCACCAGCGGCACGTAGAGCGGCGCGACGATCACCAGCATGGCGGTGTCGTCGAGGAACATGCCCATCAGGATGAAGGAGATCTGCATCATGATGATGATCTCCCACGGGCCGAGCCCCAGCGTGTCGATGAACAGGTGCTCGATCGCCTTGACGGCGCCGAGCCCGTCGAACACCGCGCCGAAGCACATGGCCGCGACGATGATCCACATGAACATGGCGGAGATGCCGAGCGTCTTATGGACCGTCGTGTGCAGCACCTTGAAGGTGAGCCGGCCCTTGACGGCGGCGGCGACCGTGGCGGCGACCGCGCCGACCGCCGAGCTCTCGACCAGGCTCGTGTAGCCCATGACGAACAGGCCGGTCATCGAGACGAAGATCAGGAGCGGCAGGATGCCGGCCTGCAGCAGGCGCAGCTTCTCGCCCCAGCCGACCTGGCGCTCCTCCTTCGGCAGCACCGGGCCGAGCCCGGGCTGCAGCGCGCAGCGGATCAGGATGTAGATGATGAAGAGGCCCGCCATCATCAGGCCGGGCAGGGCGCCGGCGAGCCAGAGCTGGCCGATCGGCTGGCGGGCGATCATGCCGTAGAGGACGAGGACGACGCTCGGCGGCACCAGGATGCCGAGCGAGGAGCCGGCCTGGATGACGCCGGTCACCATGATCTTGTCGTAGCCGCGCCTGAGCAGCTCCGGCAGCGCGATGGAGGCGCCGATCGCCATGCCGGCGACGGACAGGCCGTTCATCGCCGAGACGATCACCATCAGGCCGATGGTGCCGACGGCGAGCCCGCCCCTCACCGGGCCGAACCAGACATGGAACATGTGGTAGAGGTCGTCGGCGATGCCGGACTCCGACAGCATGTAGCCCATGAAGATGAACATCGGCAGGGTCAGCAGCGGGTACCATTTCATCAGCTTCATGGCGGCGGAGAAGCCGAGCTCCTCTCCGCCGACCCCCCACAGAAGCAGGGCGGAGGCGACCGCCACGAAGCCGATGGCACCGTAGATGCGCTGCCCCGTCAGCAGGAGCAGCATCATCGAGGAGAACATCATGAGCGCGATCATCTCGTAGCTCATGGGGCCGTCTCCGACGCGGACCCGTCGGCCGGCCCGGGGATCGGATCGCCGAGCGCCTCGGCGAGATTGCGGAAGAAAACCGCGATCGCCTGCAGGAGGGTCAGGAAGATGGCGAGGCACATGATGCTCTTGATCGGCCACATCTTCGGGGCCCAGGCCGAATAGCTCTCCTCGCCGTAGCGGATCGCGTATTCGGTCGAGGAGATGCCGCCGACGAGCAGCATCACCAGGAAGAAGATCAGGAACAGGATCGTGACGGAGTCGACGCCGGCCCTCGTGCGCGGCCGCCAGCGGCCGTAGAGCAGGTCCATACGCACATGCGTGTCGTTCTGGAGCGTGTAGCCGCCGCCGAGCATGTAGTAGGCGACCATGACGAACTGGGCCATCTCCAGCGTCCACAGGGACGGCAGGAAGAATGCCTTCGAGACCGCGGAGTAGAACAGGATGCCGAGCATGGCGAAGATCAGGTACATGGCGAACAGGCCGACCTTCCTGTTCACCGCGTCGACGTATCGGACGTATGTCTTGATCGCTCTAGGCATCGATCCTTCCCGGCGAGGCGCGGCCGCTCCCGCACCCGGCCCGGGCGCGGGCGGCGTCGGAACGGAGGACAAGTCTCCTCAGTAGTTGTCCCGCGAGGGAACCGGGCCGGTCAACCGGGATCGACGCGCAAGCCGGCCGATTCCGCGCCCTTGCCTTCATTCGACGCTGCCCAGGGCCGTCGTGAGCGCCTTTTCCAGGCGATCGACCCAGGCGAGCCGGGACGGCTCGTCGGCGAGCAGATCGTTGGCGATCTCGATCATCACGCAGGGAAGCCCGCGCGCTTCGCCGTGACGGCTCAGCGTATGGTAGACGCCGTCCCAGGGGCCGTAGGGCTCGTTCTCGCCGACGATCAGGTCGGCGTCGGCGAGCAGCCGCTTCAGCAGGCCGTCGGAGAGACGCCGGTCGGTGTCGAACAGGACGCCGACATGCCAGGGCCGCGAGGCGCCGCGATAGACCGGCGTGAAGCTGTGGACGGCGACGACCGCGGTCGCGACGCCGGCGCGCGCGCGCGTGTCGAGGACGGCGTCGATCGCGTCGTGATAGGCGTCGTAGATGTCGGCGATGCGGCGGGCGCGGATCTCGGGGGCGAGGTCGCGGTTGCCGGGTATCTCGGTGTTCTCGCTCAGGACCGCGGCGGAATCGGGCGCGTCCGTCGGCCGGTTGCAGTCGATCAGCAGCCGCGAGGCGTCTGGATAGATCAGCGGGCAGCCGAAACGCTCGGCCAGACCGCGCGCGACCGGCAGCGCGCCGGGATCCCAGGCGATGTGCCGGCGCATGTCCGCCTCGCCGAGGCCGAGCCGGCCGAATCCGGGGGGAACCCTGTTGGAAGCGTGGTCGCAGAGGATGACGAAGGCGCCGCCGGCGGGCGCGCCTTCGAGCCGCACGATATCCGCCCTGTCCTCAACCGCAGCCGGCTCGACCACGCTACCACCGCCCCCGTTTGCGCTCGCGTGGCCCGTTCATCGGCACCCCATTCAAGCGCTTTAATTCTAGATACAATTCACCGCGGGATGTCAAATCTGGAATGCGTATTCCACCGCGCTGGACGCAAGCGACCCGTCGCGGTAGTGGTTGCACGGAGGCCACCAACGAGAAAAACCATGGCGAACGGCGCACTGACCATCGCGGAGGAGGCCCGCGAACGCCTGCACGAGTTCACCGCGACCGAGCGCAAGGCGGCGCACGTGCTGCTCGCCACCTATCCGCTCGCGGGGCTCGAGCCGGTCGCCGACTTCGCCGCCCGCGCCGGCGTCAGCGCGCCGAGCATCCTGCGCTTCGTCGCCCGCCTCGGCTTCCAGAGCTATCCCGACTTCCAGAAGCGCCTGCGCGAGGAGCTCGAGGCGCAGCTCAAGTCGCCGCTGATGAAGGCCAGCTTCGAGACGGCCCCGAGCGGGCGAAGCCGGCTGTTCGACCGGTTCCGCGCGGCCGTCGAGGCCAACCTCGCCGAGACCTTCGCACACGTGCCGCCCGGCGAGTTCGACGCCGTCGTCGAGCTGATGTCGGACCCGAAGCGGCGCATCTACATGATCGGCGGGCGCTTCACCGATCCGCTGGCGCGCTATCTCGCCTCGCACCTGCGCATCGTGCGCACGCGGGTGATCCACTTGGCCGGCCAGATCGAGAACCTGCGCGACCAGGTGCTCGACATGCGCAAGAACGACGTGCTCATCGTCTTCGACATGCGCCGCTACCAGAACGACATCGTGTCGCTCGCGCAGCTCGCCGCGGGGCGGGGGGTCAAGGTCGTGCTGGTGACCGACCAGTGGCTGTCGCCGATCTCGCGCGTCGCCGCCCACATGCTGTCGGCGCACATCTCGGTGCCGTCGAACTGGGACTCCAACGTCGCCGCGCTGGCGCTCGTCGAGGCGCTGCTCGCCGCCGTCACCGAACGGCTGTGGCCGAGCGCCAAGACGCGCATCGGCGAGATCGAGAAGCTCAGGCCGGAGAGGTGAGTTCCGGTCCGCGCGCACGCCGTGCCGCGCCCTGTTCCCCGTGCCGTCCGATCGCGTCCAGATCGAACGGCGTCGTCTGGTAGACTTCGTTGATCCAGTTGCCGAACAGCAGATGCGCGTGGCTGCGCCAGCGGTTTTCCGGCGGACGCGAGGGATCGTCGTCCGGGAAGTAGTTCACCGGAACCGTCGCCCCACCGTCGCGGGCATGCTCCTCGGCCAGCGTCCCGGTGTCGTATTCCAGGTGATTGAACATGTGCAGGGTGCGGTGGCGCGGATCGTCCACGAGGCACAGTCCGGCATCCGGGCTGTCCGCCAGGACGGCGAGCCCGCTGCCGCGCGGGATGTCCTCGCGCCTGACCTCGGTCCAGCGCGACACGGGAACGCGGAAATCGTCCGAGAAGCCGCGCAGATACGGCGAGGACGGTTCGAGATTGCGGTGACGGAACACGCCGAACGCCTTGTCGGGCAGCTCGTGCTTCGGAATGCCGTGAAAATGGTGGAGGGCGGCCTGGGCGGCCCAGCAGATCGTCAGGCAGCTGTGCACGTGCGTCTGCGTCCAGTCGAACACCTCGCACAGCTCCGGCCAGTAGCGCACCGCCTCGAACGGCAGCCGCTCGACCGGCGCGCCGGTGACGACGAAGCCGTCGAATCGTTCGTGCCGTATGTCCGCCCAGGGCCGGTAGAACGCCTCCATGTGTTCCGGACGGGTGTTGGTCGGGACGTGACCGGTCATCCGCACGAGCGTCATCTCGACCTGCAACGGGGTCGCGCCGAGCAGGCGGGCGAGCTGCGTTTCGGTGCCGATCTTGTTCGGCATGAGGTTGAGCAGGCCGATCCGCATCGGCCTGATGTCCTGGCGCACCGCGTCCGTCTCGCGCATCACCACCACGCCCTCGGCTTCCAGCGTGCGGCGGGCGGGGAGATCGTCGGGAATCTTGATAGGCACTTCGCGTCGTTCCTCGTACCGGGGACGACGCATGTGGCTCGATCCGCTTGGTTGCCGGCTTGGCCACATCCTCCTTGCGGAGCGCCACCTTGCCCGGACCGGCAGGTTGGCGTCGGGCGTCGCCCAACTCTCGATGCGCGCCAACTTGTATTGGGACGGATCGCGCTTGGCAATGGCCGCCTGGGGCCGTCCTTGCAGATGCGGCTTGCCCGTTTCCCGGGATGCCGCCGGTGGACAGGGCTCCGGCGAGCCTCACTTCCCCCGCGCCGAGAACCGGCCGACGAGCTGGCGCGAGGCGCCGGGGGAGAGCAGCTCCACCCAGGTGATCGGCATGCGGTCGGCCCAGGTGCGCCGCTCGACCAGCAGGCAGGCGGTGCGCTCGCCGACGCCGAGCAGCTTCGCGGTCTTGCGGTCGGCGTTGACGGCGCGGATCTGGTGCTCGGCGTCCGTCCACGGCACGTGGTCGAGCAGCCAGCGGCCCGGCGCGGTCGCGGAGAAGTCGACGCGCTCGGCGCGCGGCGCGGCTTCGAGGCTGATCAGCCGGCGCTCGATCTGGATCGGCACGCCGTCGGCGTAGTGGCGGCCGACGAGCTCGATCACCTGCGTCCCGACCGCGACGCCGAACAGGTCGCCGACCGCCTGGTCGGCGGCGAACCGGCGGCGCTCGAGAAGCTCGAAGCGGTAGTCCTGCCCGCCGCGGGCGACCTCGGCGCCGATGTCCCAGATCTCCATCACCGCCCGCTCGGGCGGCCGGTCGGCGACGAAGGACCCGAGCCGGCGGCGGCGCACGATCAGGCCGTCGTCGGCTAGCGACGACAGCGCCTTGTTGATGGTCATGCGCGAGGCGCCGAACATCTCCATCAGCTCGTGCTCGGAGGGGATGCGGGCGCCGGGCAGCCATTCGCCGCGCAGGATCGGACGGGCGACGGCGCGGCGGATCTGCTGGTAGACCGCGCCGGCGCCGTCGAGGACGGGCGGCGTCACGCGGGCGCTCATGCGGCGTAGTCCCGCATGGTCGCCGCGAAGCGGGCGGCGATGCGGCCGCGCTCCACATGGCGGCCGTCGCGGACGACGTGCCGGCCGGCCGCCCAGACGTCGGCGACGCAGCCGTTGCCGCCGGCGAAGATCCAGGCGTCGAGCCAGGTGTCGCCGCGCGCCGCGACCAGGGCGGGATGGCCGGGATCGAGGCGGACGATGTCGGCGCTCATGCCGGCCTCCAGCGCGCCCGTGCTGCGGCCGAGCGCCCGGGCGCCGCCGGAGAGCGCCCCGGCGAAGATCTGCCGTCCCGTCGAGCCGGGCTCCAGCGCCAGGCAGTTGCGCGCGCGGTCGCGCAGGCGCTGGCTGTACTCGAAGGTCCTCAGCTCCCCGGCCACCGAGATGCGCACGTCGGAATCCGAGCCGACGCCGAAGCGGCCGCCGGCCCCGAGGAAGGCGACGCCGGAGAAGATGCCGTCGCCGAGATTGGATTCGGTGATCGGGCAGAGCCCGGCGACCGCGCCGCTCGCCGCCAGTCCCGCGACCTCGCGCTCGTTCATGTGGGTCGCATGGATCAGACACCAGCGGGCGTCGACGGGAGCGTTCTCCAGCAGCCACTCGACCGGGCGCCTGCCCGACCAGGCGAGACAGTCCTCGACCTCCTTCACCTGCTCGGCGGCGTGGATGTGGATCGGCCCGTCCGGATATCCGGCGACCACGCGGTCGAGCGAGGCGGGCGGCACCGCGCGCAGCGAATGGGGCGCGACGCCGACGACGGCGCCGGGCAGGTCGCGCACGATCTCGCGGCTGCGCGCCATCAGCGTCCCGAAGCCGTCGACGTCGTTGACGAAGCGGCGCTGGCCCTCGGTCGACGGCGCGCCGCCGAAGCCGCCGGTCTCGTAGAGAACCGGCAGCAGCGTCAGGCCGATGCCGGTCTGCGCGGCGGCCGCCGCGATGCGCGCGGCCATCTCGGCGACGTCGTCGTAGGGGCGGCCGTCGGGGGCGTGATGGAGATAGTGGAACTCGCCGACCGCGGTGAAGCCCGCCTCCAGCATCTCGGCGTAGAGCTCGGCGGCGATCGCCTCGACGTCATCGGGGGTGAGGCGGGCGAGGAAGCGGTACATGGTCTCGCGCCAGGTCCAGAAGCTGTCGGCGCCCGGGCCGCGACGCTCGGTCAGGCCCGCCATGCCGCGCTGGAAGGCGTGGGAGTGCAGGTTGCACAGGCCGGGCACGGCGGCGCCGGAGAAGCACTCCGCGCCCTTGCGCGGCGCGGCCGGCGTCACCGAGGCGATCGCGCCGTCGCGCACCTCGACGGCGACCGCCTCGGCCCAGCCGTCGGGAAGAAGCGCCTGCTCGAACCACAGTCGGGTCATGTCCATCGCCCCGCCGCGAACGGCTCCCGTTTTTTTGCCGGTTGCTTATAGACATACCCCTTCGCCCGCGGATATGTATAGACAAAATCGCCGATGAGGGAGGCGAAGGACGATGCGGGTCGACCGTCTGTGGACGAATGGCCGGCTGATGACGATGGTGCCGGGCTCCACGGGCCTCGGCGTCGTCGAGGGCGGAGCCGTCGCCGAGCAGGCGGGACGGATCGTGTTCGCCGGCGCGATGGCCGACCTTCCCTCCGGCCTCGACGCGAAGGCGCGCACGGACCTCGACGGCCGCTGGGTGAGCCCCGGCCTGATCGACTGCCACACCCATCTCGTCCACGGCGGCGACCGCGCCAGGGAATTCGAGCTGCGCCTTCAGGGCGCGACCTACGAGGAGATCGCGCGCGCCGGCGGCGGCATCCGCTCGACCGTCGCGGCGACCAGGGCGGCGAGCGAGGACGACCTCGTCGCCTCGGCGCTCACGCGCCTCGACGCGCTCCTCGCCGAGGGCGTCACCACGATCGAGATCAAGTCGGGCTACGGGCTCGAGACCGAGGCGGAGACGAAGATGCTGTTCGCGGCGCGCCGGCTCGCCGACGAGCGGCCGGTGACGGTCGCGACCACCTTCCTCGGCGCCCACGCGGTGCCGCCGGAGTTCGAGGGCGACACGGAGGGCTACATCCGTTCGGTCGCCCGCGAGCAGCTGCCGTCGATCGCCGCCGACAACCTCGCCGACGCCGTCGACGGCTTCTGCGAGACCATCGCCTTCTCGCCCGACCAGATGGCGCTCGTCTTCGACGCCGCGCGGGCGCTGGGCCTGCCGGTGAAGCTGCACGCCGAGCAGCTCTCCAATCTCGGCGGGGCGAAGCTCGCGGCCCGCTACGGCGCGCTGTCGGCCGATCATCTCGAGTATCTCGACGAGGACGGCGTCGCGGCGATGGCGCAGGCGGGCATGACCGCCGTGCTGCTTCCCGGCGCGTTCTACTTCCTGCGCGAGAGGCAGCTGCCGCCGGTCGACGCGCTGCGCCTCGCCGGCGTGCCGATCGCGATCGCGACGGACAGCAATCCGGGCTCCTCGCCGCTGACGTCGCTCCTGCTCACCATGAACATGGCGGCGACGCTGTTCCGGCTGACGGTCGAGGAGTGCCTCCTCGGCGTCAGCCGCAACGCCGCCCGGGCGCTCGGAAGGCTCGACGAAATCGGCACTCTGGAGGCCGGCAAGGCCTGCGACCTGGCGATCTGGGACATCGAGGCGCCGGCCGAGCTCGTCTACCGGATCGGCTTCAACCCGCTGCACCGGCGCGTCTGGAGGGGGAAATGAGGGTGGCGTGGCCGGGAATCTCCCTCCCCCTCGATGGGGCAGGGAGCCGTGTCGCAGGCTCGCAACATCCCGCGCCGACAGGCGGAAGGGCATGCCCGCATGGAGCATTTCCATGACCGGGACGATCGTCCTCCATCCCGGCGCCGTCGACCTGAAGACGCTCGAGCGCATCTATCGCTCCGGCGATGCGGTGCGGCTCGATCCGGCCTGCCGGGCGGCGGTCGAGCGCTCGGCGGAGATCATCGCGACGGCCGCCGCGGGCAGGGACGCCGTCTACGGCGTCAACACCGGCTTCGGCAAGCTCGCCTCGACACGGATCGCGCCGGACGACACGGCGCGGCTGCAGCGCAACCTGATCCTCTCGCATTCCTCCGGCGTCGGCGAGCCGCTGCCGCCCGACGTCGTGCGGCTGATGATGGCTCTGAAGCTCCTGTCGCTCGGCCGCGGCGCGTCGGGCGCGCGCTGGCTGATCGTCGAACTCCTGGAAGGGATGCTCGAGAAGGGCGTCGTCCCGGTGGTGCCCTCGCAGGGCTCGGTCGGCGCGTCAGGCGACCTCGCCCCGCTCGCGCACCTGACCGCGGTGATGATCGGCGAGGGCGAGGCGGTCCACGAGGGCCGGCGGATGCCCGGGGCCGACGCGCTGATGCTCGCGGGACTCAAGCCGATCTCGCTCGGGCCCAAGGAAGGGCTCGCCATGATCAACGGCACCCAGTGCTCGACGGCGCTGGCGCTCGCCGGCCTGTTCGGCGCCTGGCGGCTGGCGCTCACCTCGCTCGTCACCGGCGCGCTTTCGACGGACGCCTGCATGGGCTCGGCCGCGCCGTTCCGTCCCGAGGTGCAGGCGCTGCGCGGACACGCCGGCCAGTCGAACGCGGCGGCGACGCTCTACGCGCTGATCAATGGCTCGGAGATCCGCGAATCCCACCGCGAGGGCGACGAGCGGGTGCAGGACCCCTACTGCATCCGCTGCCAGCCGCAGGTCGCCGGCGCCTGCCTCGGCCTGATGCGGCAGGCGGGCGAGACGCTGCGCATCGAGGCGAACGCGGCGACGGACAATCCGCTCGTCGTCATCGAGGACGGAAGCATCGTCTCGGGCGGCAACTTCCACGCCGAGCCGGTCGCCTTCGCCGCCGACGAGATCGCGCTCGCCATCGCCGAGCTCGGCTCGATCGCGCAGCGGCGCATAGCCATGCTGGTGAACCCCGCCCTCTCCTACGGCCTGCCGCCGTTCCTGACGCCGCAGCCGGGCCTCAACTCGGGCTTCATGATCGCCGAGGTGACCTCAGCCGCGCTGATGGCGGAGAACAAGCAGCGCGCCATGCCCTGCTCGGTCGACTCCACCCCGACGAGCGCCGACCAGGAGGACCACGTGTCGATGGCCTGCCACGGGGCGCGGCGGCTTTGCGACATGAACGCCAATCTCGCCCGCATCCTCGGCATCGAGTGGCTGGTCGCCGCCCAGGGCGTCGACCTGCGCAGCCCGCTCAAGACCAGCGCGCCGCTGCAGAAGGCGCTCGCCGCGCTCAGGACCGAGGTCGCCCGCCTCGACGACGACCGCTATCTCGCCCCCGATCTCGAGGCCGCCGCGCGGCTCACGACCGAAGGCGCGGCGCTCGCCGCCGTTTCCGACATCGCCATGCCGGAACTGGAAGGGCGGACATGAGCAACGGCATCGTCGGCGTCCGGCCGGGCGGAAGCCCTCTCATCCTGTCGATGCCGCATCCGGGAACGGGGCTCGTCCCGGAGGTCGCCGAGCGGCTGAACGAAACGGGGCTCGCGGTGCCGGACACCGACTGGTGGATGCCGCGCCTCTACGACGTCGCCGACGATCTCGACCCGACGGTCGTCGAGGCGAAGCTGTCGCGCTACGTGATCGACGTCAACCGCGACCCCGAAGGCGTCCCGCTCTATCCGGGCCAGGCGACGACGGGCCTCTGCCCGGACACGACCTTCGACGGCGCGCCGATCTACAAGCCGGGCACGGAGCCGGACGCCGCCGAGATCGCCCGTCGCCGGGACCGCTACTTCGCGCCCTATCACGACGCGCTGTCGGCCGAGATCGAACGGGTGCGCGCCGCGCACGGCTACGCCCTCCTCTACGACTGCCATTCGATCCGCTCCGTCGTGCCGCGCCTCTTCCCCGGCACGCTGCCGGTCTTCAACATCGGCACCAATGCCGGGCAGTCCTGCGCGCGCGAGATCGAGGCCGGCGTCGCTGACGCCTGCGCGTCGGCGAGTCAGGACCATGTACCGAAGCCTCGTCCCGAGGAGGCCGCGCCGGCGGCCGTTTCCCGGGACGAGGGAGCGGAGCAAGACATGAGCTTTGTCCTCAACGGCCGCTTCAAGGGCGGCTGGATCACCCGGCACTACGGGCGGCCGGCGGACGACGTGCACGCCGTCCAGATGGAGCTCGCGCTCAGGGCCTACATGATGGAAGGCCCTCCCTGGACCTATGACGAACGGGCGGCCGCGCGCACGCGGCCGGTCCTGCGCCGGGCGCTCGAAGCGATGATCGAGGCCGGCGCCCGCATATACGGAGGAGACCGATGACCGCTCACAGCCGCATCGACAACGCCCGCGAGATCCGTAGCCCGCACGGCTCCGAGATCACGGCGAAGAGCTGGCTCACCGAGGCGCCGCTCCGGATGCTGATGAACAATCTCGATCCGGACGTCGCCGAGAACCCGCACGAGCTCGTCGTCTACGGCGGCATCGGCCGGGCCGCACGCGACTGGCGGGCCTACGACCGCATCGTCGAGGCGCTGCGCAAGCTCGAATCCGACGAGAGCCTGCTCATCCAGTCGGGCAAGCCGGTCGGCGTGTTCAGGACGCATCCGGACGCGCCGCGCGTGCTGATCGCCAATTCGAACCTCGTCGGCCGCTGGTCCGACTGGGAGCGCTTCAACGAGCTCGATCGCAAGGGCCTGATGATGTACGGCCAGATGACGGCCGGATCGTGGATCTACATCGGCAGCCAGGGCATCGTTCAGGGCACCTACGAGACCTTCGTCGAGATGGGCCGCCAGCACTACGGCGGCGACCTCTCGGGCAAGTGGATCCTGACCGGGGGGCTCGGCGGCATGGGCGGGGCGCAGCCGCTGGCGGCGACGATGGCGGGGGCCTCGATGCTCGCGGTCGAATGCCGGCCCTCGCGCATCGAGATGCGGCTCCGCACCGGCTACCTCGACATGCAGGCGAAGGACCTCGACGAGGCGCTGGAGGTCATCCGCCGCTCCTGCGCCGAGAAGAAGCCCGTCTCCGTCGGCCTGCTGGGCAACGCGGCGCTGGTCTTCCCGGAGCTGGTTCGGCGCGGCGCCGTGCCGGACGGCGTCACCGACCAGACCTCGGCGCACGATCCGCTGAACGGCTATCTCCCCGCCGGCTGGACGCTGGAAGAGTGGGACGAGCGGCGCGTCAGCGATCCGGAGACGACGATCCGCGAGGCGAAGCTGTCGATGAAGGACCAGGTCGAGGCGATGCTGTGGTTCTCCCGCGAGGGCGTGCCGACCTTCGACTACGGCAACAACATCCGCCAGATGGCCTTCGAGGCCGGGCTGAAGGACGCGTTCGATTTCCCCGGCTTCGTGCCCGCCTATATCCGCCCGCTGTTCTGCAGGGGCATCGGCCCGTTCCGCTGGGCGGCGCTGTCGGGCGATCCCGACGACATCCACCGCACCGACGAGAAGGTCAAGGAGCTGATCCCGGACGATCCGCACCTGCACACCTGGCTCGACATGGCGCGGGAGCGCATCCACTTCCAGGGCCTTCCCGCCCGCATCTGCTGGGTGGGCCTGGGCGACCGGGACAGGCTGGGACTGGCGTTCAACGAGATGGTCGCGAAGGGCGAGCTGAAAGCGCCGATCGTCATCGGCCGCGACCACCTCGATTCCGGCTCGGTGGCGAGCCCCAACCGCGAGACCGAGGCGATGATGGACGGCTCGGACGCCGTCGCCGACTGGCCGCTCCTCAACGCGCTGCTCAACTGCGCGTCCGGGGCGACCTGGGTGTCGATCCACAATGGCGGCGGCGTCGGCATCGGCTTCTCGCAGCACGCGGGCATGGTGATCGTCGCCGACGGCACCGAGGCGGCCGCGAGGCGGCTTGCCCGCGTGCTGTGGAACGATCCGGCCACGGGCGTGATGCGCCACGCGGACGCGGGCTACGCGATCGCGATCGATTGCGCGAAGGAGCACGGGCTCGATCTGCCTTCGCTCGAAGATTAGGCATTCCGGGGGGCGGGCGTTGTGCGCCTGCCGGGAAGAACCGGAAAACACGAGGGAATCCAAGGGGACGTATCGGCGACCGAACCGGTACGGAATTTGCTGAGGTGATTTGGTAGCAGCCGGCGACGGCCTTTGACCGCCGCCCAACGAACGGGAGAGAGGAATGATTACTCGCCGTACTACACTGAAGACGCTCGCCGCAGGGGCGGCGGCGCTCGCGATACCCGGGATCGTCCGCGCGCAGGACATGCCGAAGGTCAAGATCGGCATGAGCGGCTGGACCGGGTTCGCCCCGCTGACGCTCGCCGAGAAGGCCGGACTGTTCAAGGCGCAGGGCGTCGACGTCGAGACGGTGTTCATCCCGCAGAAGGACCGCCTGGCCGCGCTCGCCGCCGGATCGGTCGACGGCGTCGCCACCACCGTCGACACCCAGATCCTGTGGGCGACGACGATCCCGCTCACGCAGGTCGTCGTGCTCGACAAGTCGAACGGCGGCGACGGCATCGCGGTGCGCGCCGACATCAACGACTTCGCCGGCCTGAAGGGCAAGTCGGTCGCCTGCGACGCGGTCGGCACGACGCCCTACTTCATGCTCTGCGCGATGCTGGCGGAGAACGGCATGAAGCCCGCCGACCTCAACATCTCGGCGCTGTCGCCGAAGGACGCGGCGAACGCCTTCGTCGCGGGCCAGTTCGACGCGGCGGTCTCCTACGAGCCGTACCTGTCGACGATCCGCAACGACCCGAAGGCCGGCAAGATCCTGGCGACCACGGTCGACTACCCCGTCGTCGTCGACACGCTCGCCTTCCCGACCGACCAGATCGGACCGAAGTCGGACGCTATCCAGAAGGTCGTCGAAGGCTTCTTCGCCGCTCTCGACATGGTCAAGGAGAAGCCCGACGAGGCGTTCGGGATCATGGGCGAGCGCGTCAACCTGACCGGCGACCAGTTCAAGGCCTCGGCCGAGTTCATCTCCTGGCAGGACCGGGCCATGAACAAGGCGTTCCTCGCCGACGGCATGGCCGCCTTCATGAAGATGGCCGCCGCCATCCAGCTCGAGAACAAGGTGATCCGCTCCGAGCCCGATCTGTCGAAGATGGTGGACGCGAGCTTCGTCGGCTAGCGCGGATGAGCGAGCCGTCCTCCTTCGAGCCGCTTCGGCCGGTCGCTCCCAGGGCGAGACTCGCCCTGGGAGCGGCTTTCTTCGTCGTGTTCCTGCTGCTCTGGGCGGGAGCGACGCTCGGCGGCCTGATCAAGCCGCTGTTCCTGGCCGATCCCGTCACGACCCTGGAGGCGGGCATCAGGCTGTTCTCAGAGCACGGCTTCCACGAGGACATCGGCATCACCGTCTTCCGCGTCGTCGGCGGCTTCGTGCTGGCGGCCGCGATCGGCGTGCCGCTCGGCATCGCCATGGGCGCGTTCAAGCCCATAGAAGCCTTCTTCGGGCCGTTCATCTCGTTCGCCCGCTACCTGCCGGCGTCGGCCTTCATCCCGCTGCTGATCCTGTGGGCGGGCGTCGGCGAAGCGCAGAAGCTCCTCGTCATCTTCATCGGCTCGTTCTTCCAGATCGTGCTGATGGTCGCCGTCATCATCGGCGAGACGCGGCGCGACCTCGTCGAGGCCGCCTATACGCTCGGGGCGAAATCCGGCGGCATCGTCACCCGGGTGATGCTGCCGAACGCGGCGCCGCAGATCGCCGAGACGCTGCGCCTCGTGCTCGGCTGGGCCTGGACCTACGTCATCGTCGCCGAGCTCGTCGGGGCGAATTCGGGCATCGGCTACATGATCATGGATTCGCAGCGCTTCCTCGACACCGGCCAGATGATCTTCGGCATCTTCATCATCGGCGTCATCGGCCTCATCACCGACTTCGCCTTCCGGGCGGCCAACATCGCCCTGTTTCCCTGGTACGCGGGGCGCTAGAGCATGGCGAGACTGAAGATCACCGGCGTCGAGCGCACCTTTCCCGGCGTCCAGGGCGGCTCGCCGACGCGCGCGCTCGATCCGACGGACCTCGCCGTCGAGGACAACGACTTCATCACCATCCTCGGCCCCTCCGGCTGCGGCAAGTCCACGCTTCTCAGGATCGTCGCCGGCCTCGACCGGCCGACCGCGGGCACCGTCGAGCTCGACGGGGTGAGGGTCGAGCGGCCGGGTGCCGACCGGGGCATGGTGTTCCAGTCCTACACGCTGTTCCCATGGCTTTCGGTGAAGGACAACATCTGCTTCGGCCTGCGCGAGAAGGGCGTGCCGCAGAAGCAGCAGACGGAGATCGCCGCCCACTTCATGGAGCAGGTCGGGCTCACCGCCTTCGCCAACCACTATCCGCGGATGCTGTCGGGCGGCATGCAGCAGCGCACGGCGCTCGCCCGGGCGCTCGCCAACGACCCGAAGATCCTGCTGCTCGACGAGCCGTTCGGCGCGCTCGACCACCAGACCCGCTCGCTGATGCAGGAGCTGCTCCTGTCGATCTGGGAGACGCACAGGAAGACCGTGCTGTTCGTCACCCACGACATCGAGGAGGCGATCTTCATGGCCAACCGCGTCTTGGTGATGACCGCGCGGCCGGGCCGCATCAAGGCCGACGTCGCGGTGAGGATTCCCCATCCGCGCGACTACAAGGTCAAGACGAGCCCGGAGTTCGCCGAGCTGAAGGAGCGGCTGACCGAGGACATCCGCGTCGAGACCCTGCGCGCCGCCGGCATGGCCGCCTGACGGCGCCCGCGCCGTTTTGCCGCACCTGCGAAAAATCCCCGGATTTCCGCGACTCCTGGATCGACACCGCGAGAACCCTGCCGGCCGAAAGCCTACGGGAAATCACGGATGCGACACATTGCGCACTCGCCTTGTTTCATGTGCAACTATATGTGCACTGCAGCAACAACGTGCACACACCGCTGCATTCCGGGGGGCGACCCATGCGCAACAAGACCATCTTCGGCATCAGGCGTTTCGGCGACCGGCTCTTCACCGCCGGCCTGTTCGCGATCCTCGTTTCCCCGTTCATTCTCGCCCGCATCTGAGCAGCGCGCGGCGGCCCTTCCGGGCCGGCGCCGCGCCATCCCTCCGGCATCGCGATCCGTCTCTCCGGTCCGATCGACCTGTCGGGCCGGCTTGAGCCGTTCCGGCGTATGGCTTAGAGCCTGACCGGAAAATCGATCCGGAAAGGCCCTCCGATGCCCGCCATCGCCGTTCACGATCTCTCCCGCCTCGACGGGGCCGCCCGCGCGGAGCTCCTGCGGCGCAGCGAGGCGGACCTGTCGGAGTACCGCGGCAAGGTCGCCCCGATCATCGAGGCGGTGCGCGAGCGCGGCGACGAGGCGCTCGCCGAGTTCGGCCGCCGGTTCGACCGCGCCGACGTGACGGCCGACCGGCTCGCCGCGACGCCTGCCGATTTCGACGCCGCCGAAGCCGCCCTCGACGCCGACGTCAGGCAGGCGATGGCGTTCGCCGCCGAGCGCATCCGCCGCTTCCACGAACGCCAGATGCCTGAGGACATGTGGCTCCAGGAGATGGGGCGGGGCGTCATGGCGGGCGAGCGCGCGCTGCCGATTCCCTCGGTCGCCTGCTACGTGCCGCGCGGCAAGGGCGCGTTCCCGTCCGTCGCCCTGATGACGACGATCCCGGCTGTCGTCGCCGGGGTGGAGAAGGTGATCGTGGTGACGCCGCCGACGGAGGACGGGAGCATCGACGACGCGACCCTCCACGCCTGCCACCTCGCCGGCGTCTCGGAGGTCTACAAGTGCGGCGGCGCGCAGGCCGTCGCGGCCGTCGCCTACGGGACCGGGACGGTGCCGAAGGTCGCCAAGATCGTCGGCCCCGGCTCGCCGTGGCTCGTCGCCGCCATGCAGGAACTCGCCGACGTGATCGACGTCGGTCCGCCGGCGGGCCCGAGCGAGTCGATCGTCCTCGCCGATTCCACCGCCGACCCGCGCGTCACCGCGCTCGACCTGCTCAACGAGGCCGAGCACGGACCGGATTCCTCGGCGTTCCTCGTCACCGACGACACGGCGCTCGCCGACAAGGTGATCGCCGAGATCGACGGGCTGTTCGGCCACATGGGCGCGGAGCGGGTCTCCTACTGCCGCACGGTGCTGTCGGGCACCAACGGCGGCATCGTGATCGCCGCCGACATGGACGAGGCCTGCGCCTTCGTCAACGACTACGCGCCCGAGCACCTGATGGTCGAGAGCGCCGATCCCTGGGCCTACGTGCCGAAGCTGAGGCACGCGGGCGAGATCCTGCTCGGCGGCCACACCGCCATCGCGGTGGCCAACTACGTGCTCGGCCCGAACCACGTGCTGCCGACCGGCGGCTGGGCGCGAACGCGCTCGCCGCTTTCGGTGTTCGACTACATGAAGCGCCAGACGATCGCCTACGTGACCGACGAAGGCTACCCGGCGCTCGCCCCCCAGGCCCGCGCCTTCGCCCGGTACGAGGGGTTCGAGGCGCACGCCAACGCCGTCTCGAGGCTGCGCGAGGGCGGCGACAAGCCGTAGGGCGGCCTACGTCTTCGCCTTCGGCAGGAGCGCGAGGCGGTCGAGGCCCTTGGGGTCGGCGAGGACGGCGAGCTTCTCGCGCTGCGACAGGTAGCCGACGGCCTCCTCGAGCGTCTTCGCCGAGTCGAGGCGGGCCAGCGCCAGGACCAGCGTCTCGTCGATGCCGCCGCGCCCGTGCGGGCGCTCGGGGACGAGGCAGGCCCGGTGGAAGGCGAGCAGGGCGGGATCGGACAGCAGCCGGTCGCAGGCCTCGCGCCGCGGGCCGATCGGCTCGCCCAACTCGGCGGCCGTCGCCTCGGCGCGGGTCAGGATCGCCGGCGGCGCCTTCTCCTCGGGGATGGTCAGGAGGCCCAGCCGGCGCAGCGCAAGTCCGGCGCCGAGCCGGGCGGTGAGCGCCGACACGGGGGCGGCGAGCAGCAACCCGATCACGGCCGGGCTCATCCAGGCGAAGACCTGCGGCGACACCGCCCAGGCGCTCGCCCCCAGCACCACGCCGAGCAGGGTGTGGGCGCGGTGGCGGCGGAACACCTCGGCGAAGCGCACCGTGCCGTCGTCGCGGCGCTGCGGGTTCCAGCCGGCGTCGCGGCCGAGCACGATATCGGCGACCGCGGCCGACTGGATCGCCATCATCACCGGGGCGAGCAGCGCAGCGAGCAGGGACTCGACCAGCACGCTCGCCGTCCCCCGGATCACGCCGCCGACGCCGGCGCGCACCGTCCGGTCGGACAGCGCGACGATCAGGCCGAAGAGCTTCGGCAGGAACAGGATCGCCATGGTCGCGACGAACAGGCCGATGGCGCGCTCGGAGTCGATCACGGGCCAGCTCGGGAAGAGCTGGAACTCCTGCGTGAAGTATTCCGGACGGATGAAATGGGCCTGCAGGGCGAGCAGGAGGCCGGCGATCAGGAACATCAGCCAGACCGGCGAGGCGACGTAGGACATGATGCCCGTCGCCATATGGACGCGGCTCGGCCATTTGAGCCCGCGCGCGACGACGATCTTGGCGTGCTGCAGGTTGCCCTGGCACCAGCGCCGGTCGCGGGCCGCCAGATCGATCAGGCTCGGCGGGCTCTCCTCGTAGGAGCCGCCGAGCGTCGGGGCGAGCAGCACCGACCAGCCGCCGCGCCGCATCAGCGCGGCCTCGACGAAATCGTGGCTCATGATGTGGCCGCCGAAGGGCGGCCGGCCGCGCAGATTGGGCAGACCCGCCGCTCCCGCGAAGGCCTTCGTGCGGATGATGGCGTTGTGGCCCCAGTAGTTGCCGACCGTTCGGCTCCACGTTCCCAGCCCCGCCGCCATCACCGGGCCGTAGACGCGGCCGGCGAACTGCTGGAGGCGGGCGAAGAGGGTGTTGCGGTTGACGATCGCCGGAACCGTCTGGACGAGGCCGACGTCGGGCCTCTCCTCCATCGCGAGGGCCAGACGGATCAGCGTGTCCGGCTCCATCAGGCTGTCGGCGTCGAGGATGACGAAGCAGGGGTAGGCCGCGCCAAACCGCCTGCACCAGTCGGCGATGTTGCCCGCCTTCTTCTCGGTGTTGTGGCGCCGCCGGCGGTAGAAGACGCGCGAGCGGCGCGCGCGCCGGCGGATCAGCGTGCGGAACGCGGATTCCTCGGCGATCCAGGCGTCCGGATCGGTCGAATCGCTCAGGACGAAGACGTCGAAGGCGTCGGCGGCGCCGGCCTCGGCGAGACCCTCGGCGGTCGCCGCGGCGGCGGCGAAGACGCGCACCGCGTCCTCGTTGTAGGCGGGGATCAGGATCGCGGTGCGGCGGCCGGGCGTACGGTCACCGCGCGGGCGCACGGCGACCACGCCGAAGCCGGTCAGGAGCGCCAGCGTGCCGAGCACGGCCGACATGAAGGCGAGCGCTATCCAGGCGATGTTGACGACGAACAGGGCGAGCATCGCCGCCTCGATCGGCGTCAGGCCGGCGACGGCGAGGACGCCGTACATCTCGTTGACGAAGACGGCGGACAGGACCGCCGCCCCGCCGAACACGAAGAGGCGCGGCAGCCAGGCGATGCGGTCCGGCGTCGCCTCCCGCATCGGCTCGGGCGCGCGGCGCAGGTCCTGGATCGGCATCGACAGGGGCGCTTCGGCCGGCAGCGGCGTATCCGGCAGCAGGATCGGATCGCTGGAGAGAACCCTCGTCACTCCGACCATCGGTAGACCCACACCTCGGAGATGCGCGCGTCGTCCTTGAGGAGCGAGCAGCGCAGGTCGACGCCATTGGCGCCTTCGGGATCGAAGGCGAAGGCGACGCGGCGGCCGCCGGTCTCCGGATTGAACTGGATCGTGCCGGGCGACACGGTGCCGCCGGAGGTGGAGATTTCGTGCCCGACCGCCTCGTCCGGGCCCAGGTCCCCGAGCGGGCCGCCGGCGAAATCGATGACGATCAGCCGGTCGTCGGGCGGCGTGCTCGATCCGTCGGGCGGCACGCGGCCGATCATGGTCGAAACGACGCGGGCGACGCCCTGGTCGGTCGGCACCTCGTTGCCCCAGTAGAGCCGGTAGGTGATCTGCTGGTCCTCGCCCGCCTTCAGCGGCTCGGCCGGACGCCAGAAGGCGACGACGTTGTCGTGCACCTCCGAACTGGTCGGGATCTCGATCAGGATCACCGCGCCGGCCCCCCAGTCGCCGATCGGCTCGACCCACAGGCTCGGCCGGCGCTCGTAGCGGGCCTCGAGATCCTGGTAGTCGGCGAAGGCGCGGGCGCGCTGCATCAGGCCGAAGCCCTGCGGGTGCTCGTCGATGAAGGCGGAGATCTGCAGCCTTTCGGGGTCGACCAGCGGACGCCAGATCCACTCGCCACGGCCGTTCCAGATGAGCAGGCCGTCGGAATCGTGGACGGCGGGGCGGAAGTCGTCGACGCCGGCGCGGTCCTGCGGGCCGAAGTAGAACATCGAGGTCAGGGGGGCGAGGCCGACCTTGTCGATGTCGACGCGCGGATAGAGCGTCGCCTCCACGTCGATCACGGTGTCGCTGCCGGGGCGGATGGTGAAGCGGAAGGCGCCGGTCGCGCTCGGGCTGTCGAGGAGCGCGTGCACCACGACGGAGCTCGCGCCCGGCCGCGGCTTCTCGATCCAGAACTCGCGGAAGGCCGGGAATTCCTCGCCCTCGGGCTCGGCGGTGTTGATGGCGAGGCCGCGTGCCGACAGGCCGTAGGTCTGGCCCTTGCCGATCGCGCGGAAATAGCTCGCCCCCTGGAAGACGGCGAACTCGTCGAGATAGTCGGGCGCGTTGAGGGGGCCGTGCAGGCGGAAGCCCGAAAAGCCGACGTCCTCGTTCGGGATCGGCTGGGGCACCAGCGGGCCGTAGTCGAACAGCTCCGGCGAGAAGACGACGTGGCGGCTGACGCCCTCGGAGACGAGGTTGACCGCCACCGGCTCGCCGTAGACATGGCCGAGATGGAAGAGCTGCACCTCGACCGGCAGATCCTGTCCGTGCCAGATCGCCGCATCGGGGCGATAGCGGATGTCGCGGTACTGGTCGTAGGTGAGGTCGCGGATCGACTGCGGCACCGAGGTGACATGCGGCACGAACGGCTGCGCGGAGAGCTCCCTGGCGCGGGCGCGAACGGCGGCCGGGGCGAAAGGCTGCGGATCGCCGACCCGGACAAGCGGGCTTTCCCCCGCGGCCATGGCATCCATCGGCCAGCCGCGATGCGCGGCCGCGGCCGCGATGCCCAACACCACAAGACCCCTGCGGGTCAACGCCATTTAACACACCTCCAGCCGCCGCCCCGGTCGCCCGGCCGTGCCCGCAAGGGGAGTGGTCGGCCCGGAGGCGTTCTGCATACCGTCCAGTCGGGAAGGAACCGTCGGAGCGCGGCGCGTTAAACGAATATATCCGTACGCATGACCGTCCGCCACACGAATGTTGCGCCGCAATACCGCGGTCAACCCCCGAAGCCGATATAGTTTCCGGCTTCTCGGGACAATATTGTGGCAAGGGACGTCGAAAACAGCCTTAATCGCCGCCGTTTCAGCGCGCCTCAGTGTCGCGGGGGGCGATCCGGACGCCGTCGGCGATGCGGTCGGAGGGATGCAGGACCACCCTGTCGCCCTCCCGCAGCCCATCCGTAACCGCCGCGGTGCGCGTGTTTCGCGCGCCGAGCGTCACCGCCCTCAGGCGGGCGCGGCCGTCCGCGTCGACCGCGAACACGGCCCAGGCGTCGCCGCGGCGGAACAGGGCTCCGAGCGGCACCAGCAGGGCGTCCTGGCGGTCGACGACGATATGGACGACGACCCGGTACTCGTGGCCGAGGCCGCGCCACTTCTCCGGCGGATCGACGAGATCGAAGACGGCCTTCACGCGCTGCTCCTCGATGCCGAGGGCGGAGACCTTGGTGAAGCCGGCGCTCTCGATGCGGCGCACCCTGGCGGTCAGGGTCGGCCCGCCCCAGCCGTCGATGCGCGCCTCGGCGTCGCGGGGCACGCGCACGGCGTCCGAGGACAGGAGGTCGACGGCGATCTCCAGCTCGGTCGGGTCGCCGATCTCGACGAGCGCCGTGCCGGCGAGGACGACCTGCTCGCTCTCGGTGACGATGTCGAGCACCTCGCCGTCCACGGGCGCGCGCACCTGCACGTTGCCGGTCGCGGCCTCTGATTCCTGCAGCGCCTCGGGTCCGATCAGGGCGGCTTCCGCGCTCTCGAGCTCGCGCTTTCGCACCTCCAGCGTCGCCTGGGCGCTGGCGAGCCGCGCCTTGGCGGTGTCGATCTGCATGCGCGCCTGCTCGTGGGCGCGCTCGGAGATGATCTGCCGGCGGGCGAGCTCGTCGGCGCGCCTGGCCTCGTTCTCGGCGAAATCGAGCTGCGACTGGGCCTCGGCGACCTGCGCCTCGCCGAGCTGCACGGCGGCGCGGGCCGCAGCGACGGCGCCCTCCGCCTCGCGCCGCGAGCGCACGTCGAGGAAGGCCGGCGCGGTCGGCTGGATGACCGCGACCACGGTGTCGTTGGCGGCGACCTTGTCGCCGACCTCGAGCGGCGAGCGCAGCACCTTGCCGATGATCGGCGCCGACACCGTGTAGACGTCGCGGATGCGCGAGATGCCCTCCTCGTCGACGGTCACCTCCAGCGTCCCCGGCCCGATCACGGCGATGTCGGCGGGCACCGGCTGCGGCCAGAAGGCCCAGGCGAGCGCGGCGGCGCCGCCGGCCGCGACGGCGGTCAGGACGAGCGGACGGACCCAGTTGGCGGCCATTTCGGTGTTCCCTATTCGCGCGTCTTCAGGACCTCGACGAGGTCGAGCCTGTCGATCCGCCGCTTGACCACGAGCGCGGAGATCGCCGCGGCGACGAGCACGACGAGGCTCGACATCGCGTAGGTCTGCCGGCCGATGACCAGCGGCACCCGGTAGAGCTCGCTCTGCAGCCCCTGCACCGTCGCCAGGCGACCAGATAGCCGAGACCCCAGCCGAGCGGCAAGGCGGCGAGGACGAGGACGGCGAGCTCGCCGAGCAGGATCCACGACACCTCGCCGCGGGTGAAGCCGAGCACCCTGAGGCTCGCGAGCTCGCGGCCGCGCTCGGAGAGCTGGATGCGGGCCGAGTTGTAGACGACGCCGAAGGCGATCACCATGGCGAGGCCGGTATAGACCCAGATCATCACCGAGATGTTCTCGGCGAGCGTCTGGCGGAACTTCTCGAGCGACTTCCTCTGCAACGCGATCGAGCCGACCATCGGCATGTCCTTGACGGCGGCGAACAGATCGTCCGCCTTCGCCTCGTCGATCGCAAGATGCACGCCGCTGACCATCGGCCCCTCGCGCATCAGCCGGTTCACCTCGGAAATGTCCATGAACGACAACAAGCCGAGATAACCCTGGATGATCGCGGTGACCGGCATCGCGACGATCCGCTTGCGGCCCTCGAGCGTCTCGATCTCGACGATGTCGCCGACCCGCACGCCGAGGATCCCGGCGAGCGCCTCGGAGGGGGCGAAGCCGGTCTCCGGCAGCGCCACGGGCCGGAAGCGCGTGTCGAGGACACGGCTGAGATCGGTGCCGGGCGGCTTGCCGATCAGCGGCACGCGCCGCTCGATATGGCCGTGGCGCACCTTGATCGCGACGGTCCGCGTCGGCTCGGCGGCGAGCACGCCCGGCAGCCGCTCCACGTCGCTGACGACGCCGATGCGGCGCTCCTGGATGAAGTCGAGCGTCGCGTCCTGACGGTCGGACTGAAAGTAGGTGAAGTCGATCATGAACTCGACGGAGTCGAAGGCGAACAGCGAGGCGAGCAGAACGGCCGCCGACAGCGATATGCCGAGGACCGTCAGGCCCGCGCGCACCGGAAAGCGCAGGATGTGGCGGGCGATCATGACGGTGGTCTGCGAGAAGTACCGCACGAAGCCGTCGGAAAGCAGCCGCCGGTAGCGGGTCGGCGCCGGGGCGTGCATGGCGACCGCCGGCGGCAGGCGCACCACCGACCAGACCGCGCGCGCGCCGCCGAGCATGGCCGCGCCGACCGTGACGAACACGGCGACCGCGTAGATGTCCGGTCCCCACAGGAACACCAGGAAGGGGAAGTGGTAGAAGTCGCCGTAGAGCCGCGTCAGGCCGAAGCCGAGCCAGGTGCCGGCGATGCCGCCGACGACGATGCCGACGACGGCGATGGCGGCGACGAACTTCAGGTAGTGCACGCCGATCGCCATCGACCGGTAGCCGAGCGCCTTCATCAGGCCGATCTGCTCGCGCTCGAGCGCGACGAGCCGGGTCAGGATCATGTTGATCAGGAAGGCGGCGACGAACAGGAAGATCGGCGGCAGCACGCGCGCCATCGCCTGGAGCTGCGTCAGCTCGGCGTCGAGGAAGGCGTGGCTCTGCTGGTCCTTGCGGCCGTAGGCGCCGCGCCCGCCGTAGCGCTCGAGCAGCGTGTCGATGCGTTCGATGACCTCGGCCTCGGAGGCGCCGCGCAGGAGATTCACCGACACCTGCGAGAAGGCGCCGTCGAGATCGTAGGCCGCCTCCAGCGCCTTGCGCGACATCCAGCCGACGGCGAAGCGCGAATCGTCGGGCATCAGGTCCCAGGGTCCGAGCGCGTAGATGTATTCCGGCGACAGGGCGATGCCGACGATGGTCAGCCGGCGCTTCCTCCCCTCGATGATCGCGTGGAAGGTGTCGCCCGGCCGGAAGCCGTGCGCGGTGGCGAAGGCCTCGTTGACGACGACCTCGTCGGAGTGGGCCGGATCGGGCGTCCGGCCCTCGCGGAGATAGAGGCGGTTGAGGATCTGGTCGCCGATCTCCGGCATCGAGACGAGCATCGCCGTCGCCGGCACAGCGAAGCCCTCGATGTCGAGGATCGCGGACTCCACGATGCGGGTCTCCACGGCGGCGACGCCGGGGATCAGCGCGATCTCGTCGGCGAGCCATTCCGGCGCGCGCGTCGCACTGGCGAAGACGTCGGCGAAACGGTAGCGCTCGTAATAGGTCTCGCGCGTCTCGTTCAGCGACCGGTAGGCGCCGACGGCGAGCACCAGCGTGGCGACGCCGGCCGCCATCACCAGGGCGATCGCGATCACCTGCGTCTTCAGCCGCCACAGGTCGCGCAGGAGCTTGCGGTCGAGGGCCTGCATGGCGCCTCCTCAAGGCCTTCCGCGCGTGCGGCCGCGCATGTCCGTCCCGGACATCGCGCTGCAGCCTCCGGCAATGCCGGCCGGCGGGCGCGGAACGGGACGGGTCGCATCGGCTCCGATCGAACGGATCATCGCTACCACGTGATCTCCTTCGCCGGGCGGCGGGTCTCGTTGACGTCGATGCGGGCGACGCGGCCGTCGGCGAAATGGACGACGCAGTGGGCGATGTCGCCGATCGCCGCGTTGTGGGTGATGACCGCCGTCGTCGTGCCGAGCTCGGCGTTCACCGCGACGAGCGCCTCGAGCACGCGCACGCCGGTCTTGGAATCGAGAGCGCCGGTCGGCTCGTCGCAGAACAGCACCTCGGGCCGCTTGGCGATCGCGCGGGCGATGGCGACGCGCTGCTGCTCGCCGCCGGAGAGCTGGGCGGGGAAGTGCTCGAGCCGGTCGCCGAGGCCGACCCTCTCCAGGGCCTCCTCCGCGCGCATCGGGTCCTTCGCGATCTCGGTGACGAGGGCGACGTTCTCGCGGGCGGTCAGGCTCGGCACCAGATTGTAGAACTGGAAGACGAAGCCGACGTTCTCGCGCCGGTAGAGGGTCAGGTCGCGCTCGGAGAAGGCGGTCAGCTCGGTGCCGCGGAAGAGAACGCTGCCCGAGGTCGCGTGATCGAGGCCGCCGAGGATGTTGAGCAGCGTCGACTTGCCGCTGCCGGAAGGGCCGAGCAGGACCAGGAACTCGCCCTCGTCGATATCGAGGTCGACGCCGCGCAGGGCGTGCACCTGGACGTCGCCGGTCCGGTAGACCTTGGTGAGGTCCTCGACGATGAAGACGGGGGCGCCGGCCGAGGGGTCGCTGTCGGCGTGTTCGCTCACGGCCTTCCTTCCTTGTCCGCCCACGGCGTGCATCCCGCGCCCGTCCTGCCCGCCCCGGTCTGCCGCCGGTCTGCCCCCCGGCCTGCCCCGGCCGCATGGCCGCGTGCGAGTGTGCGGCGCGGCACGTGCCGGAATCAAGGCGCGGGGCTCACGCCACCTCCTCCGGGCCGGGAACCACGGGCCGCCGTCGCGCGCGGAACGGCTGCATGGGTCCTGGATTGCGCCCGGGACACCGGTTCGTTCCAGAGGCACGCGGCCTCGTCCCCCGCACGCGTCGCCGGACCCGATCCGGGGGTCCGCGGCCCGGCCCCGGTCGCCCGCCTCGATTGCGCCACCGCGACGCGGCGGCTAAAAGTCGCCGCGACAGCCTCAGCAACGCTCGGGACGGCAATGACCGACCGCATCCTCATCACCGGCGCCAACGGCTTCATCGGCCGCCACGCCCTCACCGCGCGCGCGCCCGGCGGCGCGGAGGTGCATGCCGCCGTGCGCGGCGAGCCGCGCGCGCCGGTCGCCGGCGTCGTCTGGCACCGGCTCGACATGCTCGACCACGATGCCCGGGCACGGCTCGTCGAGACGGTGCAGCCCGACACGATCGTCCACTTCGCCTGGAACGTCGAGCACGGCAAGTTCTGGACGACGCCGGAGAACCTCGACTGGGTGGGCGCGAGCCTCGATCTCCTGCGCCGCGCCGCGGAGACCGGCCTGAAGCGCTTCGTCGGCCTGGGCACCTGCTTCGAGTACGCGCCGCAGACGGACAAGGACTGCGACGAGGAACTGACCCCGATCGAGCCCTTCAAGGTCTACGGGGCCGCCAAGGACGCGACGCGGCGGGTGATCGAGGAGTTCTGCCGGCAGAACAGCCTGTCGTGGGCGTGGGGCCGCTTCTTCCTGCTCTACGGCCCCGACGAGACGCCGACGCGGCTCGTTCCGCAGGTCGCCCAGCGGGTGCTCGCCGGCGAGCCCGCGCCGATCGGCACGCTGGAGAGGCCGCGCGACTTCATGGACTGCCGCGACGCTGGCGCGGCGACGGCGGCGCTGGCGCTGTCGGACGTCACGGGACCGGTCAACATCGCCTCGGGCGAGGCGACCTCCGTTCGCGGCGTCGCCGAGACGCTCGCCCGGCTCGCCGGCCGGCCGGAGCTGGTCAAGGTCGGCGCCTTCCCCGACCGCGACGAGCCGGAGCGGATCGTCGCCAGGGTGGACCGGCTGAAACGGGAAGTCGGCTTCACCGCCATCCGGCCGCTCGAGCAGGGGCTCGCCGAGGCGCTCGACTGGTGGCGCGGCCGCCTCGCCTCGGAATAGCGAGACCGGAAGGCCGCCGTCGCCCGATGCGCATCGCCATCGTCCTGCCCCGCAACATGCGCTACGCCGCGGACGGGGCGACGTCGATCGACCTGTGCACGCGCGACTTCGTGCTGCACTCGCGCTTCAGGGCCGGCATCACGGTGATCGGCGAGACGCTGAAATGGCCGTTCACCGACGTGCCCTACGTCGGCATCGAGGGCATCAGGAAGGCGTTCGGCCCGCTCAGCTTCACCCCCGTGCGCGCGGCGATCGAGCGGGCGGACCCCGACGTCATCCTCGTCCAGCAGTATCCGCCGGCGGCGGCGCGCATCCAGGCGGGCTTCCCGCGCATTCCCGTCGTCGTGCAGCGCCACGCGCTGGCGCCGGGCGGGTGGATCGGCCGGCGGCTGTGGCGCGACCGACACTACCGCAACCTCGCCGGCGTGATCTTCGTCTCCGAGGCCGCGCGGGCGAACTATTCGGGCCGGCCGCGCTCGGCCGTCGTCCACAACGGCATCGACACGCGGACCTTCGTGCCGGCCGCGCAGAAGGAGCCGATCGTCCTGTTCGCCGGTCGGGCGGTGCCGGAGAAGGGCGTCGAGCCGTTCGCGCAGGCCGCCGCGGCGGCGCTGAAGGAGCGGCCGGGCTGGCGCGCGGTGCTGGCGCTCGGCGGCGGCAGGGCAGCGGGGGCGACGGTCGACCGCGTGCGCAGCCATCTCGCCCCGCTCGGCGAGCGCGCCGAGATCCTGACCGACCTGCCGCACGGCGAGGTGATGGACCTGTTCGCCCGTGCCGCCGTCGCCGTGGTGCCGAGCGTCTGGGCCGAGCCGTTCGGGCGCACGGCGCTGGAAGCCATGACCTGCGGGGCGGCGGTGATCTCCTCGGGCCGCGGCGGCCTGCCGGAGGTCACCGGCGACGCGGCGCTGACCGTGCCGGACGTCGAGCCCGAGACGATCGCCGCGGCGATCGGCCGGCTGACCGACGACGCGGGCGAGCGCGAGCGGCTGCAGGCGGCCGGGCGGCGGCGCGCCGTCTCCTTCTTCGACATCCGCATCGTCACCGCGGGCTTCGACGACCTCCTCGCCGAGATCGGCGGCCTCGATCCCGAAGCCCACGTTCCCCGCGCGATGCGGGTGCCGCCGGGCGAGGACAGGCCGTGACGAGGGCGACGCCCGGCGAGGCGTAGTCAGCGAGGCCTTCGGAGCGGCTGCGGCCGCATGGGTCGTGGATCGGGTCCAGGACACCGGCTTATTCGAGAAGCACGGCCTCGTCCTCGAAAGGCGCCGGCACCGGGTTCGTCCGGGGCGTGACCGGGCACCATAACTCGGCCCCGTGTCCTGGACTCGATCCAGGACCCGGGCAGCCGCGCTTCCGGGGACGCGCCGGCCACTGCCTCCAGCCCATCCGCGTCATGCCCGGGCCGGTCCCGGCCGCGCCCGCGAGGGCGGGGGTTACGACCGCCCGAGCAGGCCGTCGTAGATCTCGGCGTCGCCGACCTTGCCGACGACCGCGCCGTTGTCGACGACGAGGACGGGCAGGCCGGTGGCGAGCCGGGCCTGCATCAGGTCGCGCACCGCCGTCTCGGGCGGGCAGGTGCAGACCGTGCCGGGCGCGGGCGGGGCGCCGTCGAGGGCGACGAGCGTCGCCTCCGCCCCGCTCACCCGCACGGCGCCGTCCTCGCCGAGCTCGAGGCCGGCGGCGCCGTCGAGCACACGGGCGCTGCCGCGGCGCTCGCAATCGCCGCCCCTGCGCATCAGCTCGACGGCGCGCAGCACCGAAAGCGGGTTCATGTGGGCGACGAAATCGGCGACGTAGTCGTTGGCCGGGTCGAGGACGATGTCGTGCGGGGTGCCGAACTGGACGACGCGGCCGCCTTCCATGATGGCGATCTTCGAGCCGATCTTCAGCGCCTCGTCGAGGTCGTGGCTGACGAAGACGATGGTGCGCTTCAGGCGCTTCTGCAGCTCCAGAAGCTCGTCCTGCAGACGCGAGCGGATCAGCGGATCGAGGGCGGAGAACGGCTCGTCCATCAGGAGGATCGGCGCGCTCGTGGCGAAGGCGCGCGCCAGGCCGACGCGCTGCTGCATGCCGCCCGACAGCTCGTGCACCTGTTTCGATCCCCAGGCCGCCAGGCCGACGAGCTCGAGCTGGGCTGCGACCCGCTCCTTGCGCTCGGCGGCGGGCATGCCGGCGAGCTCGAGGCCGAAGCCGACGTTCTCCTCGACCGTGCGCCAGGGCAGCAGGCCGAACTGCTGGAACACCATCGCCACGCGGTGGCGGCGCAGGTTCCTCAATTCCTCGGGCGAACAGGTCGTCGGATTGACGAAGCGCTCGCCGTCGCGCACCAGCACCTCGCCGCGGATCACCCTGTTGAGGCCGTTGACGGCCCTGAGCAGCGTCGACTTGCCGGAGCCGGACAGGCCCATCAGCACGACGATCTCGCCTTCCAGCACGTCGAGGGTGCAGCCGGCCGCACCGAGGATCTGGCCGGTCTCCTTCTGGATCTCCTCGCGGCTGCGTCCCGCGTCGATCAGCGGCAGCGCCGATGCCGGGGTCTTGCCGAAGACGATGTCGACGTTCCTGAAGCGGACGGCCGGCGGACGGGCTTCCGGATCGGCCATGTCAACCCCTCCCCCCGGTCGATTCCTTCCTGAAGAAGCGGTCGAGGACGATGGCGACGAGGACGATCGCCACGCCGACCTCGAAGCCGCGGGCGATGTTGACCTGGTTCAGCGCCCTGAGCGTCGGAACGCCGAGGCCGTCGGCGCCGACGAGGGCGGCGATCACCACCATCGACAGCGACAGCATGATCGTCTGGGTGAGGCCGGCCATGATGTTGGGCAGCGCGTAGGGCAGCTCGACCTTCCACAGGAGCTGGCGCCTGGTCGCGCCGAAGGCCTCGCCCGCCTCGACCAGCGCCGTCGGGGTCGAGGAGATGCCGAGCTGGGTCAGGCGGATCGGCGCGGGAACCGCGAAGATGACGGTGGCGATCAGGCCCGGCACCATGCCGAGGCCGAACAGGATCAGGGCCGGGATCAGGTAGACGAAGGTCGGGATCGTCTGCATCAGGTCGAGGATCGGCCGCAGCACCTCGTAGAGCCACGGCCGGTGCGCGGCGGCGACGCCGACCGGCACGCCGACCAGCATGCACACGAAGGTCGAGGAGACGACGAGCGCCAGCGTCTCGGTCGTCTCCTTCCAGTAGCCCTGGTTGATGATCAGCAGCATCGCGGCGAGCACGAAGAGCGGGAAGGCGAGGTTGCGCCGCACGACCCAGGCGAGGATCACGGCGAGCGCGACGATGACGAAGGGATGGGGCGTCTGCAGCAGCCAGAGGATGCCGGCGATCATGTGCTCGAGGACGAGGGCGATGAAGTCGAACAGCCAGGCGGCGTTCGCGGTCAACCAGTCGACGAAGGATTTCGCCCACTGTCCGATCGGGATCTTGTGGTCAACGAGCCACTGCATGAGACGCTCCCCTCCCGGCGTCGATCCGGCACGGCACGCGGGTCGTCAGACGCGCGTCCCGTGCCGGATACTAGCGCGATATCCCCCCGGCCGAAGCCATATCGCGCCGTTCGCTTCGTTCTCCCCGCCCGCTACCGCCAGCCTCGTTCGGCCCCGCCTCGTCCGCAGACGAGCGGAAAGCGAAGAATCCGGCTCCTCGGCAACCGCCCGACTGGGCCCCGGATCAAGTCCGGGGCGCTCCGCTGTGCCCGAGGCATGGCGTCGCCACCGGACCAGACCCGTGTCCTGGACTTGATCCAGGACCCATGCGGCCGTTCCGCGAGCCGCAGCCGATACGGAAACCGCTCAACGCGGGGTGCGCAACGATAAGGACATCGGGGACCAGACATCGCGGAATGGCGCGGGCCGACGACCGATGGAGCGACGTCGCCGGCCCCGCCGCCCGTCACTTGCCCAGATGCTTGGCGACGGCTTCCCTGGCGTTGCCGCCCTCGTAGGTGGTCACGCCTTCGACCCAGCCTTCCCACATGCCGGGGTTCTTCTTCAGCCACTCGGTGGCGGCGACGTCGGCTTCCTTGCCGTCGTCGAGGATCGCGCCCATGATCTCGTTCTCCATCGCCAGCGTGAACTTCTGGTTCTTCAGCAGCTTGCCGACGTTCGGGCACTCCTCGACGAAGCCGGCCGCGACATTGGTGTAGACGGTGGCGCCGCCGAGGTCCGGACCGAAGTAGTCGTCGCCGCCCGGCAGGTAGACGATGTCGAAGTTGGCGTTCATCGGGTGCGGCTCCCAGGCGAGGAAGACGATGTCCTCCTTGCGGGAGACGGCGCGGGCGACCTGGGCGAGCATGCCCTGCTCGGAGGATTCGACGAGCTGGAATTCCTTCAGGTTGAAGGCGTTCTTGTCGATCATGTCGAGGATCAGGCGGTTGCCGTCGTTGCCCGGCTCGATGCCGTAGATCTTGTCGTGCAGGTCCTCGCGGAAGTCGGCGATGTGGGCGAAATCGACGAGGCCCTTGTCGAAGCTGTATTTCGGCACGGCCAGCGTGTACTTGGCGCCCTCCAGGTTGACGCCGAGGCTGACCACCGACTTGTCGTCGAGATAGGGCTGGATATCGGCCTGCATGGTCGGCATCCAGTTGCCGAGGAAGACGTCGACGTCCTTGTTCTTCAGCGAGGCGTAGGTGACCGGCACCGACAGCACCTTGATGTCGGTCTCGTAGCCGAGCGCCTTGAGCACCACCGAGGTCGCCGCCGTGGTCGCCGTGATGTCGGTCCAGCCGACGTCGGAGAAGGTCACGACCTTGCAGGATTCCGGGTCCTTGGCAAAGGCGCCGGTGGAGACGAGCGCCGCGACGGCGAGGCTTCCCACGCCGGCGAGCAGGCTTCGAAGACAGATTTTCATGGCGATTGAAACCTCCCGTTGGTGACAGTCGCCGGCGACAGCCGACACCGGCGATACCGAACACGAAAAGCAGCGGCTCCCACCCTTTCGGCCGCTGCGGCAATCGCGGCGATGGAAGCACTTTACCTTGCGTTTGGCAAGTTATATTGATTGATCAGTCAGTCAACGAAACGGGTGGAAACCGGGCACGGAACGGCCCGGACGCCCGGGCGGGGCCGCCGTCATGCCGAAGCTTGGAATGGAGCCGATCCGCCGCCGCGCGCTGATCAGCGCGGCGATCGAGACGATCCACGACCGCGGCTTCTGCGACGTCACCGTCGGCCAGATCGCGCGGCGCGCCGGCGTGTCCTCGGCGCTGGCGCACCACTATTTCGGGTCCAAGGAGGATCTGCTGATCGCCACCATGCGGCACCTCCTGCAGGAACTCGGCAAGGCGATCGTGCAGCGGCTGAAGAAGGCGAGGAGCCCGCGCGAGCGCGTCTTCGCGGTGATCGCCGGCAATTTCGCGCCCGACCAGTTCCAGCCGGCGACGATCTCGGCCTGGCTCGCCTTCTACGTCCAGGCGCAGACCGTGCCGGAGGCGCGCCGGCTGCACCGCATCTATGCGCGCCGGCTGAAGAGCAACCTCGTGCACGGGCTTTCGCTCCTGATCCCGCGCGATCGGGCGGTCGACGCGGCGGAGGGCGCGGCTGCGCTGATCGACGGCTTGTGGATCCGCTACGCGCTCGCCGAGAACGCGCCCGATCCGGACGCGGCGATCGCGCTCGTCGAAGCGTTCGTCGAGTCCCGGCTCGGGGAGTCCCGGCTCGGGGAATCGCTTGCGGGGCGGGGCCGGCAATGAGCACGGGCCTGGAGGCCGACTACGTCATCGTCGGCGCCGGCTCGGCCGGCTGCGCGCTCGCCTATCGCCTCAGCGAGGACGGGCGCAATTCGGTGATCGTGCTGGAAAAGGGCGGCACCGACTTCGGCCCGCTGATCCAGATGCCTCTCGCCTTCTCGATCCCGATGAACATGGCCCGCTACGACTGGGGCTACCACACCGAGCCCGAGCCGCACCTGAACGGGCGCCGGCTCGCCGTGCCGCGCGGCAAGGTGATCGGCGGCTCCTCCTCGATCAACGGCATGGTCTACGTGCGCGGCCACGCCCGCGACTTCGACGCCTGGGAGGAGATGGGCGCGCGCGGCTGGGGCTTCCGGCACGTGCTGCCCTACTTCAAGCGGATGGAGACGAGCCACGGCGGCGAGGCCGGCTGGCGCGGCACCGAGGGGCCGCTGCACGTCACCCGCGGGCGGCTCGAAAACCCGCTCTACAGGGCCTTCATCGAGGCCGGCGGCGAGGCCGGCTACCCGCTGACGGCGGACTACAACGGATGCCGGCAGGAAGGCTTCGGCGCGATGGAGATGACGGTGTGGCAGGGCCGGCGCTGGTCGGCCGCCAACGCCTATCTCCGCCCGGCGCTGAAGCGGGGCAACGTCCGGCTGGTCACCGGCGTCGAGGCGGAGCGCATCGTCTTCGAGGGAAGGCGGGCGACCGGCGTCGCCATCCGCCGGGGCGCCACGAGGCGGACGGTGACGGCGCGGCGCGAGGTGATCGTGGCGGCCTCGTCGATCAACTCGCCGAAGCTCCTGATGCAGTCGGGCGTCGGCAAGGCGGAAGACCTGAAGGGCCACGGCATCGACGTCGTCGCCGACCGGCCGGGCGTCGGCGCCAACCTGCAGGATCATCTGGAAATCTACGTCCAGTACGGCTCGCGCCAGCCGATCACGCTGAACAGCCACCTGAACTGGGTCTCGAAAGCCTGGATCGGGGCGAACTGGCTGTTCCTGCGCCGGGGCCTGGGCGTCTCCAACCAGTTCGAGTCCTGCGCCTTCATCCGCTCCGCCGCCGGCATCGAGTATCCCGACATCCAGTACCATTTCCTGCCCGCCGCCGTGCGCTACGACGGCAAGGCGGCGGTCGACCGGCACGGCTTCCAGGTCCATGTCGGGCCGATGCGCTCGCGCTCACGCGGGGCGGTGACGCTCAGATCGAACGATCCGGCCGAAGCGCCGCGCGTTCGGTTCAACTACATGTCGGAGCCCGAGGACTGGGCAGAGTTCCGCGCCTGCATCCGCCTGACCCGCGAGATCATGGCACAGGCGGCGATGGAGCCCTTCGCCGACGGTGAGATCGCGCCGGGCCCGCACGTCGAGGACGACCAGGCGATCGACGACTTCCTGCGCGAGCACGTCGAGAGCGCCTACCATCCGTGCGGGACCTGCCGGATGGGATCGGCGGACGACGCGCACGCCGTGATCGACCCGCACTGCCGGGTGATCGGCGTCGACTCCCTGAGGGTCGTCGATTCCTCGATCTTCCCGCGCATCACCAACGGCAACCTCAACGCGCCGTCGATCATGGTCGGCGAGAAGGCCGCCGACCTCATCCTCGGCCGCGATCCCCTGCCCGCCTCGAACCAGGAGCCGTGGATCAACCCGGACTGGCGCGAGAGGCAGCGGTAGGCGCGGCCGTTCGAAGCGCCTGCCGACCGCGCCTGCCAACTCCGGCCGCCCGCCCCGAACCCTCCGTTGTCATTGCCGCGCCTGTCCCCGCAACCCATGAACGCCGCGCGATCCGTGGTCATGGATGCCCGGAACAGGTCCGGGCACGACACCGAGGGGGCGGCGCGCTCGGTGGAAGCGTCGGGCCCCGGGCCTACGCCAGCTTCGGATAGCCCGCCGCGACCGCGCCCTTCTCCATCGCGGCGATGGCGTCGTAGGCTTCTTCCTCCAGCACCTCGACGCCGGCGATGAGGAGCGAACGGCGGAGGCCGGCGGTCGCGGGATCGGCGAACACCTCGGCGAAGGCCGCGCGGATCGCGTCCACCTCCGCGTCGCCGCGACGCGCCGCCGTGACGAACGGCAGGGCCGGCGCGGACGGGCTCCAGCCGACCACCCTGAGGCGCGACGCGACGTCGCCGCGACAGTGCTCGGCGAGCGCCCAGCAGACGCAGTCGATCGCCGCGCAGTCGGCATGGCCCTCGGCGACGGCGATCATGGAGTTCAGGTGCGCGCCGGTCTCGACGGTTTCCGCGAAGAACCGGCCGTCCACCGCGAGCGGGGCGGCCATCGCGCGGAAGGCGGAGTAGCCGGACTGGGAATCGGTCGCGTTGCAGGCGGCGGTCCGGCCGCGCAGGTCGCGCAGGCTTCGGGCGGGATCGTCGGCGCGAACCACGACGGCGCTGCGATAGGTCGGTCCCTCGCAGCCATCGGCGACGTAGACCGGGGTCGCCACCAGCCGCACCGTGCCGCGCAGGGCGGTGACATAAGGATAGCCGCAGGTCTGCGAGAGCAGCAGATCGGGGTCGCGCCACTGCTCGCCGCACGGCCGGTCGCGGTCGAGCGCTTCCGGCGCGTCGAGCCTGCGCGCCCGCAAGGCACGGCTCAGCGCCGCCCACAGGGCATCGGTCTCGGGCCGGATCTCCGGCCAGTCGTACATCGGCAGGGATGCGATCACGCGGGTGAAGCTAGCACAGGGGCGAAACTAGCGCCGCATGAAGGGATGGGCCACCGGCTCCTTGCCTTTCAGCAGGTGCCGGCGGGCGAGATCGAGATAGCCGTCGAAGCCGTAGCCGCCGTTCTCGGCGCGGTAACGCTCGCGCTCCTCGCGGTAGAGGCGGGGCAGTTCGTACCAGGGCACGCGCGGGCGGGAATGGTGGACGTAGTGCAGGTTGTTGTTGAGGAACAGGAAGGCGATTAGCGGGTTCGCCTCGATGATCGCGGTGCGCTGCGGCACGTCCGGGTGGGCGCGGTGCTCGGCGTAGGTGCGGATCATCAGCAGCGACAGGCCGGGCCAGGAGGCGAGCAGGAGATAGGCCCAGACGCTCATGCCGCTCGCCAGGATCCAGGCGGCCACCGGCACGCAGCCGGCTACGTGGAGCGCCCAGGCCCGGGCCACCTCCCGGTCCCCGGCGCGGATCGCGCGCAGGTCGTGGCGGATCAGGCCGGCGGTCGACAGCGGCGGGCCGACGATCAGCCGGCCGAGAAGCGACCTGTTGACGTGCAGCAGCAGCCGCATCGGCCCCGACAGGGCGGCGTAGTCCCGCTCGGCGAGATACCACGATTCCGGATCGTCGTAGGGGTCGGTCAGGCGGGCGTCGTGATGGTGCTTCAGGTGCGTGTCGCGGAAGCGGCGGTAGGGAATGACCAGGCAGAGCGGCGGAAAGACGAGGGCCTCGTTGACCCAGAGCCGTCGCGTCGGATGGCCGTGCAGCGCCTCGTGCCTGAGCGAGGACTGCAGCGCAACGCAGCAGGCGGCCAGCGCAGCGAACAGGAGCGCCGGCAGGACATCGTGGTACCAGACGACCGCCATCCAGACGGCGTAGCATCCGGTCAACGCCAGGAAGGTCGGCCATTCGACCGCCCGGCGCCGCCTGCGGCGCGCATCCGCGGCGATAGCGACCGAAACAGCCAGTTCTTCGCGGGTAAGGTCCCCCATCGTTTGAAGAATCGGCGATTTGCCGGCTATCCGGCAACGCGAGAATAGTTACATTCCGTTGCTTATGATGCATATTTCTTCGGAATGTTGTGAATTGTCTGCAGATCGGTGACAGCGATGGACAAGCGCGACCTCGGCGAGGTGTTCCGCGAGCGGCTGGGCGAGGTGATGCGCCGCTACGGCGGCGGCCAGTCGCGCTTCGCCCAGTCGGTCGGCCTCGACCGCTCGGCCCTGTCGCAGCTCCTGTCCGGCAAGACGGTGCGGCTGCCGCGCGCGGAGACGCTGGTCGCCATCGCCGAGGCGCACGGGGTCAGCCTCGACTGGCTGATGGGGGTGAGCCAGAGCGAACGGCTCGCCGCCGAGATCGCCCCGATCCTTGCCATCGAGCTCGGCGCATCGGGGCCGGACGACTCGCGCCTGCAGCACTGGCGGCGCGAGGCCTCGGGCTACAAGATCCGCTACGTGCCGGCGACCCTGCCGGACCTCCTGCGCACCGAGGACGTGATCCGCTACGAGCTCGGCCGCGAGCCGAGCGAGCGCGTCGAGGCGACGATCGCCGACGCCGACCACTATCTCGCCTACACGCGCCGGCCGGAGACCGACATGGAGGTCTGCATGCCGGTGCAGCGGCTCACCGGCTTCGCCCGCGGCGAGGGCATCTGGTCGGGGCTCGCCCGCGACGCCCGCCGCGAGCAGCTCGCCCACATGGCCCATCTCCTGGAGGAGCTCTACCCGACCTTCCGGCTGTTCCTGTTCGACGGACGGCGGCTGTTCTCGGCGCCGGTGACGATCTTCGGCCCCCTGCGGGCGGCGATCTATGTCGGCGACATGTACCTGGTGCTCAGCACCACCGAGCACATCCGCATCCTGATCGACCGTTTCGACGGGCTGATCCGCCAGGCCGTCATCAACCCGCACGAGGCGGCAGCGCGCGTGCGGCTGATGATGGAGGAGGTCTGAGGGGTGCGGTTCGGCGTTTGCCGCCGCGCGTCCTACAGCCGGTGGCGCTGGAGCCAGGCGTGGTGGATGGCGCCGGCGGTCATCAGGTCGAGATGGGCGCCGCCGCCGTTCTTGCAGACGGTGATCTCGTCGGGCGAGGCGCGGCCCGCCCTGCCCGGCACCATGTCGAACAGGTCGCCCTGAACGTCGTCCTCGGCGATGACGCCGGCGGCCAGCGGGATCATCAATTCGCCGATCTCGTGCACCGTCGTCTCGCGGCAATCGACGAACAGTCTCCCGCGGGCGAAAACCTCGTCGTCGGCCTCGCGCATGTCAGGCGTATAGGCGCCGACGAGGTCGAGATGGGCGCCGGGCTTCAGCAGCGCGCCCTTGACGACCGGCTCCTTCGTCATGGTCGCGACCGAGACGAGATCGCCCTCGGCGACCGCCGCGTCGATGCCCTCGGCGATCTCGACGGCGCGGCCGGTGTCGGCGAGCCGGGCGGCGAGGCCCTCGGCGCGGGCGCGGGTGCGGTTGCCGAGGACGATCCGCTCGATCGACGGCCGCACCGACAGATGCGCGCGCACCAGCGGCTCGGACATCGCGCCGGCGCCGATCATCGCCAGCGTCTTCACGTCCTTGCGGGCGAGGAGGTCGGCGCCGAGCGCCGAATCGCCCGCCGTCTTCCAGCCCGTGATCGCCGCCCCGTCGATCACCGCGCTCACCGCGCCGGTGTCGCCGTCGAACAGCAGGAACTGCCCCTGCACGGCCGGCAGCGGCGGCGTCCTGTCCGGGTTGTCGCGGAAGACGGTGACGGCCTTCAGCCCGAATGCCCCGCCCGGCTTCCACGCCAGCCGGATCAACGCGGCGTTGCCGCCGTCCTTCATCAGCTTGTCGTCGATCGCCGGCCGCGCGCCGGCATGACCGTCCCGCAGGGCCTCGATGACGATCGGCCAGTCCATAAGGTCGTTCACGGTGTCGGCGTCGATGACGATCATGCAGCCCCGTCTTTTCTCTTCGGCAAGCCCCGGCTCAGGCGGGGCAGCATACGCGGGGACGACGGGATGCGACAATCGGGCTGCGGCGCCGGGACGGCGTCAGCGTGGCGCCAGTTGCGCGATGAGATCGTTGGCGACGGCGGCGATCTGCATCGAGCCGGCGAAATCGAACTTGCTGATCGCCACGAATACGCCGATGTCCCGCGCCGGCGCGAACAGCAGCGGATCGCCGGAGAGCGCCTTGATGTAGAGCTCCCTGGTGAGCGTCCTGAAAGGATCGTCGGCGGGTCCCGGCTCGCGCTCGGCCTCGCGCGGCAGGCCGGAGGTATGGGTGGCGAGATCGATCAGGCGGATCTGGTGCCCGTTCTCGCCCGGCACCGTCACATCGGCGCCGATATGGGTCTGCAGCGGGTCGGTGAATGCCACCGTGCCATCGGCGACGAGGCTCGCCAGCACCGCCCCGGTGAACACCTTCGTCACCGAGCCGACGCGCATCAGCGTGTCGCCGTCGGGCGTCTTTCCCGAACCGGTCGACGTTTCGCCGAATCCCGCCACCGCCGTCTCTCCGTTGCGCACCGCGCCGAGGACGAGACCGGGAACGCCGAGTTGGAGGTAGAGCACGGTGCCGGTGAAATCGACGGTCTCGGTCAGGAGCCTGTCCTCGGCCGCGGCCGGCGCGCCGAAACCTACAAGACCGCAGACGGCAATCGTCGCGAAACCGAAGCCCCTTTCCTTCAAGCGCCGCATCGACCGCGTTCTCCCGTTCGCCACCCCGACGAAGCCGTCGCCGATCGACGGCCTCGCGCGGGACACCCTAGCCATGCCGGCCGTCGATGCAACCGGCGGGCGGCGGTGAGGAGCGGCGGTGAGGAGCGGCGGCGACGGGCGGTGGCGCCATCGTGCCGGCCCCGCGCGTCAGTGCGTTGGCAGCAATCGTTCAATGGACGTTGCGGCGACGAGGAGTCATAGTGCGCCCGGCCGGGGGCGGCCGAATTATGGAGACTTTTAAATGTCGTCTTTCCGCGTTCTGGTCGCTTCCCTCGTCGTGGCCGCGGCGGCGGGGCTGGCTCCCGCATCAGCGCAGGCCCAGGAGACCGAAAGGCGGATCGTCCCGGTCGAGGACGCCGACTACTACGGCCACGACTACCAGACCCTGAAGGGCGTCGGCCTCGACCAGTGCGAGGCGGCCTGCCTCGCCGACCGGTCGTGCAGGGCCTTCACCTACAACACATCGGCACAATGGTGCTTCCTGAAGAACGGCGTCGGCGCGCTCAACACCTTCGCCGGCGCGGTCGCGGGCAAGGTGGTCGAGGTCGCCGTCGCGCCGACCGAGGACATGCCCGCGCCCGACCTCTCCTTCGTCGCCGACTGGCTGATGGACGACGCCCGCCGCTTCGCCGCCCGGCTCGCCGACCGCAAGCCGAAGAACGCCGATTTCGCCCTGCTGATGGCGCGCGGCCGGGACGCGCTCGACCAGGGCGACACGACGACCGCCGCGCGCGCCTTCCGCGGCGCCGCCGGCCTGAAGCCCGACAGCGGCGACGCCTGGCTCGGCCTCGCCCGCGCCGTGCTGGCGGCGGCGCCGAAGGACGACGCCGAGCGCTACCGGCTGCGCGAGGAGGCGGTGTCCGCCTCGATCGAGGCCGTGCAGACCTCGAAGTCGACGGCGACGCGCGCCGGCGCCTACGCCGCGCTCGCCGAGGCCGTCGAACGGCGCGAGATGCACCGCGACGCGCTCGAATCCTACAAGCTGAGCCTCACCCTCGTCGACGACGCCGACGTGCGCGCGACCTACGAGGACCTGCACGAGCGGTTCGGCTTCCGCATCGTCGACTACACCGTCGACGCGGATTCGGCCGCCCCGCGCATCTGCGTGCAGTTCTCCGAGACGCTCGAGGCCGGACGCTTCGACTTCACCCCCTTCATCACGCTCGACGGCCAGACCCCGCCGGCCGTCACCGCCGAGGGCGACCAGCTTTGCGTCGACGGGCTCGAGCACGGCAAGCGCTACCAGGTGACGGTGCGCGCCGGCATTCCCTCCGTCGTCGACGAGACGCTGGAGAAGGCCGCCGACTTCGACGTCTACGTGCGCGACCGGGCGCCTTCGGTGCGGTTCGCCGGCAACGCCTTCGTGCTGCCGCGCGTCGGCGCCAGGGGCGTGCCGGCGATCACCATCAACACCGCGCAGATCGAGATCGAGCTCTACCGGATCGGCGACCGCGGGCTCGCCCGCGCCGTCGGCGACGGGCCGTTCCTGCGGCAGCTCGACCAGTGGGACGCCGAGCGCCTGGCCGAGGACACCGGCGTGAAGATCTGGTCGGGCGCGATGGACGTGAAGAGCGATCTCAACACCGAGGTCACCACGATCTTCCCGATCGACGAGGCGCTGCCCGAGCGCAAGCCCGGCGTCTACGTGATGACGGCGAAGGCAAACGACAGCCAGCAGGACTACTGGGAGCCGCTGGCGACGCAGTGGTTCATCGTCTCCGACATCGGCGTGTCGACGCTGATGGGCGACGACGGCCTGCACGTGTTCGCCCGCTCGCTGGAGACCGCCGCGCCGCTCGCCGGCGTCGCGGTGCAGCTCGTCGCGCGCAACAACGAGCTGCTCGGCGAGGCGGTCACCGACGACAGCGGCTACGCGCGCTTCGGCGGCGGACTGACGCGCGGCGACGGCGGACTTTCGCCCGGCGTCGTCACTGCGGCGTCCGGCAGCACGGACTTCACCTTCGTCGAGCTGACCCGCTCCGGCTTCGACCTGACCGACCGCGGCGTCGCCGGACGCGCGGCGCCCGGCGCCCTCGACGTCTTCCTCTACACCGAGCGCGGCGTCTACCGGCCGGGCGAGACGGTCTACCTGAGCGCGCTCGTGCGCGACGACAACGCCGGCGCCGTCTCCGGTCCGCCGCTCACGCTCGTCCTGGAGCGTCCGGACGGCGTCGAGGACCGCCGCATCGTCAGCCGCGAGGACGCGCTCGGCGGCCACGTCTTCAACCTGCCGATGATCGGCGCGGCCATGCGCGGCACCTGGCGCGCCTCGGCCTATTCCGATCCGAAGGGCAAGGCGCTCGCCACGATCGACTTCCTGGTCGAGGACTTCGTGCCCGACCGCGTCGAGTTCGACCTGACGACGGAAGCGAAGGCGCTGCCGGCCTACGAGGCGATCGAGGCGAGCGTCGACGGGCGCTTCCTCTACGGCTCGCCGGCCGCCGACCTGCGGCTCGAGGGCGACATCACGGTGTCGCCGACCTCGCAGATGCCCGACTGGCCGAACTACCGCTTCGGCCTCGCCGACGAGGAGGTGACGCCGGTCCGCGAGACGCTCGCCGGCCTGCCGCGCACCGACGCGAACGGCAGGGCGACGTTCGAGATCGCCGCGCCGGCGCTGCCGGAGACGACCTCGCCGCTGGAGGCCACCGTCAACATCCGCATGCGCGAGGCCGGCGGGCGCGCCGTCGAGCGCACCATGACGCTGCCGATCGAGCAGACCGGCGCGATGATCGGCATCCGTCCGCTGTTCGGCAACGACAGCGTGCCGGAGCACTCGACCGCCTCCTTCGAGGTGATCGCGGTCGGCCCGGACGGCGAGCGCGCGTCCGAGAAGGGCCTGCGCTGGGAACTGTCGCGCGTCGAGCGCAGCTTCCAGTGGTACCGCTCCGACGGACGCTGGAGCTACGATCCGGTGACCTACACGACGCGGATCGCCGGCGGCACGATCGACACGGACGCCGCCGCGCCGGTGCGCGTCTCGGGCGACGTCGACTGGGGCCGCTACCGCCTGGAGGTCGCCTCCAACGAGGACGCGGGCCCGGTAACCTCGGTGGAGTTCACCGCCGGCTGGTACGTCGAATCGAGCGATGCCGACAGCCCGGATTCGCTGGAGCTCAGCCTCGACAAGCCGTCCTACCAGGTGGGCGACACGGCGACCGTCACCATCGCCTCCCGCTTCGCCGGCAAGGCGATCGTCAACGTGATCGGCGAGAAGCTGCTGGAGACGCGCGAGGTCGACGTGAGCGAGGCCGGCACCACCGTCGCGCTCACCGTCGGCGAGGACTGGACGCCGGGCGCCTACGTCACGGCGACGGTGCTGAGGCCGATGAACCAGGACGGCACGCACATGCCCGCGCGGGCGATCGGGCTTTCCTGGCTGACGGTGGACACCGCCGAGCGGACGCTGAGCGTCGATCTGACGCTTCCCGACGTCGCCCGGCCGCGCGAGACACTGAGCGTTCCCGCCACGATCGAGGGGCTGAAGGCCGGCGAGCAGGCCTACCTGACGGTCGCCGCCGTCGACGTCGGCATCCTCAACCTGACGCGCTACGAGCCGCCGGCGCCCGAAGAGTGGTACTACGGCCAGCGCAGGCTCTCGATGGAGATCCGCGACATCTACGGCGCCCTCATCGACGGGCTGAGCGGCGAGACGGGCCGCATCCGGTCCGGCGGCGGCGAAGGCGGCAAGGGCATGGAGGGCTCGCCGCCGACGCAAGCGCCGGTGTCGCTGTTCTCCGGCATCGTCACGGCCGACGCCGACGGCAGGGCGACGGTCGATTTCGACGTCCCCGAGTTCAACGGCACGCTGCGCGTGATGGCGGTCGCCTGGACCGGGGACGAGGTCGGCCACGGAGCGAAGGACGTCATCGTCCGCGATCCGGTGGTGATGATCTCGAGCCTGCCGCGCTTCCTGGCGCCGGGGGACGAATCGCGCCTGCGGCTCGACATCGACAACACCGACGGTCCGGCCGGCGCCTGGCGGGTCGAGATCGAGTCGGCCGGCATCGTGACGCCGGGGACGCCGGCGCCGGCGACGATGTTCGACCTCGCCGAGAAGCAGCGCACGGCACTCACGGTGCCGCTCGCCGCTTCGCGGATCGGGCAGGACAGGCTCACCGTCTCGCTCGTCCACGAGGGCGGCATGACGATCTCGCAGAGCCTCAACATCGGGGTGCGCGGATCCGAACCGCCGGTCAGCGAACGGCGCGTCGTGTCCCTGAAGCCCGGGGCGAGCCTCACCCTCGACGGCGCGCTCGTCGCCGACCGGGTGCCGGGCAGCGACTTCGTCAACCTGTCGGTCACGCGGGCCGGCGCCCTCGACATCCCCTCGATCCTGTCGGCGCTCGACCGCTACCCCTACGGCTGCGCCGAGCAGCTGACGAGCCGCGGCATGCCGCTGCTCTATCTCTCGGCGGTCGCCAGGGAACTCGGCCTCGGCACCGAGCCGGAGCTGCGCGAGCGGATCGACAAGGCGATCGCGGGCGTGCTCGCCAAGCAGTCGTCGTCGGGCAGCTTCGGCCTCTGGGGTCCGGGCTCGGGCGACCTGTGGCTCGACGCCTACGTGACCGAGTTCCTGACGCGGTCGCGGGAGGCGGGCCACGCCGTGCCCGACCTCGCCTTCAACCAGGCGCTCGACAGCCTCGCCAACACGCTGAGCTTCACCGACGACATCACCGGCCAGGGCTCGGCGATCGCCTATGCGCTCTACGTGCTGGCGCGCAACAAGCGGGCGCCGATCTCGGACCTGCGCTACTACGTCGACACGCAGCTCGGCGCGTTCGCCTCGCCGCTCGCCCAGGCGCAGCTCGGTGCCGCGCTCGCCTTCTACGGCGAGAACGGCCGGGCCCGGCAGGCCTTCGGCGCGGCGCTGAGCGCGCTCGAGGTCAGCGCGGATTCGGACGGCTACCGCTCCGACTACGGCTCGCGCCTGCGCGACGGGGCGGCGACGCTGACCCTCGTCGCCGAGAGCGGCGTCGATGCCGATCCCTTCCCGGCGCTGATCCGGATCGTCGACCGGGAGCGCGCCGGCCGCCGCTACACCTCGACGCAGGAGGACGGCTGGATGCTGATGGCGGCGCACGCGCTGATCGCCGAGTCCGGCTCCCTGAAGCTCGAGGAGGACGGCGTCGCCGTCGACGGCAACCTGATGCGCCGCTACGCCGGCGAGCGCCTCGACGGCAGGCCGGTGACGGTCACCAACCGATCGAACAGGCCGGTCGACGCGGTGATCACGGTGACGGGCGTGCCGCTGACCCCGCGCGGGGCGGAGGCGAACGGCTTCACCATCGCGCGCACCTACTACGATCTCGAGGGCAACGCCGTGCCGGTCGGGACCGTGGCGCAGAACGCGCGCTACGTGGTGGTGCTCGACGTCACCGAGCAGAGCTCGTGGCCGAGCAAGGTCCTCGTCGTCGACATGCTGCCGGCGGGCTTCGAGATCGACAATCCGAACCTCGTCAACAGCGCCGATCTCGCCGCCTTCTCGTGGCTGCCGGAGGACGTCAATCCGGCGCACGTGGAGTTCCGGGACGACCGGTTCGTCGCCGCCTTCGAGGAGAGCAACAACGCGAGCCGCGCCTACAAGCTCGCCTACGTGGTGCGCGCGGTCTCGCCTGGCACTTTCGTGCTGCCGCCGCCCTACGTGGAGGACATGTACCGGCCATACCTGAACGCGCGCGGCGAGACGAGCCGCATCGAGATCCTCGGGGCGCAGCCCTGAGCGCCCGATGCGACGCGACGTCGTCCGATCCGCCACCGGCGCGATCCTCGCGATCGCGCTGGTCGGCGCAATAGCGGCGGGCGGCTCCTTCCTCGCCTCGGCGGACGGTACGGCGACCGTCGAGCGGGCGCGGGCGGTCGAGGTCTCGCGCGAGTTCACCGCGCGCGACGGCACGCTGCTCGATCCCTTCCCGATCCAGGACGGGCGCTGGCGGCTGAAGGCCGATCTCGGCGCCGTCGACCCGCGCTTCGTCGAGATGCTGATCGCCTACGAGGACCGGCGCTTCCGCGATCATCCCGGCGTGGATCCGCTGGCGCTGACGCGCGCCGCCTGGCAGTTCGTCTCGAACGGGCGGATCGTCTCGGGCGGCTCGACCCTGTCGATGCAGGTCGCCCGGCTGCTCGCCCCGCGCAGCGAGCGCAGCCTCGCGGCCAAGCTCACGCAGATCCGCGACGCGATCCGCCTCGACCTCGCCTGTTCCAAGGACGAGCTGCTGACGCTCTACCTGACGCTCGCGCCCTACGGCGGCAATCTCGAGGGCGTGCGCGCCGCCTCGCTCGCCTGGTTCGGCCACGAGCCGAAGAAGCTGAGCCTCGCGGAGGCCGCGCTCCTCGTGGCGCTGCCGCAGTCGCCGGAAGTACGCCGGCCGGACCGCGACCCCGGGGCTGCGCGTGCGGCGCGCGACCGGGTGCTCGCCCGGCTGGTCGCCGCAGGCGTGATCGAAGCCGACGAACTCGGTCCGGCGCTCGCCGCGCGCATCCCGGCCGAACGGCGGGACATGCCGAACCTGGCGCCGCATCTCGCCCGGCTCGTCTCGACCGAGAAGCCGGACGCGCCGGGCTGGCGGGTCAGCCTCGACGCGCGGCTGCAGGGCGATCTGGAGACGCTGGCCAAGGACAAGGCGGCGGCGCTCGGCCCCGACCTGTCGATCGCGATCCTCGTCGCCGACCACACGACCGGCGAGGTTCTCGCCGAGGTCGGATCGGCGGATTTCCACGATGCGCGCCGCGCCGGCCAGGTCGACATGGTGCGGGCGGTCCGCTCGCCGGGGTCGACGCTGAAGCCGCTGATCTACGGCCTCGCCTTCGAGGCGGGCCTCGCCCATCCCGAGACGCTGATCGACGACAGGCCGACCAGTTTCGGCGGCTACCGGCCGCGCAACTTCGACTTCGGCTACCAGGGCACGGTCAGCGTGCGCGAGGCGCTCGAGATGTCGCTCAACGTGCCGGCGATCCGGCTCCTCGAAGCCGTCGGGCCGACGCGGCTCGTCGCACGCCTGAAGCGCGCCGGGGCCGATCCCGTGCTGCCGCGCGACGACCGGCCCGGCCTGCCGATCGGGCTCGGCGGCGTGGGACTGAGCCTCGACCGGCTCGTCACCCTGTTCGCCGGCCTCGCCGAGGGCGGCGCGCCGGTGAGCCTGCACCGCTGGCTCGACGCACCGGACGCCGGAAGCGGCGAGTTCCTCGACGCGCGCGCGGCCTGGCAGGTCGCCGACATTCTCGAGGGCACGCCGCCGCCGGGCGGCTACACGCGAAGCGGCTTCGCCTACAAGACGGGAACTTCCTACGGCTACCGAGACGCCTGGTCGGTCGGCTTCGACGGCAGGCACGTCATCGGCGTCTGGGTCGGCCGCCCGAACGGCGCGCCGGTCGCGGGTCTCACCGGACGGCGCACCGCGGCGCCGATCCTGTTCGACGCCTTCGAGCGGCTCGGCGGCAGGCGCGTGCCGCTTGCCGCGCCGCCGAAGGGCACGCTGATCGCGCGCGCGGCCGACCTGCCTCCGGCGCTGAAGCGCTTCGCCCCGGGCGAGACGATGGCCGGAGCGGCGAACGCCGAGCCGCCGCCCTCGATCGTGTTCCCGCCGAACGGGGCGCGCGTCGCGCTCGAACAGGACGCCGACGGCCGGCCGCGGCCGCTGATCGTCAAGCTCGACGGCGGCCGGCCGCCCTTCCAGTGGTTCGCCAACGGCGCGCCGCTCGACGGGCTGGCGCGGCGGCGCGACACGAGCTGGCGCCCCGACGGGCCGGGGTTCTCGACGGTCTCGGTCGTCGACGCCGACGGCCGCTCGGCGAGCGTCACGGTGTTCCTGGAGTAGCGGGCGCTCCATCCTCCGCCTGTCATGCCTCGACTTGTTCCGGCAATGACAACCTGTGTGTGGGGTGTGCGCCGCCCGCCTTCCCGCCCGGCGCCGTTAACTCTGATATCTCCGTCACTTACCGTTAACGACACTCTCAAATTTTACCTGCTTCTTAACGATCGCTTCGCCCTGCTGTGGTCCAATGTCCGCACAAGAAAAGCAGACGTTAACAGGCCGCTCTCATGTCCGCGTATGTTGGCTCCGCCGCGCGCGTCGAAGACGCCGTTGCGGGCGATGCGTCCCTTCCGCTGGTCCTCGATCTCGATCGCAGCCTGATCCGCTGCGACGTGCTGCACGAGACCGCGCTCGCCTTCCTGCGGCGCAACCCGCTCGGCGTGTTCTCCATGATGCGCTGGCTCGTGCAGGGCCGCGCCGTGCTGAAGCGCAAGCTCGCCGAGGCCGTGACCGTCGACGTCGACACCCTGCCGGTCAACGAGGCGCTCGCCGACTACGCCGCCGACGAGAAGGCGAACGGACGCACCGTCGTGCTCGCCACGGCTTCCGACCTCTACGTCGCGACGCAGGTCGCCACGCGCTTCTCCTTCATCGACCGCGTCGTCGCCTCCGACGGCGTCACCAACCTGAAGGGCCAGGCGAAGGCCGAGGCGCTCGGCCAGATGTTCCCGGACGGCTTCGTCTATGCCGGCGACTCGGCCGCCGACCTCGCCGTCTGGAAGCAGGCGAAGGGGATCGTCATCGTCGAGGCGAGCCCCAGGGTCGCCCGCGAGGCCGCGCGGCTCGGCCCCGTCGAGGCCGCGTTCCGGCGCCCGAGCATCGTCCGGGCGCTGACGAAGTCGGCCCGCCTGCACCAATGGGCGAAGAACGCGCTGGTCTTCGCCCCGCTGATCCTCGGCGGACAGTTCGCCAATCCGGCCGCCTGGGCGAACGCCGTGCTCGCCTTCGTGGCAATCGGCGTGCTCGCCTCCGCCACGTATCTGCTCAACGACCTGTTCGACCTGCCCGACGACCGCAAGCACTGGTCGAAACGCGACCGGCCGCTGGCGAGCGGGCGGCTGCCGGTGGCGGTGGCCGTCGCCGCGCTTCCCGTCGGCTTCGCCGTCGCCTTCGCGCTCGCCGCGATGGTCTCGGCGACCGCCGTCGGCGTGCTCGCGGCCTATCTCGTCGTCACCGTCGCCTATTCGGTGCAGCTGAAGCGCCAGCCGATCGTCGACGCCTTCACGCTCGCCGTGCTGTTCACGCTGCGGCTCGGCCTCGGCGTCGCCGCGGCGCAGGTCGTCGTGTCGCCGTGGCTGATGGTCTTCTCGATGTTCCTGTTCGCCTCGCTGTCGTTCGCCAAGCGGCACACGGAGATCGAGCGGATGGCCAATCTCGGCGAGCTGCGCGTCGCCGGCCGGGGGTATCTGTCGAGCGACGGGCCGCTGATCCTGTCGATGGGGGTCTCGAGCGGCCTGGGCGCGGTGACGATCATGGTGCTCTACCTGATCAACGACGCCTTCCCCGGCGGGCTCTACGGCAATCCCGTGTGGCTGTGGGCGTTCCCGCCGATCCTGTTCCTGTGGATCGGCCGCATCTGGCTCCTGTGCCAGCGCGGCGAGCTCAACGACGATCCGGTCGCCTTCGCCGTGCGCGACCGCACCTCGATCCTGCTCGGGCTCGGCATCGGCGTCGCGTTCCTCGCCGCCTGGTACGGCGTGCCGCTGTGATCCGCCTCGTCGCCGGCTCGCAGGTCCTCCGCTTCCTGCTGCTCGGCGGGCTGGCGGCGGCGATCAACTGGCTCGTGCGCTTCCCGCTGTCGCTGTTCCTGCCGTTCTCCTGGGCGATCCTCGCCGCCTACGCGATCGGCATGAGCGCGGGCTTCACGCTCTACCGCGCCTACGTGTTCCCCGGCTCGGACCGGGCGCTGGCGCCCCAGATCGCGATCTTTCTGGCCGTCAACGCCATGGGCGCGGTCGTCGTGTGGAGCGTCGCGATCACGCTCGTCGAGCAGGTGTTCCCGGCGATCGGCTACGATTTCATGCCGCTCGCCACCGGCCACGGCATCGCCATCGGCGTCGGCGCCGCGGCCAACTTCCTCGGCCACAAATTCCTGACCTTCCGGATCGATCCCGCGAAGGCGCAGTCGGCCTGAAGACCCGCCGTTCCGCGGCCTTCTATCCGCCGGTCGTGAGCGCCAGCATCGCCATCGTCGCGACGTTGAGGCCGATCGCGTAGGTGACGAGCACCTGCAGGGCGGGCTTCATCCGTTCGGTCAGCGCGAGGGCGAGGATCACGAACAGGATCGGCAGCCAGTCGAGCGTGTAGCGCTGGACGTTGTACTGGCTGAAGCCGTTGGAATGGTAGAACAGCATCGGCACCGCCATCACGGCGATCATCAGAAGCCCGATCACCACCGCCCGGCGCATCGGCGCGAACACCGCCAGCAGCACGAAGGGGCTGGCGGCGAGCAGCGACGTGCCGGCGGGGTCCATCGCTTCCAGCACCGTCATCGTGCCGGCGTCGAAGCGGGCGTGGAATCCCTGGAGGAAGAGGTAGAGCGCGTTGAACGGCACGTAGGCGGCGCTGAACAGGCCGTAGCGGTCGAGCCGCCGCGTCGACATGGTCTCGGCTCCGGGCGAAGGCGGCATCATGTAGCCGTAGCCGGTGTCGGTCGGACTGCCGAAGCGGACGTAGTTGTAGGCGAAGTAGATCAGGAGCGCGGCCGCGACGGGCAGGCCGAGCGCGAGGGCGCGGCGCCAGTGGGCCCGGCGGAAGGAGATCAACGGTTCGTCGGATCGCAACGCCAGGGCGAACAGGAACGGCAGCACGAAGAGCGACATCTGCCGGCTCAGGAAGGCGACGCCGATCGCGATGCCGGCAAGGACGAGGCTGCCGCCGCGCACGGTCTCGTGGATCGCGAGCGTCACGCCCAGGAACGCCACCGTCTGGGCGAAGAACCAGACGCCGTCGCCGCGGATCGTCACGTAGTAGAGGGGCGTCGCGAAGGCGATGGCGAGCACCATCCAGATCGCCGTCTCGCGGTCGAGCGACAGGCGCCCGAGGATGCGCCACCACAGGAGAAGCGAGATCGCGGCGAGAAGGATCGCGAGCGGTATGAAGCCCGAGAAGCCGGTGCCGGACAGGGCGACGAAGGGCATCGCCAGAACCGCGGGCGCGGGCGGGAAGATCACCCACGTCCGGTCGGCGTAGAGCGCGCAATCCTCGTCGAAGCAGCCGGTGACGTCGAGGCGACCGTCGAGGAAGGCGCCGGCGAGAAGCGCATAGGTGTTGGACCCGCCCGTCTCGCCGAGCGCGCGCAGGCCGAGGCCGGCGACGAGCAGCGCCGCCATCAGTGCGGCGAGCGCCAGGAGCAGCAGGCCGCGACGGCGCAGCAGGCTGTCGCCGGCCGGGGTCGCTTCGCTGATATCGGTCATTCGGCAATCCGCTCGCAAAGGCCGGCATCCGCGCGCCGGCCGCCCTGTCCGTCCCCCCTTTTTCTACTCCGGGAGGGTTACCAAGCGTTTGCCGTTGCCCGACTGGTCAATACCCCGGCAGCACCAGCACGGTTCGTCGCACGGGCAGGGTATCGCGCGACAGCACGACCGAGGGCGTGTCGTTCAACACGATCGCGAAATCCTCGCCCATGCGCGCGAGGAAGCGGTTGAGGGTCGAGGGCCCGAAATAGTGCATGGGGACCACCAGCGGCACCTGGAGCTTCTCGAGCGTCTCGATCATGCCCTCGACGTCGAGGGTGTAGCTGCCGTCGACGGGGGCGAGCACCACGTCGACGCGGCCGAGCGCCTTCAGGTGGTCCTCGGTCAGGACATGGTGGAGATGGCCGAGATGAAGGATGCACAGGCCCGCCACCTCGAAGACGAACATGGAGTTCTGGTCGCGGCCGACCTCGCCGAGGCCGCCGCGGATGTTGGTGGTGACGTTGCGCAGCCAGACGTCGTCGACGGTGAGTTCCCATTTCGCCGGCTCGCCCTCCGTGCCCCAGCCGGGCAGCAGATACTCGATGCCGGGATCGGGATTGTAGGAGTGGTGGCTGGAGTGGGCGATGTTCATGGTGGCGATGCGCGGCGTCGCCGGCGGGCGGACGGCATCGTTGTAGTCGGTGGCGATGGTGACGCCGGCCGGGCTCTCGATGAAGAAGGTGGAATGGCCGATGAAAGTGAGGCGGACCTCGTCGCCGTCGTCCGGCCCGGCCTGCGCGAGCCGGTACGCGGCCGGAACGACGGGGACCGCGTCCAGCGCGATCAGGCGCGGGCAGCGTTCCGGCTCGACGTCCCGGGCGAGCGCCGTCGATGCCGCGGCGGACAGAATCACGGACACGGCAAGGCTCGTCGCCGCGGAGCGCAGGGCGTACATCGCACCCTCCCTGACATCGGGGCCGGTAACCATTTCAATGTGTCACGGAATGCCGGGACGGACCATCCCGGCACGGTGAAAATCCCGTGATCCCGCGGTTTTCTCGCGGTGTTGCGGCGGGGCCACGCCGGGCGGCGACGGGGCGGATCGCCACTTTCTCAACCTTAACTCGCCCTTAAGCGGCCGGAATTAGCTTGCCATGTGCGTGCGGTTGCCGCCGGCCGATATCCGGGTAGTGCGTTTCGGCCGGCTGCACCCGCACCATGGCGTTCGCCGACCGGCACCGGCTCGACCGGAACCCCGCGCGCGAACGGATGTCGGGCGTATCGACCAGTCAGAGAGAAGCCGTGCCCGCCCGGGTGCGATCGACAGGACGCACATGAGCCCCTACGACCTCAGACTGAGCCCCGAGGACCGTCCCGGCGGATCGGCGCATCAGACGAAGAAGAAGCCGAAGGCGCAGAAGAAGGCGCCGGCCTCCACGCGGCGCCAGGGCAGGCGCAAGGCCAAGAAGGCCAGGCGCGTCGCGGCGGGCGGCGGCATCGGCCGCGTGTTCGGCAGGATGGCCTACTGGACGCTGGTGCTCGGCGTCTGGGGGCTGATCGCCGTCATGGGCGTCGTCGGCTATTTCGCGCTGACCCTGCCGCCGCCGGAGGAACTGGCGGTGCCGGAGCGGCCGGCCAACGTCATGGTGGTCGCCGCCGACGGCACGGTGCTGGGAAACCGCGGCGAGACGGGCGGCGAGGCCGTTCGCCTGTTCGAGCTGCCGCCCTACCTGCCGAAGGCGGTGATGGCCATCGAGGACCGTCGCTTCTATTCCCATTTCGGCATCGACCCGATCGGCCTCGTCCGCGCCGCCGCCACCAACTTCACCAGGGGCGGCGTCGTGCAGGGCGGCTCGACGATCACCCAGCAGCTCGCCAAGAACCTGTTCCTGAAACCCGAGCGGACCATGCGCCGCAAGGTGCAGGAGGTCCTGCTCGCCCTGTGGCTCGAGCACAAGTTCACCAAGGACCAGATCCTCGAGATGTACCTGAACCGCGTCTATCTCGGCGCCGGCGCCACCGGCGTCGAGGCCGCGGCGCGGACCTATTTCGGCAAGTCGGCGCGCGAGGTGACGGTGATGGAGGCGGCGACCATCGCCGGCCTGCTGAAGGCGCCGTCGAAATACGCCCCGACCTCCAATCCCGACCTCGCCGCCGAACGCGCCCAGACCGTGCTCGCCGCCATGGTCGAGGCCGGGTTCCTCAACGAGAAGGAAGCCCAGCTCGCGCTCAGCGCTCCCGCGGAAGTGAAGCCGCGCACGCCGGGCGAATCGGCGGGCTACGTCGCCGACTGGGTGTGGGAGCAGGTGCCCGCCTTCGTCGGCGAGCTCCGGCAGGACGTGGTCGTCGACACGACGATCGACATGCGCATGCAGGAAGCCGCCGAGAACGCCCTCGTCAAGGTGATCGACGACCAGGGCCGCGAGAAGGGCGTGTCCGAGGGCGCGGTCGTCGCCATGGACACGAGCGGGGCGGTGCGCGCCATCGTCGGCGGGCGTGACTACGTGAAGAGCCAGTTCAACCGCGCGGTGAAGGCGAAGCGCCAGCCCGGCTCCTCGTTCAAGACGTTCGTTTATCTCGCCGCCATGGAGGCGGGGCTCACGCCGGACACCATGCGCACCGACGCGCCCGTCTCGTTCGGAAGCTGGTCGCCGGGCAACTACACCGGCAAGTACCGCGGGCCGATCACGCTGACCGAGGCGCTGAAGGATTCGATCAACACCGTGGCCGTGAGGCTCACGGCCGAGGTCGGCGTCGACCGGGTGATCGACGTCGCCCACCGGATGGGCATCCGCTCCGACATCCCCGAGAACATGTCGATCGCGCTCGGCACCTCGGAGGTGACGCCGCTCGAGCTCGTCGGCGCCTACGTGCCGCTCGCTTCGGGGGGCTACGGCGTCGTGCCCTACGTGATCCGCCGCATCCGCACCACCGACGGCAAGATCCTCTACGAGCGCCAGGGCGACGGGCCCGGCCAGGTGATCTCCGAGCAGGTGGTCGGCGAGATGAACCACATGCTGCGCCAGACCGTCGAGAGCGGCACCGGCCGCAAGGCGAGCTTCGACGCCTGGCCGGCGGCCGGCAAGACCGGCACCAGCCAGGAGTACAAGAACGCCTGGTTCATCGGCTACACCGCCTATCTCGTCGCCGGCGTCTGGCTCGGCAACGACGACGGCACGCCGACGAAGAAGGTGACCGGCGGCGGCCTGCCGGCACAGGTCTGGCACGCGTTCATGGCCGACGCGCACGAGGGGCTCGCCATGGCCGACCTGCCGGGCCAGTACAACCCGACTGGCTCCGACAACCAGTTCGCCGTCGACGAGACACTGCCCTGGCTCAGGAACCAGCAGGCTCCGGGAAGTCCGGCCTACGATCCGAGCGCGCCGGTGCAGGCGCAGGCACCGCAGCAGGGCGGAGGCGGCCTGTTCGGCCAGAACGGCTTCTTCAAGAAGCTGTTCGGGGGCTGAGCTCGGCGCCCATGGTTCGGGACGGGCCCGGCGAGCCCTCCCCGCCACGGGGGTTCCCGTGTCGTGGCGATTGCCGCGATGCCGAACCGCATCCCGAGGAGGCCGCTTCGGTGGCCGCCTCGAAGGATGGCCCCGGCGTCCGGGCCTACTCGCCCGAGCGCGCCGCCGCGCGGATCCTCCCGCCACCGAGATAGACCGCGACGGCGGCGAGGCCGAACGCGGCGAGCGCCACGGCGAGCGGCATCGCCTCGTCGGCGAAGATCCCCGCGTCGAGGACGGCGGCGACGAGGATGCCGGCGGCCGCGGCGAAGGTCATCTGGCACACGCCCATCAGCGAGGACGCCGCCCCTGCGTTGGCGGGGAAAGGCATCAGCGCGCCGGCCATGGACTGGGCGAGCGCGGCGCCGCAACCGGCGAAGACGACCATCGACGTGGCGATCACCGCATGGACCCCGCCGAAACCGGCGAGCACGACGGCGAGCACGACGGCGAGCGCCATCAGCGTGATGCCGACCGCGATCCCGGCATCGATCCCGAAACGGCCGGTGACGTGCCGTCCGACGATCGTACCCGCGACATAGCCGATGCTGCACAGGCCGAAGGCGAGGCCGAACAGGATCGGCGTCAGGCCGTAGACCCCCTGCAGGATGAACGACGACACCGAGATGAAGACGAAGAGGCTGGCGTAGCTGAAGCAGACGAGCGAGACGTAGACGAGGAAGCGCGGATCGCGGATGAAGCGGCCGAAGACGCGGATCATGCCGAGCGGCGTCGACGGCGCGCCGCCGTCCGGCCGCGTCTCGGGCAGCCGGAGCCAGACGACGGCGGCGAGCGCCACGCCGACCGCGGCCGACAGGACGAAGTTCGACCGCCAGCCGAAGGCGACCTCGAGCACGCCGCCGACCGCCGGCGCCGTCATCGGGACGATCCCCATGATCGAGGCCATCATCGCCAGCTCCTGGCCGGCGCGGCGGCCCGAGTAGAGGTCGCGCGCGACGGCGCGGGCGAGCACGATCGGCCCCGAGGCGCCCAGCGCCTGGGCGAAGCGCGCGGCGATCAGCGTCGGCATCGACTGGGCGAGGGCGCAGGCGACGCTGGCGATCACGAAGATCGCCAGCCCGACGAGCAGCGCCGGCCGGCGGCCGTAGCGGTCCGACAGCGGCCCGTAGAAGATCTGCGTCGAGGCGAAGCCGATCAGGAAGGCCGACAGGGTGAGCTGGGCCTCGGCCGGGGTGGAGCCGAGCGCGACGGTGAGCGCGGGCAGCGAGGGCAGGTACATGTCGGTCGCCAGGGGGCTCAGCGCGGTCAGCAGGCCGAGCAGCGCCGTCAGCGCCAGGGTGTCGGGCCTGAAGGTCATCGAACGGCCCCGGCGGCGCGTGTCCTCACCGGGGCTCGTCGATCACGGCGTTCGACAGCGTGCCGATCCCGGGGACCGAGACCTCGACGACATCGCCGGGCTTCAGCCAGTGTGGCGGGTCGAACCGGGCGCCGGCGCCCGTCGGGGTGCCGGTCAGGATCATGTCGCCGGGCTTCAGGGTCGCGAAGGTCGTGACGTATTCGATAAGCCGGCTGAACGAGTACATCATGTTGGCTGTCGTATCGTCCTGGCGGATCTCGCCGTTGACCGTCGTGGTGAGGCGGAGCGGCGCGGCGAGGTCGATCTCGTCGGCGGACACCATCCACGGCCCGATCGATCCCGAGCGGTCGAAGTTCTTGCCCTGGGTGACATTGAACTTGGCGTGGCGCACCCAGTCGCGGATCGTGCCTTCGTCGGCGAGCGTCGCGCCGGCCACGTGCTCGAGCGCCTCTTGCGCCGGGATGCGCCGTCCGCCCTTGCCGATCACCAGGACGATCTCGCCCTCGTAGTCGAGCTGGTCGGAGACCGGCGGGCGCTCGATCGGCGTGCCGTGGCCGACGAAGGAGGTCGGGAAGCGCACGAAGATGCTCGGGTAGGACTTCTCTTCCGAGCCGTCTTTGTATTCCGCGTTCCGATTGGCGTAGTTCACGCCGATGCAGAGGATCTTCTCGGGGTCGGTGACCGGCGGCAGCAGGGTGATGTCCGACAGGGCGAGGTCGGGATCGGCGGCCTCGAGGACGGCGCGGGCCCTGTCCAGGCCGCTTGCGGCGAGGAGCGCGCGCACGGTCGGAAACTCGGGCATGCGCCTGCCGATGTCGAAGACCGCATCGTCGACGACGACGCCCCACGAGGCGCGTCCGGCGGCGATGAAACTGACGATGCGCATGGGGCTCTCCCGGGCGTCCCGCTGGCGGGACTTGCCTAATTCCTCGAGCAATTCACCGACACGCTTATGGAACGGGCACGTTCGCGTCAATTCGGTTTGCGAACAAACGATTTCGCGGGCGTGAAAGGCTTTCTGCGGTCCACCCGCGCGCGCCGGCGGTGTATAGAAGCGCGGACCCCACGTTCCGGAGCCAACGATGCCCAAGCTGCTCGTCCCCGCCGCGACCCCGATCGACGCCGAAAAGCGCATCGACATGGAAAAACTCGCCGCGCACTGCCACGCCCTCCTCGCCGAGGGGGCGGACGCCATCGCCCTGTTCGGGACGACCGGCGAGGCGACGTCGTTCTCCGCCGCCGAACGGATGGCGGCGCTGGAAGGGCTGATCGCGGCGGGCATCCCGGCGGAGAGGATCATGCCGGGTACCGGCTGCCCTGCCGTGACCGAGACGATCGCGCTGTCCCGCCACGCCTTCGAGCAGGGCTGCGAGACGGTGATGACGCTGCCGCCCTACTACTACAAGGCCGTGAGCGAGGACGGCGTCTACGACGCGGTCGCCTGGCTGATCGAGGCGCTGAAGGGGCTCAGGGCCCGCATCATCCTCTACCATATCCCGCCGGTCGCCGTGGTCGGCTTCCCGGTCGCGCTGGTGCGCCGGCTTGCCGACGCCTTCCCGGGCATCGTCACCGGCGTCAAGGATTCCTCCGGCGACTGGTCGAACACGGAGGCGCTGCTCGACGCATGCCCGGGCCTCGACATCTATCCGGGCTCGGAGACCTTCCTGCTGCCGGGCCTGAGGAAAGGCGGCGCCGGCTGCATCACGGCGACGGGGAACATCAACGCCAGGGCGATCCGCGCGGTCATCGACGAGACCGATCCGGCGAAGGCCGACGCGCGGCACGAGAAGATCGTCGCCTATCGCAGGACCGTCGAGGCGCGGCCGGCGATCCCGGCGATCAAGGCGGTGCTGGCGGATCGCTACGGCAATCCCTCCTGGCGGGCGGTGCGCCCGCCGCTCAGGGCGCTTCCCGAGGATCAGATCGAGCCGCTTCTCGACGACCTGGCGCGGCTGCCGTCGTAAGCCGGGCGCCTGCGCCGCGATCTCCCTCCCCCTCGATGGGGGGGAGCAGTCCGAGACCGCCGGAGCGTTTCGGCATCCGAAGTCCCTCTGCCTTCTCGTTGACCCTGCCATCCGCGCTCGGGCCTATCTATCCTCAAGGAAGCGATGGTAGCTTGCGCACGGCTTGAAGCGGGCCGGCAGGATGCCGCCCTGCCGCCAACGAACCACCGCCCAGGGAACGCCCATGAAAAAGCAGGACAAAGTCATCATCACCTGCGCCGTCACCGGCTCGATCCACACGCCGACGATGACGCCGCATCTGCCGATCACGCCGAACGAGATCGCCGAGGCCTCGATCGGCGCGGCCGAGGCCGGCGCCTCGATCATCCACCTGCACGCGCGCGATCCCAATGACGGCAGGCCGACGCCGGACCCGGACGTGTTCATGGAGTTCCTGCCGCGGATCAAGCAGTCGACCGACGCGGTCGTCAACATCACGACCGGCGGCGGCCACGGCATGACCGTGCAGGAGCGCCTCGCCGCGCCGCTCAGGGCCAAGCCCGAGATGTGCTCGCTCAACATGGGCTCGATGAATTTCGGCCTGTTCCCGATGCTCGACCGCTATCCCGACTTCAAGCACGACTGGGAACGCCAGCACCTGGAGAACTCGCGCGACTACATCTTCCGCAACACCTTCAAGGACATCGAGTTCATCCTGAAGGAGCTCGGCGAGGCGCACGGCACCCGCTTCGAATTCGAGTGCTACGACGTCGGCCACCTCTACAATCTCGCCCACTTCCTCGACCGCAAGCTGGTCAAGCCGCCGCTCTTCGTGCAGTCGATCTTCGGCATCCTCGGCGGCATCGGCGCCGACCCGGAGAACGTGATGCACATGCGCCGGATCGCCGACAAGCTGTTCGGCGACGAGTGGTGCTGGTCGATCCTGGCGGCGGGTCGCAACCAGATGCCGTTCTGCACGATGGCGGCGACCATGGGCGCGAACGTGCGCGTCGGCCTCGAGGATTCGATCTATCTGGGCAAGGGCACGCTCGCCGAGACGAACGCCGCCCAGGTCGCCAAGATCCGCCGGATCATGGAGGACCTGTCGCTGTCGATCGCAACGCCCACGGAAGCGCGGGCCATGCTCGGCCTCAAGGGTGCCGACATGGTCGGGTTCTGAGGCGCGCCAGGGAAGCCGGCTGACGCCCGAAAAGCGGAACGTTTTGCGGACGGGGACGTTTCGAAAAGCGGTCGCGGGCCGTTCTCGCGGCCGCTTTTTCGTGTCCGTCCCGGCACGTCGCCCGGCCGGGTCGGGATGTAGAGGCAACGTCGGACCGGATATGCGATAGTAGCGCCGCTCCGGTGACAGGCGGAGAATGCCGGGGCCTGGAAAAACGAGGAGTTTCGTCATGAGTGCTCAGAAGACCAGCACCGCGGAGAATGCGGATTCCGCTTCCAAGAACTGGGAGCGCCTGACCGACCGGGTCGAGCAGCTTCGCAAGGACTTCGCCGAGGTCAGCAACGTGGCGAGCGACCTCGCCCGTGCCGGCGCGAGCGAGGGCCGCGACCATATCCTCTCCGAGATCGACGAGATGGCGCAGCGGCTGAAGAGCCTCGCGGCGGAGGTCGACGCGCGCGGCAGCGCCGCCGCCCGGCGGGCCGGCGCGCAGGCGAGCGCGCTCGGCCAGGAAATAGAGAACACGATCAACCGCAATCCGCTCGCATCCGTGCTGGTCGCGCTCGGCCTCGGCTTCGTCATCGGCATGGCCTCGCGGGGCCGCCGCTAGTGGCGATCGCCGGCATCGTCAGGCTGGTCACGGAAGCCGCCGCCGACACGGTGCGCCCGATGGTGCGCGACACCATTCAGGACGCCGTGCGGCGGACGATCCTGCTCGTCGTCGCCATGATCCTGTTCGCCGGCGTCCTGATCTTCGCCGAGCTCGCCTTCTACCTCTGGCTCCGCACGCAGACGACGCCCTACTTCGCCGCGCTGATCGTGGCCGGCGTCACGCTCGTCCTCGCACTGGTCTTTCTGCTGCTGGCGCTCAGAGAGGCTTCCGGGGGCGCTTCCGGCGGGCGGCGCTCCATGCCGGCGGCCGATCTCAGGGCCAGTGATCCCGGGGCCAGCGATCCCGGGACCGGCGATCTCGGGGGCGGCAGTTCGGGGGCCGGCACCGCCGATCCGATCGTCCGGCTCGCCGAGGACGCCGAGGCGCTCGGGAGGATGATCGGCAAGGACGCCAAGGGCTACCAGCTCGTGCTCGGCGCCCTCGTGATCGGCGTGCTGATGGGACGCGGCAAGTAGGGTCCTACTCGACGATCGTGTCGTCCGGATCGCTGCGGGCGACGGCGGCCAGCACGTCGAGCGCCTCGGCGAGCACATCCATCGGCGGGGAGGCGAGCGCGAGACGCACCGCGTTCGGCGCGTGGCCGGGACCGGCGGCGAAGGCGGCGGCCGGCATGACGGCTACGCCGCGCCGCGAGGCGGCGGCGACGAAGGTATCGGCCCGCCAGCCCCCGGGAAGCGTGAGCCACAGGTGGTAGGCGCGGGCGTCGCCGCTGAGCTCGAAGCCCGCCAGCCGCTCGCGGGCGAGGCTCTGGCGTGCCGCTGCGTCGCGCCGTCGCATCGCGACCGTCGTCTCGACGATGTCGCCGGACATGATCCGGCCCGCCGCCAGCAGGCCGTAGGTCTGCGGGCGCCAGCCGCCCGAGCGCAGCGACAGCGACACTGCATCGCCGAGCGCGGCCGGCGAGGAGAGCAGGCCGAGCGTCAGGCCCGGCGCGACGCGTTTCGACAGGCTGTCGACGACGACGGTGTGGTCCGGCGCGTGGGCCGCGAGCGGCGCGGGCGCGTGCTCTTCGAGAAAGGCGTAGATCGTATCCTCGATCGCGACGATGTCGTGCCGGCGCAGGACGGTGGCGATCGCGGCGCGGCGGCCCTCGGGCATCGTGATGCCGAGGGGATTGTGCAGGGTCGGCTGCAGGTAGATCGCGCGCATCGGCCCGGCCCGTTGCGCCTCCTCGATCGCCTCCGGCGTCACGCCGTGCTCGTCCATCGCGAGCGGAACGGCGCGCAGGCCGAGGCGGGCGAGGATGGCCTTGGCGACCGGATAGGTCATGCGCTCGATGCCGACGCGCTCGCCGGCCGGCGCCAGCGCCGACAGGGCGGCGGCGATCGCCTGCCGGCCGTTGCCGGAGATCCCGATCGAGGCGGGGTCGGGAGTCCAGCCGCCGTGCGTCATCACGCGGGCGGCGTCGGCGCGGATCGCGTCGGTGCCCTGCACGGCGCTGGGCAGGAGGGCAAGGCCGAGCATCTGCGGATCGGCGAGGCCCGCCATGGCGGGCGCCACCATGGACGGTATCTCGGGCAGCACCGAGTAGTTCAGCTCCAGATCGATGCGGTCCTGGCGCATCTCGTAGAGCGGCAGGCCCGGCATCCCGGCCGGGGCGCTGACGAAGGTGCCGCGGCCGACCTCTCCCGAGACGAGGCCGCGGCGCACCAGTTCCGAATAGACGCGGCTCGCGGTCGAGACCGCGATGCCGTGCCGCCAGGCGAACTCGCGTTGCGGTGGCAGGCGGTCGCCGATCTTCAAGGCCCCCGACGCGATGTCGGCGGCGATCGCGTCGGCGATGGTCCTGTAGTCCGTCACGGCTTTATTGCTCCGAGGGCAATATTATTATTGGACTCGGGACAATCGTCAAGGTATGTCGGTGCAATCTTGAACTTACGGGCGAGTTTCCCCCGGTTTTCCTTGGATTGCTCCGATGCAGACCGTCTATTTTCTGAAGATTGCTCCGAGGTATCTCCGGATACCCGGCCCCTACCCCGGCGCGGCGGCGGCGCGGCTCGTCGCCGTCTGGTACGACCGCTGGCTCATGCGCCAAGAGCTCGCCGATCTCGACGACCACGTGCTGCGCGACGTCGGCCTCGATCGGGAGACCGTGCGCCGGGAAGCGGAGAAGCCGTTCTGGCGGGCGTGAGACCTACCGGCTGTCGACGGCGATCTGAATGTGGCGCTGGGCGCGCTGCAGGGCGGGCAGGAAGCGCTCGACCATCTCCTCGGCGGAGACGCGGGCGGCTTGGGCGGAGATGTTCACGGCGAGGTTGGAGCGGGGATTGCGGTTCCTGACCGGCACCGAGATCGAGCGCAGACCGAGCTCGAGCTCTTCCGAGACGATGGCGTAGCCGCGGGTGCGCACGTCCTCGATGCGCTGGCGCAGGGCGACGCGCGTGGTGAGCGTATGGCGCGTCAGCTCCTGGAGCCTGGCATTGCCCAGATAGGCCTCGAACTCGCGCGGATTCATCAGCGACAGCAGCGCCTGGCCCATCGAGGTCGCATGGGCGGGCAGGCGCGTGCCGAGGCCGAGGCCGATCGTCATGATGCGGTGGCGGGCCGGCGCGCGGGCGACGTAGATGATGTCCGTGCCGTCCATCATCGCGGCGGAGGCGGATTCATCGAACTCCTCCGACAGGCCGCGCAGGATGTCCTGGACCACCTCGAGCTCGCTCGCCGAGGAGACGTAGGACTGGGCGAGCTCCAGGATCGCCGGCGTCAGCTCGTAGTACTTGCCGTCGCTGCGGGCCAGACCCGCCTCGCACAGCGTGATCAGGAAGCGCCGCGCGGCGGCGCGCGTCAGGCCCGTGCGGGCGGAAACGTCGGTGATCGTCTGGTGCCGGTGACCGGCGTCGAAGCTGCGGATGACGGCGATGCCCCGCACGAGCGATTGAACGGTTTCGTCGCGTACGGCCATCGGCGGAACCCCCACTGCGTTCGTATGGCGAACATAATATCGTTATGCGAACCGGGCCGTTGACGCAACAGGTAGTTGGGGGCTCAAATCACCTCGGGCATACCGGCCGGAAACTCGAGGAAACACCCGTGGCTGCATTCAGGTCCCTCGCGGAGGCGATCGAGGACAACGTCCGCGACGGCGACAGCGTCGCGATGGAAGGTTTCACGCACCTGATCCCCTGTGCGGCCGGCCACGAGGTCATCCGTCAGGGCCGCAGACACCTGACGCTCTACCGGATGACGCCGGACCTGATCTACGACCAGCTTATCGGCATGGGCGCGGCGGACAAGCTCGTGTTCTCGTGGGGCGGGAATCCGGGCGTCGGCTCGCTGCACCGGTTCCGCGACGCGGTGGAGAACGGCTGGCCGCACAGGCTCGAGATCGAGGAGCACAGCCACGCGGCGATGGCGAACGCCTACGACGCCGGCGCGGCGAACCTGCCCTTCGCGGTGTTCCGCGGCTATATCGGCGCCGACCTGCCGAAGGTGAACCCGACCATCAGGCACGTCACCTGCCCCTACACGGGAGAGCAGCTCGCGACCGTGCCGGCGATCCGGCCGGATGTCGCGATCGTCCACGCGCTGAAGGCCGACCGGGAGGGCAACGTGCTGCTGGAGGGCATCGTCGGCGTGCAGAAGGAAGCCGTGCTCGCCGCGAAGCGCTCGGTCGTCACCGTCGAGGAGATCGTCGACGATCTCGGCGACGTCTCGCCGAACGCGGTGGTCCTGCCGGCATGGACGATGACGGCGATCGCCGAGGTGCCCGGCGGGGCGCATCCCTCCTACGCGCACGGCTACTACAAGCGCGACAACGCGTACTACAAGGCATGGGACGACATCGCGCGCCAGCGCGATACATTTCTCGCCTGGATGGCGGAAAACGTCCTCGGCAAGGGACCGGAGGTCTACGCCCGCTATGCGCGGCCCCGGAGTTCCGCGGGAGGAGCGTGAACACATGAGCCACACCGCCAACGAAATGATGACGATCGCCGCGGCGCGGCCGCTGAAGAACAGCGACGTCTGCTTCGTCGGCATCGGCGCGCCCTCGGCCGCCTGCAACCTCGCCCGCCTGACGCACGCCCCAGACATCACGCTCATCTACGAGTCGGGCACGATCGGCACGCGGCCGGACGTGCTGCCGCTGTCGATCGGCGACGGCGAGCTCTGCGACACGGCGCTGACGACCGTGCCGGTGCCGGAGATGTTCCGCTACTGGCTGCAGGGCGGGCGCATCACGCTCGGCTTCCTCGGCGGCGCGCAGATCGACCGCTTCGCCAACCTCAACACGACCGTGGTCGGCCCCTACGACAAGCCGAAGGTGCGCCTGCCCGGCGGCGGCGGCGCGCCGGAGATCGCCAGCCACTGCGGCGAGATCCTCATCACCATGGCGCTCTCGCCGCGCGGCTTCGTCGACCGCCTCGACTTCATCACCTCGATGGGCCACGGCGAGGGCGGCGACCATCGCCGGCGGCTCGGCCTGAAGACCAGGGGCCCGACCAGGGTCATCACCGACCTTTGCGTTCTGGAGCCCGATCCGGAGACGAAGGAGCTGACCGTCGTCTCGATCCATCCGGGCGTCGAACGGGACCGGATAAAGGAGGCGTGCGGCTGGCCGATCCGGTTTTCCGGAGAGGTCGTCGAAACGCCCGCCCCGACGGCAGAGGAACTGGACACGCTGCGCGCGCTGCAGGAGCGCACGCGCCGCGCCCACGCCGCCTGAACCGAGGCTCCGGCCGGCCGCCGCGTGGGGGCGGCGCCGGCCGCAACAAGAAGGAAACCGAAGAGATGAGCGACCTGCCAGGCTACCGGCTCGTCACGCCGGACAGCGCGCCCGAGCATCCGTTCCCGGACTACCGGTCGAACCCGCTGCGGGTGCCGAAGCGGCCGCTGATGATCCTGCCGCACACGCTCTCCGAGATCACCGGCCCCGTCTACGGGCACGAGGGCGTGCGGCCGGAGGAGGCCGATCTCACCCGCCAGCACGGCGGCGAGCCGCTGGGCGAGCGCATCATCGTGCACGGCCGCGTGCTCGACGAGGACGGCCGGCCGGTGCGCAACAGCCTCGTCGAGATCTGGCAGGCGAACGCGGCGGGCCGCTACATCCACCAGCGCGACCAGCATCCCGCCCCGATCGACCCGAACTTCACCGGCGCGGGCCGCTGCGTCACCGACGACGACGGCTACTACCGGTTCGTGACCGTCAAGCCCGGCGCCTATCCCTGGCGCAACCACCACAACGCCTGGCGGCCGGCGCACATCCACTTCTCGCTGTTCGGGGCGAGCTTCATGCAGCGCCTCGTCACGCAGATGTACTTCCCCGGCGACCCGCTGTTCCCCTTCGACCCGATCTTCAACTCGGTGACCGACGAGAAGGCGCGGCAGCGGATGATCTCGAGCTTCGACCTCGACGCGACGCAGCCCGAATGGGCGCTCGCCTTCAAATGGGACATCGTGCTGCGCGGTCGCGAGGCGACCCCGATGGAGGATTGATCATGTCGAAGACGACCCCGTCGCAGACCGTCGGTCCGTTCTTCCATTTCGGCCTGACCGACACCTACGAGATCGACGATCTCGCCGGCACCGGGTCCAGGGGCGAGCGCATCGTCATCGAGGGCCACGTCCTCGACGGCGAGGGCCAGCCCGTTCCCGACTGCATGATCGAGGTCTGGCAGGCGAACGCCGCCGGCAAGTACGACCATCCCGAGGACGACCAGGACAAGCCGGTCGACCTCGCCTTCCGCGGCTTCGGCCGGGTCGGCACCGATCCGGAGGGCCGCTTCCATTTCCGCACCGTGAAGCCCGGCCCCGTGCGCGGCCGCGGCAACGCCCTGCAGGCGCCGCACATCCTCGTGCAGGTCTACGCGCGCGGCCTGCTGAAGCAGCTCGTCACGCGCATCTACCTCGAGGGCGAGCCGCTCAACGACACCGATCCGGTGCTCGCCATGATCGAGGACGCAGGCGCGCGGGGCAGCCTGATCGCGCGCGACAAGGGCGACGGCCACTTCCACTGGGACATCATCCTGCAGGGCGAGAACGAGACCCAGTTCTTCGAGGCGTGAGGCCTGGGGCATCGCAGGCCGGCGCTCGAGCTTATGTCCATGCCGCACCCCGCACCCCACACTCCGTCAGGCCCGGGCTTGTCCCGGGTATCCACGAACGGCCGCTCCAAGAATGAAACCGTGGATGGCCGGGACGAGCCCGGCCATGACGCCGAGGGTGTGGTAGGCTCTGCCCCTACCCCAGCAGCCGGGCGAGCAGCGGCACGATCACGGCGGTGGCGAGCGCGTTGAGGCCCATGGCGATGCCGGCGAAGGCGCCGGCCAGCTCGCTCACCTGGAAGGCGCGGGCGGTGCCGATGCCGTGCGAGGCGACGCCGACGGCGAAGCCGCGGGCGGCATAGTCCTTCAGACCGAGCAGGTTCAGGAGCGGCGTCGCGGTCATGGCGCCGACGATGCCGGTCAGGATGACGAGCACCGCGGTCAGCGAGGGCAGGCCGCCGATCTTCTCGGCGATGCCCATGGCGATCGGCGTCGTCACCGATTTGGGCGCGAGCGACAGGACGCTCTCGCGGCTCGCGCCGAGCGTCATGGCGATGCCGACCGCGCTGACGACTGCGGTGAGAGAGCCGGCGAGCAGTGCGGCCGCCATCGGCAGCACGGCGCGCCTGACCCGTTTCCACTGCGCGTAGAGCGGGACGGCGAGCGCAACGGTGGCCGGGCCGAGCAGGAAGTGCACGAACTGGGCGCCGTCGAAATAGGTCTCGTAGGGCGTGCGGCTCACGAGCAGCACCGCCACGAGCACGACGATCGCGACCGCGACCGGCTGGACGACCGGGTTGCGGTTCAGGCGCTCGAACATCGCGACGCCGATCAGGTAGGCGAGAAGCGTCGCCGTCAGCCACAGAAGCGGCGTGGCGGAGAGGTAGACCCAGATGTCTCCGAACGGACCGGTCACCGCTCCTCCCCGTCCGTTTCGGTCGCGCCGACGATCTTCGAGACGCCGACGAAGACGAGCGCGGAGACGGCGATCGTCGCCCAGGTCGACAGGAGCAGCGCGGCGACGAGGGCGAGCCATTCCGCGCCGATTCGCTCGAAATGCAGGATGACACCGACGCCGGCCGGCACGAACAGCAAAGACAGATGCGAGAGCAGGCCGCTCGCGGTCTCGCGCAGGGCCTGCGGGATCCTGCCGGACACGGCCATGGCGAGCAGCAGGAAGACGAGGCCCATGACCGGGCCGGGGACCGGCAGGCCGATCAGCCTGACGAGCACCTCGCCGGCGAGCTGACAGGCGAGCAGCGCGGTGAGGGCGGCGATCATGTCGGGATACTAGCGCGATTTGCCACGGTTCGGCGCGCCCCCGTGCTCACCGGCGAGCGCGAGGAGCTTCAGCACCGTATTCCAGTTTCGGCCGGTTCCGTGCAAGCCGAGCCTGCGGTCGATCAGGTCGCTCGTCAGCTTCGAGCGGCCGACGCCGTTTGGATAGTGGAGATAGAGGTCCGCCCCGGAAAGCGCGAATTCCTCCGGCCCGCCGTGCGCGGCGCGCAGCCGCGCCGCCGCCCCGGCGTCGGGAGCGGCATCCAGGAACATGACGGCGACCCTGGTCGGATCGGCGGCGGCGGCTTCGGTGAACGGATTGCCCGCGACGATTTCGGCGAGCCGCGCGGGCGTGCGCAGGACGACCGGCGCGCGGAAGGCGAAGTCGGCCTCGATCGCGTCCGCCAGCCTTCCGGCGACGGCGGCGGGCGACGCGCGGCCGGCGTCGAACAGCACATTGCCGCTGCGCAGATACGTCGCGACGCGCGTGAAGCCGAGGCCCTCGCAGCAGGCCTTCAGCGCCTTCATGTCGACCGGCCGGTTTCCGGCGATGTTGACGCCGCGCAGGAGGGCGACATAGGTCGTCACGGCGACGACCGCCTCTAGACGTCCAGGTTCGAGACGTTCAGCGCGTTGTCCTGGATGAAGCGCTTGCGCGGCTCGACGACGTCGCCCATCAGCTCGGTGAAGATCTCGTCGGCATCGGTCGCCTCGCGCACCCTCACCTGGAGGAGCGAGCGGGCATTGACGTCGAGCGTCGTCTCCCAGAGCTGCTCGGGGTTCATCTCGCCGAGGCCCTTGTAGCGCTGCAGCGTCAGGCCCTTGGAGCCGGCCGCCATAACCGCCTTGAACAGCGCCGTCGGCCCGCGGATCTCGCTTTCCGCGTCCTTGCGGCGGAACTTCGCCGCCTTGACGAAGATCTCCTGCAGGAAACCGGCGTGGGAATCCAGCTTGCGGGCGTCGGCGGAATGCAGGAGCGCACGGTCGATGAAGGCCGCCTCCTTGACGCCGCGCACCTCGCGCTCGAAGCGATAGCCGCCGTCGTCTGTCGGCACGCCGGCCCAGCCCTGCTCCGTCTCGTCGGAAAGGAGATCGAGCCGGCGGGCGACGTAGGCGGCCGCCGCCTGGCGTTCCTCGTCGGATTTCAACGTCTCGCCGTTGAGGATGCCGGCGATCGCCGCCTGCTCGACCGTCGTGCGGTGATAGCGCCCGTGCAGGCCCTCGATCGTCCTGGCGATCGTGCGGGATTCGTCGACGATCGCGCGCAGGTCGGCGCCGCTGCGCACCTCGCCGTTCGCCAGCGTCAGCGAGGCGTCCTCGAGGCCGGTGCCGAGGAGGTATTCCTCGAGCGCGCGCTCGTCCTTCAGGTACTGCTCGGACTGGCCGCGCTTGACCTTGTAGAGCGGCGGCTGGGCGATATAGATGTGGCCGTTGTCGATCAGCGGGCGCATCTGCCGGTAGAAGAAGGTCAGCAGCAGCGTGCGGATATGGGCGCCGTCGACGTCGGCGTCCGTCATGATGATGATCTTGTGGTAGCGCAGCTTGGCGACGTCGAATTCCTCGCCGATGCCGGTGCCGAGCGCGGTGATCAGCATGCCGATCTGGTCGGACGACAGCATCTTGTCGAAGCGGGCGCGCTCGACGTTGAGGATCTTGCCGCGCAGGGGCAGCACGGCCTGGTTGGCGCGGTTGCGGCCCTGCTTGGCCGAGCCGCCGGCCGAATCGCCCTCGACGATGAACAGTTCGGACTTCGCCGGGTCGCGCTCCTGGCAGTCGGCGAGCTTGCCCGGCAGGTTGGCGATCTCGAGCGCGCCCTTGCGGCGGGTCAGCTCGCGCGCCTTGCGGGCGGCCTCGCGGGCGGCGGCGGCCTCGACCACCTTGGAGACGATCGACTTCGCCTCGGCGGGATGCTCCTCGAACCAGGTGCTGAGGCCCTCGTTGACGACGTTCTCGACGACCGGGCGCACCTCGGAGGAGACGAGCTTGTCCTTGGTCTGGCTCGAGAACTTCGGGTCCGGCACCTTCACCGACAGGACGCAGGTCAGGCCCTCGCGGCAGTCGTCGCCCGTCGGCGAGACCTTCTCCTTGCGCAACAGGCCCGAGGCCTCCGCGTAGCCCGTCACCTGGCGGGTGAGCGCGGCGCGCAGCCCGGCCAGATGCGTGCCGCCGTCGCGCTGCGGGATGTTGTTGGTGAAGCAGAGCACGTTCTCGTGATAGCTGTCGTTCCACCACAGAGCCGCCTCGGCGACGATGCCGTCGCGCTCGCCGCGGATGACGATCGGGGCACCGATCAGCGGCTGCTTGGCGCGGTCGAGCCAGCGCACGAACTCCTCGATGCCGCCCTCGTAGACCATCTCGATCGACTTCGGCTCGACGCCGCGGTCGTCGGTCAGCGCCACGGCGACGCCGGAATTGAGGAAGGCGAGCTCGCGCAGGCGGTGCTCGAGCGTGGCCCAGTCGAACTCGGTCATGCTGAAGGTCGCCGTGCTCGGCAGGAAGGTCACTTCCGTACCCTTCTTGCCCTCCGCCTCGCCGACGACGGCGAGCGGGGCCTCGGCGACGCCGTCGCGGAACACCATCACGTGCTCCTTGCCGTCGCGCCAGATGCGCAGCGTCAGCTTCGAGGACAGCGCGTTGACGACGGAGACGCCGACGCCGTGCAGGCCGCCCGAGACCTTGTAGGAGTTCTGGTCGAACTTACCGCCGGCATGGAGCTGGGTCATGATGACCTCGGCAGCCGACACGCCTTCCTCGTGCATCTGGGTCGGGATGCCGCGGCCGTTGTCGCGAATCGTCGCCGAGCCGTCCGGGTTGAGGACCACGTCGACCCGGTCGCAGTAGCCCGCCAGCGCCTCGTCGATGGCGTTGTCGACCACCTCGTAGATCATGTGGTGCAGGCCGGAACCGTCGTCGGTGTCGCCGATATACATGCCCGGCCGCTTGCGGACGGCGTCCAGGCCCTTGAGAACCTTGATGGATTCGGCGCCGTAGTCGGAACCCTGCGGGGTTCCGGGCTCGTTTTCCTGCATAGTCCGTTCCGTGTTCGTGTCGGGGGCGTCGCGTTTCAGCCGGCCTCGGCCGCGGTACTCACCGGAAGGTGATTTGGAATCAATGACATCCTAGCATTTTCCGGGGTCGTCTGCCGACCCCCGCAGGACGAAATTCACTGCTTGGTATATGGGGTGCGAAGGCCCTTTCGGCAAACGCGGGAAAGGGCTTCAGGAGCGGGTGGCGATTGCCGCCGCGGCACCCATCATGGTGGCGCCGGCGACCCGGTTCAGGATGCGGCGGGCGGAGGGGCTCTCGAACAGGAGCCGGGCGCGCGCGGCGAGCGCGGCGTAGCCGCCGATGACGCCGAGCAGGACGATCGCCACGACCACCGACATCTCGGCGAAACCGAGCGCGGTCAGGCCGCCGAGATCGACGATCGTCGGCAGGAGCGCGAGGTAGAACAGGATCACCTTCGGGTTTCCGAGCGTGACGAAGAGGCCCGCGAGGAAGGCGCCGGAAGGCCTGCGTCCGCCGCGCACCGGCAGCGCCTCGGCATGGGGATGGGCGAAGAACAGGCGGATGCCCAGATAGACGAGATAGGCGGCACCGACCCAGCGGATCAGCGTGAACAGCGTGCCGAAGGTCGCGGCGATGACGCCGAGGCCCAGCGCGGCGGCGCTGAGATAGACGAGGTCGCCGGCGATCAGCCCGAGCACCATCGGCAGCGCCGGCGCGAAGCCGGCGCCGAGCGCACGGGCGACCACGGCGGCGACGCCGGGCCCGGGAATGGCCGCGGCAAGCGCCAGCGCCGCGGCGAAGGTGAGGAGGCTCGTCCAGTCCATGGCGCATTTTCTATCGGAAAGCGCGAAGGCCGGGAAGCGGGCGGGAAGGAGGATCCCGCTTTCGCGGGGATGAGCGAACCCTGGAAGGGGGCGGACCGTCAGGCCGGCGTCAGCACGCCGTTCGCCACCTCGAAGCCCTGGGAATCCCCGGCGATGTCGGCGAAGAGCGCGCGGTCGGTGCCGGTCATCCAGGCCTGCGAGCCGAGCGCCAGGATCTCGGCGAAGAGGGCGGCGCGGCGCATGTCGTCGAGATGGGCGGCGACCTCGTCGAGGAGGAGAAGCGGCGCGACGCCGCCCGAGGCCTCCGTCACCAGCCGCGCATGGGCGAGGATCAGCGCGATCAGCAAGCCCTTCTGCTCGCCCGTCGAGGCGAGCGCGGCAGGAACGCCGCGGGCACGGTGGCTGACGGCGAGGTCGCAGCGGTGCGGCCCGTCGAGCGTGCGCCCGGCGGCGGCGTCGCGTGGCCGCGTCCGCCGCAGGCCGGCGCGGTAGTCGGCCTCGACGTCGACGGCGGCGCGGCCGGGAAGCGCGTCCTCGAACGCCCCCTCGATGGCGATGCCGGGATCGGGAAAGACGCCGCCGGCGCGCGCGTCGAGGGCAGCCGTGAGCCTCTCCATCGCCTGGGCGCGGGCGGTGGCCACCGCGACGGCGAGCTCGGCCATGGTCTGCTCGACGCCGTCGAGCCACCGCGCGTCCGGGCGCGGCTCCTCCAGGAGCCGGTTGCGCTGGCGCATCGCCTTCTCGAAGTCGGCGACGCGGGCCGCATGTCCCGGATCGAGGGTGAGCACCAGCCTGTCGAGGAAGCGGCGGCGGTCCGACGCCGGCCCGGTGAAGAGACCGTCCATCGAGGGGGTGAGCCAGAGCGCGCGGACGATCTCGGCGAGCGTGCCGACGGAGGGCGCCGGCTCGTGGTTGACACGGGCGACGCGGCCGCCGTCGCCGCGCCGGTAGCCGGTGCCGATGTCGATCTCCCCGCCCGGACGATCGATCGTCGCGGCGACGGCGAAGGCGTCCGCGCCGATGCGGATCACGCTGTCGAGCTGCGCGCCGCGCAGGCCGCGACCGGCGGTCAGGTAGGAGACGGCCTCGAGCAGGTTGGTCTTGCCCGCCCCGTTCGCCCCGGTCAGCACGACGGGGCGCGGGTCGAGGTCGAGGCGAAGATGCGCGTAGTTGCGGAAATCGGTCAGCGTCAGGCGGACGACGGCGACGCGGCCGTCCGGGCCGTCGCCGGATTCGCTCAGGGAAAAGCGGGAATTCGGCAGGGCAACCGCCCTCCGCGCCAGTGTTCCGTCAGACCCGCCGCGTCAAACCCGCATCGGCATCAGCACGTAGAGCGCCGCGCGGTCGCCCTCGTCGCAGATCAGCGTCGGGGAGCCCGGATCGGCGAGCTCGAAGCGCGCCTCGCCCGTCTCGAGCTGGCCGGTGATGTCGAGCAGATAGCGGGCGTTGAAGCCGATCTCCAGCGCATCGGCGGAATAGCCCACGGGAATCTCCTCGGTGGCGCTGCCGGAATCGGGATTGTTGACGGTCAGCACCAGCCGCTCGTCGCCGATCGCGAGCTTGACGGCACGGCCGCGCTCGCTCGACACGGTCGAGACGAGGTCGACGGCGCGGGCGAAGGATTCCCGGTCGACCTTCATGATCTTGTCGTTGCCCGAGGGGATCACCCGGCCGTAGTCGGGGAAGGTGCCGTCGATCAGCTTGGAGGTCAGCACCACCTGGCCGATGGTGAAGCGGATCTTGTTGGCCGACAGCTCGATGCCGACGGTCTCCTCGGGGTCCTCCAGCAGCCGCTGCAGCTCCTGCACCGCCTTGCGCGGCACGATGATGCCGGGCATGCCGTCCGCGCCGGCCGGCGCCTCGGTCTGGACACGGGCGAGACGGTGCCCGTCGGTCGCCACCGCCCGCAGCACGAGGCCGTCGCCGTCGTCGACGGTATGCAGGTAGATGCCGTTCAGGTAGTAGCGCGTCTCCTCCTGGGAGATCGCGAACTGGGTCTTGTCGATCAGCCGCTTCAGGGCGGCGGCGGGCACGACGAAACGGTGGCTGAACTCGCCGGCGGTGATGTCCGGGAAGTCGGACTCGGGCAAGGTCTGCAGCGAGAAGCGCGCGTGGCCGGCCGACAGCACGATGGTGCCGGAATCGGGGCCGGACTCGAGCGCCACCTGGGCGCCGTCGGGCAGCTTCCTGACGATGTCGTAGACGACGTGGGCCGGGACCGTGGTGGCCCCGTCCTGGGAGACGTCGGCGGCGGCCGTCTCGACCACCTCGATGTCGAGGTCCGTCGCCTTGAGCCGCAGCGCCGCGCCGTCCGCGCGGATCAGCACGTTCGAAAGGATCGGTATCGTATTGCGCCGCTCCACGACGCGGTGCACGTGACCGAGCGACTTTAGGAACGCGGCGCGTTCGAGCGTGACACGCATGGTCAGGAATCCTGTCGTCTCGCCGGCCGGTGAAATACCCGCCGGCGTGTCCACCCCATACCCCACAGGGAAAGGGAAGTGAACTTGCCCAGAATGAGCGGGTTTTGCAAGACCGGGAGGGGGCGAAGGGAGGGCGTCAGCCCTCCCCGTCCTCGATCCGCCTCCTGAGGGCCTCGATATCGCGGGCGAGCGACTTGTCGCGGCCGATCAGGCCCTCGATCTTGCGCACGGCGTGCAGGACCGTGGTGTGGTCCCGGTTGCCGAAGCGCCGGCCGATCTCCGGCAGCGAGCGGGGGGTGAGCACCTTTGCGAGATACATGGCGATCTGCCGCGGCACGACGATCGCCCGGGTGCGCCGGCTCGACACGAGGTCGGAGCGACTGACCTGATAGTGGACGGCGACGACGCGCTGGATGTCCTCGATGCGGATCTGCGGACGCTCCTGGGCGGCGACCAGATCGCGGATGGCGCGCTCGGCGAGCTCGACCGTGATCGGCAGGCCGGCGAAGCAGCTGTAGGCGGCGAGCCGGTTCAGCGCGCCCTCGAGCTCGCGACCGTTCGAGGCGACGTTGCGGGCAACGAAATCGAGCACCTCGCCGGGCATCTCGATCTTCTGGCCGCGCTCGGCGAAGGTCGCGACGCGGGCCTCCAGAATCTGCCGGCGCAGCGTCAGCTCCTGGGTGCCGATGCCGGCGACGAGGCCGCCGCCGAGCCGCGAACGGGTGCGGTCGTCGAAGGCGTCGAGCTCGGACGGCGGCCGATCGGCGACGATGACCACCTGGCGGCAGCCCTCGATGAGGGCGGTCATGGTGTGGCCGAACTCGCGGTGCGTCGCCTTGCCCTGCAGGAACTGCAGGTCGTCGATCAGGAGCAGGTCGATCGAGCGCAGCTTCTCCTTGAAGCCGATCGCCGAATCCGAGCGCAGCGCGGCGACGAAGCGGAAAACGAACTGGTCGGCCGACATGTAGAGGATGCGCCGGCCCGGGTTCAGCTCCGCCGCCTTCCAGGCGACGGCGTGCAGGAGGTGGGTCTTGCCGCGTCCGACGCCGCCGTGGATGAACAGCGGATTGAACATGGAGCCCTGCGCGCCCGAGGTCGCGACGGCAAGCGCGGTGTCGCGGGCGATCTTGTTGGAAACGCCGACCGCGAAGGTGTCGAACTGGTAGCGCCGATCGAGCGGGGCGCTCTCCAGCGCGCCGTCGCCGGCGGCCGGCGGAGAGCCGGCGCCCGCCCCGGCGTCGGCCGGCCGCATCTCCTTGGGGCGGCGCACCACGGCCGGCGCCGCCGGCTTGTCGGAGGGCTGCACCGTCTCGACGCCGCGGACGCGGATGTCGACGCGCTCCACGCCCGGATTCTCCGCCCGCCAGAGGGCGAGCAGGCGGGCGCCGTAGTTGGTGCGGATCCACATCCGCAGGAAGGGCGTCGGCACCGACAGGACGGCGGTCATGCCCGAAAGCTCGACGAAGGCCAGACCCTTGAACCAGCTCCGGTAGATGTCCTCTCCGAACTCGGCGCGCAAACGCTGGACAATGCGCGCCCAGGTATCCCCGTGATTGCCGCTGCCTGTGCCCACAGCCCGCCCCTCATTGCCCTTGTCGTCCGCCTTGCCGGTCCCCTCGAAAGCGGCGCCGCCAGCATGCGCCACCGAATGGTCGAACTCACCGCCGCCCTGGCGGCGCGCAGTCGCGCCGCGTCCTCGCAAGTCCATCTTCCGTCCTTTCTCCAGCCTCGCCCCTGTTCCGAGGACTTCGTTATTGTCAGGACTGGACCCACGGCAGACCCGCCGCCTTCCAGCCTTCGACCAATCCGCGGTGCCGAGTTCCGTCGAGACGTCCCTCGAAACCGTCGGCCACGTTGAAGCAGCTGCGGTAGCCCGCCGCCGCCATCGCCGCCGCCGCCGCCGCGCTGCGACCGCCGGACCGGCACAGGAAATACAGCGCCGTGTCCTCCTCCGCGCCCCGCGCGCCGAGCGCGCGACGGAGCAGGGAGACGAAATCCGGGTTACGCATCATGCCCGGGTAGCGCTGCCACTCGCACAGGATCGTCTCCTTGCCGAGCGGCGACAGATCGGGCACGCCCACGAAGGTCCATTCGGCCTGACTGCGCACGTCGACGAGCAACGCCTGCGGATCCTCTGCCAGCCTCTTCCAGACCTCTGCCGACGGGACGTCCGCCTTGTACCCTCCAACCGACATGCACCCGCAGTCCCGCCCTGCGCCGGAGTTACGCTGCGCCCCGGCGTTCGAACCCTACCGATTTCAAGCAACACCCGTCAGGCGGTCGCCGGACGGTCCTCAACTAGGCAGAAAAAACGCCTGCCCTGTCCGCAGTTATATCTGACGCGAATACATTTATAGTCGCAAGTAAAGACATAACAAAACTTCTCCGCCGCTTGTTAGCCAAGCACTTAGTTTTTACCGATGAGGTTGAGTACGCTACGGCCGCCCCGATGACTTCGAACTTTACACAGGGGCCCCGATCAGGGCAACAGCGTCGGCGTCAAATTTCTGATGCCGCGGCGACACAATCCTGCAATCGGCAGAAGTTCCCGAACACCAACCGTCTGACGAGTCAGCGAAAACAGGTGCCCTGTTACGACAGGGCCACAAGCCGAATTTCTGCGCCTGCACGCGCAACCGGCAGCCGTTCCGACGCACCCGTCGCGGCGGGAATCCGGCGCGCCCGGACGTCGTGTCGGCAAGCCCTTGAAAAATCACGATAACGCCTGACCGGATCGAGGGTCTCTTAACCACGCGGACGCGCACGTCGTGCGTTCTTCGCTTAAGGCCTTGATCTATCGGTCTTCCTCGCCCGTCGGGGCGAAGGCCGGCCGCCCGACATGCGCGAAACGCATCGCCGCGGACAAAGGAAAAGGCCCGGCGCGGGCCGGGCCTTCCCTGTAACTCGACGGTGCCGTCAGGCGCCGGTCAGGCCGGCAGGGCCCTCACGCGGGCGGCCAGGCGCGACACCTTGCGGGACGCGGTATTGGCATGCATCACGCCCTTCTGGGCGGCACGCATCACCTCGGGCTCGGCGGCGCGGAGAGCGGCCGTCGCCCTGGTGCGGTCGCCGGAGGCGATCGCCTCCTCGACCTGCCTGAGGAAGGTGCGGACGCGGCTCTTGCGCGTCTTGTTGACGGCCGTCCGTCGCGCAATCTTGCGCGCCGCCTTCTTGGCCGACGGGGTATTCGCCATGAGGGATCTCCGAAACCAGCAGGCCCGGGGCCCGAGCCCAACGTGCCGTACCAAAAATGCCAAAGGCGGCAGGCACGAGGGGCCCGCCGCACGTCGGCGGCTGTATAAACGGTTCCGCTTCGTTCCGTCAACCGGTTCAGCGATTGCGGAAGTTCGGGCTGCGCTTGTCGATGAAGGCCTGCATGCCCTCGCTCTGGTCCTCGGTGGCGAAGAGCGAGTGGAACATGCGCCGCTCGAAGCGAACGCCCTCCGACAGGGTCGTCTCGTAGGCCCGGTCGACGGATTCCTTGACCATGTAGACCGCCGGCATCGACATGGAAGCGATCTTGGCGGCCGCCTCCATCGCCGTGTCGAGAAGCTGGTCGGCGGGAACCACGCGGCTGACGAGGCCGGACCGCTCGGCTTCCGCCGCATCCATCATGCGGCCGGTCAGGCACATGTCCATCGCCTTGGACTTGCCGACGAAGCGGGTCAGCCGCTGCGTGCCGCCGGCGCCCGGCATGACGCCGAGGTTGATCTCGGGCTGGCCGAACTTCGCCGTGTCGGCGGCGATGATGAAGTCGCACATCATGGCGAGCTCGCAGCCGCCGCCGAGCGCGTAGCCGGCGACCGCGGCGATGATCGGCTTCCTGTTGCGCGAGACGCGCTCCCAGGGCGTGATGAGGTCGCCCATATAGGCGGTGACCGAGTTGTAGGGCTGCATCTCCTTGATGTCGGCGCCGGCGGCGAAGGCCTTCTCGCTGCCGGTCAGCACGATGCAGCCGATGCCCTCGTCGGCCTCGAAGGCGTCGAGGGCGGAATTGAGATCCCTGAAGAGGCCGGAGCTCAGCGCGTTGAGCGCCTTCGGCCGATTGAGGGTGACGAGCGCGACGCGACCGCGCGTCTCGACCAGAATGTTCTCGTAGGCCATATCGATCCCCGGGTGCCGTTGTCCTCGGGTGCTAGCGCTACAGGAGGGGCGCCGATCCCGCAACCCGATGCGGCGTCGCGGGGCCGGAGGCGGGATTGGGGGTGCGGTCGCCGCGGATCTCCCCTCCTCCGCTCGCCCCCGCGAAGGCGGGGTCCGGAGCGATGCGGCGCCGCCTCGCACCCTGCGGCCCTACCGCTGGCAGCGCGGACAATAGAAGGTGGACCGTCCGGACTGGACGGCGCGCCGGATCGTGCCGGTGCAGCCGGGCGTCGGACACGGCTCGCCCTCCCGGTCGTAGACGCGGAAGGCGTGCTGGAAATAGCCGAGCGAGCCGTCGGTGTGGACGTAGTCGCGCAGGCTCGAGCCGCCCGCCGCGACCGCCTCGGCGACGACCTCGCGGATCGCGGCCACGAGACGTTCGGCGCGGGCGCCGGGCTTCCTGCGCGGCCTCGCGGCGGAAAGCGTCCCCGCGGCGCGGTTCGGCGACAGGCCGGCCCGGTGCAGCGCCTCGCACACATATATATTGCCGAGGCCGGCTATGATGCGCTGGTCGAGGAGGGCGGCCTTGAGCGGGGCGGCCTTGCCGCGGAAGGCGTCCTCCAGCCAGGCCGCGTCGAGGGCGTTGCCGACCGGCTCGACGCCGAGGCCCTGGAACAGCGGATGCCCGGCGAGCTCCGCGCGCGGGATCAGCAGCATGAAGCCGAAGCGGCGCGGGTCGTTGTAGGTGATCGTCGCGCCGTTCGACATATGGAAGACGACATGGTCGTGAGCCGCCGCCTTCGAACGGGCATGGTGGAAGTCGCCGGGCGTGGCCGCGCCGCCCTCGGTCTCGATGCGGAACGAGCCCGACATGCCGAGATGCATCACCAGCACCGCGCCGTCGTCGAGATCGGCCAGGAGATACTTCGCCCTCCGGCCGAGACCCGCGACCGTGCGGCCCTCGAGGCGTTCGGCAAAGCGCGGGGGAAAGGGGAAGCGCAGGTCCTTTCGTCGCACCTCGGCGCGCACGATCGTCGCGCCCGTCATCGCCGGCTCGAGGCCGCGGCGCACTGTCTCGACCTCGGGCAGTTCGGGCATGGCGTTTCTTACCGCTGGATATTCGGCGATCTGCGAGGGCCGCGACGATAGCGCGCGGCAAGGGCTTGCGCTATGGTCCGCGCCATGACGAGGCGAGGCACAGCGGCGGGCGAAGCCCGCGAGACGCATTTCGGGTTCGAATCCGTCCGCGAGGACGAGAAGCAGGGCCGGGTCGACGAGGTGTTCGACCGGGTCGCACGGCGCTACGACCTGATGAACGACCTGATGTCCGGCGGCCTGCACCGGCTCTGGAAGGACGCGATGATCGCCTGGCTCAACCCGCCCAGAAGCGCGGCGGGCTGGTCGGTTCTCGATGTCGCCGGCGGCACGGGCGACATCGCCTTCCGCATCGCCGAGGCGGCGCCGGGCGCGGAAATCACCGTCCTCGACATCAATCCGAACATGCTCGACGTCGGCGCCGCGCGGGCTCAGAAGCGCGGCCTTTCGGACCGCGTCACCTTCACGGAGGGCAATGCCGAGGACACCGGCCTGCCCGACTGCGCGTTCGACGCCTACACGATCGCCTTCGGCATCCGCAACGTGACGCATATCGAGGCCGCGCTTGAGGAGGCCTACCGGGTGCTGAAGCCCGGCGGCCGCTTCCTGTGCCTCGAATTCAGCCGGGTCGAGATGCCGATGCTCGACCGGGTCTACGACCTGTATTCCTTCAACGCGATCCCGGCGATGGGCCGGATCGTCGCCGGCGACGCGGAGTCCTACCGCTATCTCGTCGAGTCGATCCGCCGCTTCCCGGATCGCGAGACCTTCGCCGACATGATCGCCGACGCGGGCTTCGAGCGGGTGCAGTGGCGGGCGCTGTCGGGCGGCATCGCCGTGCTACATTCCGGCTGGCGGATATAAGGGTCTCAGCCCCGTGTTCTCCTCGATCGTGCACTTGAGCCGGCTCGGCCGGGCGGGCTGGGCACTGACGCGGGAGGGCGCCTTCGCGCTGATCGACCCGACCGACCTGCCGGCGGGACCGGCGACGGCGGTGCGGCTGGGAAGGATCGCCGGTGCGATCGTCGGGCGCCGCAATCCGAAGGACGCGCGCCTGGCCGCCGCCTTCTCGCGGCTGGGGCCGAGCTGGATCAAGCTCGGCCAGTTCCTGGCGACGCGCCGCGACCTCGTCGGCGACGAGATCGCCGGCGACCTGTCGCAACTGCAGGACCGCCTGCCGCCCTTTCCCGACACGGTCGCGCGCAAGGCGATCGAGACCGCCCTCGGCAGACCCGTCGACGCGGTCTTCGGGGAATTCGGCCCGCCCGTCGCGGCAGCCTCCATCGCACAGGTGCACAGGGCGCGCGCCGACGGCCGCGACGTCGCGGTGAAGGTGCTCAGGCCCGGCGTCGAGCGGCGCTTCCAGCGCGACCTCGAGACCTTCTTCTTCGCCGCCCGCACGATCGAGCGCGTCGACCCGAAGGCGCGGCGGCTCCGCCCGCTCGATACCGTCGAGACGCTCGCCCGCTCGGTCGCGATCGAGATGGACCTGCGCATGGAGGCGGCGGCGATCTCGGAGATCGCCGAGAACACCGCCGACGACCCGGGCTTCCGCGTGCCCAAGGTCGACTGGACCCGCAGCGCCAAGCGGGTGCTGACGCTCGAATGGATCGACGGCGTTCCGATCGCCGACCGCGAGGCGCTGGAGGAGGCCGGCCACGACCTGAAGCGGCTCGGGGCGCTGGTCATGCAGTCGTTCCTGCGGCATGCGCTGCGCGACGGCTTCTTCCACGCCGACATGCATCCGGGAAACCTGTTCATCGACGAGGACGGCAATCTCGTCGCCGTCGACTTCGGCATCATGGGCCGGCTCGGGCCGAAGGAACGGCGGTTTCTGGCGGAGATCCTGTGGGGCTTCATCCGCCGCGACTACCGCCGCACGGCGGAGGTGCATTTCGAGGCCGGCTACGTGCCCCACGTCCATTCGGTCGACGACTTCGCCCAGGCCCTGCGCGCCATCGGCGAACCGCTGCGCGACCGCACCGCCGCCGAGATCTCGATGGCGCGGCTGCTGACCCAGCTGTTCGAGGTGACCGAGCTGTTCGACATGCGGACGCGGCCGGAGCTCCTCCTCCTGCAGAAGACGATGGTCGTGGTCGAGGGCGTGGCGCGCAACCTCGATCCCGAGCTCGACATGTGGACGACCTCGGAGCCGGTCGTCGGCGAGTGGATCCGCAGGAACCTCGGCCCCGAGGGCGCGCTGCACTCCGCGGCGGAAGGCGCCTCCAACCTCGGCCGCCTGCTCTTGACCGCGCCGGAACTGCTGGCGCGCGGCGAGCGGATCGCGGCGGGCCTCGCGGAAATGGCCCGCGACGGCTTCCATCTCGACCGGGAAAGCGTCGAGGCGATCGCCGCGGAGGAGGCCCGGCGCACGCGTTCCGGCCGGATCGCGCTGTGGATCGCGGCCCTGTCGCTCGCCGCGATCGCCGCGGCGGCGTGGTGGTAGCGGCATTGATGGAAGGTTAAGCGCCCGGCCGCTAGAATGGGCGGCACAAGGGACAGGCGTCAGCGGAAAGCGGATGAAACGCATCCTCCTCATCGTCGGCGGCGGCATCGCCGCCTACAAGTGCCTCGAGCTCGTCCGGCGCGCGCGCGAGAAGGGCTTCGCCGTGCGCTGCGTGATGACCAGGGCCGCCGAGCAGTTCGTGACGCCGCTCTCCTTCGCGAGCCTTTCGGCCGACAACGTCCATACCGACCTGTTCTCGCTCGACGAGGAATCCGAGATCGGCCATATAAGACTGTCGCGCGAGGCCGACCTGGTCGTCGTCGCGCCGGCGACCGCCGACCTCCTGGCCAAGCTCGCGGGCGGCATCGCCGACAACCTCGCCGGCGCCGTCCTGCTCGCCACGAACAAGCCGGTGCTCGTCGCCCCCGCCATGAACCCGCGCATGTGGTCGCATGCCGCGACACGGCGCAACGTCGAGCGGCTGAAGGCCGACGGGGTCCGCTTCGTCGGGCCGAACAGCGGCGAGATGGCCGAACCGAACGAGGCGGGCGAGGGCCGGATGGCCGAGCCCGCCGAAATCCTCGCCGCGATCGAGGCGATGCTGACGGGCGACAAGCCGCTCGCGGGCAAGCGGGTGATCGTCACGTCGGGGCCGACGCACGAGCCGATCGATCCGGTGCGCTACATCGCCAACCGCTCCTCGGGCAAGCAGGGGCACGCGATCGCCGCGGCGGCGGCGGCGGCCGGCGCGACCGTCACGCTCGTCAGCGGCCCGGTGTCGATCCCCGATCCGGCCGGCGTCCATACCGTCCATGTCGAGACGGCGCGGCAGATGCTCGCCGCCGTCGAGGAGACGCTGCCCGCCGACGTCGCGATCTGCGCCGCCGCCGTCGCCGACTGGCGGCCGGACGCCGAGGGCGCGCAGAAGATGAAGAAGCAGGGCGGCAAGGCCGCGCCGGGGCTGAAGCTCGTCGAGAACCCGGACATCCTGCGCACGCTCGCCCGGCACCACACGCTGAGGCCGAAGCTCGTCGTCGGCTTCGCGGCGGAGACCGAGACGGTGATCGAGCACGCCAGGGCAAAGCTCGCCCGCAAGGGCTGCGACCTGATCGTCGCCAACGACGTCTCGCATTCGACCGGCGTCATGGGCGGCGACCGCAACACCGTGCATCTGGTCTCGGCGGAGGGCGTCGAGAGCTGGGAGGACATGGCGAAGACCGACGTCGCCGCGCGCCTCGTCGCCCATATCGCCGCAAGCCTGCCGCGCCACGGCGCGAAGGCCGCCCGGAAGAGCCCCGGCAAGGGCGCCGCCGGGACCGGGAAGAACGCTCCCCGGAAGGGCCGCTGAATGCCCGTCACCGTCCGCATCAAGCGGCTGCCGCACGGCGCCGGCCTGCCGCTGCCCGCCTACGAGACGGAGGGCGCCGCCGGGCTCGACCTGCGCGCGGCGATCGCCGATCCGACGACGCTCGCGCCGGGCGCGCGCGCGCTGGTGCCGACCGGGCTCGTGCTGGAGCTGCCCGCCGGGCACGAGGGGCAGGTGCGGCCGCGTTCGGGGCTCGCCGCCCGGCACGGCGTCACCGTGCTCAACACGCCCGGCACCATCGACAGCGACTATCGCGGCGAGGTGAAGGTGATCCTGGTCAATCTCGGCGCCGAGGCGTTCACGATCGAGCCCGGCAGCCGCATCGCCCAGCTCGTCGTCGCGCCGGTGACGCACGCGACGCTGGTCGAGGCCGACGCGCTCACCGACAGCGCCCGCGGCGCCGGAGGGTTCGGCTCGACGGGGCGGTAGGGCGACGCCCCGATGCCGACGGCCCCGACGCCGACGGCCCCGACGCCGACGGCACGGCCCGTCGCTTCGCTCGGTTGCGCCTTCGCGGAGGCGCGCGGAGCGTCCTTTTGGCCTCGTGCCGCGCCGATCGCCAAACCTCCCCGCCGGCCGTCCGACTATGGAATGTCATTCCCGGCGGAATGCCCCAGACGGAGCTCCCAGGAATGAGATTCCAAAATGGACGCGCGATCTAAAATCGTGTCCTAACGGCCATCGCAAAATCAAACCGCCGGGGGCTCGCCGGGGAACGCCCGGCGCACTAGGTTGAGGGCGTTCAACGACGGGCGGGCGGCGTCGCCGCGCCCGGACGACAGGGATCCCCAACGGAGCACACTCATGAGCCAGGCAACCGCGCGCAAACAGGACACCGAACCGCAGCCCGGCCGTGGCCGCATCTACGACTCGATCACCGACACGATCGGCGACACCCCGCTGGTGCGCCTCGACAAGCTCGCCAGGGCGAAGGGCGTGAAGGCCAACCTCCTCGCCAAGCTCGAGTTCTTCAACCCGATCGCCAGCGTCAAGGACCGTATCGGCGTCTCGATGATCGATGCGATGGAGGCCGACGGCAGGATCGACAAGGACACGGTCCTGATCGAGCCGACGTCGGGCAACACCGGCATCGCGCTCGCCTTCGTCGCGGCGGCGCGCGGCTACCGCCTCATCCTCGTCATGCCGGAGACGATGTCGATCGAGCGGCGCAAGATGCTCGCCCTGTTCGGCGCCGAGCTGGAGCTGACCGAGGGCGCCAAGGGCATGAAGGGCGCCATCGCCCGCGCCGAGGAGCTGCACAAGGAGATCCCCAACTCGGTGATCCCGCAGCAGTTCCAGAACCCGGCGAACCCGGCGATCCACCGCGAGACGACGGCCGAAGAGATCTGGAACGACACCAACGGCGAGATAGACGTGTTCGTCTCCGGCGTCGGCACGGGCGGAACCGTCACCGGCGTCGGCCAGGTGCTGAAGCCGCGCAAGCCCGGCCTCCACGTCGTCGCCGTCGAGCCGACCGCGAGCCCCGTGCTCTCCGGCGGCGAGCCCGGACCGCACAAGATCCAGGGCATCGGCGCAGGCTTCGTGCCGGACGTGCTCGACCGCTCGGTGATCGACGAGGTCGTCCAGGTGACCAACGAGGAAGCGATCGAGACCGCCCGCGAGGTCGCGCGCACGGAAGGCATTCCGATCGGCATCTCCTCGGGGGCGGCCGTCGCCGCCGCCCTCAAGGTCGCGGCGCGGCCGGAGATGGCGGGCAAGAACATCGTCATCATCATCCCCTCGTTTGCCGAGCGCTATCTCTCGACGGTGCTGTTCGAGGGGATCGGCTGACGGGCCGCCGCGGGCGGCTCCGCGACGGGTCGTGAACACGGGAACGGCTGCAGGAGCTCTGCCTCAAAGGCCGCCGTTCCCGGCAACCCCCTGCTAACCACCGCGCTTCAAACGCTTGGTTCGCCGGCTGTTTCGTCCTATCGTTTCCGTCGAGACGGGGACCTGAGGAGGCGGCATCATGTCGGCGAGCGCGAGATTGGCCCCCATTCTTGCCATCACTTTCGGCGCGGCGGCGGCGCAGGCGGGCGACATCGCCGAGCACCGGATTCTCGGATTCACCCCCGACGGCGCGGTGTTCGCCTTCGAGGAATTCGGCGTCCAGGACGGATCCGGCTTTCCCTATTCCAACATCTACGTCGTCGACACGGGCGCCGATTCCTGGCTGCCGGGAACGCCGTTCCGCGTGCGCCTCGACGACGAGACGAAGCCGCTCGCCGAGGCCCGCGCCGAGGCGCGCAGGCAGGCCGCCCCGCTCCTGGGCAAGATCGGCCTCGATGACCGGGCGGTCGTGCTCGCCGCCAGTCCGCTCGGCGAGTTCGAGTCGGACCCGCTCGGCACGGCGTTCGGAGAGCCGTTTCCGTCCCATCCGCTGCAGAATCCGCCCGACCGGCGCTACAGGGCGGACATCGAGCTGTTCGACGCGGAAACGCCCGGCCAGGACTGCGAGACCTTCATCGGCGACGGCAAGCCGCAGGGCTTCCGACTGAAGATCGCGAACCTCACCAGCAACGCCGAGGCGGTGCTGCACGAGGACGGCGGCGACATCCCGCGGTCGCGCGGCTGTCCGATCACCTACCGGATCGAGACGGTGGCGGTGCCCGCCGGCTATCCGGCGAAAACCGTCGCCGTGGTCTTGAGCATATTGAGGCCGGGCTTCGAGGGGCCGGACCGGCGCTTCCTCGCGGTCACGGGCGAACTGCCGCAATAGGGACTTGCAGGAGGACGGACGGCGACCGATGCTCGCGCCCATGCAGCTGAGCGAAGAGGAACTGGAGCGCTACGCGCGGCACATCGTGCTCGCCGAAGTGGGCGGGCCCGGCCAGCAGAAGCTCAAGCGCGCGCGCGTCCTCGTCGTCGGCGCGGGCGGTCTCGGCGCTCCGGTCCTGCAGTATCTCGCCGCCGCCGGCGTCGGCACGCTCGGCATCGTCGACGACGACACCGTGTCGCTCTCCAACCTGCAGCGGCAGGTGATCCACGACACGGCGGCGATCGGAACGGCGAAGGTGGAGAGCGCGGCCTGCGCGATCAAGCGGATCAATCCGCATGTCGAGGTGGAGGCGTTCGCGCTGCGGCTCACGCCGGACAACGCGCCCGGCCTCGTCTGCGGCTTCGACGTGGTGGCCGACGGATCGGACAATTTCGCGACGCGCTACGCGGTGGCGGACGCATGCGCCGCCTGGCGCCGGCCGCTCGTCACCGCCGCGGTCGGCCGCTTCGACGGCTCGATCACGACGCTGAAGCCCTACGAGACGAACGCCGAGGGCGCGCGCAACCCGGGCTACCGCGACCTCTTCCCCGCCCCGCCGCCGGACGGGACGCTGCCGACCTGCGCGGAAGCGGGCATCCTCGGCGCGCTCACCGGGGTGATCGGCTCGATCGTGGCGCTCGAGGTGATCAAGCTCGTGGCGGGCATCGGCGAGCCGCTGATCGGCCGCCTGATGCTGTTCGACGGACTGTCGATGCGCGTCGAGACGATCGGCTACGGCGCCGAATGAGCGCCGCCGCCGGCCGTCGTCAGATCACGGCGACGGTCCTTCAGCCGCGCCAGCCGGGCGGACACTCGACGACGATGCGGTTGCCGTAGCGATCGCGGGCGTAGCAATAGCCGGGACGGTTGGCGACCGCGCCGATGATCGCGCCTGCCGCGCCGCCGATCGCCGCGCCGGCGGCCGCGCTGGACGGCGTGCCGCCGATGATCGCTCCGGCGACCGCTCCGGTCCCGGCGCCGATGGCGCCGCCCGTGAGCGCGCCGCGTTGCTGGGGCGTGGTCTGGCAGGCGGCCAGAACCGTCATCGTCGAAACCAGAACAACCGGCAATTTCCACATGAACCGTTCTCCTCTCGCGCCGGCGCGACGGCTCGAGCGCGTTCCTGATAAAGAATCGAGCGGGAGTTTGGTTCCCAATCGTGCCGGGAATGGGGCGGGACGGCCGCGGCTCAGGCGGAAAGCCGCCGCGCGACGGCCAGGTTGTAGTCGCGGATCCAGCCGGCGATCAGCAGGGCGTCGATCACCCACCAGACCGCCCAGACGGCCCAGAACGCCCAGCCGATCAGGATCCACATGGTCAGCCAGCCGAAGCCCCAGACGAGGAACTGCACGATGCCCGACAGGACGCGGTCCGAATACAGGCGGTGGGCGCCGAGGAAGCCGAGGAAGAACCACAGGATGTAGGCGAGCACCGCCGACTTGGACATCGCGTCGTATTCCATGATGCGGCGGGATTCTGTCGTGTCGGCCATGGCGGTCCTGCCCGTTCGGGTTGCCTCGCCCGTCTATGTGTGGGCCCGGACGGCGCCACGCAAGCTCATCCGCCCGAAGGCGCGGCCTTTCCGCAGATATGGTCGACGATCGCCGCCGCGAACGCCTCCAGCACGGCGCGGCTCTCGCCGAGGCGCGAGCGGATCGCGATGTAGCTGACGACGGCGGTGGCGATGCGGCCGAGCGTCCGGCAATCGGCGCCCTCGGGAAGCTCGCCGTCGGCGACGGCCTTCTCGATGCGCTTCTCGAGCATCCGGTCGAAGCCGCGGAAGGTCTCGGCCAGCAGGTCGCGAACGGCCGGATCGGTCGCCGCCTCCGGCACGCCCGTCGAGATCATGAAGCAGCCGCGCGGCCCGCCCTCCTGCGGGAAATAGAGGTCGATGAACAGCGCGTAGAGGTGCGTCAGGGCCTCGCGCAGCGGGAGATCCGGGGCAAGCGCCGCGCGCACGTCGTCGCGCATCTGCTCGCGGTAGCGCTCCAGCACGGTGCGGTAGAAGGCGCGCTTGTCGCCGAAGGCGCCGTAGAGGCTCGGCCGGTTCATGTGCGTCGCCGCGGCGAGCTCGTCCAGCGAGGTCGCCGCGAAGCCCTGCGTCCAGAACACGTCGCGCGCCCGGGCGAGCGCCTCATCGGGATCGTAGGCGCGCGGGCGTCCGCGCTTCGGCTTATTTTGTACCATTTCGCAAATATTCCTTGCTGCCGCCTATTTTCGTGCGTTACGGTACAAAAATCAAATCAGGGAGACCGCAGCCATGGACCTGTACTTCGCCCCGCTCGCCTGCTCGCTCGCCACCCGCGTCGCCCTCTACGAATCCGGCACGCCCGCCAACTATATCCGTGTCGACCGGATCGCGAAGACGCTCGAGGACGGCTCGGACTATTTCGCCGTCAATCCGATGGGCCAGGTGCCGATGCTGCGGCTCGACTCGGGCGAACAGCTGACCGAGACCGCCGCCGTGCTGCAGTATGTCGCGGATCTCGACCCGGACTCCGGGCTCGCGCCGAGGTCCGGGCTGGAGCGCTACCGGATGCAGCAGTGGCTGAACTTCGTCGCCACCGAGCTGCACAAGGTCGTCTTCTATCCGCTGTTCTCGACCGAGAGCAACGACGGCGCCAGGGCCTTCGCGCTGAAGCTCGCCGAAAAGCGCTTCGACTACCTGGACCGCCACCTGACCGGCCGCGAGTTCCTGCTCGATCGCTTCACCGTCGCCGACGCCTATCTCGGCACGGTGCTCGGCTGGACGCGGCCCGCCGGCATCGATCTCGGCAGGTGGCCGGCGGTGAAGGATTACTTCTCGCGCATGCGGCAGCGGCCGTCCTTCGCGGCGGCGGCGGCGGAGGAACTCGACCTCTACGAGGCGCAGGAGGCCCGGCGCGGCGCGGCGGCCTGAGCCGGGCCGGTCATCGATCGCCGGTCATCGATCGCCGGGCATCGATCGTCGGTCGTGGGTCGTCGCCTTCCGGCACGCCTTGCGGCGCGCGACCCCTCTCCCGTCTCTCTCCCCTCGGAGGCAGAGAGGGATTTCCGCCGGCCGGCCGGTGATCCGCCCTCGAGGAGAAGGAGGGGAGGTTGCCGGGCGGATGCCCGGCGGTGGCGGAGAGAACGGCTCTCCCCCGCTATTCCTCCGGCGCGTGGCACACCGCCTCGATGCGGTTGCCGTCGGGATCGAGCAGGAACGCGGCGTAGTAGCTCTCGTGATAATGCGGCCTCGGGCCCGGCGCGCCGTCGTCGCGGCCGCCGGCCTCAAGGCCCGCGGCATGGAAGGCGTTGACGGCCGCGCGGCTCCTCGCCTTGAAGGCCCAGTGGCGGCCCTGGACGCGGCCGGCCCCGCCGATGCGGATCGACAGGTAGCTGCGCCCGGGATGCTCCGGCCCGGCCCGCTCGCCGTAGCCGAGCCGGTTCGGCTCGCGCACGACCTTGGGGATGGAAAGCGCGGAAAACACCGCGTCGTAGAAGGACTCCGCCCTGTCGATGTTGGAGACGGTGATGGAGACGTGGTCGAGCACCGCCGCGCCTCCGACCCGGCTCAAAGCATCGAGGGCAGCACGCGGTCCGGCGGACGGTGGCCGTCGGCGAAGGTCTTGATGTTGATGATGACCTTCTCGCCCATGTCGACGCGCCCCTCGATCGTCGCCGAGCCCAGGTGCGGCAGCAGCAGCACCTTCTCGGACTTGGCGAGCTTCGGGTTCACCGAGGGCTCGTGCTCGAACACGTCGAGGCCGGCGCCGGCGAGCTCGTCGGCCTCCAGCATCCGGGCGAGCGCGTTCTCGTCGATCACCTCGCCGCGGGCGGTGTTGACGACATAGGCCTCGGGCCGCAGCAGCTTCAGCCGCCGGGCGGACAGGAGATGATAGGTCGCCGGCGTGTGCGGGCAGTGGATCGAGATCACGTCCATGCGGGCGAGCATCTGGTCGAGGCTGTCCCACCAGGTCGCCTCCAGCTCCTCCTCGACCGCGGTCGGGACGCGGCGGCGGTTGTGGTAGTGGATCTGCATGCCGAAGGCGCGCGCCCGGCGCGCCACGGCCTGACCGATGCGCCCCATGCCGACGATGCCGAGGCGCTTGCCGTTGATGCGGTGGCCGAGCATCCAGGTCGGCGACCAGCCCTTCCAGTCGCCCGCTTCCATGACCTTGATGCCGTCGGCGAGCCGGCGCGGCACCGCGAGGATCAGCGCCATCGTCATGTCGGCGGTGTCCTCGGTGAGCACGCCGGGCGTATTGGTGACTGCGATGCCACGCTTGGTGGCGGTCTCCACGTCGATGTTGTCGACGCCGTTGCCGTAGTTGGCGACGAGCTTCAGCTGCGGCCCGGCCTGGGTGAGGACGGCGGCATCGATGCGGTCGGTAACGGTGGGAACGAGCACGTCGGCCTGCCGCACGGCCTCGATCAGTTCGGCCTGGGTCATCGGCCGGTCGTCGATGTTCAGGCGGGTCTCGAACAGCTCGCGCATCCGCGTCTCGACAACGTCCGGCAGCTTGCGCGTGACGATGACGAGCGGTCGCGTCTTTCCCATGCCAACGATCTCCCTCTCGAGGCTCGTCTTGTTGCCCGAACCGGCCGGTAAACCCGTCGTTTACCACGACGATGATAAGGATCGGTCCGGGGATTCGGGCGGACTTCGCGGACTCTCTATCAGACGGTCCGGCAAACACAAAGCGGATCGGCGCGGCGTCCTGTCCGGTTGACTTGGGATCGACACGGCTTATCTGGTCGCGTCTCGGCGCGGGGGATGCCGTCGGAACGAATATGAACGCATTGCCGCTTCGCGCCCGCCTCGCCGTCGCTCTCCTGGCCGGATTCCTCGGCTTCGCCGTGCCGCATGCCCATGCGGCCGCGCAGTCGGGCGAGGGCGCGCCCTCGGGCGCCCAGGTCGGCCCCAGCGGCCTGCCGCTGCCCCGCTTCGTCAGCCTCAAATCGGACCGCATCAACGTGCGCGCCGGGCCGGGCCAGGACCACCGCGTCAGCTGGATCTTCGCCAAGGCCGGCCTGCCCGTCGAGATCATCGCCGAATACGAGAACTGGCGGCGCATCCGCGACAGCGAGGGCGCCGAAGGCTGGGTGTTCCATTCGCTCCTCTCGGGGCGGCGGACGGCCATCATCGCGCCGTGGTCGACGGAGGACACGCTGGCACTGAGGCGCAATCCGGGCGAGAACGGCGGGCTCGCCGCGCTCGTCGAGCCGAACGTGCTCGTCGACCTGAACGAATGCGACGGAACCTGGTGCCGCGTCACCGTCAACAACGTGAGCGGGTGGATCTCCCAGGAGATGCTCTGGGGCGTCTATCCCAAGGAAAAGGTGAACTGAGGCCGAAGGGCGCGCGCCCGTCTCCGCCTAGCGCCTGCCCGCCTGCTTGACCCGCACGACCACATCGATATGGGTGATTTCCATGCCCTCCGGGGCATCCGGCAGGCCGGTGACGGCGATCGAGCCGCCGGCGATGTCGATCAGCCGGTTCTCGTCCTCGAGATAGAAGTGGTGGTGATCGCGGGTGTTGGTGTCGAAGTAGGACTTCGCGCCGTCGACCGCGACCTCGCGCAGCAGGCCGGCGTTCGTGAACTGGTGCAGCGTGTTGTAGACGGTCGCCAGCGACACCGGCACGGAGGCGCGGATCGCCTGTTCGTGCAGCATTTCCGCGGTGACGTGACGGTCCACGCCGTCGAACAGCAGCGCGCCGAGCGACATGCGCTGCCGCGTCGGGCGGAGCCCCGCATTCCGCAGGAGAACGGTCACCTCGCGCTCGCGGACAGAAGCGTTCGCGATCACGGTGTCGGCAGGCCTTTCGTTCATCATCAAGATGATCCGGCAATTCGTTGCATTCGCTACCAATATACGGTGCCGACCCTGCCTCGGCAAGCCGCGCAGGTCTTCGGGCATTAAGGTTCCGCCGCCCTTTCGAGGGCGTTGAAGCTATGTTAGTTAAGCCGCGACGTCGAAGGGACAAAACCCGGAGGCGCCGAAGCCGTTCGGCGATTACGGACCGGCATTTCAGAGATAAGAGTGAGGCGAATGACCGAACGGCGGTCCAGCTACGAATACGACGACCTTCTCGCCTGCGGGCGCGGCGAGCTCTTCGGCCCCGGCAACGCGCAGCTGCCGCTGCCGCCGATGCTGATGTTCGACCGCATTTCCCGGATTTCCGAGGAGGGCGGCGAGCACGGCAAGGGCCAGGTGCGCGCGGAGCTCGAGATCCGGCCGGATCTCTGGTTCTTTCCCTGCCATTTCAAGGGCGATCCGGTGATGCCGGGCTGCCTCGGCCTCGACGCGCTGTGGCAGATGGTCGGCTTCTTCCTGGGCTGGGCCGGCGCGCCGGGACGCGGCCGGGCGCTGGCGACCGGGGAGGTCAAGTTCTCCGGCATGGTGCTGCCGACCAACAAGATCGTCGAGTACGGAGTGGACCTGAAGCGCGTGATCCGGCGCAGGCTGACGCTCGGCATCGCCGACGGCTGGGTGAAGGCCGACGGGGAGACGGTGTTTCAGGCATTCGACCTGAGGGTCGGGCTTTTCACCGCCGAGGCGGAGGGCGCCGCGGTCTGATACCCGGCGGAAATTCGCCGGAATTGGCGCTTAAGCGCACCGGTCATCCGAGTTGGACTTGCTACGAGAGGTTGCCATGAGACGCGTCGTTGTCACCGGCATGGGGATCGTGTCGAGCATCGGCAATAACACCCAGGAAGTGGTGGCGTCGCTGCGCGAGGCGAAATCCGGCATCGTCACCGCCGACGATTACGTACGGCTCGGCTTCCGCAGCCAGGTGCACGGCGCGCCGACGCTGAACGCCGCCGAGATCGTCGACCGGCGCGCGATGCGCTTCCACGGCGGCGGCACCGCCTGGAACCACGTCGCCATGGAGCAGGCGATCCGCGATTCCGGTCTCGAGGAAAACGAGATCAGCAACGAGCGCACGGGCATCATCATGGGCTCGGGCGGCCCCTCGACGCGCACGCTGATCGAGGCCGCCGACATCGCCCGCGAGAAGGGCCCGAAGCGCATCGGCCCGTTCGCCGTGCCGAAGGCGATGTCGTCGACGGCGTCGGCGACGCTCGCCACCTGGTTCAAGATCAAGGGCGTCAACTATTCGATCTCCTCGGCCTGCGCGACATCGTCGCACTGCGTCGGCAACGCCGCCGAGATGATCCAGTGGGGCAAGCAGGACGTCATGTTCGCCGGCGGCTGCGAGGAACTCGACTGGACGCTGTCGATGCTGTTCGACGCGATGGGGGCGATGTCGTCGAAGTACAACGCCACGCCTCAGACCGCCTCGCGCGCCTACGACGTCGACCGCGACGGCTTCGTCATCGCCGGCGGCGCCGGCGTGCTGGTGCTCGAGGAACTCGAGCACGCCAAGGCGCGCGGCGCCAGGATCTACGCCGAGCTCGCCGGCTACGGCGCCACGTCCGACGGCTACGACATGGTCGCCCCCTCGGGCGAGGGCGGCGAGCGCTGCATGCGCATCGCGATCGCCGACCTCAAGGAGCCGATCGACTACATCAACCCGCACGCCACCTCGACGCCGGCCGGCGACGGGCCGGAGATCACCGCGATCCGCAACATCTTCGGCGCCGGCGACAAGTGCCCGCCGATCTCGGCGACGAAGTCGCTCACCGGCCATTCGCTCGGCGCGGCCGGCGTGCAGGAGGCAATCTACTCGCTGCTGATGATGAACAACGGCTTCATCTGCGAATCGGCAAACATCCAGGAGCTCGATCCGGAGTTCGCGGACATGCCGATCGTGCGGGAGCGGCGCGACGACGCGACCATAAACACGGTGCTGTCGAACAGCTTCGGCTTCGGCGGCACCAATGCGAGCCTCGTGTTCCGCCGTCTGGACGGCTGAGGGAAAAGGCAGGACGGCAATGAGCGACGCGTTGATGGCCGGCAAGCGCGGCCTGATCATGGGAGTGGCGAACGATCATTCGATCGCCTGGGGCATCGCCACGGCCCTTGCCGCGCAGGGCGCCGAACTGGCCTTCACCTACCAGGGGGAGGCGTTCGGGCGTCGCGTGCGGCCGCTCGCCGAATCGCTCGGCGCCAAGCTGGTGCTGCCCTGCGACGTCGAGGACATCGCGACCGTCGATGCCGTCTTCGACGGGTTGAAGTCGGCCTGGGGCAGCCTGGATTTCGTCGTCCACGCGGTCGCCTTCTCCGACAAGGGCGAGCTGAAGGGCCGCTACGCCGACACGACGCGCGAGAACTTCGTGCGCACCATGGTGATCTCGTGCTTCTCCTTCACCGAGATCGCCAGGCGGGCGGCCGCGATCATGCCGAACGGCGGGTCGCTGCTGACGCTCACCTATGCCGGCTCGACACGCGTCATGCCCAATTACAACGTGATGGGCGTCGCCAAGGCGGCGCTTGAGGCGAGCGTGCGCTATCTCGCCGCCGACTACGGGCCGCAGGGCATCCGCGTCAACGCGATCTCGGCGGGGCCGGTCCGGACCCTCGCCGGCGCCGGCATCACCGATGCGCGGCGGATGTACAACTTTCACAAGGCGCACGCGCCCTTGCGCCGGGCGACGACGATCGACGACGTCGGCGGCTCCGCCCTCTATCTCGTGTCGCCGCTGTCGTCGGGCGTCACCGGAGAGGTGCATTTCGTCGATTCGGGCTTCCACGTCGTCTCGATGCCGAGGCCGGAGGAGATGAAGGCCGACATCGGCAACGGCGACAACGAGAATCTCAAGGCCGCCGAGTAGACCGGCGAACGTTCCCGTCAGTCGATGAACCAGGCGATGTCGGAATTGGCCACGCGCGCGCCGGGGCGGGCGCCGCACATCGCGCCGGGGAATCGCTGCCCGACGATGCCCTTGTCGGCCTCGTCGGCTCCCGAAGACCGGTAGGCGACGCAATCGCGGCCACCGTTCTTGGCGTCGTAAAGCGCCTTGTCGGCGCGCTGCATCATCGCCTCGAAGTCCGGTTCCGAGCCCTCGGCGGCCGTCACGCCGAAGCTCGCGGTCACCGACGCGCCGCCGAGCGCGGGCATCGGCAGGGTGGTTATGCGGTGGCGCAGCTGCTCGGCGATGACCACGGCCTCGGAGAGCTGCGTGTCCGGCAACAGGATCGCGAATTCCTCGCCGCCGATCCGCGCCAGCGAATCGCGCGGCCTCAGCGCACGCGCCAGGAAGCCCGCGACGAGCCTCAGCACCATGTCGCCGGCGGGATGACCGTACGTGTCGTTGATGTCCTTGAAGCGGTCGATGTCGAGGACGATGAGCGACAGCGGCTCTGCGGTCTGACGCGCGGCGGCGAACTCCTCGCCGCTGCGGCGCAGAAAGCGGCGGCGGTTGGCGATCTCGGTCAGCGGGTCGGTTTCGGCGCGGTGCAGGAGATCGGCGTGCACCATTTCCGCCTGCAGGATGGTGCGGCGGATCTCCCGCATGAGCCGGCCCGGCTCGTCGTCGTAGTCGGAGGGCAGATGCGGCAGGCGGCGATCGCGGCGATAGGCATCGAGGGCCGCGACCGACATGCTGACGGGTTCCAGCGCCATGCGCAGGCCGATCAGCAGGAAGCCGATACCCACGACGTCGCCGGCGGCGAAGGCGGCGAAGAGGGTGGCGCGGTCGAGTTGCGCCTGGCCGAACACGAATGCAACCAGAGCGAGACTGGCGAACAGCGGCACGCTCATCGCGACCGCACATATCAGAATCAGCCTGCCGAGATAGGTTCGCGGCCAACCGATGCGATTCAGAAAGCGATAGAGCCCTAAATCGTAAGCCCCATCCCCGTCGGCAGCGTTTCGCGACGTGGACATGTCATTCCTCGAAAAAGAAAGAGGGCCGCAAAGCCGCGGCCGTCGCCGCAACCTAACGGCGTGGGACCTTGTCGGGTTCTGAAGAAATTGATCGGCATTTTATCGGGTTCGCCAACTGCTTGAGCCGGCTGAAAAAGAAACGGCCCCGCGGTTATCCACAGGGCCGTTCCGGTCGGGAATAGCGGAGTTCGAGGATCAGGCGGCCTGGCCGGTGTCCTCTTCCTCGCCGGTCTCCTGGTTGACCACCTTCATCGACAGGCGGACCTTGCCGCGCTCGTCGAGGCCGACCAGCTTGACGTAGACCTCGTCGCCTTCCTTGACGACGTCTGTGACCTTCTCGGGCCGGCCCTTGGAGAGCTGGGAGATGTGGACGAGGCCGTCGCGGGGGCCGAAAAAGTTCACGAAGGCGCCGAAGTCGACGACCTTCACGACCTTGCCGCGGTAGATGGCGCCGACCTCCGGCTCGGCCACGATCGACTTGATCCAGTCGAGCGCCGCCTTGATCGCCTTGGCGTCGGCCGAGGCCACCTTGATGGTGCCGTCGTCGTTGATGTCGATCTTGGCGCCGGTCTTCTCGACGATCTCGCGGACGACCTTGCCGCCCGAGCCGATCACTTCGCGGATCTTGTCGACCGGAATCGTGATCACCTCGATGCGTGGGGCGTGCTCGCCGAGCTCCGGACGCGCCTGGGTGATGGCCTTGGCCATCTCGCCGAGGATGTGGATGCGGCCGCCCTTGGCCTGGTCGAGGGCGACCTTCATGATCTCCTCGGTGATGCCGGCGATCTTGATGTCCATCTGCAGCGAGGTGACGCCGTTCTCGGTGCCCGCCACCTTGAAGTCCATGTCGCCGAGATGGTCCTCGTCGCCGAGGATGTCGGACAGCACCGCGAACTTGCCGCCCTCCTCGAGGATCAGGCCCATAGCGATGCCGGCGACGGGTCGCTTGAGCGGCACGCCGGCGTCCATCAGCGACAGCGACGTGCCGCAGACGGTCGCCATCGACGAGGAGCCGTTCGACTCGGTGATCTCCGAGACGACGCGCAGCGTGTAGGGAAACTGCGTGTGGTCGGGCAGGATCGGATGGATGGCGCGCCAGGCGAGCTTGCCGTGGCCGATCTCGCGGCGGCCGGCGCCGCCCATGCGGCCCGTCTCGCCGACCGAGTAGGGCGGGAAGTTGTAGTGGAGCAGGAACCGCTCCTTGTAGGTGCCCGACAGCGAGTCGACGAACTGCTCGTCCTCGCCCGTTCCAAGCGTCGCGACGACCAGCGCCTGCGTCTCGCCACGGGTGAACAGGGCCGAGCCGTGGGCGCGCGGCAGGATGCCGACCTCGGCCTGGATCGGGCGCACCGTCTTCAGGTCGCGGCCGTCTATGCGATGCCCGGTCTCGATGATCGAGCCGCGCACGATCTTCTTCTCGAGCTTCTTGAAGGCGTCGGCGACCTTCTGCCTGTCCTCGCCTTCGCCATCGGCGGCGTCGGCGGGGGAAAGCGTCGCCATGACCATCTCCTTGACGGCGGCGACGGCGTCCTGGCGCTCGGTCTTGGCGGCGATCTTGTAGGCGGCGGCAAGGCCCTCGCCGGCGATCCCGGCGACCTTCGCGGCGACCTCGCTGTTGTCTGCGACCGCGATATCGCGCGGCTCCTTGGCGGCGCGCTCGGCGAGACGGATGATCGCCTCGATGACCGGCTGGAAGCCCTTGTGGCCGAACATGACGGCGCCCAGCATCACGTCCTCGGACAGTTCCTGGGCTTCGGACTCGACCATCAGCACGGCATCGCCGGTGCCCGCGACCACCAGGTCGAGGGTCGACTCCGGCAGCTCGTCGAGCTGCGGGTTGAGGACGTACTCGCCGTTGATGAAGCCGACCCGGGCCGCGCCGATCGGGCCCATGAAGGGGGCGCCGGAGAGCGTCAGGGCGGCGGACGAGGCGATCATCGCCACGACGTCGGGATCGTTCTCCAGGTCATGCGACAACACGGTCGCGATGATCTGCGTGTCGCAGCGGAAGCCGTCGACGAACAGCGGACGGATCGGCCGGTCGATCAGGCGGGAGACCAGCGTCTCCTTCTCGGTCGGGCGGCCTTCGCGCTTGAAGTAGCCGCCGGGGATCTTGCCGGCCGCGTAGAACTTCTCCTGGTAGTGGACGGTCAGCGGCAGGAAGTCGATGCCGGGCTTCGGCTCCTTGGCCGCGACGACCGTGGCGAGCACCGTGGTGTCGCCGTACTTGGCGAGCACGGCGCCGTCGGCTTGGCGGGCCATCCGGCCCGTTTCCAGCACCAGCGTGCGGCCGGCCCACTCGATTTCTTCGCGATGGATATCAAACATACGTATGCCTCATGGCTCGTGGGATGCAGGGCGAGCCATGGGCAAGATGGCGAGGCGCTTCGAAGTGCCCGGAAGCGTCCGGCTATCCTCCCCATGGCCACCAAGCCTCCGGGGTGGTGTGCGGCGGCCTCGGGCCGCCGCGGATAAGAGCGTCAGCGGCGGATGCCGAGACGCTCGATGAGATCCCGATAGCGCGCCTCGTCCTTCGCCTTGACGTAGTCGAGGAGCCGGCGCCGCTGGCTGACGAGCTTCAGGAGCCCGCGCCGGGAGTGGTTGTCCTTCTTGTGGGTCTTGAAATGCTCGGTCAGGTTGACGATGCGCTCGGTGAGGATCGCGACCTGCACCTCGGGCGAACCGGTGTCGGTCGTGCCCTTGGCATATTCCTTGATAAGCGCCTGCTTGCGTTCGGCGGTAATCGACATGGCGACATCGTCTCCGTATCACTGCGCCCGGTTCCTATCCGGGCAGGTTGAACACGCGCTTCGGGTGCAACTCGCCGCGGTCCGCCTCGACGAGGGCGACAAGCTTTCCTTGCATCGTCGCGTAAACGAGACCGCTGAGCACGGGTGCATCCCGCCCGCGCAGCAACACCGGTTGCCCATTTCTGAGCCGGGTTGCGTCCGACCGGTTGATGGCCAGTGCCGGGATGTCGTCCAGCGCGGTCTCTACCGGTCGTAGGAAATCAGCCGGGGTCACCTTGTCAGGATCGTCCGGGCCGGGGGCTCTATCGCACAACTCCTCCAATTTATCCAGAGGAATCATGTCCTCCTCGTCGAAGGGGCCGACGGCGAGGCGGCGCAGCGCGACGATGTGGCCGCGGGTGCCGAGCGCGCGGCCGATATCGCGGGCGAGCGCGCGGACATAGGTGCCCTTGCCGCATTCGCACTCGAACTCGGTCTCGCCGTCGCGACTTGGTCCCGTCCGCTCGAGGGAAAGGATCTCCACTTGCCGGGTTTTCAGATCGACCTCCTCGCCCTCGCGGGCGAGGTCGTAGGCGCGTTCGCCGGCGATCTTGATCGCCGAGAAGCGCGGCGGCACCTGGTCGATCAGTCCGGTGAAATCCGGCAAAATCGCGTCGATCTGATCGTCCGTCGGGCGAACATCCGAGGTTTCGACCGTTTTCCCCTCCGAATCGTCGGTATCCGTCTCGATGCCCCAGCGGACGGTGAAGCGGTAGACCTTCAGCCCGTCGACGACGAAGGGCACGGTCTTGGTCGCCTCTCCGAATGCGACCGGCAGGCATCCCGAGGCGAGCGGATCGAGGGTTCCGGCGTGGCCGGCCTTGCCGGTATCGAACAGGCGCTTCAGCCGCGAAACGGCCCGGGTCGACGTCAAACCGACCGGCTTGTCGAGGATCAGCCAGCCGTGGACCGTCGATTCGCGCTTGCGGCGTCCCACTAGTCCGCTTCCTCGTCGTGATCGAGGTCGCGGGCGACTTCGGGGCTGCGAAGCAGCTGATCGATGCGGTCGCCCTCCTCGAAGCTGCGGTCGATCTCGAACTTGAGGTCGGGCATGTATTTCAGCGTCACCTTGTGGGCGAGCGCGCCGCGCAGGAACCGGCTGTTGCGGGCGAGCGCCTTGACCACCTCGTCGGCATGGACGCCGCCCAGCGGCATCACGTAGATCGTCGCGTGGCGCAGGTCCGGCGTCACCCGCACCTCCGGCACGGTGATAACGGTCGTCTCCAGGACGGGATCGGAGATGTCGCCGCGCTGAAGGATTTCCGCCAGAGCGTGGCGCAGCATCTCGCCGACGCGAAGCTGGCGCTGGGAGGGGCCGTGCGTCCGGCCCTGATGGTGGCTGTGACGTGTCATGGTTCTTCAGTCTCCGCGCCCGTCGTCTCGGCGCGGGCGACGACGGTGTAGCCGTTCACGTCGATCGCGAAGCGCAGATCGAACGCCGTGTCGCCCGCCGAAGCGGGCCTACGGCCACCGTCGTGGTCCGGCATTGCAGGATGCGGCGCGGAATCGGACCGCGCCGTCCCTTATCGGTTGGGTGTCGACCTAGAGAGTCCGCTGGATCTCTTCGACCTTGTAGCACTCGATGACGTCGCCCTGGCGCATGTCCTGGTAGTTCTCGAAGGCCATGCCGCATTCCTGGCCGGCATTGACCTCGCGAACCTCGTCCTTGAAGCGCTTCAGCGTCGACAGCTTGCCCTCGTGGATGACGACGTTGTCGCGGATCAGGCGGACATTGGCGCCGCGCTGGACGACTCCGTCGGTGACGCGGCAGCCGGCGACCTTGCCGACCCTGGAGATGTTGAACACCTCGAGGATCTCGGCATTGCCCAGCATCTCCTCGCGCAGCGTCGGGGCGAGCAGGCCCGACATCGCCGCCTTCACGTCGTCCACGAGGTTGTAGATGACGTTGTAGTAGCGGATCTCGACGCCGTCGCGCTCGGCGGCCTCGCGCGCCTGCCGGTTGGCGCGGACGTTGAAGGCGAGGATCACGGCGTTCGAGGCGGCCGCCAGCGTCACGTCCGATTCGGTGATGCCGCCGACGCCGGCCGTCAGGATGCGGGCTGCGACCTCGTCGGTGCCGAGCTTGTCGAGGGCCGCGACGATCGCTTCGGAGGAGCCCTGCACGTCGGCCTTGAGCAACAGCGGGAATTCGGCGCGGCCCTGCTCCTTGAGCTGCGACATCATCTGCTCGAGCGAGGTCTTGGCGCCGACGCCGCGGGCGTGGCTGCGCTCGCGCTTCTTGCGCTGGCGGTAGTCGGCGATCTCGCGGGCGCGCGCCTCGGAGTCGACGACGGCGAAGCGGTCGCCGGCTTCCGGCGTGCCGTCGAGACCGAGCACCTCGACCGGGGTCGCCGGACCGGCGGAGTCGACAGTGTTGCCGTGGTCGTCGACCAGGGCGCGAACCTTGCCGGACTCCGCGCCGCAGACGAGGATGTCGCCGACGTTCAGCGTGCCGCGCTGGACGAGGACGGTCGCGACGGGGCCGCGACCCTTGTCGAGCTTCGCCTCGATGACGACGCCCTCGGCGGGGCGGTTCGGATTGGCCTTCAGCTCCAGCACTTCCGACTGCAGCTGGATCGCCTCGAGCAGCTTGTCGAGGTTGATGTGCTTGAGCGCGGAGACCTCGACCTCGAGCGTGTCGCCGCCCATCGATTCGACGACGATCTCGTAACGCAGCAGGTCGTTGCGCACGCGGCTCGGGTCGGCGTCCGGCTTGTCGATCTTGTTGATCGCCACGATCATCGGCACGCCGGCGGCGCGGGCGTGGTTGATGGCTTCCACCGTCTGCGGCATGACGCCGTCGTCGGCGGCCACCACCAGAACGACGATGTCGGTCACCTTGGCGCCGCGGGCGCGCATCGAGGTGAAGGCCTCGTGGCCCGGCGTGTCGATGAAGGTGATGACCTGGCCGTCCGGGGCCTTGGCCTGATAGGCGCCGATGTGCTGGGTGATGCCGCCGGCCTCGCCGGAGACGACATTGGCCTGGCGGATCGCGTCGAGCAGCGACGTCTTGCCGTGGTCGACATGGCCCATGATGGTCACGACCGGCGGACGCGGCTTCAGGTCCTCGGGGCGGTCATCCTCGCCGTAGAGGCCTTCCTCGACGTCGGACTCAGACACGCGCTTGACGGTGTGGCCCATCTCCGAGGCGATGATCTCGGCGGTGTCGGCGTCGATCACATCGTTGATCTTGAGCATCTGGCCCTGCTGCATCAGCAGCTTGATCACGTCGACGGCGCGCTCGGCCATGCGGTTGGCGAGCTCCTGGATCGTGATCGTCTCCGGCAGGATGACCTCGCGCAGGATCTTCTCGCCGGGCTCGCGGAAGCCCGCGGCGCGCTTGTCGCGCTCGCGGCGGCGGCGCATGGCGGCGAGCGAGCGGCTGCGCTCGTTCTCGTCGAGGGCGTTGGAGATCGTCAGGCGGCCGCGACGGCGCTCCTCGCCGCGACGGACGGGCTTCTGCTCGGCGGCCTTGCGCTTGGCCTTGGCGCCTTCGTCCTCCTCGGCGACGGCGCGGGCTTCGCGCGCGGGCGCGGCGGCGGTAGTAGCGGCGGCGGGCGCAGGGGCGGCGGCCGGGGTCTCGGGCTCGCCGAGACGCTTCCTGGCTCCCTGCTCGGCGCGCGAGCGCGACTCGTCCTCGGCCTTGCGGCGGTCCTCTTCCTCGAGGCGGCGGGCCTCGGCTTCCTCGCGTTCCTTCCTGAGCCGCTCTTCCTCGACCGCGCGCCGCTTGGCCTCGACCTCGGCGTTGCGGCGCTCCTCCTCCTCGCGGACCTTCGCCTCGGCGAGCGCGTGGGCGCGGGCGTCCTTCTCCTCGTCGGTCAGCGTGCGCAGCACGACGCCGGCGCGCGGCGCCTCCTCGGCGGGAGCGGCGGGCGCGGGCTCGGCGGCCTTCTTCGGCGCGGGCTTGGGCGCCTCCGGTGCCGGCGCGGGCTCGGAGGCGCGCGCTTCCGTCTCGCCGGGCCCGATGATCCGGCGCTTCTTCTTCTCCACGAGAACCGGCTTGGAACGGCCACGCGGGAAGTTCTGTCTGACCGTGCCGGATTCGACCGTGCGGCGCAGGCTGAGCGTCTTGCGCCCGCCCAGCGTCAGCGTCTTGTCGTCCGGCTGCTTCGTGTCGCTCATTCGGTCCTTCCTGCGAATTCGTCCGGCAAGTCGCCCGCCGCCGGTCCGACCTCGCCAAAATAGCGGTCCACCAGACGGCAACGCGCGATCACCGCGTCACTGGCGCCGCCCTTCTCGAGGGCAGCATGTATCACATTCCCACGGCCCAAGGCCAAACTCATTTCCGCCGACGTGAATGCCCGGCAGCGGTACGGCGCTTCTCCACCGGCGGCGGCCCCGGCGTGGGCCGCCTGGTCGAGCTTGCGTATTCCGTCCGCCGCGCCGTCGCGGGCATGCAGCACGAGCGCCGCCTTTCCGCCCCGCAGCATCGCGTCGACCTCGGCGAACCCGACCTTGAGCCGGCCCGCCTTGCGCTCGAGCCCCAGCCGGCCGAGCGCCATTTCCCTCAACTGCGTGCCGACGCTGCCGGCAAGTCCCTCGGGAACCCGGGTCTCCGCCCGGAACGCCCGCGAGAACAGCTTCTTGCGCGCGGCTTCCTCGACGGCCCCGCGCTCCGCCGTCACCCACACGCCGCGACCCGGCAGCCTGCGGCGAAGATCCGGAACCGCCGCCCCGTCGGGGCCACGGGCGAAGCGGATCAGCGCGTCGACCGGCAGCGACCGGCGGGTGACGATGCAGCGGCGCCGCGGCGCGCGGTCGCGCGGTCCGCCGTCGGTTTCGTCGACCGCCTCGTCCGTTTCGCCCGGGTCAAGCCGATTCGCCAGCGTCGCCCTCCTCGGTCTCGGCGCCTTCCTCCTCGCCGTCCTGCGCGGCGGCGAGGTCGGCCTCGGTGATCCAGCCGGCCCGCAGGCGGGCGGCCATGATCATCGCCTCGGCTTCCTCGCGCGACACATCGAAGCCGTCGAGGAATCCCGGGAAGCGCTTGCTCTCGCCCTCCACCCGCTCGAACCAGCCGACGAGGTCGTCGGTGGCGCAGCCGGCGAGATCCTCGACGGTCTTCACGTCGTTCTCGCCGAGCGCGACCAGCATCGCGGTCGTGACGCCGGGCACGTCGGCGAGCGCATCCTCGACGCCGAGCTCGCGGCGCTTGGCGGTGAGCTCCTCCTCGCGGCGCTGCAGGAATTCCTTGGCGCGCAGCTGGATCTCCTCGGCCGTCTCCTCGTCGAAGCCCTCGATGCTCGCCACCTCGTCGAGCGGCACGTAGGCGACTTCCTCGACGGAGGAGAAGCCTTCCGACGTCAGGAGCTGGCCGACGACCTCGTCGACGTCGAGGGCCTCCATGAACATCTCGGTGCGCTCGAGGAACTCCTTCTGGCGGCGCTCCGATTCCTCGGCCTCGGTCAGGATGTCGATGTCCCAGCCGGTGAGCTGCGAGGCGAGACGCACGTTCTGGCCGCGCCGGCCGATGGCGAGGGACAGCTGGTCGTCGGGGACGACGACCTCGATGCGCTCGGCGTCCTCGTCGAGCACGACCTTGACCACTTCGGCGGGCTGCAGCGCGTTGACGATGAAGCTCGCGGCATCCGGCGACCAGGGGATGATGTCGATCTTCTCGCCCTGGAGCTCGTTGACGACCGCCTGGACGCGGCTGCCGCGCATGCCGACGCAGGCGCCGACCGGATCGATCGAGGAATCGCGCGAGATCACGGCGATCTTGGCGCGCGAGCCCGGATCGCGGGCAACCGACTTGATCTCGATGATGTTGTCGTAGATCTCCGGCACTTCCTGGGCGAAGAGCTTGGCCATGAACTGCGGGTGGGTGCGCGACAGGAAGATCTGCGGTCCGCGCTGCTCGGAGCGCACGTCGTAGATATAGGCGCGCACGCGGTCGCCGGGCCGGTACATCTCGCGCGGGATCAGTTCGTCGCGGCGGATGATCGCCTCGGCGCGGCCGAGGTCGACGATGACGTTGCCGTACTCGACGCGCTTGACGACGCCGTTGACGATCTCGCCGATGCGGTCCTTGTACTCCTCGTACTGGCGCTCGCGCTCGGCCTCGCGCACCTTCTGGACGATGACCTGCTTGGCCGACTGGGCGGCGATGCGGCCGAAGTCGAGGGGCGGCAGCGGCTCGGAGATGAAGTCGCCGACCTGGGCGGCGGGATTGCGCTCGCGCGCTTCCTCGACCGTGATCTCGGCGGCCGGGTTCTCCAGCGCCTCGACCACCTGGCGCAGGCGCGTCAGCCTGATCTCGCCGGTCTTCGGATTGATCTCGGCCTTGATGTTGGTCTCGCTGCCGTAGCGCGAGCGGGCCGCCTTCTGGATCGCGTCCTCCATCGCCGAGATGACGATCTGGCGATCGATCACCTTCTCGCGCGCCACCGCATCCGCGATCTGCAGAAGCTCGAGCCTGTTGGCACTGACAGCCGTCGCCATGTGGTTCTCCGTTGCTACTCTTCGGCGCTCGCGCGCCGTCTATCCCGTTCTGGCTATTCCGTTGCGGCGCTGTCGCGCCGGGTGGCCTTTTCCCGTTTCAGGGCCTCGGCAATCAAGGAATCCGTCAACACCAGCCGCGCCTCGGCGATATCGTCGATCGGGACCGCCGCGACGACCGGATTGCCGTCGTCGTCCACCGCGTCGAGCAGCGCGACCTTCACCGCCGAATCCGCGATGCCGGCGAGCCTGCCGCGAAAGCGCTTGCGCCCGTCGAGGGCGACCGACAGCTCGATCTTGGCCTCGTGCCCCTTCCAGCGCTCGAAATCGCGGCGGCGCACCAGCGGCCGGTCGATGCCGGGCGAGGACACTTCCAGGTGATAGGCGCCCTGGATCGGGTCCTCGACGTCGAGCACCGGCGAAAGCGCGCGCGAGAAGTCGGCGCAATCGTCGACGGTCATCTCGCCGCTCGGATGCTCGGCCATCACCTGCACCGTGCAGCCGTCGCGGCCGGAGACGCGCACGCGCACCAGATCGAGGCCGAGGTCGGCGGCGACCGGTTCGGCGATCGCGGCGATGCGCGCGGCGAGCCCCGTCTCGCGGACGATGCGCGGATCGTCGCCGACGCCGGGGTCGACGGCGGAACCGGCGGAGTCGATGCCGGACACCGGGGTAGCGATATCGTTCGGCGTGGTCGCCTGCATGTGCCCTCGGGTATGAGGCCGCTAACACCTAAAGGAGCGGGCCCGGGGAGCCCACTCTCAATCAGTCACCGACGTCATGAGATGGAATTCGACGACTAGATATACGTCCCGGAGGGACAACGCAAGGGCGAGAGCCCGCATTCCTTAACGGCGGGCGGGGAGCGGGAGACTGACGGGCAGGGAGCGCGAGACCGGCGGGCGACTGGAATCCCGGCCGCCGGATCGGTGCTCTCGCCCCCTCCGTGTCGCGGGCGGCCTACAGCCGCCTGAAGGTCAGGTAGCAGGGCGTGCGCCCGGCCCTGATCGCCTTCTCCTCGTAGCGCGTGCCCGGCCAGGGCCGCCACGGGATGCGCCAATCGTCCGCGCGCCGGGCCGTCCATTCGAAATCGCGCCTTCCTGCGATCACCCGCAACGATCTGTCGGCATAGTCGGCGATATCGGTCGCGAAGCGCAGCTCGGCGCCGGATTTCATCACCCGGGCGAGCGCGTCGAGATTGTTCCCGGTCAGGAAGCGCCGCTTCCGGTGGCGGCGCTTCGGCCACGGATCGGGATAAAGCAGCCAGACGCAATCGAGCGAACCGGCCGGCAGCCAGTCGATCGCCTGGCGGGCGTCGTCGTCATGGACGCGGACGTTGGAGAGCGCACGCTCCTCGATCTCGACGAGCAGCTTGGCGACGCCGTTGACGAAGGGCTCGCAGCCGATGAAGGCGGTGCCGGGATTTTCGGCCGCGCGGAAGGCGAGGTGCTCGCCGCCGCCGAAGCCGATCTCCAGATGGACGGCGTCGACAGGGGCACGAAACAGCGTCCGGACGTCCGCGGGACAGGCCTCGGCCAGGGGAATCCGCAGTCGCGGCAGCAGGGTCTTCAGAAGACCCGCCTGCCGCGGACGCAGCTTGTGTCCCTTGTGCCGGCCGTAGAGCAGCCGGCGCGCGACTTCCTCAGGCAAAGGCGCCCTTGAGCTCGCCGACGAGGCCGATCTTCTCCCAGGAGAACCCGCCATCGGGCTCCGGCTCGCGGCCGAAATGGCCGTAGGCCGAGGTGCGGGCATAGATCGGCCGGTTGAGCTTGAGGTGCTCGCGGATGCCGCGCGGCGACAGGTCCATAACCTCGCCCAGCACCTTCTCGAGCTTCGATTCGTCGACGTGGCCGGTGCCGTGCAGGTCGACATAGAGCGACAGCGGCTTGGAGACGCCGATCGCATAGGAGATCTGGATGGTGCAGCGGTCGGCGAGACCGGCGGCGACGACGTTCTTGGCGAGGTAGCGGCAGGCATAGGCGGCCGAGCGGTCGACCTTGGTCGGGTCCTTGCCGGAGAAGGCGCCGCCGCCGTGCGGGGCCGCGCCGCCATAGGTGTCGACGATGATCTTGCGGCCGGTGAGACCGGAGTCGCCGTCGGGACCGCCGATGACGAAACGGCCGGTCGGATTGACATAGAATTCCGGCTCCTCGCACATCCAGCCTTCGGGCAGCACGTCGAGCACGAAGGGACGCACGATCTCGCGGACCTGATCCGTCGACAGCGCCTCGCCGTGCTGGGTCGAGACGACGACGGAGGTGGCGCACACCGGCTTGCCGTTCTCGTAGCGCAGCGTGACCTGGCTCTTGGCGTCCGGCTCGAAGCCGGGCTGGGCGCCGGAATGGCGGGCGTCCGCCATCGCCTTCAGGATGTTGTGGGCATAGTAGATCGGCGCGGGCATCAGCGCCGGAGTCTCGGTGCAGGCGTAGCCGAACATGATGCCCTGGTCGCCGGCGCCCTCGTCCTTGTTGCCCGCCGCATCGACGCCCTGGGCGATGTCGGCCGACTGGGAATGGACGTAGACCTCGACGGCGGCGTCGCGCCAGTGAAATCCCTTCTGCTCGTAGCCGATCTGCTTGACCGCCTCGCGGGCGATGTCCTCGAGATGGCTGTGCGTGATGGTCGAGGGGCCGCGCACCTCGCCGGCGAGCACGATCCGGTTCGTCGTCACGAGCGTCTCGACGGCGACGCGCGCGTCGGGCTGGGCGCCGAGATAGGCGTCGACGACGGCGTCCGATATGCGGTCGCAGACCTTGTCGGGATGGCCCTCTGAAACGGATTCGCTCGTGAAGAGATAGTCGCTACGCGCCACGGCCTGCCAGCTCCTTGTTCTGGGAAACGCAGTTCATCCGGGGAGCGGCCCGCTCCCCGGCGACCGGTTTGTGACAGCCCGTCCCGATCCCGTCAAGCAAGAGGCGGCGACCGGTCGGCGCGCCTACTCCTTGTCGTCGGAGACAGCCTGCACCAGCTCGACCACCTTCCGTCGCACCTTGGGATCGGAGATGCGCAGGAACGCCTTGTTGAGCTGCAGCCCTTCGGCGCTCGAGATGAAGTCGACGACGTAGCGCTCCGACCGGGTCTCGCCGAACCCCTGGTCCGCCGTGCCCTGTCCGGGGATGTCCTCGAAGAAGAAGGATACCGGGACGCCGAGGATCTGAGCGATCCGGAACAGACGGCTCGAACCGATACGGTTGGTGCCTTTCTCGTACTTCTGGACCTGCTGGAAGGTAATGCCGAGCTGCTCGCCCAGCTTCTCCTGGCTCATGCCGATCAGAACGCGACGCAGACGGACGCGGCTGCCGACATGCACATCGATGGGGTTGGGTGCCTTGCGGTTCATTGGATCTTGTCATTGCGACGGCGGCTTTTGCGCTACCGTCTGGATTGAGAAAGGCGCCGTCCTCGTTGAGACGGAGCCGGTTGCAGTGCCGCAGCTCACGCAGATTGCGACACGGGCGAACCGGCGTCAAACGACGGTTCGCCCTGCTCGCGGCACTGCGGACCATATACCGTATCCTCGGCCATTGTTAGCCGGGTTTGCGCGACAGGGCGAACACCAGGAACAGGATTGCCAGTCCGGCGAGTATCCAGTTCCCGTACGTAAGGAACGGCGGCGGCGGGAGCGCGCGCGGGAGACCGGAATCGATGACGCCGCCGACGTTCAGTCCGAGCCGTTTCACGAACCGGCCGTACGGGTCGACCACCGCCGAGATACCGGGGTTGGCGGCGCGCACCACGGGCAGGCCCTCCTCGACGGCGCGCACGCGCGCCTGACGCAGGTGCTGCCAGGGCCCGGGGCTGTCGCCGAACCAGGCGTCGTTGGTGACGTTCAGGATCCACCCCGGCCTTTCGTTCAGGTCGCGGAAGGCGCCGGAGAAGATGATCTCGTAGCAGACCAGCGGCAAGAAGGGCGGCGCGCCGGGCACCGTCATCGTGCGGGGGCCGGGACCGGTCGAAAACCCCCCGATCACGCGGGTCAATTGCTGCAGGCCCAGCGATTCGAGCAGCGGCTGGAAGGGCAGGAACTCGCCGAACGGAACGAGCCATGCCTTGTCGTAGACCTGCGTGATCGCGCCGGTGTCGTCGATGGTCATGACGGAGTTGTAGACGCGGTAGCCGTCGGGCCGGGAGGCGTCGCGGACGGCACGCTGCATGCCGGTGATCAGGGTCGTGCCCGGCGGCAGCAGCGCGGCGATCGCCGGCAGCGCCGCCGGCTCGGTATCGAAGACGAAGGGCAGCGCCGATTCCGGCCAGATCAGCAGGTCCGCCGAGGCGACGCCGGGAGCCTCGGGCGAGGCCGCGGAGTCGCTCAGCGCCAGGTAATCGGCGAATATCCGGTTGCGGTTCTCCGGCTTCCACTTTTCCGCCTGGCGAATCGCCGGCTGAACGATCCGGATCGACAGATCCTCGACCATCGCCTCGCTCGCCTGCGACAGGCGCAGCGCGCCGTACCCGGTGAGACCGGCGAGCACGGCGAGACCGGCAAGCGGCATGGTCGCCCTGGCGAACCGCGAGCCGCCGCCCGAAAGCGCGGCGGGGCTGGCGAAGACGAAGGCGGCAAGCGCCGTCAGGCCGTAGACGCCGAACACGGCGGCGGCCTGCATCATCGTCGCCGTCCCCGTCAGCGCATAGCCGTAGGCGTTCCACGGAAAGCCCGAGAGCACGTGGCCGCGGGCGAACTCGGCGACCGTGACGCCGAGCGCGAAGGCGAAGATCCTCTGCGGCCCGGCGCTCCAGAACAGTCGCGCGACGACCATCGCGGCGGCCATGAACAGCGCCAGGCCGGCGGGAAGCGCGGCGAGCGCGAAAGGCATCATCCAGCCGAACACCTCGGAATCGACCATGAAGGCGTAGCCGACCCACCACAGACCGCCAAGGAAATAGCCGAAGCCGAAACACCAGCCGATCACGGCCGCGGCGCCGAGCGCGCGGGCACGGCTCCTGCCCAGCGTGCCGTCGATCAGCCAGACGAGTACCGGGAACGTGACGAACAGGATCGGAAAGACGTCGAAGGGCGGCATCGCGAGCGCCGACGCCGCCCCGGCGAGGAAGGCGAGCAGCAGCCTGCGCCATCCCCACAGCACGACAACGCGGCTGGCGATCGAATCGAGCATTGCCGGATCCCGCGTCTCGTGTTCCGTGTCAGGCCGCGTCGGACCGGTCAGAGTCCGGACGGCCGCTCTCGGGATTCTCCTTTTCCGGGCGCTCCTTGTCGATGCGTTCTTTGTCCGGGCGCTCGCGGCGCGAACCGCGCGACGCATCGGCCGCGCGGCGGTGGATGCGCACACGCTTGATGCGGCGCGGATCGGCGTCCAGGATCTCGAATTCGTAGCCGCCGGGAAAAGCGACGAGCTCGCCGCGCACGGGCACGTGGCCGGCGCGATCGAAGACGAGACCGCCGAGGGTGTCGATGTCCTCGACGAGATCGCCGATCTCGAGCTCCGCACCGAGGATCTTGCTGACCTCCTCGATCGGCGCTCGGGCGTCGGCGATGAAGCCGCCATCGTCGGTCGGCACGATCATCGGCGCCGATTCCTCGTCGTGCTCGTCCTCGATCTCGCCGACGATCTCCTCGACCAGATCCTCGATGGAGACGAGACCGTCGGTGCCGCCGTACTCGTCCACGACGATGGCGAGATGGATGCGGGTCGCCTGCATCTTCACCAGGAGATCGACGGCCGGCATGGAAGGCGGCACGTAGAGCACCTGGCGGGTCAGCGCCGCCTCGGCGAGCGACGTCTTGAGCGGAATGCGGCGCATGTCGAGGCCGCCGGCCGGCTTCGCCTTGCGGCGCGCCATATCCTCCTCCGGCAGAAGCGCGTGCTCCGTCATCCAGCCGAGCACGTCCTTGATGTGGACCATGCCGACCGGCTCGTCGAGCGTCTCCTTGTAGACGGGCAGGCGCGAGTGGCCGGCCTCGCGGAACTCCTTGATGAGGTCGGCGATCGAGACGTCGGTCTCCACCGCGTCGATGTCGGCGCGCGGTACCATCACGTCGTCGACCCGCAGGTCGCGCAGGCCGAGCACGTTGCGCAGCATCGACCGCTCCTTCGCGGAGAACGGATCGCTGGCCACGCCGACGGCCTCGTCGAGGGCACCGGCAAGGCTCTCGCGCAGCGACGACGAGGTCTGCCGGCCGCCGAAAAGGCTCTTCAGCTTCTGGAAAAACGGTTCGCCGCCGCCGGGGCGGCCACTACTCGAAGGGTCTTCGGATCTGGATTGCGGGTCGTCGGGCATCGCTGGCATCAATGGGCTTGGCTGTCGGCAACTTCCGTTTCGGCATAAGGATCTTCGATACCAAGGTCGGCGAGGATGGCTGTTTCCAGGCGCTCCATGCGCTCGGCATCCTCGTCCGATTCGTGATCATATCCCAAAAGGTGCAGGATTCCGTGAATTGCTAAATGGGCAAAGTGATCGCCCGGCGCCTTGCCCTCGTCGGCAGCCTCCCGCTCGAGCGTCTCCACCGCGAGGACGACGTCGCCGAGCGCCGCGCCGGTGCCGGGCTCCTCGCCCGAGGGAAACGACAGGACATTGGTGGGCCTATCCTTGCCGCGGAACTGCCGGTTCAGGTTCCGAACGGTCGCATCGTCGGCGAGCGCCAGGACGACGACGCCGGCGGCCCCGGGAAGCCTTCCGAGGATCGCCGGGGCGATCGGGCCCGCCCGGCGACCGACATCGAACCCGCTCCAGTCGCCCGATTCCTCGACGACCTCGATCCGCAAGGCGGGATCAGGAGCCATCGCCGCCTTTCCCGACCTGCGCCGCCTTCGCCGCGGCGTCGGCCGCCTCGTAGGCGCGCACGATGCGCGCCACCAGCGGATTGCGCACGACGTCGGCCTCGCCGAAGGCGATCTGGCCGATGCCCTCGACGTCGGTCAGCAGCGCGGTCGCCTCGGTGAGGCCGGAGCGCTGCCCGGGGGGCAGGTCGACCTGGCTCGGGTCGCCGGTGACGATCATCTTGGAGCCGTCGCCGAGGCGCGTCAGGAACATCTTCATCTGCATCGGCGTGCAGTTCTGCGCCTCGTCGAGGATGACGGCGGCGTGCGACAGGGTGCGGCCGCGCATGAAGGCGAGCGGCGCGATCTCGATGACGCCGGTCTGCAGGCCCTTCTCGACCTTCTCCGGCGGCATCAGGTCGTAGAGCGCGTCGTAGAGCGGGCGCAGGTAGGGATCGACCTTCTCGCGCATGTCGCCCGGCAGGAAGCCGAGCCGCTCGCCGGCCTCAACCGCCGGGCGCGACAGGATCAGCCGGTCGATCTGGCCGCGCTCGAGCATGGAGGCGGCGTAGGCGACGGCGAGATAGGTCTTGCCGGTGCCGGCGGGACCGATGGCGAAGACGAGGTCGTTTGTCGCGAGCGCGCGAAGATAGAGGTCCTGGCGCGGCGTGCGGGCGGTGACGGTGCGCTTGCGCGTCGACACCTGGGCGAGCGCGGAGAGGCCCGGCAGATTGTCCTGCTGGTCGGGCACCGCGGTCGCCACCCGGATCGCGCCGTCGACGTCGCCGAGCGTGATCTGCTGGCCGCGCACGAGGCGCTGGTAGAGGCTGTCGAGCACCTCGGCCGCGTCGGCGCAGGCTTCCGGCGAGCCCCGCAGCGTGACGTGGTTGCCGCGCGCGCTCGTCTCGACGCCGAGCCGCTGCTCGATCAGGGCGAGGTTCTGGTCGTACTGGCCGTAGAGATCGCTCGCGAGCCGGTTGTCCTCGAAGGTCATCACCCGCTCGGTCACGGGCATCGTCCCGCTCGTGCGCGCTTCGTTCAAGAAACCGTCTCCATGGCGGGCGCGCCGGGCGCGGCGCGGCCGTCGACCCGCTCGCCGAACAGGCTGTTCGGTCCCGCCGAGGTGATCCGCACCGCGACGATCTCGCCGCGCAAGCTCTCGGGCGGGTCGGCATCGACGGGGACGTTCACCGGCTGCAGATAGGGCGAGCGGCCGACGAGCTGACCGGGCTTGCGGCCGGGCTTCTCGAGGAGGACCGGGATCGTCCGGCCGACGAGGGCGGCGTTGAACGCCCTCTGACCCTCGTCGATCAGGTCCTGCAGCGCGGCGAGGCGCTCCTTCTTGACCGGCTCGGGCACCTGGTCCGGCATGGTCGCCGCGGGCGTGCCCGGGCGCGGGCTGTACTTGAACGAGAAGGCCTGCGCGTAGGCGACCTGCCGCACGAGGTCCATCGTGTCCTCGAAATCGGCGTCGGTCTCGCCCGGGAAGCCGACGATGAAATCGCCCGACACGGCGATGTCGGGCCGGGCCTGGCGGACGCGATCGATCAGGCGCAGATACTCGTCGCGGCCGTGCTTTCGGTTCATCGCCGCGAGGATGCGGTCGGAGCCGGACTGTACCGGAAGATGCAGGTAGGGCATCAGCTCGGGGATGTCGCGATGGGCGGCGATCAGGCCGTCGTCCATGTCGCGGGGATGGCTCGTCGTGTAGCGGATACGGTCGATGCCGTCGATTTCCGCGAGCGCCTCGATCAGGCCGCCGAGACCGGACGTCCTCAGACCCTCTCCGTGATAGGCGTTCACGTTCTGGCCGAGCAGCGTGATCTCGCGCACGCCGGCGTCGGCGAGGCGGCGCGCCTCCTCGAGGACCGCGCCGACGGGGCGCGAGACCTCGGCGCCGCGCGTGTAGGGCACCACGCAGAAGGTGCAGAACTTGTCGCAGCCCTCCTGGATCGTCAGGAACGCCGTCGGGCCGCCGAGGCGCAGCCGCGTCTTCGTCGCGGCGGGCAGATGGTCGAACTTGTCCTCGACCGGGAACTCGGTCTCGACGACCGCCTTGCTCCGGGCCTCGCGGAGGATCTCCGGCAGGCGGTGATAGCTCTGCGGGCCGACCACCAGATCGACGACCGGCGCGCGGCGGACGATTTCCTGTCCCTCCGCCTGCGCGACGCAGCCGGCGACGCCGATCATCGTCTCCTTGCCCGCGCTGGCGCGCGCGTTCTTGACGGCACGGATGCGGCCTATCTCCGAATAGACCTTCTCGGCCGCCTTCTCGCGGATGTGGCAGGTGTTGAGGATGACCAGGTCGGCGTCCTCGGGCGAATCGGTCTGCTCGAATCCCTCGCTGGCCAGCGCGTCGATCATGCGGCCGGAATCGTAGACGTTCATCTGGCAACCGAACGTCTTGACGAAGAGCTTCTTGGCTGAAGCCGTCATGCGAATGCGTGGCGCCTATCGGTCAGGTCCGCGGGAGCGTTCCGTTCGCGGCCGACGGCGAAAGGGCGTTCCGGCACGGTCGTCTCGCGGGGTTCCGGTCTCATATAAGCGGTTTCCGCCCGTTTCCCTAGCCTCTTTCGGCGGCCGCCGAAAGCGGGGCCTTTCGTCCCGCCGCCGCGTCGCGGCCACAGAGCACGGCCGCCGCCATGCCGCGCACCGAGCGTTCGGCCCGTCCGGCAACCGCCTTGCGCTCGGCGGCGCAGGCGAGCGGGATCGGGTCCCCGAAAGCCACCGTCACGTCGACCGAGCCCGATTGGAGCAGCCTCCACAGATGCGGCGCGAGCTCGATGTCGCCGTGCCAGGCGACGACCGGCCGGTGCTGGTGACCCATCGGCAAGCCGTTCAGGTGGGTGTAGACGAGCGCCACCGGCTGCACGTAGATCGCCGGCGTTTCGCCGTCCTCCCTGGCGAGCTCGTGGGCGGCGCCGAGCAGGGCGGAGCGGAACGGCAGCACCCGGTTGCCGTCGCTGGAGGTTCCCTCGGCGAACAGCACCATGACGTCGCCGTCGGCGAGGCGCCGGCCGATGACGTCGTTCACGCGGGCGGTGTGATTGCGCCGGTTGCGGTCGACGAAGACGGTGCGCTGCAGCCTGGCGAGCCAGCCGAAGACCGGCCAGGTCGCGACCTCGCTCTTGGCGATGAAGGACAAGGGCGCGATCGAGCCGAATACCGAGATGTCGAGCCAGGAGACGTGGTTGGCGGCGATCAGCAGCGGCCGGCGGTCCGACAGGATGCCCTCCTGGTGGACGCGCACGCCGAGGAGGAGACAGACGAATCGGTGATAGGCGACCGGCACCCTGGCCGCCGCGCGCGCCTTCAGCGCGAGAAGGACGAACTGCAGGAGCATCAGCGGCGGCGTCACCACCGCGAGCACGACAAGGATGAAGAGGGCGCGCACCGTACCCATGGGCGGACTCAGCCCTCCTTGTCGCCGAGCGGCACGCCGTAGAGCTCGAGCTTGTGGTCGACGAGCCGGAATCCGTGCTTGCGCGCGATCGCCTCCTGCAGCCGCTCGATCTCCTCGTCGCGGAACTCGATCACCTTGCCCGTCTTCAGGTCGATCAGATGGTCGTGGTGCTCGTCGGGCACCTGCTCGTAGCGGGAGCGGCCGTCGCCGAAATCGTGCCGGGCCAGGATGCCGGCGTCCTCGAACAGCTTCACCGTTCGATACACGGTCGAGATCGAGATCTTCGGATCGATGGCGGAGGCGCGCCTGTAGAGTTCTTCGACGTCGGGATGGTCGGCGGACTGCGAGAGCACGCGCGCGATGACGCGGCGCTGCTCGGTCATCCGCATGCCGCGCGCCTGGCACTGATCCTCGATGAGACTGGAGTCTTCCGCCATTTTCCTCGCGATCCCACCTTCAGCCGCCATCCTAGGTAGCGTACGTGCCATCGTCCAGCGTCAGCCCCTTTCGCATCGCCAGCGCGTCCATGGCGCCGTCCGGGCGCCGGTAATAGCCCCGCCTGCGCCCGATCTCAACGAAACCGGCAGCCGAATAGAGCGCGATCGCGGCATCGTTGTCGGCTGCGACCTCGAGAAAGGCCGCCGTTCCGCCGCGCCGGGCCGCCGCCGCCAGGCCGGCCCGCAGCAGCCGCCCGCCGACGCCCCGGCCGCGCGCAGATCGGGCGACGACGATCGTCAGCACCTCCGCCTCGTCGGCGGCGACCCGCAGCAGGATCTCGCCGACGAGCACGCTTGCCTCCGTCGCGCCGAGGCGGATCACCAGCGGATCGGACAGGAACGCCGTCCAGTCCTTCTCGCCCCACGGCTGCGGCATCGCGGCGTGCAACGCGGCAGCCGCCGCCGCGTCCTCCGGCAGGAGCGGACGGATCGCAATATCGGGCGTCATCGCCGGTCGATCGCCGCTTGGGCCTGCGGCCTGGCGTCCGGCGGGCGCAGATAGAGGGGTCTCACCGGACCTTCCGGCGCTCTCGCGGCGCCGAGCCGGGCGAGCGCCAGCGGGTCCGGGGCGGCATCGGTGCCGAGGGGACGCAGGATCCGACCCGTTCCCTCGGCGGCTTTCGCTACCATTTCCGCCGCCGAACCGAACACCGCCGTCACGTCGGCGGGTACCCGGGCGAGCAGCGCCTCGACGCCGACGACCATCGGCTCGCTCGTCGGCGCGCCCCGTTCATCGAAGGTCTGGGCGTAGACCTCGTCTCGGCGGGCATCCATCGCGACGAGCAGAGGAACACGTTCTCGCAGGAACGCCGTCGCGGCGAGCGCCTCAAGCGTGGTGATGCCTATCGCCGGACGGCCGGTCGCGAGCGCGAAGCCGCGCACGGCCGCGACCCCGACGCGGACGCCGGTGAACGTGCCGGGTCCGACGGTCACGACGAAACGGTCCATGTCGCCGTAGCCGATGCCGGCCTCGGCGAGGGCGTCCTCGAGCATCGGCATCAGCGCCTCGGCGTGGCCGCGCGCCATCGGCCGCGTCCGCGTCACCGGGCGGTCGCCGACAAGAATGGCGAGCGAACAGGCCGAAAGCGCCGTATCGACGGCGAGGACGTTCATGGCTCTATGACCGATGCGCGAAATTGACCGACGCGATGCGGTCTAGTCGGCTTTCCGTTCCAGGAAAAGGCCGGATGCGCGCCGCGACGTTCAGATCGGGCGGACTTCCTGCACGTCGGGCACGAAGTGGCGCAGCAGGTTCTCGATGCCGTGCTTGAGCGTCGCCGTCGAGCTCGGGCAGCCGGAGCAGGCGCCGCGCATGTGCAGGAACACGATTCCGTCGCGATAGCCCTGGAAGATGATGTCGCCGCCGTCGGAGGCGACCGCCGGGCGCACGCGCGTCTCGATCAGCTCCTTGATGGTGGCGACGGTGGGGGCGTCGGCCTCGTCGAAGAACTCCTCGTCGGCGGAATCGGCGGCGGCGCCCTCGGCCGCCATCAGCGGCTGGCCGGACATGAAATGCTCCATGATGGCGCCGAGGATAGCGGGCTTGAGGTGCTGCCATTCGCCGTCCTCTTTGGTGACGGCGATGAAGTCCGAGCCGTAGAAGACGCCGCCCACGCCGGGAATCTCGAACAGGCGGGCGGCGAGCGGCGAGTGCGCCGCGTCCTCCGCCGAGCGGATGTCGAGCGTGTCGCCGGGCAGGACCGGACGCCCGGGGATGAATTTCAGCGTCGCGGGATTGGGCGTGGCTTCGGTCTGGATGAACATCGGTCGTCCCTTTTCAGCGCAAGGCCGTCGGAAATCGGAGTCTCGCGTACCTATATAGGCGCCTGCGCGCCGACTCCCAGGGAGTTCCCAGAGGGCTCCCCGCGTGAACTTAGAAATATTCTATCATGGGTGTCCCGTGAGGCAACGCAGGATCGCGACAATCCACGCCGGGCGTCAGGAAACGGCCTGGATCTCCTCGTCGGAAAGCGAGCCGGGAACGATGGTGATCGGGATCGGGAAGGTGGCGGCGGCCTTGGTCGCGATGGAGGTGATCAGCGGGCCCGGGCCCTCCTTGCCCATTCCGGCGGCGAGCACGAGGATCGAGACATCGGCGTCCTCCTCGATGAGCTTCAGCACCTCGTCGGAGCGATTGCCCTCGCGGATCACCATCTCGGGCTCGACCTCGGCCCATTTGCGCGCCTTCTCGGCGAATTCGCCGAGCACGCGGCGCGCCTCGTCCTGCGCCTCGGCGCGCATGATGTTCTCGACGCCGAGCCAGTGCTGGAAATCGCCGGGCGCGAGCACGTAGAGCATCAGCAGCTTGCCACTCGTGTTCTGGGCCCGGCGGCTGGCGTAGTAGACCGCCCTGTCGCATTCCGGCGAATCGTCGATGATGACGAGGAATTTGCGCCGGTGGCCCGGTTCGGTGCTGCGTCGCCTGCTCATGGCGCGCATGCTGCCACCTGCGCGAGGGCCGGGCAAGCCGGAAGGCTTTGGCCCAAATTGCGGCTTTGCGGCACACCGTCCCGCAATATGACCACATTCAGGATGCCGACTGGCGCGCGAGGAACAACCGAGGGGCCGCATCATGATTCGCGCCGGAAGATCGACGCCGTCCGGATCGCCGATGAGATCCGCCGGGCTCGCCGCTCTCGCGGTCGCAGCGCTCGCGGGGGGCGCGGCCGCCGCGCCGGCGCTGACCTCGGTGCCGATCGGCTCCTTCGAGAACCCCGTCTACGTCGCCGTCGCGCCGGGCTACCAGAAGTTCCTGTTCGTGGTGGAGCGGGCCGGCGTCGTCCGGTTGATGCGCAACGAAAGGACGGCCAAGCGTCCGTTCCTCGACATCCGCAATCTGGTCCTGGGCGTGCCCGACCCGGGTGCCGGCGGAGAGCAGGGGCTCCTCTCGATCGCGTTCGCGCCGAACTACAAGAAGACCCGACGCTTCTACGTCGCCTATACCGACAAGAACGGCGACCTTCAGATCGACGAGTTCCAGCGCTCCAGGCGGCGGGCGGCGCAGGCGGCGCGGAAATCTCGCCGCGCGGTGCTGCGGATCCCGCACCGCGACGCGCAGAACCACAACGGCGGCCAGCTTCAGTTCGGTCCCGACAGGCTCCTCTACATCTCGACCGGCGACGGCGGCGGCGGCGGCGACCAGTTCGACAACGCCCGCAGGCTCGACCGTCTGCTCGGCAAGCTCCTGCGCATCAACCCGCGCCAGACGAGGAAGCGCGCCTACCGCATCCCGAAGAGCAATCCCTTCGTCGGCACGGCCGGCCGCGACGAGATCTTCTCCTACGGCCTGCGCAACCCGTGGCGCTTCTCCTTCCAGGGCAACAGCCTGCTGATCGCCGACGTCGGGCAGAGCAACTGGGAGGAGGTCGACATCCTCGCCGTGAGCGCGGCGCGGGGAGCCAACTTCGGCTGGCCTCGATACGAGGGCAACGTCGACTTCGACACCGGGCGGCCCGGCCCCCATGCACCCACCTTCCCGGTCTTCGTCTACGACCATTCCGGCGGGCGCTGCTCGATCACCGGCGGCCACGTCTCCGACGACCCGACGATCCCCTGGCTCGCCGGCCGCTATCTCTACGCCGATTTCTGCAACGGCGAGATCCACAGCATCGCCACCGACGGCAGCGACGACCAGCCGACAGGGCTGACGCTGTCCGGTCTCGCGAGCTTCGGCAAGGGCTTCGGCGGGCAGCTCTACGCGGTGCAGCTCGACGGCACGGTCTCGCGCATCGAGGCGCCGTAGCCGCCCTTTTCCCTCGAACGGACGGAACGACACCCGCGGGCGGGACACAGTCCCGGGTCCGGTTCTTTTCGGCCGAAAGCTAATGGATTGTTAGCCCGCTTGCTGTAGATTTGACGTTGCGTCAGTTTCGCGTCGATCCGAATTGATCGCGTTTCCGTCGCGGCCGCACACCCGTGAACCGAACTCGGTGGACAATCATCCCTATGGTCTATTCTCACGATCCGTTGAACCGCGGTGCCCATTATTGTGCCGTCCTCGCGGGATTTAGCTTCGCTCTGCTTGCGGGACAGGCCTGGTCCGCCGAATTGAACGGCAAGATCAGAACCGGCAGCCTTCCGGTCTCTTACGCCCGGGTCACGCTTTACCAGGCCGGGACCACGACCGGCGGCGCGGCGAGCGTCCTCGCGACGGCCAGGGCCAACTCGCTCGGCACTTTCCGGATCAGCTACACGGCTCCCTCCGACCCGGACGCGGTGCTCTACGTCATCACCCAGGGCGGATCCGTCGAGGCGATCGGGCTCAATCCCCGGGACCGGCATCTGCGCTTCGCGACGGTGCTGGGGACGAAGCGGACCTCCAGCGTGGTCATCAACGAGCGCACGACGGTGGCGGCCGCCTATGCCTTCGCGCAGTTCATCGACGGCGTGACCATTTCCGGCGTCCATCCCGGGCCGAAGAATGCCGCGGCGACCCTGCGCAACCTCGTCAACGTGCGGAACGGCAAGGTCGGCAACGTCCTCGGCCAGAAGCCGAACGGCGGCAAGACGCAGACGATGCGCGAGTTCAATTCGCTCGCCAACCTGTTGTCGACCTGCGTGCGCGGGCTCGCCGAAACCAACTGCAAGGCTCTGTTCAAGCGCGCGACGCCGCCCGGCGGCAAGCGTCCGAAGGACATCCTGCAGGCGGCCGTCAACATCGCGCACTATCCCGGCCGGAAAGCCAAGAGCCTCTACAACCTGTCGCAGCGCAGCGGCGTCTACAGCCCCGCGCTGAAGAGCGCCGTCGATACCTGGACGCTGACCATCCTCTACGACGGCGGCGGCGGAATGCTGGACGGGCCGGGCAACATGGCCTTCGACAAGGAAGGCACCGTCTGGATCGGCAACAACTACGAGTACAAGAAGAGCCCGCATACGCCGGCTTGCGGCGACACGCATCTGATCCGGCTGACGCCCGACGGCAGGAAGTATCCGGGCTCGCCCTATACCGGCGGCGGCATCTACGGCGTCGGCTTCGGCATCGCCATGGACCTCAACGAAAACGTCTGGATCGGCAATTTCGGTTTCTCGGGCGACGGCTGCACGACCGGCGGTGACGACAAGACCGTCTCCCTGTTCAATTCCGACGGCGTGCCGCAGGCCGGCACCCCCTACAACACCGGCAACATCAACAGGGTGCAGGGCGTCGCCACCGACACCGACAACACTGTCTGGTTCACCAATTGCGGCGGGGATTCGGTGACGGTCTATCCCGGCGGTGTTCCCTCCAACATCAACTACGCGCCCGCGGAGATGGAAAAACCGTTCGGTGCGGCGGTCGACGGCAATCACGACGTCTGGGTCGCCGCCAACGAGACGAACCGCATCTTCAAGCTCGATCAGGCCGGAAACATCCTGGTTCGAACCGAACGCGGAGAAGCTGGCGTCAAGCGGCCGATGGGCATCGCCGTCGACAGCCTCAACAATGCCTGGGTCGCGAATTCGGGCGTCATCGGAGCGCCCTGCTATTTCCGGCCGTCGGCCAATATTCCCAATCCGAAAGACGCGTCGGTGACGATGGTCGCGCCGGACGGAACGACCAAAGGCCCCTATGAGAATGACGGCCTGTTCATTCCCTGGGGCATCGCCGTGGACGGCGACGACAATGTCTGGGTGGCGAATTTCGGCGGATCCCGCGTCGGCCACGTCTGCGGCGCACGGCCTGAGAACTGCCCGCCCGGCGTCACGACCGGCCAGTCGATCGCGCCGAAGAAGACGGGTTACACGTTCGACGGCCTGATACGGGTCACCGCCGTGCAGGTCGACTCGTCGGGCAACGTGTGGCTCGCCAACAACTGGCTGCCGGTGCCCTACCAGACCAATCCCGGCGGCAAGACCATGGCGGTGATGATCGGGATCGCGGCGCCGGTAAAGACACCGCTGGTCGGCCCGCCGCAGAAACCCTAGGGCCTCCGGGCCGTCCGACAACAAGAACGCCGGGTCTCGACGAGGCCCGGCGTTTTTTCCTTCGGTCGGAACCCGTCAGCGCAGGAAGCCGACGATGTCCTTCACCGCGTCCATCACCGGGCCCGCGATCTCGCGGGCCTGATGGGCGCCGCGCGCCAGCACGTCGTCGATGTAGCCCGGGTCCGCCGTCAGCCGGCGCATCTCGCCGGCGATCGGCGAGAGCTTGGCGACCGACAGGTCGGCGAGAGCGGTCTTGAACACCGAGAACTGCGCGCCGCCGTATTCCTTCAGCACCGTGGCCCTGTCGGTTCCGGCAAGCGCGGCGTAGATGCCGACGAGGTTGTCGGCCTCCGGCCGGCTCTCGAGTCCCGCCTCCTCGCCGGGCAGCGGCTCCGGATCGGTCTTCGCCTTGCGGATCTTCTGGGCGATCGTGTCGGCGTCGTCTGTCAGGTTGATGCGGGCGTAGTCCGAGGGGTCGGACTTCGACATCTTCTTGGAGCCGTCGCGCAGGCTCATGACGCGCGTCGCCGGCCCCTGGATGATCGGCTCGGGCAGCGGGAAGAAGGCATCCGAGTTGCCGACGAGCCTGATCGAGTCGGCGAAGTCGTTGTTGAACTTCTGGGCGATGTCGCGGGCGAGCTCGAGATGCTGCTTCTGGTCCTCGCCGACGGGAACGTGGGTCGCCCGGTAGACCAGGATGTCGGCGGCCATCAGGTTCGGATAGGCGAACAGGCCGACGGAGGCGTTCTCCCGGTGCTTGCCGGCCTTCTCCTTGAACTGGGTCATCCGGTTCAGCCAGCCCATGCGGGCGACGCAGTTGAACACCCAGGCGAGCTCGGCGTGCTCGGCGACCTGGCTCTGGTTGAAGACGATGTGCTTGTCCGGGTCGATGCCCGCGGCGATGAAGGCGGCGGTCACCTCGCGCGTGCTCTTCTTCAGTTCCGCCGGCCCGCCCCAGACCGACACGGCCTGCGTGATCGCGTGCATGTCGACCACGCAGTAGATGCAGTCGTAGTGCTCCTGCAGGGCGACGAAGCGCGTGATCGCGCCGAGATAGTTGCCCAGATGCAGGTTTCCGGTCGGCTGGACGCCGGAAAAGACGCGCTGCTGGAACGCCGTCATCGAAACTGTCCCTGATGGAAACGCGAGAAATGCCGGGGCCTTATGGCCGATCGGGCCCGAGGATTCAAGCCGACAGGGATTCAGTCGAAGGGAAACTCGGTCTTCGCCGCGGGTTTGGAGAAGGCGCGGCCGAGATCGGCCCGGGTCATGACGCCGGTCGCGGCGGCGAGCCCGCCGAAGACGACGACGCCGACGGCGACGAGGATCAGGAGGGTGGCGACCGCGCCGAGCGAGCCCGTGGCCGACAACGGCGCCAGCAGCCAGTCCGCCGCCAGAAGCGCGGCCGCCATCCAGACCGTGGCGTTGAGCGCGAGCAGCGTGCGTTTCCTGATGCGCGCATCCGGCACCAGGTGGCCGGTGCGCCAAAGCGTGTAGCCGAGCAGGCCCGAATTGATCCAGCCGGCGATCGAGGTGCCGGCGGCAATGCCGACATGGCCGAAGAAGGGGAACAGGGCGAGCGAGAAGGCGATGTTGGCGGCGACGTTGATGCCGGCGTAGTACATCGGCGTCTTCGTGTCCTCGCGGGCGAAGAAGGCGGGGGCGAACACCTTGTTGAGGACGAAGGCGGGCAGGCCGGCGGCGAAGGCGGCGAGCGCGGCCGCCGTCGCCGCGGTGTCCTGCGGGCCGAAGGCGCCGCGTTCGAACAGGCCGCGGATGATGGGGCCGGGAACGACCATCAGCGCGGCGGCGCAGGGCAGCGTCAGCGTCAGCGCGAACTCGAGGGCGCGGTTCTGGCCGTTCATCACGCCCTCGTGGTCGCCAGCGCGCAGACGGCGCGACAATTCGGGCAGGAGGACGATGCCGATGGCGATGCCGATCGTGCCGAGCGGCAGCTGGTAGAGCCGGTCGGCGTAGTAGAGATAGGAGACCGCCCGCTCCTGCAGAGAGGCGATCATGGTGCCGACCATGATGTTGATCTGGGTGATGCCGCCGGCGATGACGCCGGGGATGCCCAGCGTCACGAGCCGCCTGACGCCGGGGGTGAAGCGGGGTCGGACCAGCGACAGCCCCATCCCGGCGCGGCGGGCGGCTATCACCAGCATGACGAGCTGGGCGACGCCGGCGACGAAAACGCCCCAGGACAGATAGACGCCGGCGCTCTCGCTGCCGTCGAGCTTCAGCGCGTGGATCAGGAGCAGCGCGCCGATCAGCACCGTGTTGAGGAGCGCGGGGGCGAAGGCGGCGGCGGCGAATCGCCCCAGCGCGTTGAGCACGCCCGACAGGAGGGCGACCAGCGAGATGAAGGTGAGATAGGGGAAGGCGATGCGGGTCAGCAGCACCGCGAGATCGAACTTGCCCTGATCGCCGACGAAGCCCGGCGCGAGCAGCAGCATGAACAGCGGCATGGCGATCTCGGCGATCGCCGTGAAGATCAGGAGCACGAACAGCAGCGCGGCGAGCGCGTCCTCGGCGAAACGGCGGGCCTGGCGCGAGCCCTCGCCTTCCAGCGCCTTGGCGAACAGCGGCACGAAGGCGGCGTTGAAGGCGCCCTCGGCGAAGACCCGGCGGAACAGGTTGGGCAGGCGGAAGGCGACGAAGAAGGCGTCCGCCACCGGCCCGGTGCCGAGCGCAGAGGCGGTCAGCACGTCCCGGGTGAAGCCGAGGATGCGGCTTACGATCGTGCCGCCGCCGACCGTCGCGAAATGCCGAAGCAGGGACATGGATGAGCCTTCAGTCGAAAAAAGCGGGCAATTGCAAAAAGCGGGCGAAACTAGCGTAAACGCGCCCGTCCGTCATGATCCCTCGTTCCGGTCAGGCCGCCGCGCCTTCCTTTTCCTTCTCCTTCTGCGGCTGGAAGACCTGCAGCAGGCGCCGGCGGATCGCGGCCTGGCGGTTGGCGTTGGTGATCTTCTGACCGGTGAGGTCGGTCACGTAGAAGACGTCGACCGCGCGCTCGCCGAAGGTCGCGATATGGGCCGAGGCGATGTTCAGATTGAGCCGGGCGAGCACGTCGGTGAGTTGATAGAGGAGGCCCGGACGGTCGAGGCCGGAGATCTCGATCACCGTGTAGCGGTTCGACCAGGTGTTGTTCAGGTGGACGTCCGGCTCCACCGAGAAGGCGCGGATGCGGCCCTTGGTGACGGCGCGCTGGCCGACGAGATCGGGGATCTTCACCTGGCCGGCGAGACCCTGCTCGATCACCTTGCCGATGCGCTCGGCCCGGCGGCGCTCGTCCTCGTCCTGCGGCAGCTCGCGGGAGACGAAGATCGTGTCGAGCGCGTAGCCGTCCGACGTGGTGAAGATCTGCGCGTCGACGATGTTGGCGCCCGACGCCGCGCAGGCGCCGGCGATGATCGACAACAGGCGGGGATGGTCGGGCGCGAAGACGGTGATCTCGGTGATGTCCCGGAACTCGTCGGTGCGCGCGCGCGTGGCGAGCTTGCGGCCCTTGTGGTCCATCTCGCGCAGGAAGCGGGCGTGCTCGACCTGGCGGGGAAGATCGGTGCGCACCCAGTAGGCGGGATAGTGGCGCTCGCAATAGGCGTCGAACTCGTCTTCGGGCCAGTCCGACAGGGTCTGCCGCAGCTCGGCGCGCGCCGCCTCGATCCTGAGCCTGCGCTGCGCCTGGCTGTGGCCGCCGGCGAGCACGGGCTCGGTCTCGTAGTAGAGGGTGCGCAGGAGCTGGCCCTTCCAGCCGTTCCAGACGCCGGGGCCGACCGCGCGGATGTCGGCGACGGTCAGGATCAGCAGCAGCTTCAGCCGCTCGAGGTTCTGCACGGTCGCGGCGAAGTCCTCGATGGTCTTGCGGTCGGCGAGGTCGCGCGACTGGGCGATCATGCTCATGTCGAGATGGTGCTCGATCAGCCAGGCGACGGTCTCGGTGTCGGCGGGCGAGAAGCCGAGACGCGGCGCGAGCCTGCGGGCGACGCGGGCGCCGGCGATCGAGTGGTCCTCGGGGCGGCCCTTGGCGACGTCGTGCAGGAACAGGGCGAGATAGAGGACGTCGCGGCTCTGGATGGTCTGGATGATCTCGTTGGCGAGCGGGTGGTCGTCGGCGAGGCGGCCGTGGTCGATGTCGGCGAGCAGGCCCACAGCCCGGATCAGGTGCTCGTCGACGGTGTAGTGGTGGTACATGTTGAACTGAACGAGCGCGACCACCTTGCCAAAATCGGGGATGAAGCGGCCGAGCACACCGGCCTCGTTCATGCGCCTCAGGACCACCTCCGGGTCGTTGCGGGAGGTCAGGATCTTCATGAACAGCGTATTCGCCTCCTCGTTCTCGCGCAGATCCTGGTCGATCAGCTTGAGCGAGCGTCGGGCGAGCTTCAGCGCCTCGGGGTGGAAGGGCAGGTTGTACTTGTCGGCGAGATGGAACAGCCGGATCAGGTTGACGGGATCGCGCTCGAAGGCGAGGTCGTCGGCAAGGTTCAGGCGGTCCGCCTCGACGACGAAGTCGGCGCTCTCGTCGAGCTTGCCGGGCCGGCGGCGGCGGAAGCGCTGCATGAAGCGGGAGAGCACCTGCGTGCGCTTGACGTGGCGCACCTCGAGCGCGCTGCAGAAGATGCGCGTCAGGTCGCCGACGTCCTTGGCGACCAGCAGGTAGTGCTTCATGAAGCGCTCGACGTCCCTGACGCCCGGATGCGGCAGGTAGCCGAGCCGCGTCGCCATGCCGCGCTGCAGGTCGAAGGTCAGCCGCTCCTCGGCGCGGCCGGTCATGAAGTGCAGGTGGCAGCGCACCGCCCACAGGAAATCCTCGCACTTGTGGAACAGGCGGGCCTCCGACCTGTCGAAGACGCCGGCCTCGACGAGGCCCTCGCCGCTGGCGGTGCCGTAGAAGTACTTGCCGATCCAGAACAGCGTGTGCAGGTCGCGCAGGCCGCCCTTGCCGTCCTTGACGTTCGGCTCGACGAGGTAGCGCGACTCGCCTGACCGGCGGTGGCGGGCGTCGCGTTCCTCGAGCTTCGCCTCGATGAACTCCGCGCCCGTGTCGGCGACGACCTCGGCCCGGAAGCGCTCGGCGAGCTCGTCGAACAGCTCGCGGTCGCCGCAGATGAAGCGGGCATCGAGGATCGAGGTGCGGATGGTCATGTCGGCGGTCGAGAGGCGCACGCACTCGTCGACCGTGCGCACCGCGTGGCCGACCTTCAGCTCCATGTCCCAGAGCGTGTAGAGCATCTGCTCGGTGACGCTCTCGCTCCAGGCGGTCTTCTTGTAGGGCAGCAGGAACAATACATCGACGTCGGAGCCCGGCGCCATCGTGCCGCGCCCGTAGCCGCCGACCGCGATCACCGACAGGCGCTCCGACGAGGACGGATTGGTGACCGGATAGAGATGCGTCGTCGCGAACGCGTAGATCCCCTGGACGATCGCGTCCTGCAGGGCGGAGATGCGGCGGGCGCAGGCGAGCCCGTGGCCGTCCTCGGAAAGCCTGGCCTCGATCGCCCCGAGGCCGGCCGCGCGCACCTCCTTCAGGCGCGCGAGCATGGCGGAGCGGAAGTCCGTCCCGTCGCCGTGCTCGTCGCGGAGCGCGGCGAGCTCGTCGGCAAGCGCGGCCGGATCGATGATGTCGGCGCGGGTACGGGGCGTCCTGGTCGTCTGCGGCTTGTTCATCGGGCGTCGTTCGTCAAGCGTCCCCGGCATCCGATTCGGCGGCGAGCCTCTTCAGCTCGTATAGCACTTCGAGCGCCTGGAGCGGCGTCAGGTCGTCCGGCGACACGCCGGCGATCCTTTCCACGAGCGCGGCGGCGGACGGCGAGACCCTCGCCGCCGGCCCTGCCCGGCGCACGTGGGTCGCAAACAGCGGCAGGTCGTCCGTCAGCCCCGCGGCGCCGGCGCGGCGGTCGGTCTCCTCGAGCCGCTCCAGCACCTCGCGGGCCCGACTCAGCACCGGCGCCGGCAGGCCCGCAAGCTTGGCGACCTGGATGCCGTAGGAGCGGTCGGCGGCACCCGGTACCACCTCGTGCAGGAAGACGACCTCGCCCTTCCATTCCTTCACCTGGACGGTCGCGTTGTGCAGGCGCGGAAGGGTCTCGGCGAGCGCGGTCAGCTCGTGGAAGTGGGTCGCGAACAGGGCGCGGCAGCGGTTCACCTCGTGCAGGTGCTCGATCGTCGCCCAGGCGATCGACAACCCGTCGAAGGTCGCGGTGCCGCGGCCGATCTCGTCGAGGATGACGAGCGCGCGGGAGCCGGACTGGTTCAGGATCGCCGCCGTCTCGACCATCTCGACCATGAAGGTCGAGCGGCCGCGGGCGAGGTCGTCGGCGGCGCCGACGCGGGAGAACAGCCGGTCGACGACGCCGATCTGCGCCTTCTCCGCCGGGACGAAGGCGCCGGCCTGGGCGAGCACCGCGATCAGCGCGTTCTGGCGCAGGAAGGTCGACTTGCCCGCCATGTTGGGGCCGGTCAGGAGCAGGATGCGGCCCGCGCCCTCGTCGCCGCCCGGCGACAGGTCGCAATCGTTGGCCACGAAGGGGCCGCCGCCGTCGCGGGAAAGCGCCTGCTCGACGACGGGATGGCGGCCGCCGACGATCTCGAAGGTGAGGTCATCGGTGACCAGCGGGCGGACGTAGGCGCGCTCGACGGCGAGCTCGGCGAAGCCGGCGTGGACATCGAGCTCGCCGAGCGCCGCGGCGGCGGCCTCGAGCGCCGCGCCGTCGCCGACGATGCGCTCCGCCAGCGCGTCGAAGATCTCGTTCTCGAGCGCCATCGCCCGCTCGGCGGCCGACGCGATGCGGCCTTCGAGATCGGCGAGTTCGGTCGTCGAGAAGCGCACCTGGTTGGCGAGCGTCTGGCGGTGGAAGAACGTCTCGCTCAGCGGGACGGCGAGCATCCTGTCGCCGTGCTGGGCGGTGACCTCCACGAAGTAGCCGAGCACGTTGTTGTGGCGCACCTTCAGCGACTTGATGCCGGTCAGGTCCTGGTACTTCGCCTGCAGGCCGGCGACGATCTGGCGGCTCTCGTCGCGCAGGCGCCGGGCGTCGTCGAGTTCGGGCGAAAAGCCCGGGCGGATGAAGCCGCCGTCGCGGCGCAGATGCGGCGCCCGCTCGACGAGCGCCGCCGACAGCTCGTCGAACACGGCGCGGTCCGGCGCATCCAGGCGCTCGGCGATGTCCGCGAGGACCGGCGGGCAGTCGACGCCCGCCTCCGTCCGCAGCCGCCCGGACAGGGCGTGGACGGCGCCAACGCCGTCGCGGATCGCGGCGAGATCGCGCGGACCGCCGCGGGCAACCACGATGCGCGAGCGCGAGCGGGCGATGTCGGGCGCCGAGTGCATCGTTTCGCGCAGGGCCCGCCGCAGGGCCGATCGCTCGGCGAGCCAAGCGACCGCCTCGTGGCGCTCGGCGATCGCCGCCGGATCGGTCAGCGGCGAGGACAGGCGGCGGGAAAGCTCGCGCCCGCCGGGCGCCGTCACCGTGCGGTCGACGGCCTCGGTCAGGCTGCCGCGGCGCTCGCCCGAGAGCGTAGAGACCAGCTCCAGGTTGGCGCGGGTCGCCGGATCGATCGCCATCACCGCGCCGCGCGCCTCGCGGGCGGGTGCCCTGAGGGGCGGCTTCTCGCCCATCTGGGTGCGGTCAACATAGGCGATGACCGCGCCGGCGGCGGCGATCTCGGTGCGGCCGAGCGCGCCGAAGCCGTCGAGGGTGGCGACGTTGAAATACGCCCGCAGGCGACGGTCCGCGGCGGTCGAATCGAACGCCGCGGCGGGCAGCGGCGTCACGGCGGACCTCACCTCGCGCCAGAGGTCGCGCAGCTCCTTCTCGTCGTACAGCGTGTCGGGAACGAGCAGCTCGCCGGGATCGACGCGGGCGATGAGGGCGGGCAGCTCGGCGCGGGCCGCCTCGACAACGGCGAACTCGCCGGTCGAGATGTCGGCCCAGGCGAGCGCGAAGCCCTCGTCGCCGCCGGCGCGCAGGCGGGCGAGCGCGGCGAGGAAGTTGTTGCGGCGGGAATCGAGGAGATTGTCCTCGGTGAGCGTGCCGGGCGTCACCAGGCGGACGACGTCGCGGCGCACCACGGACTTGGAGCCGCGCTTCTTCGCCTCCGCCGGATCCTCCAGCTGCTCGCAGACGGCGACGCGGTGGCCGAGCGCGATCAGGCGCTGCAGGTAGTCGTCGGCGGCATGGACGGGCACGCCGCACATCGGGATGTCGGCGCCCTGATGCTTGCCGCGGGCTGTCAGCGTGATGCCGAGGGCGCGGCTGGCGACCTCGGCGTCCTCGAAGAACAGCTCGTAGAAGTCGCCCATCCGGTAGAACAGCAGGCAGTCCGGATTGGCCGTCCGGATCTCCAGGTACTGGCGCATCATCGGCGTGACGCGCTGATCCTCGATGCCGTCGGGGATGGTATCGCCGTTCTCGGAGATTTCTGCGGGGCGGGCCGTCATGGCGCGGACCCTAGCAAATGCCACAGCGAATTTCCCGGAGTTTCATCGGCTGGCGACCGCATGCCCGCTTGAGCGCGCATCGGCCGCCTTATAAGGTCCGGGGCCGCCACAAGGCGCGCCGTAACAACGTGTGGGGACGAAACGGCAAATGCCGAACAAAGGAAAGCCGACGGGCAGCCGGCCGACATTCACCGATCAGGAAGCGCTCCAGTTTCACCAGCAGGGCAAGCCCGGCAAGCTGGAGATCACGCCGACCAAGCCGATGGCGACGCAGCGCGACCTGTCGCTCGCCTATTCGCCGGGCGTCGCCGTACCGGTTCGCGCGATAGCCGAGGACCCCGTCCGGGCCTTCGACTACACGACGCGCGGCAATCTCGTCGCCGTCATCTCGAACGGCACGGCGATCCTGGGCCTGGGCAATCTCGGCGCGCTCGCCTCGAAGCCGGTGATGGAAGGCAAGGCGGTGCTGTTCAAGCGCTTCGCCGACGTCGACGCCATCGATCTGGAGGTCGACACCCTGGACGTCGACGAGTTCGTCAACTGCGTGAGGCCGCTCGGCCCCTCCTTCGGAGGCATCAACCTGGAAGACATCCGCGCGCCGGACTGTTTCATCATCGAGCAGCGGCTGCGCGAGGCGATGGACATCCCGGTCTTCCACGACGACCAGCACGGCACGGCGATCATCGCCACGGCCGGACTGATCAACGCACTGGACATCACCGGCCGCGAAATCAAGACGACGAAGCTCGTCTGCAACGGCGCGGGCTCGGCCGGCATCGCCTGCGTGGAACTGCTCAAGGCGATGGGTTTCCCGCCCGACAACGTCATCCTCTGCGACACCAAGGGCGTGATCTACAAGGGCCGCACCGAAGGCATGAACCAGTGGAAGTCGGCGCATGCCGCCGACACCGACGCGCGCACGCTGGAGGATGCCATGGCCGGGGCGGACGTGGTGTTCGGGCTTTCGGTGAAGGGGGCGTTCTCCCCGGAGATGATCGCCTCGATGGCCGACCAGCCGATCATCTTCGCGATGGCCAATCCCGATCCCGAGATCACGCCCGAGGAGGTCGCCGAGATCCGCGGCGACGCGATCGTGGCCACCGGCCGATCCGATTATCCGAACCAGATCAACAACGTGCTCGGCTTCCCCTACATCTTCCGCGGGGCACTCGACGTGCGGGCCACGACGATCAACGAGGACATGAAGATCGCCGCCGCGAGGGCCCTCGCCGAGCTCGCCCGGGAGGACGTGCCCGACCAGGTCGCCGCCGCCTATCGCGGCAGCCGGCCGAAGTACGGGCGCGAGTACATCATCCCGGTGCCGTTCGATCCGCGCCTGATCTCCGCCGTCCCATCGGCGGTCGCGGCGGCGGCGATGGCGTCCGGCGTCGCGCGGCGGCCGATCGTCGACATGGAGGGCTACCGCCAGGACCTGTCGGCCCGCCTCGACCCGATCGCCGGCACCCTGCAGCGCATCCAGTCGAAGATCCGCCGCGCGCCGAAGCGCATCGTCTTCGCCGAGGGCGAGGAGGAGCAGGTGATCCGCGCCGCCTTCGCCTTCGCCAACGGCGGTCTGGGCCGTCCCGTGCTGATCGGCCGCGAGGAGCAGGTCAAGGAAACGATCGCCTCGCTCGGCCTGGAACTGCGCGACGACATCGAGATCGTCAACGCGCGCCTGTCGAGGCGCAACGCCGACTACGCGGAGTTCCTCTATGCCCGCCTGCAGCGGCGCGGCTACCTGTTCCGCGACTGCCAGAGGATGGTCAATACCGACCGCAACACCTTCGGCGCGTGCATGGTGGCCATCGGCGACGCCGACGGCATGGTCACGGGCGTGACCCGCAACTACTCGATCGCGCTCGAGGAAGTGCGCCGCGTCATCGATCCGAAGCCCGGCCACAGCGTCATCGGCGCCACGATCGCGCTGTGCCGCGGCCGCACCGTGCTGATCGCCGACACCGCGATCCACGACATGCCCACGGCGGAAGAGCTCGCGGCGATCGCGGTGGAAGCGGCGGGCGTCGCGCGGCGGCTGGGCTACGAGCCGCGGGTGGCGCTGCTCGCCTACTCCACCTTCGGGCACCCGAGCGGCGAGCGCTCGGAGCGGCTGCGCGAGGCGGTGAAGATCCTCGACAAGCGCCACGTCGACTTCGAGTACGACGGCGAGATGGCCGCCGACGTCGCGCTCAGCCGCGACGCCATGGCCGCCTATCCGTTCTGCCGCCTGTCGGGGCCGGCGAACGTGCTGGTCATGCCGGCGATCCACTCGGCCTCGATCTCGACCAAGATGCTGCAGGAACTCGGGGGCTCGACGGTGATCGGGCCGCTGCTCGTCGGCCTCGACAAGCCGGTGCAGATCGTGGGCCTGGGGGCGACCGACAGCGACATCGTCAACATGGCCGCGTTCGCCGCGTACAACATCAACGGGTGAAGCGGGTTTCGACCGCTCCTTCGTCATCCCGGCCGGAGCGCAGCGAACAGCCGGGATCGGAGAGCCGCCGATCGCGCCGTGGCGTCCCGATCCCGGATGACGGCTTCGCCGTTTCCGGGATGACGAAGGCGAGGCTTTCGGAAGTCGATGGGTCGGCCCTACGAAGCCAGCCGCTCCTTCGGGGCGCCGAAATGGCCGTAGTAGCGCGGGTTGATGGCGGAGACCGGCAGCACGATGCAGACGTCGGTGGTGCCGAACTGGTGGTCGACCACCGCGCCCTCGCCGATATAGGCGCCGAGCCGCAGATAGCCCTTGATCATCGGCGGCAGCTCGCTCAGCGCGGCGCGCATGTCGATCTGCTCGGGCGCCATCCGGCTCATCGGCACGTAGCGGGACGGCAGGGCGCGCACGCGCCATTCCTCGGGCGCGGCCGCATGGTGATGCAGGAAGGACAGGGGCACCGACAGCCTGCGCGGCTCGATGCCCTCGAGGCTCGCGCAGCCGATCATCACGTCGATCTCGTGGTGCTGCACGTAGCCCCAGGCGCCGGCCCAGAGCAGCTCGACCGTGCGCTTGTTGCGGTATTCCTTGAGGACGCAGGAGCGGCCGAGCTCGAGGAAGCGCTTCGGGCGATGGCGCTCGACGAGGTCGCCGATCTCGTACTCTCCGGCGGTGTAGAAGCCGCCGAACTGCTCGGCGACGTCCTGGCGCAGCAGCCGGTAGGTCCCGACCACCGCCGGCTTGTTCCTGCGGCGGGCGCCGCGGAAGATCGCCGGGTCGGGGTCGTGGTCGATGACGAGCAGGTGGTCGCAGATCGAGTCGTAGCCGTCGACGTCGCGCCGCCACAGCTTGCCCGCCGTGTCGGCCTGGGCGGACATCTCGCGGTAGAAGACGCGGTAGCGCAGCGCCTGGGCGAGACGGACCTCGCGGGCGCTGCGGGCGAGACGGACCTCCAGCGATCCGATCCGCTTCAGCGGCCCGGAGATCGGTTCGCGGACGCCGGAGAGGTCATGCCCGGCATAACCGGCGAACGGACCCATTGGAACGAAACGGCGTACGAGCCGGGACGGGCGGAACTTGTCCGTCAATCGCATCTGTCCTCGATGGCGCATATCGGCGCCTCCCCCATGCAAAGGCGCGGGTGCTTCTCGCGGTCGCCCTGAAGGGACGACCCAACGTCCCTGCCTTCGACTTAGGAATCATAGTTCGTCGACAGTTCTATGACAATTGCGACGATGTCACGCGCGTCTGGTGCGCGGAGAGATCCTGCGTCCGGAAGCCGGCGCAATATCCTTCAGGCCCTCGGCGAGCGCCTCGCGGTCGACCGGCTTGGCGAGAAACATGTCCATTCCCGCCGCCAGGCAGGCCTCGCGATCCTCGGCGAAGGCGTTCGCCGTCAGCGCTATCATGAAGATGCGGCGGGATTCGTGGTCCTCGCGCTCGTGAAAGCGGATCTCGCGGGCCGCCGACAGGCCGTCGAGGTTGGGCATGTGGATATCCATGAGGGCGACGTCGAAAGGCTGGCCGCGCTCGCGGGCGGCGCGGATCCTCTTGACCGCCTGCAGGCCGTCGCGCACGCGGGTGATGCGATGGCCGAGCCGGCGCAGCAGCGCTTCGGTCAGCATGGCGTTCAGGTCGTTGTCCTCGGCGAGCAGCACGTTCAGCGCCGGGCCGACATGCTCCTCCTGCGGCATCGAAACGGCCGGGCGGCCCTCGCGGCCGGCGGCGACGCCGAGGCGGGCGAGCAGGGACTGGCTGCGGATCGGCTTGATCAGGTAGCCGGCGAAGCCCCTTTCGGTCAGATCGGGAAGGAGACTCCGGTCGCGCGGCGAAAGCAGCACGATCGCGGGAAGCCGGCTCGGGTCGACCGCGCCGGCGAACGGCAGATCGACGAGAACCGTGTCGAAGCCGTCCGGCCCGTCGAGCCTGCGGGCGAGCGTGTCGGCGCGCGCCACGGCCCGGACGCGGGCGCCCTCGTCGGCGAGCACGGCCTTCAGCGCCGGGCGCAGGACCGGCGAGGGGGAAGCGACGAGGATGCGGCGGCCGGCGAGCACGCGCGGCGCCGGCGAGCCGGGTTCGGCGGCGGTCAGGGGCAGGCGCACGGTGAACGTGCTGCCGCGGCCGCTGGTGCTCTCGACGGCGATCTCGCCGCCCATCGCCGCCACCAGCCGCTTGCAGATGGCGAGCCCGAGGCCGGCGCCGCCGTGACGGCGGGCGGGACCGACGTCGGCCTGCTCGAATTCCCCGAAGATGCGGCCGAGCGCGTTGTCGGGGATGCCCATGCCGGTGTCGCGGACGCTGATGCGGATGCCCGACACGACGTCGCCGCCGGCTTCCGGGCGCACTTCGATCGAGACGCCGCCGCGATCGGTGAACTTGATGCCGTTGCCGGCGAGGTTGACCAGCACCTGGCGCAGACGGTCGGCATCGCCGCGCATCACCGCGGGCACGTCGCGCGACACGAAGGCGGCAATCTCGAGGCCCTTCTCGCCGGCGCGGGGGCTGAGCAGCTCGGCGACGTCGCTGACGACCTTGGCGATCGAGAACGGCGCGTCGGCGAGCTCGATGCGGCCCGCCTCGATGCGGGAGAAGTCGAGAATCTCGTCGATCAGGCCGAGCAGCGCCTCGGCGGAGCCGTGAACGGCGCGCGCGTAGGACGTCTGTTCCTGCGTCAGCCCGCTGTCGAGGAGCAGGTCGGCCATGCCGATGATGCCGTTCATCGGCGTGCGGATCTCGTGGCTGACGGCGGCGAGGAAGCGCGACTTGGCGCGGCTCGCCTCCTCGGCGGCGTCGCGGGCGCGGCGCAGCGCGTCTTCGGTCTCCTTGCGGATGGTGATGTCGCGGCCGACGCTCTGGATCTCGACGACCTGGCCGGCGCCGTCGCGGATCGGCGTGTCCTGCCAATGGAACCAGCGCACCCCGTCGGCGGTCTGGTAGCGCGCGTCGAAGGCACTGCGCGGCAGGTCCGGCGCGGAGGCCCGGTCGGCGGGCTCGGGGCCGGAATCGAGCGGGACCGGCATTCCCAGGGTGCCGACCGCCGCGTCCGGGTCGAAGCCGAAGATGCGGCAGAAGGCGTCGTTGGCGAAGGTGAGCCGCCCGTCGGTGTCGCGCCGGACGATGGCGTCGCCGTGGGCTTCGACGAGGCCGCGCTGGCGCGCGAGGCTCTCCGACAGCTCCCAGATGCGGTCCTGCGCGTCCTCGAGCCGCGCGGAGAGGTGGGCGACTACCGCCTCGCCGTCGGCGCGGGCGCGGAGCTCCCGCCGTCCGAGGCGGATCAGCGCGAGCACAAGGAGGATCAGGCCGGCGGCGGCGAACCACGGCACCGGGCCGCCGAGGACGAGCGCGAACGGCATGGCTGCGGCGAACGCGAGCGCCGCCGCGAAAGCCGCCTGCGCGTTGCGGCTCTCCGGCGGCCGCGTCACCGGGACGGCCTCAGATCGGTTGCTCTGCTTCATTGACGCCACGGTATTGCAGACGCCCGGACTTCCCGTCCGGTTCGCCGCCAACCTGGCATATGCCGATTAAGATCGGGTGAGTCCGATCGTACACGCTCGGGGGGCCGCGGTCGGGAAATCGGCCACGAATGGCTCGGAAAACGCACGGTTTACCGACATTCGCCGCCGGAACGGGCTCAGGCGGCGGCCAGAAGCCCCGAGCCGGCCGCGCGCATTCCCACGGCCTCGGCGACGTGCAGACGACCGACGGCCCCGGAGCCGTCGAGATCGGCGAGGGTGCGGGCGACCTTGAGCACCCGGTGGAAGCCGCGTGCCGACAGCCTCAGGGATTCGGCTGCGTCGCGCAGCAGCGCCATGCCCGCGGCATCGGGGCGGGCGATGTCCTCGAGCAGGCTCGTCGGGCAGGCGGCGTTGGTGCGCACGCCGTCGAGGCCGAGCGCGGCGAAACGCCCGGCCTGGAGCGAACGGGCGGCGGCGACGCGGGCGGCGACCTCGCGACTGCCCTCGGCGGGCGGCGGCAGGATCAGGTCGGCCGCCGTGACCGCGGGGACCTCCAGGCGGATGTCGATGCGGTCGAGCAGCGGACCGGAGACGCGCGCCTGGTAATCGGCGGCGCAGCGCGGGCCGCGCCGGCAGGTGTGGCCGGGCTCGCCCGCCATGCCGCAGCGGCACGGGTTCATCGCCGCGACGAGCTGGAAGCGCGAGGGATAGGTGACCCGATGCATGGCCCGCGCGATCACCGTCTCGCCGGATTCGAGCGGCTGCCTGAGCGAATCGAGCACCTGCGGGGTGAATTCCGGCAGTTCGTCGAGGAAGAGCACGCCGTTGTGGGCGAGCGACACCTCGCCCGGCCGCGCCCTGGGGCCGCCGCCGACCATCGCCGCCATCGAGGCAGAATGATGCGGCGCGCGGAAGGGCCGGTCGGCCGAGAGCCGGCCGCCAGCGATGACGCCGGCGATCGACTGGATCATCGAAACCTCGAGCAGCTCGGCCGGATTGAGCTTCGGCAGGATGGAGGGCAGGCGCTGGGCGAGCATCGACTTGCCGGCGCCGGGTGGACCGATGAAGAGCAGGTTGTGCCCGCCGGCGGCGGCGATCTCGAGCGCGCGCTTGGCCGTCTCCTGGCCGCGGATGTCGGCGAGGTCGAGCAAGGCGCCGACCGCCTCGCGGATCGCCGGCTTCGGCCGCGACAGGACCTGCGTTCCCTTGAAGTGATTGACGATCTGGATGAGGTCGCCGGGAGCGAGGATGTCCATGTCCGGGCTCGCCCAGGCGGCCTCCGGGCCGCATCCGGACGGGCAGATCAGGCCGAGCCCCATGGCGTTCGCCCCGATCGCCGCCGGCAGGACGCCGCTCACCGGCGTGATGCGGCCGTCAAGCGCGAGCTCGCCGAGCACGCACCAGCCTGCGAGCGCGTCGAGCGGCACCGCGCCGATCGCCGCCATCAGGGCGACCGCGATCGGCAGGTCGAAATGGCTGCCTTCCTTGGGCAGGTCGGCGGGGGCGAGGTTGACCGTGATGCGCTTCGGCGGCAGCGCGAGCCCGACGGCGGTCAGCGCGGCGCGGACCCGCTCGCGGCTTTCGGCGACGGCCTTGTCGGGCAGCCCGACGATCGCGAAGGCCGGCAGGCCCGGCGCGATCTGCACCTGGACGTCGACGCGCCGCGCTTCGATTCCGACGAAAGCGACGGTGGCCACCCGCGCAACCATCACATTACCCCACCCAGATCCCTCGCGTCCTGGTTGACGCTGCGGGAAGTCTAGGGGGCAAATCGGATTCAATCAAGAACAATATGAGAACATTCCGTGGACGAGGCCGCCCGGGCGGATCGAGGTGCCTGAAAATCAGGCAGAGAGCGCGTCGCGCCGGCGCTTGTACTCCGCCTCGACGACCTCGATATGGCCGAGGACGTTCTCGAGCGCCTCGCGCTTGGATTCGTCCTCGCCTTCCTCCGCCCATTGGGCGAATTCCTCGCGCAGGTCGAACAGCAGCTCGAGGGCGCCGTTCAACTCGGCAACCTGCGTTTCCCGGCTCTTCCCGATCATCGCGGCGATCTCCCTTCCCGTTCGTGCGCCGGATCGGCCCGCCGCCTCACAGGCGCTGTCCGAGACCCTTGTAGCTCACCGACAGGATCTGGAACAGCACGGCTGTCGACCAGCCGAACAGGAGAACGCCGTTCATCGCGGTCATCGGCCCGATCAGGTCCCAGCGCGGCGCCGGCAGAACGTTGCCGTAGCCGAGCGTCGTGTAGTTGACGAAGGCGAAGCTGAAGTCCTCGGCGCCGTCCGGCGTGACTCCGACAAACCCGTAGAGGCCGCTCCAGACCCAGACCTCGAGGATGTGCGCGGCCATCAGCACGGCCACCGACGTCACCATGACGACGACGAGGCGCACCATCGCGCTGCGGTGGAAGGCGTGGACCAGCCGCGTGTCGAGCGCGCGGACGAGCGCGGACATGGCGGCGGCGTGGATCGCGATGTTGCAGAGGCTGACGCCGGTTCCGACCGTGAGTTCGGCGAACATCGCCCGCTCCCTGCCGCGCTCAGGCGGACGGCAGGTCCCCGGCGGCGAGCGCCGTCATCGTGAGCGCGATGCCGGAGAACAGGAGGTTGATGCCGACGAGAAGCCCGACCGCCCAGGTGGCGGTGTCCGGCCAGCCGGCGAAGATCAGCACCGCGAGGGCGACGTCGACGATGCCGGAGACGATCAGCCAGACCCAGCTCGAGGCCAGCGCCTTGCGGTATTCGATGCCGGCGATGACCTGGAACACGCCCTCGACGAGGAACAGGATGGCCAGCGCGGCGGTCAGCGTCAGCGCGCCCTTGAAGGGATTGCCGACGATGATCAGGCCGAGGATCAGGGCCAGCGCGCCGATCAGCAGCGACCACCAGAAGCCGGGCGCCGACCGCGACCGGAAGGTGGCGACGATGCGCACGATGCCGCCGATGACGAACAGCCAGCCGACGAAGATCGCCGTCGCCAGCGTCGCGACCTGGGGCAGGAGAACCGCAACGATCCCGAGGACGATCATGACGATGCCCTGGATCAGGAACATCGTCGAGTGCTTGCGGATCGCCTCGCGTGTCCGCGTGGCGATCTCCGCCTGCGACGGCAGGCCGGTGTCTGACGCTTGCATGGCCGGGACCCCGCGAATCATTGTGCGGTCGAAGATTCTCACGGCGCGCGGCGAGCGTCCAGCCACCGGGGCCCTCCACCCGGGCGGCGGCTTGCCCGACGCGACTAGCGCGCCCTGCGGAGCGCCTCTATCCGGTCCCACACGAGGGCGGCGGCGTCGGGGCCGCCGAGCTTCTTGACCGCGCGCACGCCCGTCGGCGAGGTGACGTTGATCTCGGTGAGGTTGCCGCCGATCACGTCGATGCCGACGAGCAGGAAGCCGCGCTCCTTGAGGAACGGGCCGATGCGCCCGCAGATCTCGCGCTCGCGGGCACTGAGGTCGGTCGCCTGCGCCGCGCCGCCGCGCACCATGTTGGATCTCAGGTCGTTCTCGGCCGGCACGCGGTTGACCGCGCCGGCGAATTCTCCGTCGACCAGGAGGATGCGCTTGTCGCCGTCCTTCACCTCGGGGAGGAAGCGCTGCACCACCCAGGGCTCGCGGAAGGTGACGGAGAACATGTCGTAGAGCGAGCCGAAGTTGAGGTCGTCGCGGGTGACGCGGAACACCGCGCCGCCGCCGTGGCCGTAGAGCGGCTTCATGACGACGTCGCCGAACTCGGCGCGGAAGGCCTCGATCTCCCTCCTGTCGCGGGTGATCAGGGTCGGCGGCATCAGGTCGGGGAAGGTGGTGACGAACAGCTTCTCCGGCGCGTTGCGCACGTGCACCGGATCGTTGACGACGAGCGTCCCGGGATGGACGTGCTCGAGAAGATGCGTCGCCGAGATGTAGTGCATGTCGAAGGGCGGATCCTGGCGCATCAGGATCACGTCGAAGTCGGTGAGCGCGCGCTTCTCGCAGTTTCCCAGGGAGAAATGGTCGCCTTCGACGTCGCGGACCTCCACGGGGGCGACGCGGGCGGAGACCGCGCCGTCGCGCATCGCCATCGTGTCGGGCGTATAGTAGCTCAGGACGTGGCCGCGCGCCTGGCCTTCCAGCATCAGCGCGAAGGTGGTGTCGCCCCTGATCGCGATCTTCTCGATCGGATCCATCTGCACCGCCACGTTCAACGTCATCGCCAGCTCCTCAAGCTTCCGCCTCGAACGCGCCGGCGATCCGCCGCGGCCACGTCCATGGCGACCACAGCACCACGTCAAAGCGGATCGTGTATCGGGCATGATCGGGGTGGCGCGCAAGCCACCACCGCGTGGCATCTAGAACGCGCCGCCGGTTTCGCAAGGTGATCGCGAGAGCGGCATCGCCCGCGGACTCGCGCAGTTTCACCTCGACGGCGACGAGGGTATGCCCGCGGGCGACGAGCAGGTCGAGCTCGCCGACCGGCGTGCGCAGGCGGCGGGCCAGCGGGCGGTAGCCGCGGCAGAGATAGAGCAGCACGGTGGCCGTCTCCGCGGCCCGTCCCAGCGCCTCGGAACGCCGGCGCTCAGCCGTCGTCCTGGCCATCGCGGCCCTTCCCGGCGGTCAGGTCGAGCGCGCGGCGGTAGAGATCGGCGCGCCTCAGGCCGGTCTCGGCGGCAAGCTCGGCGGCGGCCCGCTTCACGCCGATCTCTCCGGCACGGCGGGAGAGACGGGCGTCGATCTCGTCGTCGGACAGCATGTCCTCGGCGCTTCCGGGTTCGGGCGGGCCGACGATCAGCACGATCTCGCCCTTCGGCGGGCCTTCCCCGGCCAGCCGTTCCGCAAGGTCGGCGAGCGTGCCGCGCAGGACGGTCTCGTAGCGCTTGGTGAGCTCGCGGGCGAGCGCCGCCGGACGGGGGCCGAGACCCTCGGCGAGATCGGCGAGGGCGGCGGCGACCCGGTGCGGGGCCTCGTAGAGCACCAGCGTGCCGTCCAGGCCGGAGAGCTCGGCGATGCGCGACCGGCGGGCGGCCTGCTTGGCCGGCAGGAAGCCCTCGAACCAGAACCGGTCGGCCGGCAGTCCCGCGACGACGAGGCCGGCGAGCAGCGCCGAGGCGCCGGGCACGGCGTAGACGGGGTGGCCCCCGGCGCGGGCGGCCTCGACCAGCCGCGCTCCCGGATCGGAAAGGAGCGGCGTGCCGGCGTCGGTGACGAGGGCGACGATCTCGTCCTTCGCGAGGCGGGCCATCAGCTCGGGACGGCGCGCCTCGGCGTTGTGCTCGTGATAGGAGAGCAGCGGCGGCGACAGGTCGTAGCGGGCCGCGAGCTTGCGGGTGACGCGGGTGTCCTCGCAGGCGATGACGTCGGCGCGGGCGAGGACGCGCAGGGCCCTGAGCGTGATGTCGGCAAGGTTGCCGATCGGCGTCGAAACCACGTAGAGGCCCGGCGGATCGGACGGCACGTTGGCGATCGCCGCCGTCACGGAGGCAAGGTCCGGCAACCGGCGTCCCGCCGTCGGATCCCGCTCCCGGTCCTCCATCTCCGCCTTCCCTTCCGCACCCGCGCGCAAACCGCGCCGAGCCTAGCAGCACGCAACCCCTCGGGGCATCCACAGAACAAGGCTTTGATTCCCGGGCCGCCGCAACTACCATTGGCCGCGACGGAGACAACCGCCGCGTCCGCCCACGGGCACGGCACGGCGGCGCGGGTATCTTTGCAGGGGATTTCGAGTACAGTGCTTGCGTATCTCAAACGGGCCGCCGCAAGCGGCGGCACCATCACGCGCCGGGCGTTCGCGGGACTGACGCTCGCCGCCAGTGTGGGGGCGCTCACCGCCTGCGGGCCGGGCATGTCGCCCGGACCGGGCTTCGACACCGGCCAGCCTCCGGGCGGGGCGATCGGCACCGGCTCGATCAAGGTGGCGCTGCTCCTGCCGCTGTCGGCGACCGGCAATGCCGGCACCACCGCCAAGGCGATGCAGAACGCCGCGGAACTCGCCCTCTCCGAGGTCCCGTCCGCCGACATCCAGCTCGTGCCGGTCGACACCAAGGGAACGGCGGAAGGCGCACGCGCCGCCGCGCAGGCGGTCGTCGCCAGCGGGGTGAAGCTCGTCATCGGGCCGCTGTTCGCCGCGGAGGTGAGCGCGGTGGCGCCGATCGCCAAGGCCGCGCGCGTGCCCGTGCTCGCCTTCTCCTCCGATGCCAACGTCGCCTCGCAGGGCGTCTACCTGCTGAGCTTCCTGCCCGAGACGGACGTCGACAGGATGGTGTCCTATGCCGCCCGGCAGGGGAAGAAGTCCTTCGCCGCGCTGCTGCCGCAGACCGCCTACGGATCGGTCGTCGACGCGGCCATGCAGCAATCGGCCTCGGCGAACGGCGCACGCGCCGTGGCGATCGTGCGCTACGACAGCGGCGCGGACGCGCTCAAGGCCGCGGTGGGACAGCTCGCCGGCGTCGCGGGCGGGACGAATCCGCAGGCCGACGCGGTGCTGATCCCCGAAGGGATCTCGGTCCTGCCGACGCTGACCGCCGAGCTCGCCAACGCCAGGATCGACCCGCGGCGGGTGCAGCTGCTCGGTTCCGGCCAGTGGAACGACCAGCAGGTCTGGCGGCTCGCCGGCCTCAACGGCGGCTGGTTCCCCGGACCCGACCCGGCCGGCTGGCAGGCGTTCGTCGGGAAGTACAAGGGCCGCTACGGGGTGGAGCCGCCGCGCAACGCGACGCTCTCCTACGACGCGGTGACGCTCGCCGCCGCGCTGGCGCGGATCGGCGGGGCGGCGGGCTTCACCGATCAGACCCTGACCAATCCGGACGGCTTCTCCGGCGTCGACGGCATCTTCCGCTTCCGCCCGAACGGCACCAACCAGCGCGGTCTCGCGATCCTGGAGATCCAGGGCGGCACGGCCAGGATCCGCCAGCCGGCGCCGGCGTCCTTCGGCGCGGGCGGCTAGCGGCCGCCCCCTCGCCCCGCCGCGGCCGGGGGCCG